>CAYXWV010000005.1:0-97127 GCA_964468875.1 uncultured Anaerolinea sp. | reverse complement strand
TGTATGTTCTAAAGACTTTCTTTTTCGTACGGCGTTCCACCCACCGCGGGTCCGCGGCTCTTGCCAACCACGCCGCCCAGCACAATGATGGTGATAATGTAAGGCAGCATCAGCAGCACCTCAGCGGGAATGGGGAAGTTCAACAAAGATAATTTTGTGGTCAGTGATTCAGCAAAACCGAAGAGGAAACCCGCGCCTAAGGAACCAATC
The DNA here is from genome assembly GCA_964468875.1 of uncultured Anaerolinea sp. Classification (GTDB taxonomy): domain Bacteria; phylum Chloroflexota; class Anaerolineae; order Anaerolineales; family Anaerolineaceae; genus UBA6107. The sequence goes on along the minus strand of CAYXWV010000005.1, from coordinate 96,917 downwards.
GGGTTCCAGTTGCCGAAGATCATAGCTGCAAGAGCGATAAACCCGCGTCCGGCGGTCATGGTCTGCTCGAAACGTCCCACTGAACCAAGAGAAAAATAGGAACCGGCGAAACCAGCCACGGCACCGCTCAACAGGCATGCGATATAGCGGGTGCGGAAGACGTTAATGCCGAGAGTGTCAGCCGCTTTGGGGTGTTCACCCATGGCGCGGTGGCGCAATCCCCAACGGGTTTTATACAGCGCTATCCAGAGAACCACGACCAAAATATACATGGCATAGACGAAAATATTATGGTCAAAGAAAATCGGACCAATCACCGGAATTTTGGAAAGCAAGGGGATTGCAAGCGGTTTAAAGAAACCGGATTGATTTAAGTGTTGAAATTCTGCGTCCTGTAAGAACTTGATATATAGGTAAGAAGTCAAACCGGTAGAGAGAATATTGATCATAGTGCCGGAGATAATCTGATCAACTTTATATTTGATCGAAAGAACAGCATGAATCAGGGCTAACAACATGCCCATAAGAATGGCAGCCAGCAAACCGCCCCACAAGCCAAGCAGACTACCAATGACTGCACCAGCGAAAGCGCCGCCAATCATCATTCCTTCGATGGCAATATTGACAATGCCAGCGCGTTCACAAAGGATGCCAGCCAGAGCGCCAATCGTAATTGGCACGGCACGGATGACCATCACAGCGAGCATGCCGGTAAAACTGATTGAAGAACCTGATGCTCCCCAAAAGAGAAAACCCAGCACTACCAGAACGCCCATTGCAGCAAAGGCAATGTTGGTGGCTTTACGAAATCCACGGATCATTTCGAATAAGCCCATGCCGATGCAAAGTCCGCTGATGATATTCAAGCCAAATCGGGAGTTAAATATCCAATTATCAATCTGAATGGCATTATCGTTGATGTTGTTGGCAAAAGTGGTGACTGCATCTGGCGAAAGAGTATTAGTGAGAATCAGCCGGACTAAAATACCGACCAGGATGAAAGACAGCCCCATAATATAGCGGCGATAATTCTTAAAAAAGCTCTTGAAACGATTGTCGCTGATAGGTTGAGTAGTTGTAGGATTCATTATTTTTTCTCACTCAGTGAAACGCTTGATGCGGCGACTTCTTTTACTGTTGGTTTTTTCAAACGATAGACAGTGCGGATGATTGCCGGAGCAGCAATGAACATGATGATAAAGGCTTGCAGAATGTTGATAATATAAATTGGGATGCCTGCGTTCAGTTGCATCACTCGTGATCCGCTTTTCATGAAACCAAACAAAAGCGCTGTCAAAATCACTCCCAGCGGATGATTTTGAGCCAATAACGCAAGCGCGATGGAATCAAAACCATAGCCGCTTGCCAGAGCCTGAGATTGGCGCCATGAGACTCCTAAAATCTCGTTGGCACCTGCCATACCGGCAATGGCGCCAGACAAGGCCATGCCAAGAACGGTTATGGTTGTGATGTTCATGCCCGCATATTTCGAAGCGTGGGAGTTCAAACCTACTGAGCGAATTTCGTATCCCCAAGTGGTTTTGAAAAGGATGAACCAGACTACAACCGCGACGGCAATGGCAATAAAGAAACCAATGTGAAAACGGTTTACACCCGGAAACAACTGAAATAATTTTGCGCTATCCTGAACCCAGGGGGTTTTGGGAACGATTTCTTGTGGGTCGCGAAGTGGGGCGGCAATCAGATAGTAGATCAAGTAATAAGCCACGTAGTTCATCATGATCGTGGTGATCACTTCATGAGCGCCTGTCTTGACTTTCAACCATCCGGGAACCAGTCCCCAAATTCCGCCGGCAATTGCGCCGATCAGAAATGCCAGGGGCACATGAATCCAGGGCGAAAGACCGGTGAAATAGAAACCTGCCCAGGCAGCGGCAATACCACCAATCTGAACTTGACCCTCAGCGCCGATATTAAACAAACCAGCCTTGAAACCCAGTGCAACAGCTACACCAGTGAACAGGTAAGGAGTGGTAACCACCAAACTTTCAAAAAAAGGTGTCAGAGCGACCTTGATCTGATCCCAATTACCGCTGGCAAGTGCAGCACTAATCTTGCCCGGGTTGCCGAACGCACCAATAAACAACGAAGAGTAGGTTTTTGCTACGATATTCCACGAAGTAGCAAAGCCTTCACCAATCGAGCGGCCAAAAGCATGATAAACCTCTGGAGAGGTCACAATCACTAAAACACCACCCAAAATAAAACCGCTAATAATGGAGAGGATGATGATCGTCAGTGAGCTTTTGGAGAATTCCTCGTAAAACACACTTAGAAAATTCTTCTTTTCAGTGTTCGTTTTCGTTTCGGTCATCTTGTTGTCCTAAGTAATCAATTCGCGAACTTGAGATTTATCAACTTTTTTGTGTTTCAAAGTTGGTATAACACCGGCCATAAGCAAACCTAATTCTTCTTTTGTAACTTCTTTGGCATTCACGGTAGTGAGGATCTTGCCGCGGTACATGACTGCGATTCGATCAGATAATTGCATGATTTCATCAAGTTCGGTAGAGACCAACAACACGGCGCTGCCTTGATCGCGTTTTTCTACGATTCGGCTGTGGATGTATTCAATCGAACCCACATCCAGACCGCGGGTGGGTTGCGAGGCGATCAAGAGCTTAATCGGCCTTGAAAACTCACGTGCGATGATTACTTTTTGCTGGTTGCCGCCAGACAGATAATGCACCAGGGTTGAGTTGCCAGGGGTGCGGATATCAAATTTTTTTATCAGGCTATTGGCATTTTGACCAATGGCGTTACGTTGCAGAATGATCCCTTTGGCAAATGGAGGCTGATAATACATATTGAGCACAAGGTTGTCAGCTACTGAATTGGCGAGCACCAGTCCATCTTTTTGTCGATCTTCAGGGATGTGTGCTGAGCCTAATTCAGTTATTGTTCTGGGGCTGGCTTTGGTTACGTCTTTTCCCAAAAGGGTGATTCTGCCAGAAGTGGGGGTTTTCAACCCGGTTAAGGCACGCACCAATTCAGTCTGGCCATTGCCTTGCACGCCCGCGATACCCAGAACTTCTCCGCCTTGTACTTCAAAAGAGACTTCATCAACCATGACATGATTATGGTTGTCTTTAACAGTCAAGTTTTCAACCGCCAATACGGTTCCCTTTGGTTCACTGGGCTTTTTGGCAGTTTTCAATTCGACTTCACGACCAACCATCATGGCAGCCAGTTTTTCAGGGCTGGCTTCAGCCGGGGTGGTGGCTCCAACTACCTTGCCTAACCGAATAACTTCAATACGGTCTGCGCACTCCATCACTTCACGAAGTTTGTGGGTGATGAATATGATTGACTTGCCTTGCGCGACCAGCATCTTTAAAATCTCAAAAAGCTCATCCACTTCTTGAGGGGTTAAAACCGCTGTTGGTTCATCCATGATCAGAATGTCGGCATTGCGGAACAATAATTTGACAATTTCAACACGCTGTTGAATACCAACGGGCAGATCTTCTACCAGATCATCAGGGTTTACGTTTAACTTGTATAAATCTGAAATCTTTCTAATACGGTCGGCTGCTTTTTTGCGGTCAAGAAACCCGCCCCAACTGGTGTATTCTTCTCCGAGCATCACGTTTTCAGTCACCGTAAATACAGGCACCAGCATAAAATGCTGGTGGACCATGCCGATACCTGATCGAATGGCATCGATCGGAGAGGAGACAACCACTTTTTTTCCATTGACGATGATTTCACCTTCATCGGGTTTATACAACCCGTAAAGGATATTCATCAAAGTGGTTTTGCCGGCGCCATTTTCTCCAAGCAACGCCAGAATCTCACCTTTATTCAATTGTATGCTGATGTGATCGTTGGCTAAGACGCCCGGGAATCGTTTGGTGATACCTTTTAATTCGAGTAATGGAGGCATTTATCCTCGCGTATGTGGATTTGTATGACAATTATTTTACCATAATTGCGTTTATCAAATAATTAAAAAAAAAGAGCCAGGTGGGTAAACCTGGCTCTTTTCATCACAAACAAAAATTATTGAATCGCAACGGGATCAGGGATGACGATATCACCGGAGATGATCTTGGCCTGAAGGTCAGCGATCTCAGCCTTGAGTTCTTCGGGAACAGCAACCTTGTCGTTGTAGGTTAAGAGGGTGCCACCGTTTTCGAGGGTCAGCACATAGTCGCCGCCTTCCCAGGTGTTGGTGTTGATACGTTGGATGGCATCGTAGATGTGAACATCAACGCTCTTGGTCACGCTGGCAAGGATCTGATCAACGTAATCGGGATAGGTCTGAGTCCAGTCCTGATCAACGCCGACGATGTAGCCTTTTCCGGCTTCCTGCATAACAGCAGCGGTTGCAGCACCAACACCACCGCAGACGGGCAGGATGATGTCAGCGCCTTCTTGCATCTGGCTCTGTCCAATGGAGCGGCCTTTGTCAGCGTCAATCCATGAACCAGTGGCGGTAGCCTGTCCGGGATTGAGAGCATCGTAGCCGATCACTTCCACGTTGGTTCCGTGAACTTCGTTGTATTTCTGGACGCCATAGTACCAGCCATCACCAAAGATCTGAACGGCGGGGCCCATGATGCCGACATACCAACCAACTTTACCGGTTTCAGACATACCAGCAGCGAGGTAGCCAGCCAGGTAGGAAGACTGTTCCATCTTGGCGGTGACACCGCGGAAGTTGTCCAGGCCGAATCCAGCCATATCAACACCGGCATAGTAAACATCAGGATTGGCTTCAGCTGCTGCTTTGCAGTCATCGGTCATCATAAAGCCTACGCAGATGATCAACTTGGCGCCTGAATCTTTGCAGGCTTGCAGGTTGGGGGCGAAATCAGTTGCCTGGCTGGATTGGATGTAATTACCTTCAACACCAAAGTCAGCAGTTCCTTTTTCAACACCCTTCCAGGTCAAGTCGTTAAATGATTTGTCACCGATGCCGCCGCTATCGGTAACCATGCAGACTTTCACCTTTTCATCTGTCGTGGCGGCCGGGGCTTCGGCACCGGTCTTGGCGCAAGCGGTCAACATGATCGCAACAACCAACAAGACAGACATCACTACGTACAGCTTTTTGGACATACTTTTCTCCTCCTACAGAGATAAAAGAATTGTGGGTTTTTTCCCACTAGTTACCTTAGTATAGCGTCATTTATTAAGGGATGCAAGTAGTCAGAATTAAAAAATGGCGAGATGTCTGACATCTCGCCATTCTCTTTATACCTGATTGGCAGCTTCAAGTTTCATTTTTGCTTCGTGATGGCGGTCTTTGACCCTCAACATACAGAGCAAGGCGCAAATCATGAAAAAAGCGCCGAAGAAGAACAGAAGACGGTAGTTGTAATTGACCTTTTCAACCAGCAACCCACCCATTGTTGGTCCTAAAACGGCTGCAGTCTGAGAGAAGAAATAATAAAGCCCCGTAAACGCGCCAATTCTTCCCTCATCTCCGAGATCATATACCAGTGGCAAACTGTTGACATTGATCCATGCCCAGAAGAACCCCACTAATACGAGGATGATGATAAATGCGATCAAACCGTTTGCAAAGAAATAGCTTGCCAGGAAGATGGGAATCAATCCGATTAACCCATAAATGATCGTTTTGCGGCGGCCAATCTTGGTCGCGATGAAGCCGGAGGGGATGCAAAATGCCAGGAAAGACAGATTCGCCACTGCAGACACAATTGAGGCGATACCCGGTTCAATTTTCAGGCTAAACACCGCGAATGATGACAACCCTGTCTCGATGGCGTTGAATCCAGTGAACCAGCAGAAGATCGCCAGCAGAACCATTAAGATGGATTTGTCTTTATTTGTAAACACATCCTTGAGGTTTGGAATCAAACCCTTCACGTTGCGACTGGCTTCTTCATCCACGCCCAATCTTTCTTTTGGTTCTTTGACGAAGATGAGCACCACAGCCAGGGCAACCGTCATTGCAATCGCACCAGCGATGAATGGACCTGATCGCCCAAAGGTTCTAAAGATCATTCCACCAACAACAAACGATAATACGCCGGCCAGACCACCCATCAGGTTAATCACGCCGTTGGCTTTGCTGCGTTCATCGGCTTTAAAGAGATCCCCCAACCAGGCGACCACCGGGGAGCGGAAAAGCGCCATCCCAAAGTTGGTGACCAGGATGAATACCGCCACTGCGATGACAGATTGTGCCAGAGGAATGGACACAAATCCGATTAAAGCAATCGGTAAACCGAGCAGCACCCAGGGTTTTCGGCGTCCAAAGCGGTTCCAGGTGTGATCGCTGCGGTTGCCGACCCAGGGTTGAACGAAAATGTTGACTATGTTATCCCAGGTCATGATGAACATAGCCAGGGCGGGGCCTAACCCAAAGCCCATAAAGTTCGCAACTGAACTTTCGAACTCAGGGTTACCCACCTGCAAAATCAGTGGCACCCATTGGTTAAATACAGGCCATAGAATGCTGATGCCGAAAAAGCCAAAACCGATCAAAAAAGTGCGCCCCCACGGGAATTTCTTCTTTTCCATCGACGACTCCTTATAAATGAAATAACATCTATTATTGGCTGTTGCCTGGGGTTAACCCTGTCAACAGGTCAGGCCGATTTTGTTTGGTACGCAGCAATGATTGTTCTTTTCGCCACTTTTCGATCAGGGCGTGGTTGCCAGAAAGCAGTTCTTCGGGCACTTTCCACCCTCGAAATTCTGCCGGACGTGTGTAATGAGGGTACTCAAGCAGCCCATTGGCAAAGGAATCATCTTCCGCGCCATCTGGGTCGCCCAGCACGCCCGGTAAAAATCGTGAGACCGCGTCAATGATGATCATGGCAGGTAATTCACCGCCTGTCAGCACATAATCACCCACCGAGATTTGATCCGTCACCAAATGTTCGCGCACACGTTCGTCTACACCTTCATATCTGCCGCACAGAATTGCGACGCGGGGAAGGGAGGCAAGCTCACGGGCAACCACAGTGCTGAAAGGTCGTCCCTGTGGACTCATTAAAATGAGCGGACAGGGCAGGGGAGTGCCCAACACAGATTCGACAGCCTCAAAGATGGGCGGGGCTTTCATCACCATTCCACCACCGCCGCCGTAGGGCGGTTCATCCGTAATATGGTGCTTATCTTTGGTCCAGTCTCTGATGTTATGCAGATCCACATGGATCAGCTGATTTTCTCGGGCACGTTGTAAAATGCTTGAATCAAGATAAGGTTGAATGACACCGGGAAACAAAGTAAAAATGTCGAATTGCATGAATTCATTCTAGCCAAAACAGTTGAGAAGGGCAAGTTTTTTTAATAGTTGTTTGATCATCTTTAAGGTTGTTTGTTCTTTTTGGAGAGAACTTATCTCATCTTGACGCTCGATAATTCCATTGGTAAGATGAAATACTATGAATATTAGAGGTTCTCGTTGGAGTATGCAGCACAAACACAAAAGGGCGAATCCCTTTCGCGTAATCATGCTGTTGTTGGTTGTGGGCGTTTTGATCTATTTTGACCGAATGATCGTTCCGACCATCCCACCCTTGTTTGTAGCTACCCCTACGCCAACCCGCCCCCCCGAATCATATATTACAGAAGCGCAGCGCCTGGAAGAGAACGGCAAGTTTGCTCTCGCGATCCAGACGTACAATCAGGCAGTGCAATCAGATCCTCGCAACCCTGCCAGTTATCTTGCTCTTGCAAAACTCAACATATACACTGGCAATTATGAAGAAGCCATAAGAAATGCTCAGAACGCTCTTATGGTAAACCAGAATAATGATAATGCATTGGCGCTCTTGGGTTGGGCTTATGGGCTCAGCGGAGATTACATCCAGGCAGAAGGCAACCTTCAATCAGCAATTGCTCTCAATCCTAATAACGCCGCGGCATATTCCTATTTGACCGAAATCTACGTTTACATGATGCAGGAAGGGTTGGGTGACCTGGATATTCTGGATCAAGCCCGCAATGTCTCTCGAACAGCAGTTGATCTTGCGCCCAACGCGCTCGAAACGCATCGCGGACGTGGTTTATTATTGGAGTATACCGGCAACTATGAAGAAGCTGTTTCAGAGTTCGAAACAGCCGTGGCCATCAATCCCAATATTGCTGACCTTCATATTGGATTGGGACGCAATTATTTTTATATTGAAGCCTACGACAAAGCGATCACCCAATATTCGATGGCAAATTCATTAAGTCCCAACAATCCGCTCTCGTTGACCCTGATTGCCAAGACCTACCTGAAAAATGGCGATTACGCTAAAGCAATTCAATATTCAGAAGCCGCGGTTGCTCTTCAACCCGATAACGCCACACTGTACGGCAATCTTGGTGTAATTTTCTGGCGCAATAAACAATATCTTGATGCCGTGGATGCACTGAGGTTGGCGGTCAGAGGCGGCGTCACCCCTGATGGTGTGACTGTTCAGGGATTAACCATGGATTATGGTACAACTGGCGCTTTTTACTATACCTATGGGCTGGCACTCGCCAAAACCAACCAGTGCGGCGAAGCCTTGCAGATTGCTCAGGCAGTTGTCACTGGTATGCGCAATGATGATATTGCCCAATATAATGCCCAGGAAGTGATCTTAATCTGCGAGCAGTTGGCGAAAGAAGGCATTGCAGACTTGCCCACCGCCACGCCTTTTAATTCAGCTGATGCAGGAATGACACCGGAGACCCCGGAAGCTCCAGCTACTGAGACCCCTGCTCCATAAGTTGTTTCTCTGTAAATAAAAGAATGATTGATTACAGCGGTAAAAAACAAATTTTCAGCAAACCAAAACGTTCATCGAGTCCAGGTAGAATCTTTATTGGCTTCGTAATTTTGTTGGGTCTGGTTTTTGTTCTGCGTGCCATTGACACCGGCCAGATTCAACCCATTTTAGCAGCCACACCAACCCCAACACGAACCCTCGGTTCTTATGCACAAGAAGGCGAAACCCACTTCATTTCTGGCAACCTCGAAAAAGCCATCGCCGCTTACCAAGACGCAGTAAGAGTTAACCCGAATGATCCCGAATTGTGGGCAGACCTTGCGCGTATTCAGGTTTATTCCACCTCTCAATTTACCACTGACCTCGAAAAGAAAACCCGTTTGGAAGAAGCTTTTCAGTCTATTACTGCAGGTTTAAAAATCGCGCCTGAATATAGCATGCTTTATGCTGTTCAAGCTTTCGCTTATGACTGGTATGGCGTATCTTCCATAGCAGGTGACGAGTGGCAGGATTATCTGATTCAAGGTGAACAAGCTGCGGTCAAGGCACTTCAATTCGATAGTACCAACGCATTGGCGCTGGCATATTACGCAGAACTCCTGGTTGATCAACAAAAGTGGACCCAGGCGCAGCAATACATCACCCAGGCGTTGGAACGTGATCCATCCTTAATGGATGTACACCGTGTGAACGGTTTCGTCAACGAGTCAATTGCCAACTATCAACAAGCCATTGCAGAATACAAGCAAGCCATTGCCATCATGCCCAATATGAACTTCTTGTATATTTCTCTGGGTGCCAACTATCGTAAGCTGGCAAACATGAGCAATATCACTTCTGAGAAGAATATGTATTATGACCTGGCATTGGATGCTTTTGATCAGGCAGCCAAGATCAATGAACGACTGGGTGTCAAGGATCCGATTCCACAAACCTCAATTGCGAACACCTATATCCAACAGGGTTATCCGCTGGCGGCTTCAGCAAACATGCTTGCGGCATTAAATTTCAAACCGGAGGATCCGGCTTCTTATGGGCAGGTAGGCGTGATCTATTACAAGGCACGTAATTATGAGGGTTCGATCTTGCCGCTGCGTTGTGCCGTTCGGGGATGCTCCACCAAGGAGTCATGTGAAGTCCGCAGCGGTGGTATTGAATGTGATGAAGATGAAGCCAACGATCCGGCGATTGTGATTGACGGTCTGCCGCTCACACAAAGTACGGCAATTTATTACTATATTTATGGTTCAGTACTGGCAGGAATGAACACGAAATCAAACAATTATTGTGTTGAGGCGTTGCAGGTATTTGATGAGATCGAGGCTGGTTTTGGGGGAGACCCCACAATTATGGCGATTGTTGATGAGGGTGTGGCAATCTGTGGAAACCAGGGTTATAAGTAAATTGATTTTATTTATTAATTAACCACTGTATTGCTTCGGATTCATCGTAAAAGACTTTTACTTTCTGCCCCCGATTTACAGCCACATCTTCAAAAAATGAAGCCAGTTCGCTCGCATTTCTTTTGAATAATAATGCCCTTTTAATCCCATGTATGTTTAAACCTAGTGAATTCATCATTTTGCTGTGCTGTTCAGGTAGTGTAAAAACCTCAAGAACTGAAAACGGAAAAATTGCCTCTCGATAATCAGAAAGTACCAGGGATGTTTTTTTTTGTTTTATTAGATTCTTGCTCTCTTGTACGTATTGCCTGAGAATCGCTCGATCAACATTGCCGCTTATTTTTCCCCGGATGACCTGGTTATTTTCATCAAACTCTACAGTGATTTGCATTTGAAACTTCCAATCAAGCACTATAATATTTTTACAGTTATTATACCGGAGGGGCCACTATCTGGAGGGTGATTTCTCTGATCTGTGAGGATATCATTGACTAAAAATCAAAAATCAAGGGAAGAGCAACAACCTGAAAAAGAACAAACGCAACCGGTTGTTGAGACATTGTGGGCAGAAACGAGTGTTTTTCCGTATCAGGCGAATAGCAAAATCGTCTCTAAAGCGGAGTATGAGTTTTATCTTGCTGCACGAAAGGCCTTGGGCAGTGATTATGTCTTGTGCCCCAAACCCTCTTTGGCAGCTTTTTTTTCAATTAGCGACCCCGCAGCAGATTTTCTAGCCGCGGATAGATTGTCTCGGGTCAATGTGGATTTTTTGGTTTGCAGCGTCACAACCCTGCGGATCTTTTTCGGCATCCAGTTTGAAGAAAATCAAAAGAAACCAGAATCCAGAAAACAGGATGCCTTTATTGAAGAGGCTTTTAAAGCTGCCGGGCTTCCGCTGCTGCATATTCATCAATCAGACGATTACTCCCTGCCAGACCTGAAAGAATGGTTTGACGAAGCCATCCTTGATGGAAAACAAACCAACGACGCTCCACATACAGACATCGAACAACACATCAATGAACCAGATATTGATTTTCTTCCAGCCATCGGGGTCAGAGAAGTGCAAGCTGCCCCCGCGCCGCCTCCACCGCCGCCGCAAAAACCCGATTTTTGTCCCAATTGCGGTGCGGCAATGACCCTCCGTAAATCCATCAAGGGACCCAACGTGGGCAAGGAGTTCTATGTCTGCACGCGGTACCCTGAGTGCAAGACTTATCTAAAAGCTCAATAGTATTAGTTGCCAGTTCAAAGTTCGAAATCAACAAACCCCAGCAAGTTTTATCAGAGTTTTGTAAGAGAAACGCCGATTCTCTTGACTCGACTCATAAAGAAAGATATGATTGGGATGTATTTAGCACTCTAATAGTGTGAGTGCTAAAATTCAAAATCCGATAAATCCTATTCAGGAGGCAAGTATGGCACTAAATTTGAAACCTTTGGGCAGCCGTGTCATCGTTGAACCCGTGGAAGAGAACGAAGTTACCGCGGGCGGTATCGTATTACCCGAAACTGCCAAAGAAAAACCCCAGAAGGGTGTTGTTTTGGCTGCAGGCCCCGGCGATCGTGACGAAGACGGCGACCGCATTGAAATGGATGTAAAAGTTGGCGATACGGTCTTGTTCGCCAAGTACGGCGGAACCGAGATCAAGGTTGACGGCAAGAAACTCTTGATCTTGCGCGAGAGCGATCTGCTCGCAATCGTTGGATAATTATTTTTCTGATAAAGGAGTAAACACCTATGGCAGCAAAACAACTGGTATTTGGTGAAGAAGCACGCCGCAAACTCAAGAATGGTATTGATGTTGTGGCTACTGCTGTGATCACCACCCTCGGACCGAAAGGTCGCAATGTGGCTATTGACCGCAAATTTGGTTCTCCGACCATCACCCATGATGGCGTTACTGTGGCCAAAGAGATCGAATTGGAAGATCCCTATGAAAACATGGGCGCTCAACTGATCAAAGAAGCCGCCACCAAGACCAACGATATCGCAGGTGATGGCACAACCACCTCCACTTTGTTGGCTCACTCCATTGTGAATGAAGGTTTGAAAACCTTGGCTGCTGGCGGCAACCCCATGCTCTTGAAACACGGCATCGAAATCGCCACCCAGAAGGTTTCAGAAAAAATTAAGGGTTTTGCAATTCCCATTTCCACCCGCCAGGATATCGCTTCCGTGGCTACCACCTCTGCCCAGGATTCCTCCATTGGTGAATTAATCGCCGATGTCATGGATAAAGTTGGCAAAGACGGCGTCATCACCGTTGAAGAATCCAAGGGTTTGGAATTCGAAAAAGAATACGTGGAAGGTATGCAGTTTGATCGTGGATACATTTCATCTTACTTCATCACCGACACCGACAAGATGGAATCCATCATCCCCGAACCTTACATCCTGATCTACGACAAGAAAATCTCTGCCGCCCAGGATATCGTTCCCATCCTCGAAAAACTTGTGCAGACCGGCAAACGCGACCTGGTTATCATCGCTGAAGATATCGACGGCGAAGCTCTGGCTACACTCGTACTCAACAAACTGCGTGGCATGCTGAACGTTCTGGCTGTCAAAGCCCCTGGTTTTGGCGATCGCCGCAAAGCCATGCTGCAAGATATTGCCATCCTCACTGGCGCCCAGGTCATCTCTGAAGAGACCGGTCGCAAACTTGAGACCGTTGTCATTTCTGACCTCGGCCGTGCTGAAAAAATCACCGCTGATAAAGACAACACCACCGTCATCGGCGGCAAGGGTGAAGAAGCACAGATCAAAGCCCGCATTGAACAGATTCGCATCGAAATCGACAAGACCACCAGCGATTACGACCGCGAAAAACTTCAGGAACGTCTCGCCAAACTTTCTGGCGGTGTTGCCATCATCCGTGTTGGCGCCGCAACCGAGACCGAGCTCAAAGAGAAGAAACATCGTGTGGAAGACGCCCTCTCCGCTACCCGTGCGGCAGTCGAAGAAGGTATCGTCCCCGGCGGTGGTGTGGCTCTCATCAATGCCATGACCGTCCTCGATGACCTCAAACTTGACAGTGAAGACGAACAGATCGGCGTCAAGATCGTTCGCAAGGCACTTGAAATGCCGATGAAGAAAATTGTTGAGAACGCTGGCAAAGATGGTGCTGTGGTTGTCGAAGGCGTCAAAGCCGCCCAGAAAGACAAGAAAAATGACAAGATCGGCTATGATGTCATCAAAGACGACTATGTCGATATGATCAAGAGCGGTTTGGGCGATCCTGCCAAGGTAACCCGCGGTGCCCTCGAGAATGCTGCCTCCATTGCAGCCATGATCCTGACCACCGAAGCCTTGATCACTGAACTGCCTGACAAGAATCCCCCCGCCATGCCCGCCGGCGGTCCCCCCATGGATTACTAAATCCAAAACGCGATAATAAAACCGCGGAAGTCATCAAGACTTCCGCGGTTTACTTTCTCAGCCTTAATGTCTTTACTGTTGGGGTTCACAAAAATGACCCTTTGTGAGATATTTACGCCATTATGAAAAAACAAAAAATTATAAACTTGATCTATTCTTTATTATGTTTGATCACAGTTCTTCTGATCGTGTTCATCCAACCCAATTTGCCAAAACGAGGTGATTTCGAAACATTCACCCGGTACCTGGATGAACAGATTCCGTCTCTCATGCAGAAATATCATATTCAGGGGGCTTCGGTGGCGTTGGTGCATGATTCGCAGCTCGAGTACATAAAGGGTTTTGGTTACTCAGATGCAGAAAAAAAGGTGCCGGTTAACGGAGGCACACTTTTCCAGGTTGCCTCAAATTCCAAACCGGTTGCTGCGTGGGGAGTCATGAAGTTAGTCGAAGAAGGGCTTATCGACCTGGATGCCCCGGTGAGCAATTATTTTAGCCGGTGGCAGCTTCCACACTCACAGTATGATCATGATCTGGTGACCATTCGTCGCTTGTTGAGTCATTCATCAGGCATTGCCAATGTCGGGGGATACGGCGGAGTTGAATTGCTGGATGAGTTGCAGACCATCGAAGAATCATTGACGTCACCCAATGACGCTGATCCAAAAGGGGTCAGAGTTATCTACCAGCCGGGATCGAAATATCAATATTCCGGTGGGGCATATTCATTGCTCCAGCTTGTGGTTGAAGAAGTTAGCGGACTTCCCTTTGAAGATTACATGAAAACCGAAATTTTGGATCCAATTGGAATGACTGACAGCAGTTATGCCGCCACTCCGCCGAATGTCGCCAATGTATCGGGCGTTTTCAATAGTAATGGCGAGAAACAGCCCACCAGATTCTTTTCTGCCAAAGCGGCAGCCGGTTTATACTCTTCCGCGCATGACATGGCGATGTACGTGACCGCCATGATGTTAACTGATAAAGACTCACAGGCTTTAGAGGTGCTTCACCCTGAGACTTTACAAGAGATGTATCAGCCTCAGCCAGGATTATCCCAACTATTCCCGTATGGATTGGGATACATGTTGCAGCCTTTGAGTGCGGTTAAAACCATCGAAGTCTCACACACAGGCTCAAACAACCCCGGATGGAGATCGCTGATCGCCACGCTGCCCGAGAAAGGTGAAGGGTTGGTCCTCTTGACCAACTCGCCAGGTGGAAGCCAATTAAGAGAATATCTTGAAAGCCGTTGGTTGTATTGGGCAAGCGGGCAGTTTTCCAAATCCACTTATCTGAATAAATTGATTCCCAGTTTATTGATCATGGTTCCCATTTGGATCATCGGATTGCTTGTCATTCATTTCGTTTCCAAAATGAGGAAGCGGTCTTCTGATAAACGAATTTGAACTGATTGTTTCTAATTCAATACCAGCCATCCCGGGAATCAAAAAATCTGATTCCCGGTGTTTTTTGGATAGAGTATAATCTTACGAATGAAGAGATACCTTTTTCCCATTTTGATATTGTTATTCCTGTTGGCTGCTTGCAATAAGGCGACGCCCACCCTCGCATCGACAGAGACGCCGACAGCCACCCTGCCTCCTACACCTACATCCGAACCTATGGCGTTGCGTGTCAACGGCGAGGGGATTCTTTTGACCGATTACCAAGCTGAACTCGCAAGGCTCGTCCAAGCTGAAACTGAACTAAACCAACCTACCACCCCTGAAGAACAAAAAAACCGCGTGGTTCAAAACTACGTGGATCAACTCTTACTGGCTCAGGCAGCCGTGCAATCCGGCTTCAGTGTGGATGATGCCGCCCTTCAGGCGCGCATTGACAAGCTGATCACCGAGGTTGGCGATGCTGACAAACTGGCAGCCTGGCAGGCGACCTATGGATATACCGATGCCTCATTCCGCGAGGCTTTACGGCGCGAGATTCTGGCAGCCTGGCAGCGTGACCAGATCATTAACGCTGTACCTACCACTGCCGAACAAATTCACGCCCTTCAGATTCTTACCCAGGATGAAGCGAATGCCAATGATGCCTATCAAAAGCTTCAAGATGGCATGAAATTTGCAGACCTTGCTTTATTGTATGATCGCGTATCTGGCGGAGATATTGGTTGGTTTGCTGCAGGAACCCTGACCCAACCTGCCGTGGACGCCGCTGCCTTTGCACTCCAGCCGGGAGAATATTCGGCGGTTATTCAGAGCGATCTTGGTTATCACATCATTTACGTAATTGATCGTGACCCGCAGCATATATTATCTACAGATGGACGGCGAATCCTTCAGGAAGCCGCACTGACCAAATGGCTTGAAGACAGCCGGGCTGTCAGTACCATTGAAATCCTCGTGTAAAAAATTGATCAATTAGCGGAGCATCACAATGGATTACTCAGAGCACTATGAGCTGGCAAGAAAACAAAAACGTCGCAAACGCCGCCGCAGCGCTGACGGTTTCTGGAACTTTCTGACCATTTGTACCATCCTTGCCACACTCGCCTTGGTTGCCGGGCTGCTTATCATTTTCGCGAATCCGGCTGCCTCGATTAATCCTTTTCCGCCGCCAACCATGCCGGCGTTGGTGGTCTACCCGACTGCTACCCAGACACCGGTGACGATGCCCGCCACCTGGACGCCAACCACGCCTTCCACCGAGACCCCGCAGACCGTTCCAGTTACCGACACGCCTGAACCAAGCGCCACCGTTGCTGTGGTTTCTACAAACCCAGATACTTCTTCGGATGATCAAAACTACACCTTTGCTCTTCAAGGTGCGCCCACTGCGTTAAAAAGCGAGGTTTTCAAAAAGGGCACCGGCTGTACCTGGCAGGGAGTGGCAGGGCTGGTGGTTGACATGCAGAGCAAGCCTTTGATCAACATTGGGATTGTCTTAAAAGGGCTCTATAATGGCAAAACCATCAGTACTCAGACTATTTCAGGCACTCATACGGAATATGGCGAGTCGGGTTATGAATTCCAGCTGGGCACAGAACCGCTGGCTTCAACGGGGCTGCTCTCCATTCAATTGGTAGATCAGGCTGGATTGCCCCTGTCTGCCCCGGTCTATTTTGACACTCTTGAAACCTGCGATAAAAACCTGGTTTTAATCAACTTTAAACAAATTCGATAGTTCACAGAAAAATTGACAATTGAGTAGCGTCTTCAAGACTGATGGGGTCTGAATCAATAAAAAGATCCCAGATGTCTTTACTCAGGTCCTTGCGCCGCACCAACTCACGAAGGGTGCGATATTTTACAAAATGCCAGTTTGGGGGAATTCTTTCTCTTAACCACGGGTCGCGGTCCATTTTATAGCGCAGCAATCCAGACCGGCTGCCCGGGAAGAGAAACACCGTCTCAGTTTCCAGGTTTTCGTCCTGATTGATGAACCGTGACAATAAAGCCGACGCGGAAAGAAAAATCCGGTACACAGGCTGGTCTATCGGCTCTCCAACCGACCACAATATCGGATTTTCGCCATCTGTCTGAAAACCAATTTTTCCGGCGATCTCGGCAAGCGCCAAGCAGATCTCCGCCAGGTCGTTTCTTCTTCGGCTTACGGTTTCATTCTTCTTGAGGGTCCATTTCTGCTCGGTTTGATCATAGTCCGCATAAGACTGCATACACTCATGCAAAATATCATCCGGTGGGGTCAGATATCCCATGAAACGCGTATTGATTGCTTGACGAAGCTGAACAGAATTGATCTGCGGTTCTTTTTGCAGAAGGCTGACCACTTCAGTCTCAACCCGGTCTGCCAGCGCCACCTGGCAGCCTTCGGGTTGAGCAAGCCACCAAAAACCACTGTCAAGATCTTGGGCGCTGGCTTCAAGCCTCCTGAGAAATTTTCGATCAGTAAAAACTTTGGCGATTTCGTTGTGAATCACTCCCACAGCGTCATAGGTCATCTGCTGAATCGTGGATGGCAGAGCATTGTTTTCGGCAAGAGCGGCGATCGCGCAGGTATAGAGTTTAAGATAACGACATGGCTCGCCATTTTGATTGAGGCAGTCACGGATGGCTTCATGGATGATCTTCTGATAATTAGCCTTTTTAGTTTCAAAACCGGAGGACAGAAGGTTCCATTCCGTTTGAATGAGAGAGGTTTCATCTTTGTAAGTGATGCCTGAACACTGCAGGCTGCTGGCAGAACAGGCTTCAAAGACCGCTGCAATAAACCCCGGTACAGGCTGAGAGATGATTGCGAACAGGCTGCTTGCGGGGGCTGCCATCCGGGCGGCAGGTGCAAGGGCTGATTGCAGGGCATTGGCATGCCAGTACCAGTCAAAACGTTGCCGTTCGAGAACGTTCTTTAAATTGGCGGCGTTCTCTTTTCCCCACAGCCAGGCAGACCATAAAATGGAAAGTGTCCAAAAAACCTGGTTGGGGCGAGGCAGTACGCATACACTTTGGTCTGCCATAAAAGGCGGCTTTTGCTGATAAAGATCACGCATCCTCCCCGGATAGAGGCAAATACCCGCGGATTTGGGTTGTTCAGGCCAGAAGGTAAGCGGAATTTTATCGTTGCGATTTCCCCAGGTTTGTATGGCGTGTTCAAGTGATTTCCATACATTTTTTTCTATATACTCAGCAGGGATCGTTACGCCGCGGGGTCTGTCGGCGCCAGGGTCAGCCGGCCAAAGGATATGCCCGGCATCCAGTCCCGACAAAATCAGGGCTTCCATAAGCATGCGCCGCTGCGGCGGCAGGTTCATCCCCTCCAGTTTGTTGATCAATGTCGAAAGCACATACAACTGCCGGGGGGGATAGATTTTCAATAACTCTTCAAGGTTTTGACGTGATTCACGGGTGCCGCCGGGCACACGTTCAATGGCTCGTGCCCGGTGCAGCGGATCAGACCGTTTCAGAACGGTCAGTTTTTCATAATCAGCATCCGAACAGGGTCGCTCTCCTTCATCTCCGCAGGCGGGGCAATGATAACCCTTGAGGAAGGGCGTTTCTTCAGACCTGCGCCATTTCAAATAATCGGCTGAAATTTCTTTTCCGCAAGAAGAACAGCGTGTGCCATATACATTCAGCAAATGTGCGGCAAGCCGTTCTTCTCCTTTTCGTTGAATCGAAAGTTCACCAAACACCGACTGCAGTTCTGATTGAGCCGGGGCAAGTGCCATTAGCGTTAACTCAAAGGCAGTGACCGGGTTGTTTACCGCTGTCAAAACCTGATACCCGGCTTCAGCCATTTCAAGGATGGCTGCTGGTGAAGCCCCGATGGGTTCCAGGATCTTTGCGCCCGGTTGGGCATGCTGCGCCAGCCATTTTGTTACAATCCCGGGAGGGCAGGGTGGGGCATATCTGTTGAAGGGAAGGTTCTGCTGCTCTTCCCCCGTTGATTCCAAATAAGCAAGCATGTTCAGTTGCTTCATGCTATTTATCATAGCCGAAAATAATTGAATTACAACCATTGAAACAAAAAGCACCCCGAAGGGTGCTTTTTGTTTGCAGAGGAGAGAAGAAGGATGAATCTGTGCTTGAATCAGACCAGCGCGTTTTCTTTGATCGCCGGAATGTGCTGGCGGATGTTATTGATCGTTTCATCAGGCAGGTTGTAATCTTCAAGTTCACCCATGTTGTATTTGTTATAAGAGGTTAAATCGAAGTGTCCGTGTCCTGAAAGGTTAAAGAGGATGACCTTCTTTTCACCAGTCTTCTTGGCTTCAAGCGCCTCATCAATGGCTGTGCGGATAGCGTGCGCAGATTCAGGGGCAGGTAAAATGCCTTCATTGTGGGCGAAGAGTGCCGCGGCTTCAAAAACCCTGGTTTGGGCAACTGAAACGGCTTCAATTAATCCCTTGTTATACAACGCGGATAAAGTCGGTGCCATGCCGTGATAGCGTAGACCGCCGGCATGGATGGAGGCTGGCATGAAATCTGACCCAAGCGTGTACATCTTGCAGATGGGTGCTGTGCAAGCGGTGTCACCGTAATCGAAGGCGTAAAGCCCGCGGGTGAGCGAGGGGGTGGCATCCGGTTCAACAGCCAGCAGGCGTGTGCGCTGCCCATTCTTGAGGTTCTCGCGCAGGAAGGGGAAGGCGATTCCCGCGAAGTTGGATCCGCCGCCCACGCAGCCGATCACAACATCCGGGTACTCGCCAGCCAGGTCCATCTGTTTGAGGGCTTCTTCGCCAATCACCGACTGATGCAGCAGCACATGGTGCAGAACCGAACCGAGACCGTACTTCTTGACGCCGCCTGAGGCAGCCGCAACTTCAACCGCCTCAGAAATGGCAATACCAAGCGAGCCGGGGTTGTTCGGGTCTTCAGCAAGCAGCTTGCGGCCGTAATTCGTGTTATCAGATGGGCTGGCATAAACCTCAGCTCCGAAGGTCTCCATCAAAAAGCGGCGATACGGCTTCTGATCGTAAGAGACGCGCACCATATAAACTTCAAGAGGCATATTATAGAAGCGGCAAGCCATTGAGAGGGCTGATCCCCATTGGCCGGCGCCGGTTTCTGTGGTCATGGCTTTGGTGCCAGCGATCTTGTTGTAGTAGGCTTGGGCAATGGCGGTGTTGGTCTTGTGGCTGCCTGAAGGAGATGCGCCTTCATACTTAAAATAGATATGAGCCGGAGTGCCGAGCGCTTTTTCAAGTCGGCGGGCGCGGATGAGCGGGGTGGGGCGATATAACTTGTAAGCTTCACGCACTTCATCTGGAATATCAATGTAGCGGTCCATGCTGACTTCCTGCTCAATCAACCCCATCGGGAAGAGAACAGAAAGGAAATCAGGCGTGACCGGTTCGTTGGTCATCGGGTTGAGCACGGCTTCAGGCTTTACGGGTGAGTCGGCGTTGATGTTGTACCACTGGTGCGGGATGTCACTGTCGTTCAATAGGTATTTCGTTTGTTCTTCCATGGCTTCTCCTTTATAAATCGTTCAAATTAGATTTTTTCACTCAGGGACGGAAATAAAAAACGCCGTCCCACAAAGGGGACGGACGTTTAACATCCGCGGTGCCACCCCGGTTAAGCTGTTTCCCGCCTTTATAAAAAAATCTCCGGAGTATTGCGCCCGGAGATTGGAAAAGCCAGCTTCACTCGTTTTGAGTACGGCAGAGGGTTCTGCTTATACTCGTAGCCCTGGTAACGGCGGCACTCCCGGCTCGGGTTACTTGCTTTCGCGTTCTCCCTGCGGCTCAGAGGTCCATTCGTCTTCACGGTATGTACAGGCTCACACCACTTGCACCTGCTCTCTGAAACACCCTTGTGAGGAGTACTCGTCCTCGTCACAGCCTTTTTTTATTTAATTGGTCTGATTATATGCAGTTTTGAGAACCTGTCAAGGGTTTTGGGTTGGTTAAAGGGGCAATTCTTCCTTTTCTTTTTCCAGATAAATTTTTGCGATTGAACCGGATCTTGAACTGCACAGACTTGCCAGACTGCAAGACTCGCAGGGTTTCTTAGGGTCGCATTGCGGAACGATCGCCTGCAAAAAGCCCTGGCGTTCGAGTGTTTCAAGCATTGCCTGCACCATGACAGAGGTTGTACCTAGTTTTTTTGCCAACAATACAGGCGAGGTGGTTTCTCCGTTCTGAATTTCGGTAAGCAATTGATGTAGCATTCTTATAATCCCATGGCTGAAGCGATGTGAAAGACTGCCGTTGCCATACCAATCGAAACCACAAGCATCATCACCACGTTGAGTATGGTCCATTTCCACGAATTGGTTTCCTGTTTGATTACTGCAATGGTTGCCACACAGGGGATAAAGAGCAAAGACACTGTTAAAAACCCCAATGCTGTGGCGGGTGAATAGATGGCAGCCAGAGATTGAGCCAGGCTCGTTTCTTCAACACCACCGAAGAGAATTCCCAGGGTGGCGATGGCGTTTTCTTTGGCGATGAAACTGGTGAGCAGCGCTACATTCAATTTCCAGTCCATGCCCATCCATCTGCCAATGGGTTCAACAGCTTTGCCCATCCAGGCAAGTACGCTGTTTTCCAGGTTGCCATTGGGCAGCATTGAAAGCGCCCAGACGACCACAGAAATCACCAGAATAATGGTTCCGGCTTTCTTAATAAAAGATAGTGATCGCTCCCAGACCAGAAGGCCGATGGTGCGCCAGTTGGGGATGTGATAGAGAGGCATTTCCATAATTAATGCGGAACGTTTCCCTTTGAACAAAACCCTGTTGAGAATCACACCCAGCAGCACAAGTAAAAAGAGCGACAAGAAAACAAGACCCCAGATCACCCAGATAGCCTGTTTTCCAAAGAAGGCTGGCGCCAGAAAAGCCAACACAGCCAGCCGCGCGGTACAGGGCACAAAGGGCGCTAAAATGATGGTGAGTAATCGTGATTTATGAGAATCAATGACTCTTGCGCCGATCACAGCTGGCACGTTGCAGCCAAAACCGAGGAACAAGGGCAGGAAGGATTTCCCATGAAGACCCATCCAGTGCATGAAGTTATCCATCACATAGGCAGCTCTCGCCATGTATCCTACGTCTTCCAAAAAGCCAAATGCGGCGAAAAAGATCACCAAAATAGGTAGAAACGTGAGCACTGATCCCACACCACCAATGATACCTTCTACAACCAGGCTTTGCAGCCAGGGGGCAGCGTTAGTCATCCATCCGCTTACCAGACCTGCAAAGGGTGAGATCAGGGCGTTGTCCATCCATTCTTGTAGCGGTGATCCAACCGCAAATGTGAGCCAAAATACCAGTCCAAGGATGGCTGCTAAAATGACCAACCCTCCAACCGGATGAGCTGCCCAACGATCAAGCCGGTCAGTCAGACTGACTTGACCCAATCGGGGTTGAGATACTGCCGCCCTGGTAAGTCGGCCGATCCAGTCATACCGTCCTGAGGCGATGGCAAGCATGGCATCATCGTGGTCTTTTAATAAATCCTGAATTTGATGCCATTCTTCTTCCACAACAAGTGCTTCCATTTTTTGGGTGATTTCGGCATCACCTTCTAATAATTTCAACGCGATCCACGATTCAGGATAATCCGCCGGGGTTTTGCCGTGAATGAGCTCTTCAATTCTTTCAAGCACCTGTTGATGGTCTTGGCGAATTTCTGGAAGCCGTGGAGTCTGCTCAACATCCTGGCTGGATAATTCAGTTATCGTCTCAACAAGTTGAAGGGCACTGGATGAGTGAGTGGCAGTCAGCGCAATTACCGGCAAACCCAAAGCTGCTTCCAGTACATGTGGTTCGATCACCAACCCTTCCTGGCAGGCTACATCCATCATGTTTAACACCACAACCATCGGGGTTTTCAAGGTGATCAGTTCTGCCACCAGATAAAGTGATCGTTCAAGATTGGATGCATTTACCAATGCAACGACAAGGTCTGGTTTATCTTTGAGAATAAAATCACGCGTGATGATTTCTTCAGGCGAGTTGGCAGTCAAGCTGTACGTGCCGGGCAAATCTACAAGGCGAAACTCCTTGTCATTATATTTAAAACGGCCTTCTTTTCTTTCAACTGTTTTACCTGGCCAATTGCCGACGTGTTGGTTGAGCCCGGTTAATAAGTTAAATATTGTTGATTTTCCTACATTCGGTTGACCTGCCAATGCGATCAGAGGGGTTCCCTTTGGAGCGGTATGTGTAATGGTGTAAACGTCGGTGGAATGGCAATTATTGCTCATTGACTTCCTCTTTTTTAATGAACAAGTGTCGAGCCATTCCCCGGCTGAGTGCCACATGCGTACCGCGCACGTTCACGATTAGCGGACCTCTGCCATAATTTTGAATCATTTCTACTGTTACGCCTGGTGTTAACCCCAATGCAAATAACCGGTTTGAAAGCCCCATGTGGGTCTGCATTAGTTCTAGCGTACCTTTTTCGCCTTTTCTAATTTCTGATAACGGAATAATGGAATTAGATATAAAATGTCTCATGGTTTCCTTCTTAAAAATGACAGCTTCTTGACGAAACCATCGCAATTAGTATATACTAACTTCTAGATTAGTATAACCTGATTCAAAGTGTTTTGTCCAGAGTGACATAAATCATTGATTGAGAGCGATATGGGTGAAAAAATTAGTTCCACAATCGAAGATTATTTAGGGATTCTGTTTATTTCAGAACGGGATGGCGAAACTGTCACTGGAACACGCCTGGCTGAATTATTGGGTGTTTCCACGCCAACAGTTACCAATACACTCAAACGAATGGTGAGAGATGGATTAATCACCATGGATGTAAACCATTGTCCTCATTTAACATCACATGGTACCGAAATGGCAAGCAAGGTCATGCGCAAACACATGCTGGCTGAATGGATGTTGATTCGAATGCTGTCATGGTCAAAAGTTCACAACGAAGCACACGGATTCGAACATACCATTTCTGATGAGGTTGAGCAGGCTTTGATGGCTGATTTGAAACAACCGATGACCTGTCCTCACGGCAATCCGCTTCCCGGAAACGAAGACGCGGTATCCGCTTGGGTTCCTTTAACCGGGTTAACCCCAGGCAATCAAGTGATCATTCGACGTATCCACGAGCTCGCAGAGGATATGCCTGATTTATTGGCTTTTCTTGAAGAAAAGCATATTGAACCTGGGCAGCCTGTCACAGTTCGAGAAGTTCTACCTTTCAATCAAACGGTTACCCTCGATGTATTGGGTGATCAGGTGACATTGGGTTTTGCGACTGCGAAATACATCTTCGCAGAAACTCACTAATATATTTCTTCAAAATTCTTCGTATTAATAAAAGAAATCCGTTCTTGTGAACGGATTTCTTTTATTTTCTTTGAAATGCGTTATTCTGCCGGAATATAAGCCAATCCTGCCATGCCAGTTAACTTGCCGTTATAAAATGCGCCGCTGATTCTATCTCCATTTGCTGCCAGCCATTCATAGATTGCAACCATCGTGTCATCATCAGGCCGATGGTATTGTTCTCTCAGTAGCCCTGGAGATTCAAGCATGTTAGCCATTACTGCATACGGAATGACATAATCACGTTTGTATATGGCGTCTAGTTCTGCGTAGATTTGTTGGTTTACCGTTGCTAATGCATAATCATCAGGGTAGGCGGTTGGGGTCAGGCTTTTCTTATAAACAATGCCTTCAGTGGTGACACTGATATACCCTTTCATCCCTTCGGGTCCCATATCATAAATAAATGTATCTGCATGGTCAGCACGAGGTTTCCAATTTTCAGTGCTTCTTTTGCCGGTGATGGTCATAATTTCATCCAGGTCTTCGACCCGGGTCTCATTGATAATAATGTTTACCCAGCCTTGATATACCGGTCCTGCCATCCATCCAGAGTAATTATGCGGAACAGGCAAGTCATCCTGAACTTCAGGAATTTGTGGTTCATCATTCGACTCAAAACCAGTAGTAGCTTGTGTTTCTCCGCCAGATGTGTATCCGACCAGTTCAACCGCATCAATTTCGGTATAGCCGATTCCCAGAACGGATTGGTCAACGTAAACAACAACTCGATTTATGTAAAGAGGCTCATCCAGTTCGATTGAGATCGTCATCAAATCGGGGCAGCTATCAACCACTTCAGGCTCGCCAGTCCAGGCAATCCAGGTTGTGCCTTCAATGTCAATGATATCCACCTCAACCACCTGTGACGGGTTGAAGGATTGATAGATGTTAATCTCAATCGGATTAACCGGAATTTCATAGATCAATTCAATTGAATCCTGCCCGTCTGCGTAAGCCGACGCCCAGGCTCTGGCATCATCCTGACAGACATCCACGTCGGGAGCTCCAGTTGCCTGGGATGCAGACCAATCAGTTGGGGTATATTCTGTTTCTGCGTAGGCTTCAATTGCCCATTGATAGATGAGTTGGGGTTCATCACTATAGTTAACTTCTTCACCCCCCGAGTAAGACGAGGCGATCTCTTCAGTGGCATCAAAGAACTGCACTGAATCAAGAAGCGCATCAAAAAGTTTATCCAATTCCTTCCACTCTTCTTTGGGACCTAAAGCCAGGGCAACGAACTCTTGATATGGCGTATACATTGCTACATATAACGCCCCTTTGACCTCGATTCCGTTATACTCTCCGGATAATGGGGCGTATAAGCCCTTAACCCCGCCCACTTTCCTTGTCTGAGACTTTCCGACTTCAATGGTGGAATTCTGTGTTTTCATGGTTTCTAGAAGATCTTCGTTACTTGTTTCGGTTTCCATCAAACCGCCAAAAACCATCACTCCTGGTCCCATATCCACCGTGCCATCGGGTGAAGTCATATTTACAATTCCCAATGAGTCTTCGAAATTATAGCCGTTGATTTTCTGGAGTAAAAATCCTCCACTTTCACTTCGATATTCCTCGCCCAGAGGAGGCGTTTTCTTGTCCCCGATACTACAAGCCATGGAGATGAAAACAAGTACGACAACTAAAATTGAAAAAGCAGTTCGTTTTTTCATTTTTTCTCCTCATCATCACTAAAGGAAAGCTTCTTGAATAAAAACGGGCAACTACTGAATAGATTTATTTATTGAAACAACTCCTTCCATGTTATTGGTCCGACAACCCCATCCACGACAAGACCGTGATCGCTTTGAAATTGTCGAACGGCTTCATCGGTTAATGATCCAAAAACACCATCCACAACTCCAAACTCATAATAAGAAAGCGTCTGCAAAGCTTCTTGAAGTAAACGAATATCTTCCCCTTCCATATTTGGGGTTTTTAGAGAAAGCGTTCGTGTTAAAACTGGCTGAGTAGGGCTGGGTGTTGCTGTATACCCAGAGGTGGATGTTTGATAATCTTTAATGTCAATTTCTTCAACAATCCCGCTGCCTGAAAAATGAACCCATAAGTTGCCTGATTCGATTAAGAGATGATCAGGTGATTCACCTTGTAGTTGGATTGCTTCACCAAAGCTGTTGTTTTCAGGTGAATAGCCGATTACTTTATTCTCCGCATTATCAGCGATCCATAAGAGTCCGTTTCCAAAAGTCATGACCGCAGGGCTGTAAAGGGGTGTGCCTACCGATATAGTTACCCCGGTGTCTAAATTGTGTTGTGAGATCGTGCCGTCATAATTAATAACCCAAACCAGTTCGCCGTTTGTTTCGGGCTGTCCATAATAAAGTGCAAGGTCTTCATTGGATGATCGGCATTTTCCGCCGAGTGGATTGAAAGATGTGACCATTGCCTCACCCTGATACCAGAAACATTGCCCATCATAGACCATCTTGCCGGTTCCTACAAAGCCAATCGGTCTTGAGGCGAGCACTTTACCAGAGGTTGCATCAATGGAATACGCCCGGTCACCGCCGGCAACCCAAAGTTGGTTGTTTGAAGCTCCCATCGCGCTTGCCGGAACGCAGTAGCCGTCAGGGCAATCTGCAAATCGGAATGGTTTATTGAAGATTCCGGCAGCCGGGTCCACACTTTGAAGCAAGGGTTCAGGGTTGCCGTTTTCATCGCTGTCGTAAAGCAGCCATATTTTGCCACCGGCAAATGCCATATTGGTGATGGCGGCATACTGGGTTTCGCAATCTCGGGTTCTAATCACCATCACAGCTTCTGCAGGGTGTGCCCCTGGATCAATGCGGATCAAGAAATTCTCATAGATGCTCGACCCTCTGCTGACTGCCAGCCACAACCGGCTGCCATCCCAAACCTGGGCAACTACATCCTGTTCGGCTGGGTAAAGAAAAGTCGGCCATCTGTGAACTTTCACCGCCGCTCCTCCAAAGGTCCAATGAGGAATAGGGCTGAAAAGAATCTGCCAGGCATCGAGATCCGCAACGCCATCCGCTTCAGGCATGGTGTCATTTTGAAATTCAATCAACGCATCTCGGGTTTCAGATCCAAAAGAGCCAATTGACCACTCTTGAGAACCGGGCATGATGTATTCAAGTACAGCCAGGCGGTCTTGCAAAGCGTGATCATCACAGATCGGCAGACGGTCATCAACGCTGGGGATTTTCCCCGGAAAAGCAGGCGGATAATAATATGGTGCCGCGTCCGGGCTCATCAATGCATCCCAGATCATTTCATCAATCTGCCCAGTGATGGGCAAGTTGCTCATCAAGAGAAAATGATTCAGAGCTGCTTCAGTCTGACGGTCGAATACGCCATCAACCAGACCTACTTCGGCATATCCAAGAGACCTGAGCTTTTCTTCGACGAGCAGAACATCAGAACTCTCATCCCCAAAAACCAGATTCTTGAGAGGTTCTGGTGTATCTGGTTCAGGCGTTATGGATTTTTGAATAGCTGTCTTTGTAGAAGTGGGCAGAACTTCACTTTCAGTTGGGGGCACTGTTTCTGTTTTTTTGGATGGAAGGTTGATCTTGCATGCTAACATCACAATCAAAATGAAAAGCAGAGCAAATACCTTATAAAAGTCCTTTTTCAAAGGATTTCCTTTCTTCCACAAGATCTGGAGCAAGGTGTGGTATTGAAATACAAGACCCTTTTTTGATTGTTATCGATGGAATTCTGGATGAAACAGAGTAAGAGCTCTGTTTGGGCGGTGGAAGAATGTTTCCCGATATGTAATTAATGTAGCATATTTATCCGCGATTTGATTTAGTCATTTTGGCAATCAGAAGAATTGTTCTCCCTTCCAACTATTTTCATACAAAGAATTGAGAATCATGGGTACAATTAATAATTATTGAAAATCAATTTTCCTGAGGATGCATGAACGACAAGAACACTAATTCTCTGTTACCATTATCCATTTTCCATTTTGTGGTCGCGATTATTTCGCTGGCTTGCATCTTTTTTCCATTGATCTATTTGATTGTCGGCATTTCGATGGAGGCGAACTATCAGATGTATGAACCAGTTTCCAGCGGAATCCTGAATATACCCCTTGGAAATGGTCAAACATTTACACTAACACCCTCGGGTCTTCCGCGTTTTGGAGGAATGGTGTTGGTGATCGTCTTTTTGTTGATTTTTGCTGTGTGTATGATGCTTGCCGGAATTTTTATTCTGAAGAAGAGGCACTTTTTCTTTTGCAAGGTGATGAGTATTGTCGCATTTGCTTTCCCGATTTTCGGTGGTATCCTTGGGGTGGTTTCTTTCTTAAAATTATCTCAACCATCAACCCGAAAATTGTTTGAAAATTAATAACAAAACAGGGCGGATTGCCGCCCTGTGTGTGATGATCGATCAGTTCAATCGATAAGTTGTTACCCCGGCAATGGTATTGAGCCCATCGCGGATGTCATTCATGGGGTCTCTTTCAATAGTTTTAATCACCATTGTCGCAGTTTGTAAATTTTGTTTCAGATCACTTTCGAGGCTGACAGAAAGAACCTTCTTTTTTAGCTTTCTAAACATATCCAGCAAATCATCTACCAGTTTATCGTTGTTTTCAGCGGTCACGGATACTGTGATCGTTTCATAAACGATGATTAATCTCTTTTCCAGGACATTTAATACTACCAGTATGATTAACAACATCGTGGTGGTAGCCAATCCGGCAACGTAATGACCTGCACCAATCGCGAGCCCTACAATGGCAATCGTCCATAATGAGGTAGCGGTGGTTAACCCCTTGACATTCGTTCCATAACGAAGAATAGCTCCGGCTCCCAGAAAACCAATGCCTGAGATAACCTGGGCTGCCATGCGGGCTGGGTCGCTGCCGGTGATTTTGGGCATAAATTGAAAAGCCATATTGATGGAAATGGTCATGGCAAGGCAGGCGCCGATTGCCAGAATGGTGTGTGTGCGCAAACCGGCTGGTTGATTCTGACGTTCTCGTTCAAAGCCTACCAGCATCCCCAAAATGGCGGCTATTCCTAGTCGGATGATGATTTCTTGATCTGGAATCATGGCAGTATCCTCCTGCAATTTATTATATTGCTTTCAGCCTTTGCTTCCAAGCTCGCTTAAGAATATCTGGCGAGTCTGATCAACGTCTCTTTGAATCTGAGCGATCAATTCTTGCGGGGTTTCGAATTTCTTTTCGCCTCGTAGAAAATCGATAAATTCCAGGGTTAATTGTTGTTGATATAGCTGGTCCTGCATATCCAACAGATGTGGTTCTACACGTGGAATCGGAAGGGGATTATCAAAAGTTGGTCTGACGCCGATGTTTGTGACTGATGCGTAGGTTCTTCCGTTAACAATGGCGCGGGTGGCGTAAACTCCTTTTGCCGGAATCAGGCGGTCTGGTAAGTATTCCAGATTGGCGGTGGGGAAGCCAAGCCCGGTACCGCGGTGTTCGCCGTGGACGACCTGCCCGGTTAATCGATATGGGCGGCCAAGTTTTTGGCTGGCTTCTCGTACTCGATATTCGTTCAGATCAGCTCTGATCTGGCTGGAAGACACCATCCCCTGAGTGAATGTTACCGGATGGATCACCTCAACCTTTACTTCCAACTGCGCACCAATTATCGAAAGTTGATCTACTGTTCCCTCGCGCCCTTTTCCCAACGCGAAGTTGGGACCGACCATTAAGACTTTCATGTCGAGAAGGCTTTTTATCCTCTGCATAAATTGCGAGGCGGTCAAATTGGCGAGCGCCTGATTGAAATCCAAAACGAGAACGTCATCTGCACCCTGTGCCCTGATCAGTTCTTTGCGTTCCTCAGGCGAGGTTAGGGTGTAAGCTTTTGGCGCTCGATTGAAAAAAACAGCCGGATGGGGCCAAAATGTGACTACCACCGCCGGATCACCGCAGGCATGGGCTTTTTCAACCAGTGATTTGATCAATGTCTGATGACCTAAATGTACCCCGTCAAATGAACCGATGGTCACCCAAGAATGCTTAAGTGGTTTTGTGTTGATGTCTGGTGTAATGTTCATCCCTCTATTATATGATTAAATAATGTTGATAATAGTAAATCCCGGCGAAAGCCGGGATTTGAGTTTTATGAGAAGAACACTTTCTTGGGTTGCCATTCCTTGGTTCCGTCTTCGAGCTCATCAAGGACGAGCAAAGCAACCAATTCTCCCTGCTGGCTGACGCCGCAGGCTTTTGACCCGGCATCCTCAGCTGCAGTGATGCGGTGCCCGTGACGAATGGCATCCATTTGTGCCTGATCCAGTTCGATGGCAGGCCAGTCTGACAACGCTTCAGCAGCCGGGATGAGATATTGATACCACGAGCCGTCAATAAAGGCTTCATTAAGCTTACGCAGTGGAACAGCGTCTCTGAGTGTGAAGCGGCCATTTTTGGTGCGGCGCAGTCCGGTCAGGGTGGCACCGCATCCCAGGCGTTCACCCAGGTCATGAGCCAGTGAGCGGACGTATGTGCCCGAAGAGCAGTTTACATCTATCACGACTTCAGGCGGAGCCCATTCTAGAAGTTCAAGGCTGTACACATCAATGATGCGGGGAGCAAGCTCCACCTCTTCACCGTTGCGAGCCATGTCATAGGCTTTGCGTCCGTTGACCTTGATGGCTGAGTAGGGCGGGGGCACTTGTTCGATGCGGCCGACAAATTTTTGAAGTTCAGTGTTAAATTCTTCTTCGCTAACATTCACCGGGGCAGAAGAAGTGGTCTTTCCATCGGCGTCAAAAGTGTCGGTGGTCGTTCCCAGCATGATCACAGCCTGGTAACGTTTATCTGATGCTGACACATATTCACTCAGTCTAACAGCAGGTCCCAATAAAACGACCAATACGCCTGAAGCTCGCGGATCGAGCGTGCCGGTGTGACCGGCGCGGCGAATATTGGTTCCGCGGCGGATAGCTTGAACGACATCATGAGAAGTCATCCCGGTAGGCTTGTCCACCACTAAAACACCTGAAATCGCATTCTTTACATCAAATTGATCATGATTGTCGATACTCATTTTTCCCTCCATCTGGATTACCCGACCTTTTCCAATGGCTTTTCCTTTTCTATTTTTAAATATTCAGCAGTAATCTTTAATACTTTTTCTTGTACTTCCGATAATGTTCCGGCGCATTCTACACCAGCAGCCGCCGGGTGACCGCCGCCGCCTAATGAATGTGCAATGTTCGAAATATCCAATCCTGGCCTGGCACGCCAGCTTACCTTTACCAGATCTGCCTTTTGTTCAACAAACAAGACCGCTACATCCATGGCTTCGATGCTCGACAGGATGTTGGTCAGATCGGCATCATCGTTGCCCGGATAGGCAGCGTTCTTGCGGTCTTCTAACGTTAGCGAGGTCCAAACCAGCCCGTCAGAGCGTTCCATTTTTTTCAGTGCAAACCCCCAATATTTGGCAGCTTCGAATGGGCGGCTTATAAGAGCTTTGTTATAGAGTTCGTTGATGTTGGCGCCTTTGTCCATCAGATCAGCAGCAATTCTCAGAGAATCGGCAGTCGTATTCGAGGTTCTAAACCCGATGGAATCGCTGAGAATGCCGGATAACAAAGCACTGGCAACCTGTTGATCAATGGTCAGGCCAATCTGGGGGATCAGCTCTGCCAGAATCGCACAAGTTGCCACTGCCTCTGGACGAACGTAATTTATTTTCGCGAAATTTTCGTTGGTGATATGGTGGTCGATGCAAATATCGGCTTTGTGGCCGTTCAACACCCCTCCAAGTCTTGGGAGGTCTGAGGCATCCAAAGCGATGTAGATGTCGCACTCCTCTTTAAATTTTTGACTGATCAGATCATTGCCGGGAAGATGCTTGAAAGTGTTGGATACGCCATCACGCAGCACCATTTGAACAGTTTTGCCGGCATTAAGCAGCGCCAACCCGAGTCCCAGAACAGAGCCAATTGCGTCTCCATCCGGGCGGATGTGTGCCGTAATCCCGATGCTTTGTGCCTGTTGTACTGCCTGTCGTATCTCTTCCTGCATGGTTTGCCCTGTGTTTATTTGTGGTTTTCCTCAGCATGAATGGAAGCGATGATTTGTTCAATCCGGTCAGCTTTTTCGGGGGTGACATCCCAGTGAAAACGTAAACGAGGGAAGGTGCGCAGCTCAATCCGGTCTGACAATGTTTTGCGGATAAATGGTGTTGCGCTTTCTAAACCAGCCAGCACTTCTTTAGACCTGACAATACCCTCCACGGCTGAAACATAGATTTCAGCGTAGGAGAGTTCGCGGTCAACGCTCACATCAGTCACCGTGACTCCGGCAACTCGAGGGTCTCTAACTTCACTTCTCGCAAACATGGTGGCCAGTTCCTGCTGGAAACGGTCATTGATGCGGGAAAGTCTTAACGGAGAGGGCATAAAAAATCCTTCCTGACTCGTAATTAACTTGTTTTTTCGATCACGTAGCTTTCGAGTATGTCACCTTCGCTAAGGTCATTATACCCTTTTAATGAAATTCCGCATTCAAATCCCTGACGTACTTCTTTTACATCGTCCTTTTCATGCTTGAGGGAGGATATTTCACCATCAAAAACCTTTTCGCCATTGCGCATCACACGGATGCGGGTATTGCGTCTGACTTCACCCTGGGTCACACGGCAGCCTGCGATGGTGCCGACCTTGTTGATCTTAAAGATGGCGCGTACCTGGGCTTGTCCAACGGGCACTTCCTTTACTTCAGGTTCGAGCATGCCTTTCAAGGCTTTTTCAATGTCTTCAATCAGACGGTAGATGATCTCATAAATGCGGATGGAGACACCGTGCTGCTCTGCAAGGTTACGGGCAGCGCCGTCGGCAGACACATTAAAACCAAGCACAATGGCTTTGGCGGCAGTGGCGAGCATCACATCGCTCTCGCTGATGTTGCCCGTCTCGGCGTGAATTACATTGATTTTTATTTCACCACTCAACTCATTGAGTGAATTGATGATGGGTTCAATAGATCCTTGCACGTCGGCTTTAACAATCAATGGAAGTTCACGAATTTCACCGGCTTGGAATTTTTCAAATAATTGTTCAAGTGTGGCTTTGGAAGAACCGGTTGCTTGCTGGCTCTTTTCGGTCAACCTTTCCTGAATAATGGCGCGGGCTTCTTTTTCATTAGGCACAACTTGGAAGAGATTGCCCGCGGGGGGAACGTCTGCAAAACCGAGCAACTGCACTGGTGTGGATGGACCGGCTTTGGTAACTTTTTTGCCAGTATAGTCAAACATGGCGCGGATCTTGCCGCATGTCTCACCTGCAAGTACGGTATCGCCTGCTTTTAGAGTGCCATTTTGTACCAAAAGCGTGGCGATCACACCGCGAGCCTTGTCAATTTGAGCTTCGATCACGGTTCCGGTGACTTTACCTTCGGGGTTGGCCATGATATCAATGCTGTCACTAACCAGCAGAATGGCTTCCAGAATGTCTTCAAGACCTTGTTTCTGTTTTGCCGATACCGGGATGATCATTGTGTCGCCATCCCATTCATCTGGAACTAACCCGACTTCAGCTAGTTGATGTTTGACAAAATCAGGATTTGAGTCTGGACGGTCAATTTTGTTGAGTGCTACGATAATGGGTACCCGGGCGGCTTTGGCATGTGCGATTGCTTCGCGGGTCTGGGGCATCACGCCATCATCGGCAGCCACCACCAGAATGACAATATCCGCGCCCTGTGCGCCGCGGGCGCGCATGGCGGTAAAGGCTGCGTGGCCGGGGGTGTCCAGAAATGTTATCAGACGGCCTTTCTTTTCCACCTGGTAAGCGCCGATATGCTGGGTAATGCCGCCTGCTTCACCACTGGCAACTGAAGTGTGTCGGATGGCATCCAAAAGGGTGGTTTTACCGTGATCCACGTGACCTAAAATGGTGACCACTGCCGGACGGCGTACCAGCTTGCTGGGATCTTCATCCATGATCAAACGACGCCATAAGGGCACTTCACTGGTGTCTTCAACTACCGCTTCTTCTTTAGCTTTTTCTTGCACGGCTTCGAAACCCAACTCTGAAGCGACGATGGCTGCCGTATCAAAATCAATTTGTTGATTGATATTGGCCATCACGCCATTTGACATTAATATTTTGATTACCTGGATGGGACTGGCTGACATTTTCGCTGCCAGATCGCGAACGGTGAGGATCACCGGAAATTCAATGGTCTTGCTATTTGTAGTCTCGCTCATAATGCACCTCCAAAAAGTTTTCCCCTTGAACGGCTGTTTTATAGTTCACCTGACATGATCAGCCTGTTCTTTTGGTACCTCTGAGCAAGTCACTTTAAGATCAACCGATCATTGTGCCATTCCTTTTTGTTCTTGCTCATCGGTTTGGCTGCCTTGAAGGGCATCGCCGTCTGGAAGAGTCTTGATAAACTCTTCCAGTTTGGCTTTGTCACTTGCAGTCAATTCGACTTTCAAGGCCTGACTGATTGAACCTTTAATTGCTTGCTCCCAGCATGATCGCATGTTGTGCAGATAAGCGCCGCGTCCATCAGCCCTGCCAGTAGGATCAACAAGAATCCCTTGCGGGGTGCGCACAATGCGGATTAATTCTCTTTTTGAGAGAACGCTCCGGCAACCTATGCAAGTGCGCTGCGGGACATGCTTAATTCGTTTCTGCGCTTTTCTAGCCACCTGTCTTTCTCACTCTACTATTCTTCGAAATCCCAATCGGCTCCACCGCGTTTGTGTTTCTTGGTAACCATGGTCATATCGCGGTCGGGATCGTATGTAACCACCACGTGTTTGCTTTTCTTTTTCTTCTTCTTGCCTTTGTCAGAATCATCAGATTCTTCATCTTCAGTAATAATGGAGGTATCTAAGACCTCAGGACGAAGTGTGAAGATCTCTTCCAGAGAGATTTCTTCTTCAGGTTCAACTTCTGTTACCGGCGTGGCTGCTGATTCTTCAACGGTAGCAACTACGGTTTCTTCAGTCACAGCTTCAACAACGGCGGCTGCTTCGGCAACAACCGGAGTTTCTTCAATGACGACAGCTTCAGCAACAGGTTCAGCGGCTTTCAATTTGGCGGCTTCCTGTTCGGCAACCAGTTGTTCATCCAGTTGGGTCATCAGCATTTCAATGTTAACCATGGCACGCGGGCCGATGCCCTGCAGCCGCAGGATGTTATCTGGTTCAAGTTTCATCTGCACAGCTAATTCACCCAGGCTTGCGAAACCTGCTTCCTGCAAAATATATGCGACATGTTCAGGAAGACCGCTGTCAAGAATATTGAGTGTAAAGGTGTTGGCAGGAACCAGCTTCTTAAATTCTTCGAACTGGCTTTCTTCAGCACGTTTCTGCTCTTCGGTTTTGGCGGTAGCTTTGCGTTCCACGCGGTCAACGAAGCGAGCCATAAGATCGTATTCTTCGGGTGTCAGAGGACGGCCATCAGCTTTGCGGGCGAGGAACTCTTCCATCTTCTCAATGTTTTCTTTTTCGTTCTCGCGCATCGCAGCGAAGGCTTCTTCGGTTTTGAGTTTGACAAGTGAATCTGAAGCTGCTTCAGACAGGCTCTTGATGTCAATTCGCCAGCTGGTCAGCTTGGCAGCCAGGCGGGCATTTTGTCCGTCACGGCCGATGGCCAGGCTGAGTTGATCTTCAGAAACCACCACGGTGGCAGTTTTGCCGCCGCCGACTTTTTGTTCATTTAAATAGACGCCGCTGACGCGGGCAGGGCTGATGGCTTTGGAAATAAAGACAGCCGGATCAGGGTTCCACTCGATCACGTCAATTTTTTCATCGTGCAGTTCACGAACAATGGCTTGAATGCGTACACCGCGGATGCCGACACAGGCACCGACCGGGTCAATGCCCTGTTGGGTGGCAGAAACAGCCACTTTGGCGCGCTGACCGGGTTCTCTGGCGATGGAACGAATCTCGACAATCCCGTGGAAAATTTCCGGCACTTCATTCTCAAGCAGGCGGCGCAGGAAGTTGCGGTGAGTACGCGACAAAATGATCTGCGGTCCGCGCTGGTTGTCTTTGACTTCAGAAACCAGGGCACGAACACGATCATGCACGTGGAAGCGTTCGCCCGGGATCATTTCTTTGCGGGGCATGCTGGCTTCGGTCTTCATTTCAAGTCCGACGGTTAAACCGGTGCCGTTTACTGATTGAATTGTGCCGTTAACAATTTCACCCAGTTGTTTCTCATAGAATAGAATCTGCGCCGACCGTTCGGCGTCGCGGATGCGCTGCTGAATCACCTGGCGGGCGGTTTGAGCGGCAACACGACCGAAATCGGTGGGTGTGGTTTCTACTACGATCAGGCTGCCGAGTTCAATTTCGGGGTTGACCTTGCGGGCGTCTTCGAGAGAAACCTCTGTTATATCGTTTTCTACGCTCTCAACCACTTCTTTTTCGGCGTAGATGGTAACCTTGCCGGTTTCAGTGTCAACCACTGCCTCAACATTTTGTTGAGCAGAAGCATTTACTGAACGGCGGTAGGCTGATACCATGGCCGATTCGAGTGCCTTGAGGATAATCTCTTTTGGCAGACCCTTGTCTTCAAGGACTTCATTGAATGCGAGAGTAAATTCGTTCTTCATGCTATTTTTTTCTCCGCCTGAACTAAAACTTATTTATTTGGAATAATAAGAAAAGTGGGGGCTACCCACTTTTCGGTGTTGACATCTCCTTGACTTCCGAACCAATAATTATTTTATCATAGCGGATTCAGGAAAGCAAGGGCTTAACATGCCACGGTTAATAATGCAACAGGGCAGCCAGTAACTATTCAGTTCAAAGTATAATCGAATCCAGACTTTTGTGGCTGTTATTTCGATCAAGATTGTCCCTGGATAGTTGCGCAAAGTGTATATTTCAGGTGCGAATTGCAAAATGAAAGATTTCAACCACGTAAATTGAATCATTAATTTGGAGGTTTTTTTTCATGACAGAAGATTTCCTTTGGTGGCGTGATGGTGTTATTTATCAAATCTATCCACGCTCGTTTGCTGACAGCAACGGAGATGGCATCGGCGACCTGCCTGGCATCACTTCGAAACTGGATTACCTGGCTGACCTGGGCGTGGACGCTCTGTGGCTCTCTCCGATCAACCCGTCGCCTGATGTTGATTTTGGCTATGACGTGGCAGATTACAAAGATATTGACCCCAAATACGGCAGCATGGCTGATTTTGAAGTTTTGGTGAAAGAAGCTCACCAGCGAAATATCAAAATCGTCCTTGACATGGTGATGAACCATACCTCAGACCAGCACCCCTGGTTCTTGGAATCACGCAGTTCCACAGACAACCCGCGTCGTGACTGGTATATTTGGCGTGAAAACCCCAAAGGAAAGCAGTATCCCCCCAACAACTGGCAGGCAATCTTTGGCGGCAAAGGCTGGGATTTCGACGAGAAGACCGGCCAATGGTACTACCACATGTTCTGCCCGCAGCAGCCCGATCTCAACTGGCGCAACCCGGCTGTGCGCGAAGAAATGATGGATACTTTCCGTTTCTGGTGCGACCGCGGCGTGGACGGCTTCAGGCTGGACGTTTTCAACGAATATTTTAAAGATGACCAGTTTCGCGATAACCCCAAGAAATTCGGCATCCGGCCGTTCGACCAGCAGGAACACATTTACGATGCCGACCGCCCCGAAATGGATGGTGTTGTGCGTGAAATCCGTGCCACCCTCGATCAATATCCTGAGCGCTACACCGTGGGCGAAACCTTTTTGGCAGACTCCAAACGAGCTGCCAAGTATTGTGAACCAGGCAAACTGCACGCCAGTTTCAACTTCACCTTTTTACACAACCACTGGAATCCCGCTCAATTCCTGAAATCCGTCCTTGATTGGGAAGGTAACCTTGCTGAGGGCTCATGGCCGAATTATGTCTCAAACAACCACGACAATCCGCGCAGTGCCACCCGCTACCATGCTCCTGAAAATGACGAGCGCCTCAAGGTGTTGGCTGGCATGCTGCTTACCCTGCGGGGCACCCCCTTCCTTTATTATGGTGAAGAAATTGGCATGCGTGACATCTCTGTGACGCGGACTGAGATTCAAGACCCGGTCGGCAAACGCTACTGGCCCTTCGTGATGGGGCGCGACGGTTGCCGCTCGCCCATGCAGTGGTCGGCTGAAGAAAACGCCGGGTTCACCACCGGCAAACCCTGGTTGAAGGTTCACCCGAATCACGTTGCCCGCAATGTGGCTGCCCAGCAAAAAGACCCCGCTTCGCTTTTCCATTTTTACAAAGCCCTGCTTGCCTTGCGGAAAAGTACCCCGGCGCTTCAAAAAGGTCTCTTCCTTCCGCTCACCCATGACCCGCGCCAGGTGCTGGCTTACCTGCGCCAGACCGAAAACCAGACCGTGCTGGTTGCTCTCAATTTTGGCAGGCGCAAGGTTAAACTGGCGCTCGGTCCGCGACTGATGGATGCCAAATGGGAATTGCTGCTTTCCAACAAGCGCACCAACTTGCCGGTCATCGACAAAGGCTGGCTGCAATTGGCAGGTGATGAAGTCTGCATTCTGGTGCAGAATTAATGCGCATCACTCTACTAAAATAACCAAATTTGTCGTTTCATCAAAAGCCGAACAGATTCGGCTTTTGATGTTTAATTCTGGCTTGTTCCAAAATGATTACTATTTCGAAAATTTTAAATTGATGGAATAATGGTCCCGCAACGACTTAAAAATTGTAATAGTCGATCTTTCCCTGTTCTTCGTAAAGGCTTGTGCTTATATTCGTTTTAGGAATTCTGTTTCCGGCATGAATCCACACTACCTGCATTTTCTTCAATATGGCGGTTGTTGCGATATAGCCCGTGCTTCCAGCGATATCAGATGGCTTGCCATCCCAGATGCAGATGATCAGATCACAATGATTCAAAAGAAACTCCCCCAGTTTTTGGTAAGCTGGTCTCCCTCTTTCTTCTTGGGAAAGTGTGATTACCCTGCATGATTTGTTTAATAACTGATGAAACTCATCAACTGAAGCTTTTGACGAAAAGTCGTTTTCATAGATCTCAGCCGGCATCGGCAAAACTGCATGTAAAGGTATATCGTGCTCGCAAAAAATACTGGCTGCAAGACGATCTGCTCCTTCTGCCAGGCCTGAATAGAGTTCGAAAGTATGATCCTGGAATCTTGAAGTCAATTCTTGATACACCAGCTCCAGAGCATTGGTTAATTTCTCAATGTCTGTTAAAAAGCGGTGCCCTGTGATGCCAACTCGGAAAACCATCTGAAAATCATTCCTTGATTTTGTGTAAGTATAAATTGGCTTTTCTAAGAAGCGATAAGTAATTTCTTGCCTGTTCTCGATCTTTTTCACGTTCGTTCTCCAAAAGAGGACCGGGACCCAGTTGTTGATGATAATCTGGATATTGTTTGGCTAATTGCTCTTTTGACATTTCATCCCATGGCACCAGGATTGGATTCTGTTTTCGGTTCTGGTCATACTTTTTTTCGTAACACCACCCATTCTTAATCTTTTCTTCAATAAAACGATCATGCTCAACTTGGGATAATGTCTCTATTTCATCGGCGGTAAAACTGTTTTTTTCTGATGTTTTCTCAGAAATCACGTAACCAATTTTCTCGAGTTTTTCCGGAAGCTGCTTCACTGCATTCCGGTTGCTTTCTTTTACCTCATCAGGAAGTTCACTGAATTGCACCAAATAGGGGTGTTTCTTTTTGTTGTCGTCACGGACCGAGCCGTAAGCATAGCCTTTTCGACTCATCATCTCACAATAAAGTTGATGGTTCAATTCAGCCAGAGACTCGATGGTCTCAGGGTTGAGCAGGTTCTTATCCATTTTTACTCCTTTTACGTTCAATCCTTCTTTTCATAATAAAAAGACAAGAAAAACCGATAAAAAAACGATTAATTCCTTGTGATTTTTTTTGCGTTGATCATTGAATACCAACCCGATATTTCATCCAGAAGCAAGTAAGAAACCTGGTTTGCAAGATGGCAGTAGTCTTCGTAATATAAATCATTGCGTTGGCTTTCATCCTCAATGATACTTTTCAAATGAACTAAATCTTGACTCATCTTTTCGCTTCGGTTTCCCAAATCGCGGAATCCACACAAAGAAAGAATAATGAAGACTGTCGAGGCTGCGGAAGGTACGATCATGGCAAAGAGGTTGGCAGTCGCTGAGATCGCAGCCCTGAGGTTTGCATATTCTTTTATCGAAAAGTCCACCACGTCATCAAGTTTCAGATAGACTCCTTGCAGGGCAACGCGGGCAGCGACAACACCCAGACCAATCCAGAAAAGTGTTTGTGCCAGTTTTGTTAATCTGGATGCAATAATTCTATATTTTTTGGCTGTGTTTTGATGATAGGTGATTTGATCATTGATTAAATTAAATGTTTGGGTGAAAAAGAAATCTTTATATTCATCTTTCGGTATGGGTGAGAAATTTACTCCTGCTTTTCGAAACACCCGTCGTAAATTACGAATAATGAAACTTCTGTTTGCAAGATTTTCTGAAAAACCAACAGATTCTGTTAAATTTACTGGAAGATTGAGCGGGGCAAAGTGGATAAATAATCGCAATACCTCAGCAATGTATCGCTGGGTAATGAACTGCCTTTGCCAGCCCTTGTGGTCGTTCTGATCACTCACCCAAATTAACAGGCACTGGCAAACGAATTGAAAACTAAAACTGACAGTGATGATGATATCCCACGTTTGAAGCGAAAAAGGGATCATGTACCCAATCGTTTTGGCGTAGAAACCAAAAATCAGGATGCAATTGACGATAAACGGAAGTAGCCCTTTTAAGAGCAAAGCCGACCGATAATTATCATTCTCTATTGAAGCTGCTTCACCGGCAATACACTGGGATTTCTTCAGAAATTCGTATTTTGCTGGATAAGAAATAAAAAATTTTTGAAGCCTGAAATCTTTTTCAAGAAGCTCATCCGCTGAAGATGGTTCCTGATTGATCTTGAAATTGTTGATGAAACGTTTATATAGACCAGACACAAAAGTTTTGCGAGGTTTATTAGAATCGCTCTTCTTTCTTTTTTTATTCTTTTTGATTGTGGAACCATCCATTTCCAGCAAATCTTGGCAGTAGAGTTCTAGAGAATTTTCACGATATTGAGAACTCTTTCCATTCTCGTAAACAAACAACCTTGAATAATCAGATGAATCCATCCAGACGACAGGAATGCCTCTTTTTTGCGCCTGCAGCATATTTTCCCAAACGATGCCGTTTTGGAACTCCCTCGATCCATCCCAAACCGTGAACAATAGGTCAGATTGTTCCAACATCCAGGTCGATGGAGAATTCACATGATTCCATGTCTTGACTTTTGATAAACCTAAGTAAACTGGTGAAACTTTTTCAGAGGTGAGTTCCCGGATCTGTGATTGTTTCGCAACGATTGGAACATATTTGATATTCATGTTTGAAACATTGGTTGGGATGAGGTTGCAGGATTCTGTGTTGTAAAAGAAATGATAGACAGGTGCGGTTGAATTAAATCCACAAGCTTTCGTTGCATATGAACTGACAATTGAATTCAATCCGATCAGGAATGCTTGAAAATGGTCAAGAAAACCCACTTTTTTTTCTTGAGGGATGGAACCTGAAAAACAGATATTGAAGACTAAATCGGATAAATCAGCATCTTGATTGGTTGAAACTCGCTCTTTAGTTGGTTTATTAAAGAATCTATGCTTCAATGTGCTCTCCAATGGATTCAATTTAAAGATTTTTTCAAGTATACCCCCCGCTGATTCTTCAGTAAATTTAAAATTGGGATTAAAATTACCAATAAAATGGCGGGCTCAAAAAAAATAAACTCATAAAAAACAAAATCTTCTAAAACCACATCATCGACCATCGCAGAGGAATTAACATGACAGACATCTTCATTTCTTACTCTCGAAAAGACATTGCGTTTGCCAGACTGCTGCATCAATCAATAAAAGACAGTGGTTTGGATTCCTGGATCGATTGGGAGCGAATCCCGGTTGGAGAACGATGGTGGAGTGAAATTCAGCAGGCGATTGAGCATGCCAACCTCTTCATGTTCATCATCAGCAAACACTCGGTTGGTTCTGATGTTTGCAAGGATGAGATCAATATCGCGCTGAGAAACAACAAGAAAATTGTCCCGATTGTTATTGATAATGTTGCCAAAGAAGCACTGGATGAATTTATTCCTGATCTTCGGAAAATCCAGTGGATTATATTCAAGCATGGCGATACCTTTGAGGTGGATGAACTTCAAAATGGGGTTTCTGGTTCAAAAGCCAGTGAAATCATTGCCAAAGCCAAACGGCCCCAGTTTGATGAAGCCATTCAGAAGTTGAACGTTGTCATTCACACCGATTGGGATTGGGTGAAATATCATACCCAACTGCAAAACGAAGCCCACGAATGGGAGAACAACCAAAAACATCCCAGCTACCTGCTGCGTGGAGAAGCGCTTGAAAAAGCGGAGCAATTCATTCTGGCAGCAAGACAAAAAGAACCAGCAGTGACATCTCTTCAAGCGGATTTCATCACGGTGAGCAGGATGGAAGAAAAGTTTGAACGGGATGCCAAATTGCGAACGGAGAAAAAATCGTCCCGGCGCCTGCGCTGGGTGATTGGCGTTGTGGCAGCGGGGTTGGTGGTTGCAGTTTTTATGGGG
The DNA here is from genome assembly GCA_964468875.1 of uncultured Anaerolinea sp. Classification (GTDB taxonomy): domain Bacteria; phylum Chloroflexota; class Anaerolineae; order Anaerolineales; family Anaerolineaceae; genus UBA6107. The sequence goes on along the minus strand of CAYXWV010000005.1, from coordinate 54,090 downwards.
ATAAACTGGTTAAACCAGAGCAACCGCGCACAAAAAGCGGAAGAAGAAGCAATCCTTCAGCGGGATGAAGCCAGGCAACAGGCTCAAATTGCCAACTCGCGTCAATTGGCAGTTCAATCCATCGCACTATCAGAAGACGAGTTTAGCCTTCCGGCATTATTAGGCATTGAGGGATTAAATATCAACATAACCAACGAATCAAAATCGGCGCTGCTTTCTGTCTTCAACAATCATCCAAGGTTGTTGAAGATGCTAAACTATCACACCGATCAGGTTGATAGTATTGTTTACAGCACAGACGGAAAGCTGATGATAACCGGGGGCGGCGACGGTTCAGTTGGAATTTGGGATGTTTCTGAGCCAAGTGACACAGTTCAATTGAGCGAAATAAACTATGGCGAAAACGCCGAGGTTCATAGTCTTGCCATTAACGCGGAAGGAAGCATTCTTGCAGTAGGGATGACTTTAACTGATTCAGAAGATCAGACATACACCTTTATTCATCTTATGGATATCACGAATCTAGAGTCTCCAAAACTGAAGCTCATAATAGATGATTCATACAATTGCGGAATTCGAACAATTTTCAACCCGGATGGACAATCGCTGGTTTCATCTTGCAATGACTACAAAATTAAAATATGGAATTTGTCAGATCCAGAAAGACCCAAGACTGTTGAATCACCCATTGTCCATTATGATAATTTTATTTCCAGCTTGGTTTTTTCTCCAGACGGAAAAACATTAGCTATTGGAAGTTATGATGATACGATTCAGACTTGGGATTTTTCCGACCCAAATTCGGTAACCCTCAAAGGCACGATTGAAACTGGATCAGGAGTAAATAGTCTTTCATTCAGTCCGGATGGAGAAATATTAGCAACGGTTTATTCAAGCGGTAATGAAGTATATTTTTGGGATATTTCCAAACCGAACTCGATCAATTATATGGGAAAGATAGTTGGAAAAAACAATATTTATCATATTGCTTTCAGCCCCTTTGGCAGGGTATTGGCAATTGACGAACATTCAAATATAGAATTGTATGATGTTTCAGATATTTCATCACCTGAAGAAATAATAAAACCACTTGTTGGTCATAAAACGTGGATAACAGCACTCCGATTTAGTCCGGATGGAAAGACGATTGCTTCTGGCGATGGTGATGGCAGCATCATTCTTTGGGATGTGACGGATCAAAACCTTCAGCAAGTGATGAGTTCAACCTATTATGCCCACGCTAATACGGTGATGAGTGTGAAATATCGACAGGATGGAAAGATACTTGCCACCGGTGGGTGCGATAACTTGATCCGGTTATGGGAAGTTTTGGAAAATAGCCAGTTGAAACTGATAGGCGAGCCGCTCGTTGGACATACTGATTTTGTCTATGCAATCGACTTTAGCCCTGATGGAAAATTATTGGCATCAGCAGGGTTGGATGAGACTATTATTTTATGGGATGTCTCAGATCCAACCTCTCCAAAAATGATTGGAAATCCCTTGTCTGGGCACACAGAGCGTATTGAGGGTCTGGCATTTAGTCCTGATGGAAAAGTTCTGGTTTCGGGCAGCATGGATAACACAATTCGCATATGGAATGTAAGCGACCCGAACTCTCCCCATCTTTTCAGTGAACCCCTCGATGGGGGAGGTTGGGTGGAAGAAGTTGCGTTCAGCCCTGATGGAAAAATCCTCGCGACAGCTAGTTGGGATAACACCATCAAATTATGGGATGTTACAAATCCTCAAATCCCCCTATTGATAGGAGAACCTCTTCAAGGACACACCGATGGGGTTCTCAGCCTGGCTTTCAACCCGGACGGTACCATCCTGGCTTCTGGAAGTTCGGATGACAGTATTCGTTTATGGGATATTTCAAATCCTGAAGCACCAAACCAGCTGGGGCAGCCAATTATTGGTTATGAAGATCAGGTAACCAGTATTGCCTTCAGCCCTGACGGCAAGCTTCTGGCATCCAGCAGCTATGACAATACCGTGCGATTATGGGATGTCTCAGATCCCATGCGAACCCAGGCGATTGACATGTCTCTTATCGGGCATATCGGAACCGTTCTCACAGTCGCGTTCAGTCCTGACGGAACAACTCTGGCTTCGGGCAGCAGCGACAAAACAGTGCGTCTGTGGAACATGGATGTAGATTATTGGAAGTCGCAAGCCTGTACGATTGTCAACCGGAATTTGACCTATTCTGAATGGATGCGGTATTTTCCTGGGAAGCCTTATCAATTCACCTGTTCATATTTGCCGCTGTCAGATGCTCTGGTTCGGGAGATAACTACCCTGGCTAAAGATGCGCTTGAGCAGGAAGATCGTTCAACTGCCGAACTGGCATATAAAGAAGCTTTGAGCAAGTTGGAGGGTAGTGATAGTTTTGATTACCATAATCGGATCTGCTGGCTCGGCAGTATCGATGGTTTTTCAGAAATGGTATCTTCGGTATGTGACACTGCTGTTTCATTGGGTTCTCCGGATGGTACTTTTAGCAATTCATATGACAGTCGCGGATTGAATCGTGCCCTGAGAGATGATTTTGACGGAGCAATTTCTGATTTCCAGGTATTTATCGATTGGTCAAAGGAAAATGATCTCTATGATTCTGTTGGTAAACTTCGCGAAGAGTGGATCGCGATGATGAATGAAGGAGTCAATCCTTTTGATCAGGAGACGCTGAACTATTTACGGACAGAATAATCCATCAGCGCCGATTACGAAAATGATAGGCGCTGATGAAGTCAGCATCCTTTTGACAAATAGTACGAATAAGAAAAGCACGGGCATATCGTCAATTGCCCATGCTTTTTTCTCACTTAATAGACAAAACTTACTCCACCTTGAGCGGTTCAAGGTCAAATTCAACCTCGTCTTCCTCGCCGGTTTTCTTGAGAATGTTCACGGTGGTTTCGCTCAGCCTGACCCCTTCAACGGCTGCCTTTTCGGCTTTTTCAAATTCCTTTTCGCCGTGGATGTAGATGCGGTCCTCGCCGTCTGCCTTGGGGGAGTTCTTCAACTGTGTCAGCAGATCATCCATATCCTGTTTGAAAAGCTGCAAATCCCGGAAGGCTTCAATTTTTACCGCCGCGAAAAAGTGCCCCACGTTGGCAGGCATCGTTGATGAGGAGCCGGTCACTTTTTCAGCAAACCCGGCGCCTGCCAGCACACCTGAGAAGATATCCACCATCAGCCCCAGCCCATACCCCTTGTACCCGCGCATGAGCTCGGTGCCGCCCAGGGGCATCAACGCCCCGCCAGAGACGACCTGTGAGGGGTCTTCCGTGACCAGCCCGCGGCTGTCCACTCCCCAGCCTGCCGGGATTGATTTTCCTTCCTTTTGATAGACCGTCACCCGTCCGATGGGGACGATGCTGGTGGCCATGTCCAGCACAAAGGGGCGTTCAGATAGTGCAGGCACCGCTACCGCGATCGGGTTGGTGCCCAGAATCGCTTTTTTGCCGTGTGTGGGTGCCACCAGCGGACCTGAATTGGTAAAGCTCACCCCGATCATGTCGCGGGGCAGAGCCATCATCGCGTAATAGCCGGCAATGCCGTAATGGTTGCTGTTGCTGACCGTCGCCATGGCGATGCCCATCGCGTCGGCTTTTTCAATGCATTTGCGCATCGCTTTTATACTGATTGGGTGCCCCAATCCGTTGTTGCCGTCAATGGATAAAGTAGTAGGGGTTTCTTTCAAAACGGTCATAGGGGATAGCGGATTAATTAGACCCTTCCGCAGTCTGGAACCGTAATAGCTGTTTAAGCGGATCACACCGTGAGAATCCACGCCGCGCATATCAGCCGACAGCAGCACATCCGCTGCCAGGCTGGCGTCTTCCTGTGGAACTTGCCAACGCATAAAATACCGGATGATATATTCATGAATTTCGTTCTGATTGTAATAGTAATATTTCGGCATGGGTTTCCTTTCAATGTTCAAAAGCGCAAAAAAATTATACAATAGGAACATTACTTTCAGAAAAGAAGTAAATTGAATTGTTTATTACTTGAAAGGATTTTTCATGCACCGAAAACCCGTCTTCATTTTCATCGTTATATTCTTGTTTCTTTTTGCTTTTTCAGGCTGCGGTTTGATTCAAAATGATCCACTTGGTGAGCTGCTTCAACAGGCTACCGTGGAGGGTACCCTTGTTAAAGCAACGCCGCAAATTGGTAATCCGATTCCAACCCCAGAACTTTTTTCCCAAAATCCTGACCAAATCCTTTTTGAAGATGATTTCAGCGATCCCTCAACCGGGTGGGATATTTACGAAGATGAGTACGGCCGTTCCGATTATGAGGACGGCGGCTACGTCGTGGAAGCTTATAAAGAAGGCGAATATTACTGGGGGTCTGCTTATCGTAATTTTGAAAACATTCGCGTGGATGTGGATGTCAGAATGCTCGAAACAAACCAAAGCCTCAATGATGCTTATGGTGTGGATTGCCGAATTCAGGAAAATGGAGATGGCTACGGTTTCAGAATTTCATCGGACGGATACATCGCTATTCTTATTTTTCAGGATCAGGAGGGTTCAGCCCTGGTGGATTGGGAGTTGAGCAACGCAATTCGCACCGATGGTAGCACAAACCACCTTACCGCAATTTGCGAGGGCAATCAGCTTACTTTTTTGGTGAATGATATTCAGGTTGCCCAAACCACGGATGATACTTTTACTGAGGGTGATATCACCCTTTCTGCGTTGACTTTAGAAAGTGAGCCGGTAAAGGTCATCTTCGATAATCTTGTGGTCACAGGGGAGGGGGCAGCTCAAATCAGCGTTGAAACCGGAGATTATTCCATCACCATCGAAAACCCAACCAGCCAGGATGCCTGTTATTTATTCATTGCTTCTTCCGACGAAGAGTATTGGGGTGAGAATTATCTCGGTGAAAATGAAGTGTTGGCTGCCGGTGATCAATTGACCGTAGAGCATATTCCAGACCGGGTCATCGATGTACGGGCTGAAACCTGCCAGAATGTTCCTCTCATGGATGAGTATTCCATTGACATTTCCAGCGACACTACCGTCCAATTGCAGGAACCCAATCAAATATATCATCAGCCTTTTACCAGTCTTGACGGCTGGATTTCAGGCGGAGTGGATGGTGGAAAAATCGGTCTTTCTCAGGGCGACTACTACACTGTCACTGTTCAACAGGCGGGCAAACTAATCCACGGCACTGGTGACTTCAGTGGGGCTGAAGTGATTGTCCATGCTGACGCCTCACTGGTCATGACAGGCGACAATGACCAGGGTTTGTATGGTGTGACCTGCCGTGTTCAACCGGATGGCAGCGGCATCTTTTTTGCCGTCCGCGGAGATGGCATGGCGAATATCATCAAGCTCGAAGGCGAAGAAATGATTGAATTGCTCGATTGGCAGCAAACCGATTGGATAAATGCCGGTATTACTTCCAATTTTATTGAAGGGGATTGTCTGGGTACTACTTATACCTTGTTCGTCAATGGCGATTATTTAGGCTACGTCGATGACGCCGAATACACAGATGGAAAAGTGGGGGTGGCAGTTTTTTCGCCGGGTAGCAAGCCCACCCGCGCTGATTTTGATTTTCTCGATGTTTATGCAGAGTAATATTTCTCTTTGTAACTGTGATCAGAGGCAGTCGAACAGGCTGCCTCTTTTTTTCTATTGACAACGGTTGATAGTAGAGTACAATTTGACCAAAATCGTTTATTTGGTCAAAAAAAAATGAAAAATCAAACAGGAAGTTCAAAAAGAGAACAGCGTCCTCTTCGCATTCTTGAAGCAGCCGGCAAACTCATGATGCGCTATGGATATGACAAGACCACTGTCGAGGATATCGCTCGCGAGGCTGGTATATCCAAGGGAGCCATCTATCTGGAGTGGTCAAGCCGCGAAGAGTTGTTTGACGCCTTATTTGAGTATGAAATGAAAAAGCTTCTGCTGGATTTGAAGCGGCGCATTGAATCTGATCTGGATGATCTTCCCATCTCCGCTCTCTACGGCCACACGCTCATGTCGATGAAAGCGAATGGTCTCATCGCGGCACTCTATACCCGGGACGGCAAAATATTGGGAGATTTCATCCACCGGCAGGATCCAAACCGCTATATCCGCCGTTTATTAATGAGTACGGAAAGCCTCCTTTCGCTGCAAAAAGCCGGCATGGTGCGGTCTGACATCCCCGCCGATGTACTCTCTTATGTCTTCAGCTTGATGGCGCTTGGGTTGTTAAGCATCAGCAGCATCATCCCTGAAGAGAATGCACCGCCAATAGAGAAAACAATTGACGCAATTTCCGTCATGATGGAGAGCGGGTTGGTCATGCCAGGAGCGCGGAACTCTTTGCTTAAGGAATCGACCCTGCAGTTGCTTGATTTGATGATGTCGCAGTATTCAAAAGAGGATAAAGAATGAACAACGAAATGAAAGAATTTACAATGGATCGAAAGGAGTGCACCGTTCATTATTGGCTGGGAGGTCCTGCCGATGCTCCTTTAGTCGTGTTTACGCATGGCGCCACAGTCGATCACCATGAATGGGATCCCACCATTCCAATTGTTGCACAGAAATTTCGGGTGCTCACCTGGGATATGCCCGCTCACGGTCTTTCCCGCCCGGCGCTTTTTTCAATGGCTGCCGCGATGAATGATCTTGTTGCTATTTTGGATATTCTCCATGTGGATCAAGCCGTTCTGGTCGGTCATTCCCTGGGCGGAAATTTGGGTCAGGAAGTGGCTTTTTATCACCCCGAACGGGTAAAGGCGTTGTTCTGTCTCGACTGCACCTGGAATTTTCAAAAACTGACCCGCCTTGAAAAATGGATGCTTGACCATGCGGATGGCATTCTCAACCTTTATTCAGCAAAATCTTTGCTTGAACAATCGCTGAAAGCAACGGCAAAATCGAAGGAGTCACAGGAATTATTACGGCGTTCAATGGCTTCGCATGACAAGGCAGAGTTTATCCAAACGCTAATGGCTGGTTCCACCTGCCTGCACTACGAGCCCGGATACAAAATTGGCAAGCCGTTGCTGCTCATGGTGGGCGACAAAGACCGCACCGGCAACATCAGAAAAGCCATGCCTGCCTGGGCAAAAGTGGAGCCCAACTGCGAACTGGTGATTGTGCCTGACGCCCTGCATGCTCCCAACTTGGATACACCGGAGATTTTTCATGCGAAACTGCTGGAATTACTAAATCGAATTTGATCGAAAACTTTGTTCAGGTTCTCAGAATAACAAAGAGGCATAATTTCCATTATGCCTCTTTGTGGTTAACCAAATTGTGGGTGGATTACATTAATCCGATGATCCTGCCGGTTTCAGGTTCGATGTCAATCTCCATGAAAATTGGGCGGGTCGGCAAACCCGGCATGGTAGACATGGTCCCCAGCAGCGGGTAGAGGAACCCTGCGCCTACCGAAGCGCGGATGTCGCGGATGGGCACGCGGAAACCTTTAGGCACACCTTTCAGCGTGGCGTCATGCGACAGGCTCAGATGGGTCTTGGCCATACAGATGGGCAGCTTGTCGAAGCCCAGTCGGGTATAGTCCGCGATACGCTCTTCTGCTTCCGGAAGGTAATCCACGCCGTCGGCGCCGTAAACCTCGCGGGCAATCGTTTCAATTTTTTCCTTGATGGACTTCTCCAAAGGGTAAAGGAATTGAAAATTAGATGGAGCTTCAGCAGCCTTGATAATGGCGTTTGCCAGGTCAATCGCGCCTTCTCCGCCTTTTTCCCAGTGTTCGCAGACCACGGCATCCACCGCACCACCTTCTTCGATTGCGGCTTTTCGCACCATTTCAAGCTCAGCCGGTGTGTCATTCAAAAAGCGATTCACCGCCACCACCACCGGAACGCCGAACTTGACGGCGGTCTTGATGTGGTGCAGCATATTGCCCAGACCGGCACTCAGCAGGTCAAGGTTTTCCGAGGTGTAAGCAGGGTCAAGCGGTTTTCCTGCCACTACTTTCGGCCCACCCCCGTGCATCTTGAGTGCCCGAACAGTGGCAACCACCACCACAACCGAGGGTTTTAGCCCCGAATAGCGGCACTTGATATCCATGAATTTTTCCATGCCCATATCGGCTCCAAAGCCCGATTCAGTGATCACATAGTCAGCCAGTTTCAGGGCAATCTTGTCGGCGATGATCGAAGAGTTTCCGTGGGCAATGTTGGCAAATGGTCCGGCATGCACAAACACCGGGGTGCCTTCGACGGTCTGCATCAGGGTGGGTTTGATGGCGTCCCGCATCAGAACGGTCATGGCGCCTGCCACACCCAGGTCTTCGGCAGTGACGGCTTCACCAGACCGGCTGATGCCGATCACGATCTTGCCAAAGCGTTCGCGCATATCTTTCAAGCTGGTGGTGAGTGCTAAAATCGCCATGATCTCCGATGCGACCGTGATATCAAAACCGGTGCTGCGGGTCATCCCTTTTTCGTCAGGTCCAACGCCAACAGTGACGCCGCGTAAAAAGCGGTCTGAAGTATCCAGTACGCGCCGCCATGTAATGGTATCGGGGTCAATATCAAGGCGGCATAACTTGCGCCGTTCATCGGTTGTCAGTTCATCAGGGTCCGCGGCGGTGATTTTTAACTTTTCAAGGCGGACGACCATCCCTTTGGTGAAATGACGTTTGCCGGTTTTATCTGCCGGCAGCAGGCGGTTGAAGAGTTGTTCATCGGTGGCGCTGGCTTCATGCAGCATGCGCGCGTCAATGGCGGCCGCCAGCAGATTGTTGGCAGCAGTGATTGCGTGAATGTCACCGGTCAGATGCAGGTTGAATTCTTCCATGGGCACCACCTGCGAATAACCGCCTCCCGCGGCGCCGCCCTTGATGCCAAATGTCGGTCCTTGCGATGGCTGGCGGATGCAGGTGATCACCCGTTTGCCCAAATGAGCGCCGAGCGCCTGGCTGACCCCCACCGTGGTCGTAGTCTTGCCTTCGCCCAATGGGGTGGGCGTGATGGCGGTCACATCAATATACTTGCCGTCGGGAATATGGTGGAGCCGTTGGAGTACTTCAAGCCTCACCTTGGCTTTGGTGTCTCCGTATTGTTCGATCTCGGAGGGCAGCAATCCCAATTCTTCTGCGACCTGGGTGATTGGTTTAAGAGTGGCTTCCTGAGCAATTTCAATGTCGCTTGGCACGGGAATCCGTCGTTTTAACGGAGTCGGAGAAAATTGTTTAGGGTTGGTTTTGCTCTCATCTCTGGGCATGCGTGACCTCCTGCTGAAGTAATTATCCCTAATTAAAGTCGATTATGGTTGTTTAGTCAACTGGCTACATTCACCGTTTTATCATCCACACCGCGGAAGATTGTTGATCAGTGGTAAAAAGAGAAAGATTATGTGTTGATTTCATTGCCTAATACGCTTCGGCAATAGTCAAGCACTGTGTCTAATTGCTCTAAATCATTGACAAGATTGACATGGTCCTGGCGAATTCTCAGAAAAAATGAGTAAGCTTTTTTTATTTCGCCCTGTGCCATGTAACCGAGTGCGGCTAAATACAACGAAACAACATTTGCCGGATCATACGATAAACTCTTTTCTGCATATTTGATGCAGGCAGAATTGTTGTTTTGGCTGCTTTCAATTTGCGCGAGCTTCATCAAAATCTCGCTCATGATTGCACTGGTTAGAGTACTTGCTTCCAATTCCAATGTTTTAAGAAGAAATTTTTTTGCTTCCTCATTTTTGCCAAGCTGTTTGCAAGTAATTCCGTACTGATAATTTACGTAAGCATCATCGGGGTTTGTTTCCAACATCTTTTGAAGCAATTCAAGATTTCGCTGGGCTCGGCTGCTTCCTCCTTGCACAGTGGAACGTGTGTAGCCTGAATGCCAGATCACAAAATCAGTATTTTGGATACTCCCTCTTGTTCGAGAAATGCTGTCAACCACGCTTTCGTGAATAAGCCCTTCATACCGCACTCGCGGATCGTTTCGCCATAACCTTGTAATCGGGATGTCGTGATACCGCACCAGATCTCCGGGAGGATAAAGGTTGCGCTGGATCATACGCAAACCTGACGCTTTTGTTTGGGATAGAAAAGGTTTCAACCTTTGAGAAACAGAAGAATCCAGTTTTTCATCAGCATCCAGAACCAGAATCCAGTCCATCTTTGCGGAATCCAGGCTGATATTTCGAGCCGTGGAAAAATCTCCTGGCCATTCATGCTGCACAACTCTTGCCCCGAAGGATTTCGCAATGGATATTGTAGAGTCTGTTGAGCCAGTATCAACCACGATCATTTCATCCACGATAGTTTTTACAGAATCAAGGCAGAAGGGTAAATCCCTTTCTTCATTCTTTACGATCATGCACAGTGAAATGGAAAATCCAACCATGATTGTTTTATCCTTTATTCTCTCGTCAATCCAGTTTAGGTAAAAACTTTTTTGAATGGGATAAGATCGGTGACTGACCCTTCATAAGTGTAGCATTTTTTCTGGAGGTTTTTTCTGAGACATCCAGGACTATTCATACTCTGATTCATTTTTTCTGGACAATGACATAATTATCCTATTTCGAAGAAACCTTAACCCTAAAAGATGCCGTTTTAATCATTTTGTCTTGTACTTTTTTCGCAAAACCTCATCATTTCTCACTTTTTTTAATAAAAATTGACACCCCCTTGCAGTTATTTAATATGCTATACTCACCTTATTGATTGAGTATCTACTCATCCAGTTTTCTATATTTGAATGGAGGAAAAAATGGCAGAAGTTGCATATTGCATGAAATGCAAAAAGAAAGTTGAAATGAAAGAAACTCAGGAAGTCACCATGAAAAATGGTCGCAAAGCCTTAAAAGGTAAATGCACTGTATGCGGTACCGGCATGTACAAGATCCTCGGCAAGTAAGTTGAATTTGATTCAATAAACCGCGTCTGAAGAGGCGCGGTTTTTTTTGCAGTTTTCCCTGTTCAGATTTGTACTTCGTTATTTCATGTAAATATTTTTCCAAATGCTGTAATCCTTATCCAGTTATCATGTCCTAAGGACATTATTAATATCAAATTTATTGGGATATTATTTATTTGTTGATTTAATAAAAAGAGTGACAGACTGATGAGGACTGATGAATCAAAATAATCTAATTATTAAGAAAGTCGCCATTGCGACCGGTGGCGGAGATGCCCCCGGCTTGAACGCAGTCATCCGGGCAGCCACACTGGCGGGCATTGCCAGAGGCTGGCAGATGGTGGGCATCCGTGACGGGTTTAACGGACTGCTGCGTCCCGCAGATTATCCAGATGGCGGTCTGGTCTCATTAATTCGCGAGCGGGTCAGGGGCATCACTCACCTGGGCGGCACCATTCTTGGCACCACCAACCGCGACAACCCCTTTCATTACCCGGTTAAAAATCCAGACGGAACACAGGGAGAAATTGATCGTTCGGGTGAATTGGTTGGTCTCTTCAAACAAAAGGGAATTGATGCACTGATCTCGATCGGTGGTGATGGATCAATGTCCATTGCCAACGGATTGGTCGAAAAGGGTTTGCGAGTAGTAGGTGTTCCCAAGACCATAGACAACGACCTCGATCAAACTGTGGTGACCTTTGGTTTTGACACCGCGGTCAGTTTCGCCGTGGATTGTCTTGACCGTCTCCACACTACCGCTGAGAGTCACCGACGCATCCTCGTGGTGGAGGTGATGGGGCGTTATGCCGGCTGGATCGCCCTCGAAGCCGGCGTGGCTGGCTCGGCGGATGTGGTGCTCATTCCTGAAATTCCCTTTGATATTCAAAAGGTGGCTGACAAAATACTTGAACGTCAAAAGGCTGGCAGCAATTTTTCAATTGTGGTGGTCGCTGAAGGCGCAAAGATTGCAGGCGGGCGCCATATCATGCAGCCCACTTCTGCCGGAGAACCCAAACGGTTGGGCGGTGTGGGAGAATTAGTGACCGACAAGTTGCAGGAATTAACCGGCAAAGAAGCCCGCCTGGTGATATTGGGTCATCTGCTGCGCGGCGGTTCGCCCACGTCAAATGACCGTCTGATTGCGCTGCGTTTCGGTGCTGCTGCTGTCCGCGCCCTGGATGAAGGGCAGAGCGGGGTGATGGTGGCGCTCGATCCGCCGACTGTCAAGTACGTTCCCCTTGCCGATGCCACCCGGCGTATGAAAAACGTGCCCCTTGACTGTGATACCATGCTGACCGCCCGCGACTTGGGCGTCTCCTTCGGCGATTGAGAGATAACAATAACGTGAGTCTGGATAATAAAATAATCTGTTATTATAAGCCCTGCCTTAAACAAACAACTTTGTTGTTCAATACTCTAAATTCGACATTCTACTTTTATTACTCTTAAAATGAATAAACTTTTTATTACTCTCACCCCTGACACTCTGTTAGAGAGTTTAGATTTGTCCCTTTTTGATGCGCTCCTGCAATAACTTGTAAACCAGTTCGTCCGTTCGAATGGAAATAATCACAATTCTCATAATCGCATTTTCGTATACGATTCGATAACACACACGGATGCCCAGTTTCTTCAATTTGATTTTCAGATAACTGGTTAGATTGTTTCCGAGCGGTTTTCCGTACCCACCCTTTGTGCTCGGAAGTGGATTATTCGAAACCTTAAGAATTGCTTTGAGTACCTGTTTCTTTTGTGAATGATCAAGTTCATTCAAATCTGAATCGGCTTGTTTGGTGTACTCTATTCTCCAAGCCATTATTCAATTTCCACATCTTCTGTGTTATCAAGGTCAGCTTGAGTAAGGTGATGATTATTCAGAACTTGTTCTTGGGTTAAAAATCCTTCCGTTTCAGCCTTTTTCATTCGTTTTTCAGCTTCAAAAAGCAGTGCGTAATCTTCCAACAGTTCGACCATTTCATCATATTGGTTGGGTTCGACAAGCATCATCACCCTGACATTGTTTTTTAAAACAGCTTTAACCCCGGTTTCTTTTACTTCTTCGCAAATCTTGCTCGCTTCGCCTTTATTAAAACGGGAGATCGGTACAATATGATCCATTATTTTTTTTATGGATAGATGATTAAGTGCCATTTCGCGCCTCTTGATAAAAAATGAAATCTTGATTTTGAATTTATAATAGCATAGAGCAATATAAATATCAACATATTAACTAATAAATAAATAGTTAAATATGTTGTTGTGGTCAAGTTTCAATAACTTTACAGGATTACTTGCCTTAACTGGACCTTAAGGCAAAAAGCGATACTTCCAGGTAGATAATAAAAAATCTAGATGAGTTTGCTTAATGCTCGATGGTTTCCAGCGTTGAAGTGTCAAACCCGTATTCCCGCAGATGCGAAAGTATCAAATCGAAGGCTTCACTCCGGCTCAAAGCAGCGTCAGGGCATTCACCAATAAAACCAGGCACCTGGGCATCGGTGAATTTCCTTTTTAAGAAATTCAAATGATAATAATGGTCGCAGCGGATGAGGGTCATTTTCCCGAATTGATAATACGGCGGTTTGGATTCAGGGTAGGTGACTTTTCCTGTTTCAGGGTCTTTGCTGCTGTCGGGGATGGCTGCAATGAAAATCAAACGGTCCGGGTCGAGCGGTTGAAGCAGTGTCTGCCCTGCCATCCATTCAGGTTGGGCGATGCCCATGTAATCCAGCACCGTTGGGGCGATATCCATGTTTTGGATGTTGGCGGTAATTCTTCCGGCGTGTTCATCATTTGGAAAATGAATCAAAAAGGGAATGCGGCCCACTGTCCAGCGTTGGGTATGATCACTGCCCACAAACAACAGGGTATTGTCAACCAGATCACGCTCTTCAAGAGCTTTATATACTTTCTCTATAGCGTTGTCGAAATCGAGAATGCTGTCCAGGTAGAACTCATCCTGGTACTTTTCCTGATTTTGGGCATCCTCTCCGGCTGAAAAGACCCGGTTTTCGGTGTAATACTTTGGCCCATGAGTGCCCATCCAGTGCAGATGCACAAAGAGGGGTTCTTCGCTTTCATCCAGCAGGCTGATTAAGTACTCAATTTTTTCAAGGTCGTTAAACTTCTCAATGGATTCAGTGACCTGCAAAAACGGATTGGTCATCTTTTTAACATAGAAGAGATGCTCCACCCGGTCTGAAAGGCGGCTGAAGGTCTCGCGCATGAAGTAATAATGATCCGCCGGCAATTTTTTTGAAAGCCAGGTTTGAACCTGATTGGTAACCGGCCACTCGCCGTTCGCTTCATCAAACGCATTTTGGAAGTTAACCCGGTAGGCGTCGGCGTAATAAGAAAAATTCAACTGCACAGTGTGATAACCGTTGGCATTCAGCAACCCTGGCAGATGTTCGTAGGCATCTTTTCCTTTGAGAATGTCGGTGGATGCCAGGATGCGCGTGTCGGATGGATCTTTGCCGGTCAGAATTGAGGTTGTTGAGCCGATGGTGCCCTGCGCGTTGGAATAAGCGTTTTCTGCCACCAGTGAGGTCTTGGCAAGCTCGCTGAGGAAGGGCGTCGTGTTTTCTTCGGCACCATAAAGCGAGAGCTTGACTGCATTAATGCCGTCTCCGGTGATCAGCAGCACGTTAGGCTTTTTGGTTAAATCAGAGGCGGGTAGAAACTCTGCCATGCCCCTTTGCGGGTTGAGGAGGACTGGCAGGGCAGCGCCCAGCACCACCAACCCGCCCAAAATGGCTGGCAGCCATGCTTTTTGACTGGCGGACATTTTTCGCCGGGAGCGTTCCAAAGAGTGTGCGGAGCGGTAGATCGGAATCACCAACCCCAGGGTGAGCAGAATGAACCCAATCAGGTAGAGCACCCGTGCCATATTTTTGGTCGAGACTACCCCGAATTTGAAAGCATTATAGGTGATATTATCCACAAACAGCAGCACCGTGGCAGCCAGCAGTATGGCAGGCATCAGGCACATCACAAACCTGAGCACGGCGCGCACTCCCTTGACGCGGATTACGTAGTAAAGCATCGCGACGGGGACCAAGGCGATAACGAATATCAGTGAGATCAATGAAATGCTGCTCAAAAGCACGCCCAGCTTGTTGATAAAGGGACTGCCGCTCATGAAAGATGGTTTTTCCAGAATAAATAGCCATTCCATCAAGGTATAAAGAAATGCCATTAACGGGAGGATGATAGCGACTTCAAGAGGGCTGAATCTGGCGTGTTTAACCACATGACGCAATGATTTCATATTGGCTCGAAAAAGTGGGGTGGGTGATTCTCAAAGATTTATTTTACTCTTCATTGAAATTTTTGCCTGTATGGATTCTGAATTGAACTTTGTTAAAAGTTGAGCTGTCATAGCGAGCTCTGCTGTATTTGCAGGGCGCGGCAATCCCCAACATGGAAAAACTTATACTCGACCGAGATTGCTTCACTACTTCGAGGTTCGCTGACAGACTTGGCGTAAACAAAAACACCCCAAGTAAATTGGAGTTTTCTGAGTGGGCCTGCACTCGTGAACAAAGTTCACGGGTGGCGAGAGGGGGACCAGCCCTCCCACGAAGTCGAGGGCCAGCCCTCCCACGAAGTCGAGGGCCAGCCCTCCCACGAAGTAAAGGACGAACCCTCACGATGTCACCATATACGGATCAGGTCCGTTGCGTCTGCCGATTCTGAAAATTAAAAAACCAGCTTTCCGCTGGTTTTTAAGGTTAGTGGGGCGAGAGGGGGTCGAACCCTCACGATGTCACCATCGACGGATTTTAAGTCCGTTGCGTCTGCCGATTCCGCCACCGCCCCGACTGATTTCAATTTTATCGCAATTGAACAGCGCGTCAAGGAAACTGAACCTCAATGTTGCGAACTCTTCTTAATCCGTGCCCAAACCGAATGAAAATGCACAAATGGAGAAGAAACCTTGCCAAAATTCCTCACGCTTTGCATGGCAATTCTCAATGAAGCGGCATCATGAAATTCGGGCAGTTCACTATAAACCCGCCCGATCTCGGCTGGGTGATGCGCGTCAGACCCGGCGCCGCCGGGCAGGTGGTGCTTTTTGGCGAACTCCGCAGCCAAAAAGTTATATGTCTCGTCAATCACGCGGGCGTTCAACACCTCGATCGCGTCCACTTCTGTTGCCAGCCATTCGAGCGATTCCAGCGGCCAGCCGGATCGCTGCTGGTCAAACGGATGTGAAACGCTGATGAACGCTCCCTGAGCTTTCAAACGGGTCAGGGCTTCCTGCGGTTCAAGATACTTGGGCAGCGGGTCGCTGACAAAAGCCGCCAGAAATTCACCCTGCGTGGTCTGCACTTCCTCCCCCACGATCACCAGATCAGGGGCAAGGTGGTGAGCTTCGAGAGCGCCCTCAATCGAGTTGTGATCCGTGACCACAATCTTGTCCAGCCCGCGGCGGCGGGCTGCCTCGATCAACGCGGCGATGGGGGTTAAACTGTCTGATGAATGGCATGTGTGGCTGTGAAAATCAACTTTCAATGATGCGACCTTCCTGGTTGTGGATGCCGAGAGATTTTCCTGCGATGGTCCACAGCAGCAGGCCGAACAGGATGGTTAACCAAAATGTTGCCAGTCTGAACAAAATGGTGGCGGCAACGGCTTTTTCAGGTTGAAAATCAAGAATCAGGGTCAATAGCATCGCCATGGCAACTTCCATCACCCCCAAACCGCCTGGCAGACCGGAGGCAATGCTGACGGTAATTGAAAACGCGAACACCAGCAAACTGGTCGCAATTAACGCCAGGGATGGGGCGAAACCCAAACCAAGCAAAATGACGAACAGTGCCGCTCCCTCAGCAGCCCATGAAAGAATGCCCAACATAAAAGTGAGCAGCATGTTCCCGGCTGTGAAAAGAGCCGGGTTCGCATCCACGCATTCACGCAGATGAGGAATCACTTGTTTCAAAACGGGCACCTTGGCGCTGAATCCTGACGACCAGCCATCAGATTTGGGGATCTTGATATAAAACACCACTCCCACGAACGCCAGAAACAGGCTTAAAAACAGCGGCCACAAGGATGGATAAGAGAAAGTGCCAAACACCATCAGCACAAATACGCTCAAACTGTCTGATATTTGATCTACGAAGAATACAGATACAGCCCGTTCCACGGGGATCCCCGACCGTTTAAACAGCCAGATGCCCTTAAAAGATTCTCCGACCCGCGGAGAAGTAACCGCCAGGGGCATGCAGGCGACAAACAGGCTCATCGATTCTTTGAAATTGACATTTTGAACACCTGAATGATGTAAATTGGCAGCTCGTTTCAAAAAACGCAGGCTCTGACTGAGAAAATTCAACGCCACAGCCAGCACGAAATTGATCCAGTGAAAACTGGCTAATAACCCTCCTACCCGTTCGGCGTTGCCAAGCAAAAACAGTCCAAACAAGACTATCAAACCAAGCAGCAAACCTGGCAAAAGCTTTGGATAGATTGATCGACGTTGAGCCTGCATGGTGAACCTCACATTCGAATTATAAGTCGAAATCAAGCGATTTGTCTATTCGACTTGATCGAAGGTAATCTCTTTTTGCTTTCAAAAGTGTAAATATCATGCGGTCTGCAAGCGAAATTGATTACTAGTTAAAAATCAATTTGCGATTTAGAGTGCCATAAACATGGCGGCTTTCGTTATAATAAGAGAAAATCTGTCTGATTCATTGGTAGAAAAGAGAGGATTCATGACTACAACAAAACGGGCTTCACTATTAGTAGGGATTCTTTTTGTCTTGCTGACCACGCTGGCTTGCAGCATCACCCTGCCCGGCAGAGATACCGCCGCCAGCATTTCCACCTCGGTGGCAGCAACCGTCAACGCTCTTGCCGGCAATATCCTCGAAACTGAAGCTCCGCATGGGGCACCCGCCACCGAACCCCCCGGGGAAGTTTTGCCGACCCTCGCTCCCCCTGCTGAAGAGGTTCCCTTGCAGGTCTGTTTTGCCACGCCTGATGGCAATCTCTATTCCTGGGCAGAAACAATGGGCGACCCGCAACTGATTGCTTCCGATGGTGATATTTTCAACTGCTTCGTTTCATCCGATGGCAGCCTGATCGCTTTTTCCCGTTATGTGGATTATGCCTTCGTCAGCCTCGAGGTGATCAACGCCGACGGCTCAAACCGCTTCACCTTGCTCGATGCCGCGCAGGCAGACGCCATGCCCCGTCCGGATGGCGCTGTTGGTAGTGAGCCTGGTCAGGTCGGCTGGATTCCCAACAGTCACAAACTGTCCGTGCAAATTCGTCATTCCTTTGAAGGTCCCGGACTGGTGCAAAATGAGAATTTCTACGTTTTTGATGCCGATACGGGTGGCTTTGAATTCCTGTTTTCCACCGGGTTTTCCACATGGCAGTTCACCTGGTCGCCTGATGGTTCAAAAGTGGCGATCTCAGATCCCGAAGGGGTTGGCATCTACGATTCGTCCGGTGCAGTGATTGATGACCATATCCTTTCATATCCCTTCATCAACACCGCCTCTGAATATGCCTGGACGGCTGAGCCGATTTGGTCGCAGGATTCCGGCACAGTCATGGTAAGGGTTCCACCGCAGGACCCCTTCTTTTCATCCGGGGCAAACTCTTCCCTCTACCGCGTGACCGCTGATGGCATGACCGGGGAGATCATCTATGAAACCCCCATGGTTTATATGATGAGTGGGGATACCGGCATCTCAGAAGATTTGACCCGCATTGCTTATCTGGTGGATACTGGCAGTCCATCTGACAACGTTTCAGATTTGATCGCTTCAAACGTGGATGGCAGCGACAGTGATACTTTTGCTACCGGGCAGTTCCAGGTGGCGCCCATCTGGTCGCCAGATAACACCCATTTCTTTTACAGCCTGGGCATGCTTCCCGACAGCATTCCTTATATTGGGGAATTTGGTGATGGTTCGCTCGAAGTGATGGACTATCGCAACCCGGTCCACGCAAAATGGATTGACGAAAACCGCTATCTGGTGGTGACCAATGACGATCACCGCTGGCGCCTGCTTCTTGGAACAGTTGACTCAGCCACAGGCTTGATCTATGACAGTCTGACGCCTTTGGAGGGGCAACTGATGTTTTCGGTCAACCGTTAGAATGTTTTGGAGGGCGCAAGCCCTCCTTATATTATTGATAGGTCTTGACATTCAGCCTTTTTTTGCGGTTATAATCTTGCTAAGCTTTTACTTCGCAGTTTGTTGTTGAAAGAGGAGTAACGAATGCGAAAATTCTTTGCCTTGAAATGCCTTTCTGTTTTATTGATTCTGACACTGGCTTTGAGCGCCTGCCAGGCAGCCGCTCCGACCCTTGAGCCGGAACAAGTCGAACAGACTCTTCAGGCAGCCATGCAGCAAACCCTCACTGCGGCACCTACCTCCACGCCGCTGCCCACATCCACCTCAACATCGACCCCCACCATCACCCCGACTCCCATCGCGGTGGTTTATGGACCGACCAACTTTCCGGATAACGTCAATCCGCTGACCGGCCTCGAAGTGGATGATCCCGCCATCCTTAATCGCCTGCCCGTGATGGTCAAGGTCGCCAACCAGTTGGCTGGCCGCCCTCATGCCGGGTTAACCAACGCCGATATCGTTTTTGATGAATATATTGGCAACGGCGGCGATCGCTTTATTGCCCTTTATTACAGTAAGGATGAAAAGAAAGTTGGCACCGTTCGCTCAGGCCGCGTTGCCGATATTGCCCTGGTGCAAATGTATAACGGCATCCTTGGCATGATGTCAGCCGATGAACCCGTTTTGAACCCCATCCTTGCTTCGTTGGGTGGACGTGTGATTAACACCGAACATTGCGATGCCACTACTCAGGCTATTTGCAATGACGGTCCCAAAAGTGAGGTGAGCGCTTTTGCCAACACTGCTGAAATGAGCCGCCTTTATGCCACGCGCTTCCCTGCTGATAACGCCCGCAAAGTGCTGGAGGGCATGGCGTTTGCGACCATCCCGCCCGCAGGCGGCGAAACCGCAGACGAGTTCACCATGCACTACGGAAAAAACTACAATCAACAGTGGCGCTTCGACGAAGCCTCCAAAAAATACCTGCGCTGGATTGATGATGGAGTTGGCGGCATGATCCCCCTGGTGGACCGCAACAATGATCAACAGCTGGCATTCTCAAACGTGGTGGTCATCTTCGCTCAGTTGAACACTCTCAATAATGCCGACACGATTCACGAATACAAATACAGCAACGGCGGCGAAAATCGCGCTGTTATCTGCCGTGACGGCAAACTCTACGATGTGCACTATAAATACACCTGGAACCAGCCCTTTTACTTCTATGACGATGCGGGCAACCCCTTCTACCTGCAGCCCGGCAACACCTGGATTCACCTGACCGGTTTAGGCTCCAAGCTGGAGGAACTGCCCATCGACGACACCTGGATGGTCTCCCTGCGCAAGCCGTAAGTTCAGTTATTCAGTAATCAGTTGCTCAGTAACTAGTGATCAGTAACTAGTGATCAGTAATCAGTAATCAGTAATCAGTTCTTAGTTCTTAGTGAACTCACCGATCCCTAAGTGCCTGATTACCTGATCCCTAGGCGCCTGATCCCTGATTGCCTGAGCGCCTGGTCTCTGAGTGCCTGATCCCTGATTGCCTGAGAGCCTGATCCCTGAGCACCTGATTACCTGATCCCTAAGTGCCTGATTACCTGACCCCTAAACGCCTGATTACCTGATCCCTAAGTGCCTGATTACCTGATCCCTAAGTGCCTGATTACCTGATCTCTGAGTGCCTGATCGCCTGATTACTACTCCCCAATAAACGCCTTCAACGCTCCGAACGAAATCGTTTCATTGATGCTCTCCACAAAGCGGATATTCTCCTTCGAACCGCTGGCGATGGACCCCAGCAGCAGGATGGGTGAAAAATCCAGGTCTTCCGCGCCGCGGCAGGTCGAAAGTACGCACCACTCCGCGCAATACCCGGTCAGGATCAGGGTATCCACCCCAAGCGCCTTGAGCTGGTCGCCGAGGCCCGTTTTATTGAAGGCGTTGCCGTAGGTTTTAGTGACGCGGATGTCCCCCGGCTGCACATCGAAGGCTTCCGGCAATTCGAACCCTTCTGTACCGGGCACGAGCCCTTCAGATTCATCCATGTGTTGAACGTAAACAATGGGGTATCCCCGTTGCCTGAACAGCTTCACCGCCTCATTGATATATTCAATTGCGCCGTTCAGCAGCCTTTCCGTTTCAGGGCTGTGATTAAAAAACTCTTTTTGAACATCGATCACAAGCAGTGCTGGCTTCATCTATTTTCTCCAAAATCAGACTAAAAATTTTCCGTTCTGATAGATCAGTTTGCCGTCGGCGAACATCTCGGTGTCCTTGCGGGCGTCGCAGATGAAATCCCAGTGCAGGCTGCTGTGGTTCTTGCCGCCGCATTCCTCAAACCCTGCCCCCACCGCCAGGTGGAACGAGCCGCCGATCTTTTCATCAAAGAGGATGTCTTTGGTGAAGCGGGTGATGCCGTAGTTGGTGCCCAGCCCCAATTCTCCCAGGGTGCGTGCGCTTTCATCCACCTCGAGCATCTTGTTCAAGAAATCTTCATTCTTCGCGGCGGTGGCTTTAACCACCCGGCCGTTCTTGAATTCCATCCGTACGCCTTCCACCTCGCGCCCCAGGTGCACCGCCGGGAAGGTGAAATTCACCCAGCCTGTCGCGCTGTCTTCCACCGGGCTGGTGAAGACTTCGCCGCTGGGCATGTTGACGTCGCCGTCCGAGTTGATAAAGGCCCGCCCCTCCACATTCATCACAATATCAGCGTTCGCGCCTTTGATGTGGAACTCTTTCTTCCCGTTCAGCAAATCCACCACCTTCTGCTGTTCGTCATGCAGGTTCTGCCAGGCTTTCACCGGATCGGGTTGGTCCACGAAAGTGGCGCCGAAGACAAAATCCTCATAATCCGCCAGGCTCATGTCAGCGTCCTGGGCAAGCGAAGGGGTGGGGTAGTTCGCCATCACCCAACGCAGGCTCTTGTCGGCTGACCGTTTCATATAAACCTTGTACCACTCCTTGTAACCCTTCTGGCGGGCTTGCTGCAGCGAGGGGTCCACGGCATTGAGGGCGCGGCTGTTCTCAGGCGCGGCGATGAACATGGCGACATTGGCTTTCTCGATCATCAGCATATCGAGCGGAGAGCACCATTCCAGCAGTTCGGCGTTTGCGTGCTTGTAGTAAGCGTCCGCCAGTAAATCGGATTCAAGCTCCCAGGTGGCGTGTGCGCCTGCCCGGGCGACCTGGTCAATAATCTCGCGCACCAGCGGCACCGCCAGTCGCCCGGCGTTGATGTGCACCCAGTCACCGGCTTTCACCTTGGTGGAATAATTCACCAGCACCTGCGCGTATTTCACGAATCGGGGATCCGACATAATAACCTCCTCAAGAACAATGTATAGTGTATTGAGCCAATTGTAGCCCAGATTTTGAAGTCTTATCTTCCTCCCTCAGGAGGGTTTTGTGAGATTTATGAATTCTTTGCATCCTTAGTCCAGTTCAATGGGTTGAATTGAATATATTCGGCAATATTTTTATATTGTTCATCATTATTAATGATGTGTTCGTAATAATTTTTACCCATATTGGTTGTTTTGGAGTGTTGCGTGCCAGGTTGATGCGAGTCGTTACCGAACTGTTATATCCTTGGATTAATTCCCCAAAGTTTTGGTAGGTGAGTGGAAGCCGGGCTGTTCTGGCAAGGGCGTATAGCCATACGCCCTTGCCGGTGAGGATTTGACCACTCCGAAGAGATGCTGTCGCCCATGCGTGCAGACCGTCACAAAATATGCCCCCGCCTCGGAATAATCATGCCCCTTCAGGCGAATCGAACAGCGGTGAAATGCATCATTCATTATTATGAGAAAACCTATTTCAATAGATAGTGATTAATATAATCCATCGTTTTTAAATAATTCTGGAAATTTCATTTCAATCCTTATATTCCCTGAATCCATTGATCAACTCACTGAACAACTTCGGATTGAACCTTTCAAAACCTTCCTGATCTACATAAACAAAATCATAGACCACATCGGATTGAACCTTATTAATATCTTCACACCACTGTTTTAACCGCTGCATCTTAAGCGGCACATCCAGGTTTTCTTCACCTTTGGTCTCAACGATGATTATCCTCTTATCGCTAAGTCTCACGAAGAAATCCGGATAATAATTCGAGATATCTCCATCGGCGTTGATGTAGTCGACCTTGAAATGGACCGCCATGAAGTTCTTGCCGTAAGAAGTAACGTCTTCGCAGTCTTCCAAAAACCGGGCAAAAAGAAGTTCAAAATGGCTGTCGCCGATTATGCGATTGAAGACGCTTTTCTTGGGAACAAGGTAGCCCTGGTCTTTGGCGACAAACGGACGGGTCTGCCGCAGCTTGATCCGATCCCTGATTTCTGCGTCCCCTTTTTCTTGCACGGTTAATTCATTGATTGCTTTCTTGAAGGTTTCAATGATGGTTTTGGTGGCTGCCAATTCTGACAGGTTGCGCAGCGTGTTTGGGCTTTCAAGATCAACCGCTTGACCAAACAGGCAGTCTCGAATGAAGGTTTTTACTTTTCCGTATAAGACATCGTAGCCGCTGACCAGGCGTAAATCTCGCATGAGGGTTTGCGCAAAATAGCTGATCACGCTGCGATAATCAGCGATTCCGGCAGTATCCATGATCGTTGTATGACTGATCTGGCTTGTGGTGATGTCTTTAAAGACGATTTCACGCAGTTCATCATCCTTAAAATGCTGATAGATCACTTTTTGATAGATAAGTTTGCTTAATTCCAGGTCAGCCAGGTTTTTATATTCGCGGTAAATTCTGGGAGATAAAACCGGGATTTCAATATCCAAGGCGTCAATGTCTTTCTTGACATTCTCGTTGTCCACTTCAATCACCAGCGGCGTCTTAGCCTGGGTGCCTTCTCCCATGGGTTTTCGTTCCAGCACAATACCTTCCGCTTGGATGGTCTCAACAAAATCCATAAAGGCATTGGTTCCGATCACGCTCACATATTCTTCGATACCCCCGGGGTACATCTTACGCAGACCACGCCCCAGAGTTTGTTCGGGCAGAATGTTGCTTTTGGCAGCATAAGCCCGCAGACCGACAATAGTCGTCACGTTTCTTACATCCCAGCCTTCCTTCAATACCATGACCGAAACGATGGCTTTAAAAGGGCTGGAGGTATCATCAACCTCGTTGGCTTGTTTGCGCAGAAAATCCATCTCTTCTTTACTTTTGCCGCTGGAGGATTCAGAAATCTCGCCGTTTTCTTTGGTGTGGATGACCAGTACCGCGTCTTTCAACTCGGCGTAGTTGCTTTCAAGATATTCGGCCACGTCATCACAATTCTTGGTATCGTCGGTCATAATGAAGAGGATGGCTTTCTTGCCCATCTTCTCGTGTTCGGCGTAAGCCTTCCGCCATTCAATCACCCCCAGGTGAATGTAATCAGTGAACTTCTCGGTGTATTTCACACTCTGGCGTTCCACTAGTTTTGCCCGGCTGGGTGCATCCGGCAGGATCGGGTGCTTCACCACATTTTGCGAGATGGCTTCCACCAGTGGATAATCGGCAATGGTTTGAACAAATATCGCTCCGTTGTTGTGCTTGGGGGTGGCGGTCACATCAATTTGCAGAGACAGGGCTTTGCCTTTTTGCAGCAGTTTGTGGTGAATATCCTCAATGGACTTGAACCATGCCATGCGTGGGTCGTGAATATGGTGAGCTTCATCGTTCAACACCATCAACTCATCAATGTCGCGCACAATTGTTCCCAGATCCACCTTGCTGTCATTGGTGGCTCCTGTTGGTCTGGGACCGAGAAAATAATCCCGCAAGTCCTCGTCTTCCATGGAGGGGGCTTTTTCATCCCCTGAATAGACCCTGTGAATGTTGGTCAAAAAAATGTTCCCGGTCGGACGGGTGATGTGCACCTCATCCTGCCGGTGAAGAGTGAGCTGAAAATCATCCCGCCAGTTGTGCCCCTCAAATCCGTTATCCGGGATTACCGGGTCTGAGAAAAAGATTCTCAATCCATTGAAATCCTTGTAGATGCGGTCCAACACGATGATATTGGGAGCAATCACCAAAAAATTGCGGGCAAGTTGCGAATCGGGTTCATAAAGCTTGTGATAGAAACTCCACGCCAGGGCAAGGCTCAGAATCTTGGTCTTGCCCGAGCCGGTAGCCATTTTAACCACGAAACGCCGCCAGGTTTCATCAAACATGCTGGCGGTCACGATTTCAGAGCTGTCAAATCGCATCAGGTCATACTTATCTTTCACACCGATCACATCGTAGAGGTAAATGATTGTCTCAAGCGCTTCGCGCTGGGCAAAATAATACTGGAATTCAGAAAGGCTGTGGTCGTATTTCTCCAACAAATGAGGCGTGTTGAACCACCAATTCAAAAGGCTCTTGCTGGTTTCTGTGGCACCAGCATAATTTCTGCTTCTCCAATCAAACACCTGTTTTCTGAGCTGCGAAACCAAAGGGGGCATCAGTTTATCCATACTCACGTCGCGCAGCGTTTCATCCGCCGGGAACCAGCGAATGGACGGATCAAGAATTTCGTAAGGAGAAGCGGGAAAATTGGAATGTAAAGCCATCAGGATTATCCCCCTGTTATTTTTTTGATATTTTTGTCTTCAGTGAGTAACTTCATTTGTTTTATGGCAATTTTATTTAATTTTTCCAATCGTTCTTCGCAAGAGAAACCCTCATCAATAAAAGTGGCGTTGAGGCTTTCCAGATTGGATAAGCAAATGAGTTGTTCAATACTTGCTTCATCACGAATATTTCCCCTTTTGCCTGTGTTTTGAATACGCCATTCTTTTGCAGTCATCCCAAACAGAGCCATGTTGAGGATATCTGCCTCAGAAGCATAAACCATGTTGATTTGTTCCCTGGATAACATTGGCGGAATTAGATTATTCTTGATGGCGTCTGTATGAATATGGTAATTAATCTTGGCAAGGCTGCGCTTGACTTCCCACCCTAATTGTTTTTGCTCTTCCTGCTTGAGACGTTGGAATTCGATGATGAGATATAGTCTGAACTCAGAGGATATCCAGGAAGCAAATTCAAAAGCGATATCTTGATGGGCATAAGTACCGCCTCCGTATTTCCCTGCTTTGGAGATGAGTCCAATGGCATTGGTGGACTCGATCCATTTTTGTGGAGACATGACAAAATAATTTGCTCCTGCCTCATTTTTAAACTGGTCGAATTCGACCAGTTTAAAATCAGGATTGTTCAGTTTTTCCCATAAACCAAGAAATTCCAGAGTATTTCGGCTGCGCAGCCAGTTCTTAACAATATCTGCTGGGGCAGTATTGTTTCGGTATTTTGCGATATCGGTTAATGAAATATAATCCCCGGTCGAATGGGTGATAATGGTGATCTCTTTTCCTTGAACTTCGATCTTTGCCATCACTTTCCTCCCACATTGACTTCGATGATCGTCATGGTGTCATTCCCAAAGATATCCACCACCTTGACGGCGATCTTGCGCCGTCCGGGGGCACACTCCTGATAAACGCTGGTGTATTCAAGCGTTTTGTCTTTCTTGGTCCTGAAAGACTGCCACTCATTCTCGAAGATGTATTCCCCTGTCCACACTTCCTCATATTCAGGGAACTCAAGATGCGTGGTTTTCTCCGCACCCGGTTGGTAGACCTGCTGAACCTTTTGATCGCTGACGCGGATGAGCTCACGTTTGCTCTCAAAGTTGAAATCCACTGCCCAATAATCGATCCAGTCCTTCCAGCTTTTAGTCAGGGTCTCCCTGGTTACGATGCCAGCTTTATCCTTGCTGACCTTCACGATCTGCCCCTTTTCGACTACGATCTTGCTGGCATTGTCTTTCAGGGTTTCTTCCACGTTGGAGAGGGCGTCTTGCGAATAAAAAACAGAGAAATCGGTCAGTTCAACCGCTACCTTATTGCCTTTCACGAGCGGCTTCACTTCAATGAACGCCACGTCGTGAAAAACCACCTGGTTCTTCTCAACCGCTCGTTTGTCAAACACCTCGGCGGGGATGTACTTGGGTGCGATGTCAATGCCCTTTTCGCGGGCTTCATCCAGTACATTGGGGAAGAGCCCCATCTCGAACTCAAAGCCCAAAATATCCACGCGGGTGACGTGTTTCTGGCGGCATTCCAAAATGACTTCCTCGATGAAGAGACGCGTGACCGGCAGATTGACCGGACCCACCGCCACCATTCGCCCGGCTTTTTTGCCGTGGAAGGTGTTGAATCCGTCCGTCTTTTCTGCCTGATAGGCGCGCAGGATCAATTCAAGGAAGGCTTCTTCCTTGGCATCCAGTTGTTGCTGTTTTTCCTCTTCACGCAGGTTGGGGTTGACCCCCACAAAATGCTGGCGTTCGTACTTGCCCAGGTTGAGAATCTCGAAGGCTCGGTAATCTTTGCCTTCCTGCTTTAATTGGCGTTGCACGCTGATTAACCGTTTTCGGGTGGTGTGAATGGCGAATTTCCCAAGGTCGGTTGCGATCCACTTTCGATTGAGCTTTTCGGCAACAGAGGGTAAGGTTCCCGACCCACAGAAAAAATCAGCAACGATATCACCTTCATTTGAAGAAGCTTGCAAAACTCTATCAATTAATGCTTCTGGTTTTTGAGTAGGATAATCAAGTCGTTCAATTGCCATTTGATTAACAGGATTTATGTCATCCCAGATATCGCCGACACGTGTTCCTTCATTGGAATCAAAATATCTTTTTACATATGGAATCCCATTTTTTGAAAAAATGATTTGTCCATTTTTCATTCCTTCATCGATACGTTCTTGAGACCATATCCAATGTTTTCCTGGAGGAGGGTCAATTATCCTGTCTCCAAATTTCCTTGATGGACCAGGCCCATTTTGTGTAAAATTATCAAGATTGTATCGTCGTCCATTTTCAGGGTCAATATGCCTATAATGGCTCTCTAAGAGATTTTTATCTTTTTCAATATACTGTGGGGTAAAAATAATGTTTTGCGATTTAGAATAAATAAAAATACTATCTTTAATGTTTGAGAAATGTGAAGACTGCGATTTAGGTGAACGGAGTTTTTTCCATGCAACTTCTGCTATATAATTATGGAAAATCTCTTCAAGAACAAAACGCATATAATGATTAACTCGCCAATCACAATGCACGTAAATTGTCCCATCCTCAGAAAGAAGATCATGCATGATCGATAATCTTTCATAGATCATTGCCACAAAACTATCTGCGCCTTTTCCCCAGGTATCCCGATAAGCAATCTCTTCCAAAATATTGGGTTTCTTGGTAAAGGTGTTTTCACCGATCTCAATGTCCATGCTGAAATCGGCACCTACATCAAAAGGTGGGTCAACGTAGATCAGTTTGATGCCGCCTTGTTTTTCAATCTCTTCGCGCATGGGTCCGTTTTTTAACGAAGAGAGAATTAACTTGTTGTCCCCCCAAATCAACTTGTTTGTCCAGCCGCCGAGCTGCCTGCCGCGGGTGTCAAAAAGTCCCATTTGCAAATTGGCGTCCGTGGGTTTCTCCGCGCGCGGTTCGTCCACCTGCTCGATCACCTGAAAAGGGAGCACAATGTTGCAGACCTCGTTCGTCTTGCCGTTCCAGACCAGTTCCACCTCGCGCTTATCGCCAAAGAGTAAAAAGCGGTATTTTTCAGGCAGCGGTTTATCGGCTTCAATGAAGCGAATGATTTCCTGTTGTTCCTGCGGTGTGAGTCTGGGCATGGTTCCTCTTTATTCAGGTAATATACAAGACTGTAAAATGGCGTATGATTTTTCAAATTACCATACCGCTAAATATTAACTCTCTATTGGATATTTTTAAAGGTTTTTTACAAAGCGAATTATTTTTCATCCCTCCTGAGAATTATACAGTTAAATCTACAAGCCGGTTTTCTTGATCCGGTGCTGCCAGGGTGCCAAAAAAAAAGATTCTCTTCCCGCCTCTTGACACATGCTTTATAATAGATATAGAACAAATTTTCTTGTACCTTAACAATTCAATTTCCAACAAATTTCTTGAGAGATTCGTTTTCGATTCGTTTTACACTTTAAAACGAAAACGAATCCGGGCGTTTTTTTAGATCAAAAACGGCATTCGTTATGACACGAATGCCGTTGAAACCTTATTCCCGGTTGATCTCTTTCGCGATCCTTGAGCGTTCAGACATTTGCTCCGCCAGCACATTGCGCATTAGGCTGCAAACCTCCGATATTTTTGGGTTGGCAACGCTGCACACCACCTCCTGCCCCCGGCGTTGGGTGCTGACGATTCCGCGCTGCTTGAGAATGGCAATATGCCGCGAAACGGTTGGCTGCTCGAGACCGGTTAGTCTGGCGATTTCCCCCACTGTTTGGGGTCCGTCAAACAGCAGGTGTAATATCTGCTGTCGTGCCGGGTGGCTCATTGCCTGGCACAAATCAGCTTGCATTTGATAGATCATCGGATCAAGCATTGGATTTTCCTTGATGGCAAAAATGTGACGCAATAATCAATGCAGCTTTTCGGTGTGGTCCACCAGACTGCCAGTCAGATAAGTCTGCACCGCTTCTTCAATATCGTTGAGATCGGTCACGATTGGCTGAATGTTCAGCCGCCGCATGCTCTCATACGCGCCCCTGCCCATTCCGCCGCAGATTAGCACCTGGCAGTCGGCGATGGCGTTCGCCATCTGGGTGTGTTTGCCGTGTGAAGCGGCATCCATGCCGTGGTCTTTGCCCTGTTGCCCCTCGCTGCCAGAGCGGGTGTGACCTGTTTTTTCGCGCATTTCGGTTTGGATGATTTTTCCGTCTTCAATACTGAATACCTTGAAGAAGGGTGCCCGTCCAAAGTGCTGGCTGATCGATTTTCCATCTTCCGTGATCACTGCAATTTTTATAAATTGCTCGCCCTGGCAGTTTTCAAGGCAAAAATGATGTTTTCCAGAATGCTCCCGGTCATTTGCCGGGATGATCGTGAGCAGAAAAACTGCATCTGCATCAGAAGGGTTTTTCCATTGGTGAGGCAGGCTGGCTTCAAATAACAGGTTGTCGCCCGGGTTCAGCTCGAATTCCTGCTGATCCACGATATATTGAAGTCTGCCTTCAAGGCAGTAGACCAATTCGCTGCCCGTATGCACGATTTTTCGTTCTCCACTGCCCTGGCCTCTTTGCAGGGTGACTACAAAGGGTTGCACGGTGTTGCCGGAAAAATCCAGGCCGAGGTTCTGCATCAAAGCGCTGCCAAAAGAGGTTTCAGGGCGCGATTCACGCGGCGTGAACACGATCTGTTTTTCCACCGGCTCCGATTCAAAGAAGGTGTTGATGGGCACATCCAGGGCAATCGCGATTTGTTGCAGGGTGCTGACCGATGGCGAGGTTTTCCCGTTTTCGACCAGGCTGAGAGTGTTAATGTTCAAACCGCTAAGACTGGCAAGCATACGCAGCGACAACCCCTGACGGGTGCGCAGTTCGCGCAGGCGGTTGCCGACTAAATTATCCAGGTCGCTGCGATTATTCATCTTTTTGGGAGTAAACTCTTGATTTTCCATGTGTTTTGTACCAATTTATTGGTTTTACTTGAAAAAACCACCTTTATTATACTAAAATAATATTACTCTGAAAAAATCTTTCAGTAAGTTCATTTTTCAAGGACAGGCGCATGAGAGTTGAATTTAGTAAACTGCAGGCGATCGTTCAAATGCATCAATCCTATCTGGGTGGCTGCCCGGATGGCTGCAAAGCCAACCTGGAAGATGCCGACCTTTATGGCGCTTTCTTGCAGCAAGTTGATCTGCGCGAAGCCAACCTGAAAAGGGCTAACCTCAAACGTTCTGTATTATGTGGCGCCAACCTCGAAGGCGCTGTGTTGGATGGTGCCAGTTTTAAGCATGCCATCTTACAGGATGCAAATCTCAAAAATGCCAGTTTCATCGGTGCCAGCCTGAAGGGTGTCAATCTGGAAGGCAGCGATTTGCGCGGCACCGATTTTAAAGATGCCGACCTGGAAGATTCCATCTTTACCGGGGCAGTATACGATTCCAATACCGTATGGCCCGACGGGTTTGATGCCAAACTTAAAGGTGCCCGGTTGCTTTAGGCATAATGGGCTCTGGTCTGTCAACCATCGTTAATTAACTGTCCAATAAATTAACGCAGAACGTGATCCTCCCGGCCACAGGAACTGCCCGTCTTTTTCCACCAGCCGGCGTTGCAGCAATCCCCGCAGATAACGATCATGTAGGTCGGTGTCACACAATCCCATACGCCGCTTGATCTCCGTCAGAGCGTCTTCAACGCTTTCGCTGCACAAGAAATATGAACGTCTCGCGGGTTCAAACTGCACGTCGGCATGAATGCCCATTTGCAGCAGGAGGTTATAAGCGATGGTGAAATTGGGCGAGTCATGCGGCTGGCAGTAGAGCTCTTGAAAGGCTTCGTTGATCAGCCCGTCAGTGGCTGGGCAGCGGATCAACAAATAGCACATCTTGCGGGCGGTTGCCGTCATCTTATTTACAAAGCCTTCAAAATCTGCTTCGCCGTACATGGCATGCGAACAAAAAACGTGATCGTGCGGCTTGGGTTGGCAATCCATCCAACCTTCTGAGAGCACCTCAATATTCTTCAAGCCGCTCTCGGCAATGTTTTCCACCAGGACCTCGCGCATCGCCGCCGAGGGTTCCACGGCGGTGACCCGTTTTGCCCGCTGCGCGAACGGGATCACCCACGCGCCGGTGCCTGCCCCGATATCGAGGATACTCGCGTTGCCGTCCAATTTGGAATAAACCAGTGCGCGGCTGGAATCGGGCAGGGAAGCCTTGGCTTTTACTTTTTGATCGAACTCGCGTGCTTGGTCGCGCCAATAATCCGTTTCACCCGGCGCTTCGATACTATTCAGGTGGCTTTCAGTTTTGATCTCTACCAGTTCTTTCCAGAGGGTCGCCCAGTCGGTGATGGTTTGCATGGTTGCTCCACGTTCTTTATTGATGAGGATAAGTATAATCAATAGTGGATTTTTGATCATCAAATTGGATGGAATACTCTGAACGATTATACAAGATTGATCGAGGTGACCATGAGCGAATTAATGCCCATCCGTGAAGCGCAGGAAAAAACCCTTGAGGCAATCGGCCGAAAGGAGCCTCAAACCATCAGCGTTCTTGAAGCTGCCGGGCGCACCCTGGCGGAAGAAATCATCTCACCGCTTGATCTGCCTGCCTTTGACAATTCCTCGATGGATGGGTTTGCCCTGCGCAGCAGCGAAATTGCCAATGCCTCGCCCGGGAATCCGGTTACCCTCCCTGTGCTGATGGACATCCCGGCCGGTTTCGCGGGCAGGGTTGAATTGCCCGTCGGTCATGCCGCCAGGATATTGACTGGCGCGCCCATCCCCGTTGGCGCCGATACGGTCATCCCGGTCGAAAAGACTGACCAGTACCAAAAGCCGCAAAACGGCTCCTTGCCGGATAACGTGACTTTTTTGGCTGCTTCAGCACCCGGCGACAACATCCGCCGGACGGGTGAAGATCTGAAACAAGGGCAGTTGATATTGCCAAAAGGGCGGTTGTTGCAGGCGCAGGATCTCGGCTTGTTGGTTATGATGGGCATTCAGCAGGTCTCCTTGCTTCAGCGTCCGCGGGTGGCGATATTCTCCTCTGGGAATGAACTGCTCATGCCGGGTGAAGTGTTAACCCCCGGAAAGATCTATGATGCCAACCGCCATGTGCTGCGAGAATTATTACAATCTGCCGGCGCGGAGGTGATTGACCTGGGCATTGCCCGCGACACCCCGCAAAGCGTCAAAGCGGTTCTCGATCAGGCTTTATCTGGCGCACCCGACTTAATTATCAGTTCGGCGGGGGTCAGCGTGGGCGCGTTTGATTACGTCCGACAGGTGATCGAAGAAAACGGCAGCCTCGCGTTCTGGCGGGTGAACATGCGCCCCGGAAAACCGATCGCCTTTGGTTCATATTGCGACATACCGTTTATTGGTTTGCCTGGCAACCCGGTTTCCGCCTTCATCGGCTGCAAGGTTTTTGTGGAGCCATGTATTCGCAAACTGCGCGGCTTTGATCCGTTCAAACCTGATCTGGTGAAAGCAGTTTTGGATGATCCCCTCAAGTCACCTGATGGACGCGAAAGCTTTTACCGCGGAGTTATTCGCGAAGAGGAGGGCGTTCTCCGCGCCAGACTAACAGGCCATCAGGGTTCGGGTAACCTCTTCTCGCTGGTGCAGGCGAATGCGTTATTAATTGTCCCTGCCGGGGTGAAAAAGATGGATGTCGGTGACGAGGTCAACGCCTGGTGGCTGGACACACGTTAATCTCGATTCAATTGGAACAAAATGATGACCGGCAGTTCCATTATGCCTCCCATCGGCAATGGGCTGGCTGGTTTGTGGTCTGGAGCCTCGTCTGCGTTTTGGGCATTCTCGGTGTTGACTGCTTTGGTTTTGTTGACCTTGATCCATATTAAAGCCAATAAGCATCTTGAGGTTTCAGCCAGCATTGCTGCGGATTACTCAAAAGGCACCGGGCAATTTTCATACCCGGCGCCTAAAAAGAATGTCGTGAAAACTACTTAGAAAGCAAGCCCTTCAAGCCTTTGAAGAAGTGACCGTTCAACAAATCTACCAGCCCTTCAACCTTCACGATTGAAAAACCGCCCATCATAGTCATCAAATGCAGGGGCATATCCATCATCATGGATTCCATCATCAACTGCATGTCGGGGTCTCCGGCTGCCATCTTTTTTGCCTGGCTCTTGAAGACACCCATCAACTGCCGTCCGAGCCATTTATCCTGAATATCCCAGATGGTCGAGACGATGGTGTGCGGGGTTCCCTTTTGTCGTTCGCGCGGCGGGATGGCGTGACCCAGCAGGGTTTCAAACTCTTTGTCGGGGATATGAATGCCGTCTTGAATCTGATAATAAGAGGGGGCATCCTGGCGGTGGTCGGGCAGGGGCAGCGCTTCAGTATTTTGCACCTTGCAGGTCTCTGCAAGGCGAATATCCTGGCAGCAGGATGCTATGCGGATTTCGTAATCAGCGTTTTCGACATGCCATTGGGCAGCTTTGACATTGTAATAGGCAAAATCGCGTTTGGCGAGCTTGAAAATGACGGTCTTGCTCTCACCGGGTTGGAGGGTGATTTTCTCGAACCCCTTCAACTCCTGCGCGGGGCGGATGATCATGGAGTTCTGGCAGGCGACGTAGAGCTGCACCACTTCGCTTCCGGGGAGGTTTCCGCTGTTCTTCACTGTACAGGTGACGGTAAGCGTATCGGTATCTTTGATGGATTTCGCGGATAACTTCAAATCGGAGTATTCAAACTTCGTATAGCTTAAACCGAAACCAAACGGGAAACAGACTTTTTTATTGGCAGTGGCATAATACCGGTAGCCAACAAATGGACCTTCGCGGTATTCCACCGTGAGCGGGTAACCGGGGAAGTTGCCGTGAGAGGGCGAATCTTGCTCGCTGAACGGCCAGGATTCGGGCAGGCGTCCGCAGGGTTGTGTCTTTCCCAGCAGAAGATCGGCGCAGGCGCCGCCCACCGCTTCGCCGCCCAGGTACATGAGCAGAATGCCCTGCACCTTGTCTGCCCAGGGCAGTGCCATCGGTGAGCCGCCCATCAGAATCACCACCACTTTAGAGTTGATCTTGCAGACCTCTTCGATCAACCGGTTGTGGCTGGTGGGCATGTTCATGTTGGTGCGGTCAAGGGTTTCAGACTCATACTTGTCGGGCAGTCCCGCGAAGATATAGACCACATCCTTGTCTTTGGCTGTTTCACATGCCTGTCGGATTAAGGCATCATCCGGTTGATCGGATTCGAGTGCGTACCCCTCGGCGTATTCGAAATCCAGACCGAGCTTGCGGAGTTCTTCGCAGGGTTCATCCAGCGAGGTGGGCACGATCTTTGAACTGCCGGTCCCCTGGTAGCGAGGAGATTTGGCAAAAGCACCCAGAACAGCCGCTTTTTGATTGAGGTTTCCGGGCAAAATGCCCCCTTCATTTTTCAATAAAACCGCTGCGGTGGCTGCCACCTGTCTGGCGAAGGCGTGGTGAGCGGCGGTGTTATATTTCTTCTGTGGCATACCGCTGGTCTTGAGTATTAATTCCACCACCCGCAGTGCGGTCTGATTGAGTTTAGCTTCACTAATTCTTCCGTCTTTCACTGCTCGAACGATGCGGGCATCATTCTCGGGTCCGACGTTGGGCATTTCGATGTCCATGCCTGCCTGCAGTCCTTTTACCCTGTCTACGACAGCTCCCCAGTCGGAGACAACAACGCCGTCATAGCTCCATTCGTCGCGCAGCACTTTGGTGAGCAGCCACTCGTTCTGGCTGGCGAACTCTCCGCGCAAGAGGTTATACGAGCACATCACTGTGGCGGGGTTAGACTTTTTGATGACGTTCTCAAAGCCTGAAAGGTAGATTTCGCGTAACGTGCGTTCATCCACCACCGATTCCTCAGTCATGCGACGTTTTTCCTGGTTGTTGGCGGCGAAGTGTTTTACTGAGACGCCTACGTTTTCGCTCTGGATGCCGTTCACCAGGGCTGCAGCCATTTCACCGGAGAGGAGAGGGTCTTCACTGAAGTATTCGAAATTTCGTCCGCAGAGCGGAGAACGTTTAATATTCAGTCCGGGTCCCAGAATGACGGATACGTTTTCTTGCCGGCATTCTTCACCCATTTTCCTGCCCATTTCTTTAAGCAAGTCGCGGTCAAAGGTACACGCGGTGGCTGCCGCAGTCGGGAAACAAACCGCTGGAACGCTCTTGTTTAATCCGAGGTGATCCGCGGAGTCTTCTTGTTTGCGCAGTCCATGCGGGCCGTCGGTGACCATGATTTCAAGCAGTCCGAGACGTTCGTTGCCCTGTAAAAACCAAAAATTCTTGCCCGAACAGAGCGAGGCTTTTTCTTCCAGGCTCATCTGGGCGACCAGTTCTTTGGCTTTTTCCTTATTATTCATGAAATCCTCCGAATTTGTGGTTTTGCAGATATTCATTGTGATAAAAAATGATTCAAAAATATCATAGCAATCCATCGGAGGTTGATATATCAAAAAATTAATAAATTTGATAATATATTAACAGTCTTGAATATGGAGAACCAATGTGGAAGAAAAGCCTGCCATCAAATTTGAGGTCGTTCAAAACGAAAACCCTGATTGGTATTTTGAACAACGTGAAACATTAAAACGGCATACCCCCTATGAGTGGGAAATGATCTTTTTTGAAAGCATTCGCGAGGGGAATGTTGAGCGTATGGAACAGCTTGCGAAGATCTCTAACTACCTGGTGGGCAAAATGTCTTCCAATGATTTGCGCCAGGCACAGTACCTGGCTGTGGCGTTCATCACCCTGGCGACTCGCAGCGCTATCCAGGGCGGCATGTTTGAAATGGATGCCTATAACCAGAGCGACGCCTTTATTCAGAAGATTGACCGCCAGGTTTCAGCTGACAAGGTCATTCAATTGACCGTGGATACCTTGCGTGCTTTAGCCGCTGATATGCGGGCACTCAAGATCAGAAAAACTTATTCAATACCGGTTCGAGTTTGCATGGAATACATCTATCAGCATTTACATCAGAAAGTCGATCTAAAAACAATAGCACGAGTATGTAACGTGTCAGCCCCATATCTTTCAGCATTATTCAAGAAAGAAGTTGGCATGGGAGTTTCTAATTACATTCTCGAAGAGAAGATTAATGCAGCAAAATCCATGATGGTTCATTCTGCCATGTCGGTGCAGGAAATCAGCAACTATCTGGAATTCAGTTCGCAGAGTTATTTCATTCACTGCTTCAAAAAGGTATGCGGTATTACGCCCGGAGAATACCTAAGGAAAAACGGTTGAAGTTTTACTTCTCAAATGGCAATTTAGCAGACATTCTTGCTCATGATTTGGCAAGTCGTTCCGTAAAACAAGAGATCCAGCTTTTACTGACTGGATCCCTTGATAAGCATTCAACTATTTTTCAACTTCAAATTCAGTGTGCAGGCTGGCAGCGGAATCAGATCCGACCCAGAGATCAAATCCTGCGGCATCCTGAATGCGTTTGCGTTTTGTAGTGCTCCAATAGCTGAGTTCAGCGGGGCTTAAAGGAAAGTTCACAGTTTTAGTTTCACCAGGCTGCAGGGTGATGCGTTTAAAACCCTTTAGTTCGCACATGGGGCGGGTCTCTGTGCCATACTTCTGATGGATATATAGCTGGGCGACTTCATCACCAGCCATTTCACCTGTATTTTTTACATCCACAGAAACGGTCAGCGCTTTCCCGATCTTGATTTTGGATTGATCGACTTTCAAATTCGAGAAGGCAAATGTAGTGTAACTGAGGCCAAATCCGAAGGGGTAAAGTGGGGTGGGCAGGCCGTCCCAGTAACGCGGATTGTAGTTGGGGGCGTCTTCCGGTGAGAAGGTCATGTCGCGGGCATAATAAAGTGGGGTATGGCTGCCCTTGCTCGGGAAACAGACCGGCAGCTTTCCGCCGGGGTTGTAATCTCCAAAGAGAATATCCGCCACGGCGTTGCCGCCTTCGGTGCCGGGTTCCCAAGCCTCCAGAATGGCCGGCACGTTTTCGGCTGCCCAGTTGATGCTCAGGGGGCGTCCGTTCAATAGCACCAAAACCACAGGTTTGCCCATGGCAACAACTTCTTTAAGCAGTTCTTCCTGTCGGCCGGGAAGGTCGAGCGAGGCGCGTGAAGCAGCTTCACCAGCCATGTTGGCGTGTTCCCCCAGAACCATGATCACCAGGTCGGCGCTGCGGGCAGTTTCAATCGCGTTCTTGTAGGCTGTTTCGGCTTCTTCAGGGGTTTGATAGATGGTTTTCTTACCTTCAAGGGTATCAAACCAGGAGGGAATATCTCGGTAGATTTCTGGTCCGGGGGAGTATGTGACTTTTGCGCCGGGCAGTTTGGATTTAATCCCTTCAAGCACAGTGACCGCCGCGGGGGTGTGGCCAAAAACCATCCAGGAGCCTTCAGTGGCTTCCATCGAATCAGCCAACGGACCGATTACCGCCACGTTCTTTTGATCTTTCTTTAACGGCAGCAGATGCCCTTCATTCTTGAGAAGAACCATCGAGCGCAGGGCAGCCATATGGGCTTCACGGCGATGTTCAGGGTTGGAAATCACTTTTTCAAGAAGGGTTTCATCCACGTAGGGGTTTTCAAAGAGACCCATGCGCATCTTGGCTTCGAGAATTGGACGAACCAAAGCATCAATCTCAGAAATGGTGATCGTGCCTTCGTTGACCAGATCAGAAATGTGATCCAGGTAGGTGTAGCTGGCCATATCCATGTTCATTTCGGCTTTGAGAGCGCGTACGGCGGCATCCTTGCCGTCTTTGGCGTGATGCTGAATGACCATGTTGCCGATTGCCTGAGCATCGCTGACCACATAACCTTTGAACCCCCATTGTTCTCGCAGCACGTCGTGCAGTAGAAAACGGTTGCCTGTGGCGGGCACATCGTTGAGATCCATGTAAGCACTCATGAAGGTTGCCACTCCGGCTTTTACTGCGGCTTCAAATGGCGGGAAAACGGTATTGTAAAGTTGTGTATCTGAGAGGTAAGCCGGATCGTAATCGCGTCCGCCATCAGAGAAACCGTAACCGGCAAAATGTTTGGCGCAAGCTAAAACACGTTCAGGATCGCTCGCGTCATCGCCCTGGAAGCCCTGCACCTGGGCGGCGGCCATAGCAGAACCGAGAAAGGGATCTTCACCGGCGCCTTCGACGATGCGTCCCCAACGGGCGTCGCGGGTGATATCCAGCATGGGTCCGAAAGTCCAGTGCAAGCCGGCGGCGCGGGCTTCACGAGCGGCAACGGTTTGAGCGCGTTTTGCGGCTTCGGGATCCCAAGAAGAAGCCATGGCTAATGGAACCGGGAAGATGGTGCGGTAACCATGGATCACGTCCAGGGCGAAGAGGATGGGGATGCCGGAAGGGCTTTCTTCAACGGCAATTTTTTGGAGGCGGTTAAATTCCTTGGTGTCGTTGAGCCAGAGAACCGAACCCGCACCAGATTTTCGGATTATTTCCTCTCCTTTGGGTCCGAGAGTCCATTCAGCTCCTGAAACCTGGTTGAGCTGGGCGATTTTTTCATCGAGGTTCATCTTTTTTAAAAGCTCTTCAACGCGGTGAGATACCTCTTTTGCTGATGGGGCAGAAGATTTCTTGGTTTTCTCCATCTTGCCTACCTCCTGAACATACTTGGATTTTTTGAATCGTTACCGGTAATTATAGGTGCAACCGGTTGCAATGTCAATCAGCAAATGGAATAAATGAGGTGTTGTATGATTTCGTGATTTTTATTACTAGCGAGTGATATATAAATAGTAATATAATGATTATAATATAAAACATTAACCATGAAAGGATTATCCAATGGAGAATGAAGAAAATAGAGTAGTGGTGGTTGGTTCGGGTTCTGCCGCTTTTGCAGCGGCTTTGTCAGCCCAAGAATATGGTTTGGAACCGCTTATCATTGAAAGCACAACAAAAATTGGCGGGTCTTCTGCCATGTCAGGTGGTGGGGCTTGGATTCCGAACAACCCGGTCATGCTGCGTGCTGGTACCCATGATTCATACGAAGACGCTAAAAAATACATGGATCTCACCATTGGCGATGTCGGACCCGCCAGCTCAGTTGAACGCCGAGAGGCGTTCCTGCGTGAGGGACCGATTATGGTCGAGTGGCTTGAAAAGCTTGGGTTTAAGTTTCATTACGGCAAGGGGTATGCCGATTATTACCCTGAACTCCCCGGCGGAAGCGTCACTGGTCGCTTGGTAGAACCGGAGCCTTTTGATCTCAAAAAATTGGGCGAGTGGAAAGATAAAATCAATATATCCCTGCCGATTCCGGTCTATACCCTGGATGGGGTTCAAATTGCTCTATCCTTCAGGTCTTTTCCGGCTTTTCTCAATACGGTGAAAGTAATTGGCTTCAGAACCATGGGAAGCATGCTCATCGGCAAAAAACTGGCGGGTATCGGCGGCGCATTGATTGGGCAGTTGATGCATCTGGCTTTACAGCGATCCATTCCGGTTTGGACGATGTGCCCAATGGTGGAACTTATTCAGGAAGACGGCGAGATTAAGGGTGTCGTGGTTGAAAAAGACGGAAAGCGCTGTGAAATTCGCGCTAAAGCGGTGATATTGGCAGCAGGCGGTTTTTCACGCAACAACGAAATGCGCCAGAAATATCATCCGCATCCCATCACCACTGACTGGACCGTTGCTACTGAAGGTGATTTTGGCGATGCCATACGCGCTGGCATTGAAGCCGGTGCAGAAACCGCATTAATGGAAGATGCATGGTGGGGACCGTGTTTCATTGATCAGAATGGCAAGTCTACCTTCATGATCTGGGAACGATCTTTTCCTTATTCCATTATTGTAGATAAATCGGGCAAACGCTTCATGAATGAGTCTGCTTCTTATGTGGATTGCGGACATTGGCAGTATGAGCGCAACAAAGAGGTGCCTGCCATCCCTGCCTATTTGATCACCGATGCCCATCATCATAAGTTTTATCCACTGGGGGTGGGTCTGCCGGGTGCGGAACCGAAAGAATATTTTGAATCGGGCATGTTGACCAAAGCAGATACACTGGCTGAACTGGCTGAAAAAATCGGTGTTGACTCCAAGGGTCTCGAAGAAACCGTCAGAAAGTTTAATCAAAATGCCGTCAATGGCAAAGATCCCGATTTCCATCGCGGTGACAGCGCCTATGATCGTATATACAGTGATCCGGGTGTAAAGCCCAACCCAAACCTTGCTCCGCTGACCAAACCTCCCTTCTATTCTGTTAAGGTATGGCCGGGCGACCTGGGCACCAAGGGCGGGCTGCTCACTGATGAATACGCTCGCGTACTCGATAAACAAGGCAAACCCATTCAAGGCCTTTATGCTGTCGGCAACACCTCGGCTTCAGTGATGGGGCACACCTATCCCGGACCAGGTTCAACGATTGGACCTGCCATGGTCTTTGGCATGATTGCTGGAAGACATGCAGCCACAGGGAATTAAATAACGCTGGTTCGTGATGGAATGATCGAAACGGGACAGAGACCGTCGCAGTATTGTTGCAGGTTTCTGTCCGAATCAAAGTTGGATGTTACAATGGGTGGGTTCATTTTTAAAATAGCGAAAGAGAATAATGCATGGAAATTGATATGGTTTTACTTGGCTTGATTAAGCTTAACAAAAAGATCACTGGCTATGAATTAAACAGCAACCTTCGCGATTCAAACCGATATTTTCTGTCAGTGTCGCTGGCTTACATCTACCCAACACTCAAAAAACTTCATCAAAAGGGATTGGTAACTTATACAGTTGTTCCAATCTCAAACCGGCCTGATAAAAAAGTGTATGAAATCACGCCAGATGGAGAGGTCGTACTTCAGCAGTGGTTAAAAAAACCTATTGAAGAAGACATGTATTTCAGTA
Organism: uncultured Anaerolinea sp.; assembly: GCA_964468875.1. Taxonomy (GTDB): domain Bacteria; phylum Chloroflexota; class Anaerolineae; order Anaerolineales; family Anaerolineaceae; genus UBA6107. Next base: position 12,712 of record CAYXWV010000005.1, on the reverse strand, counting down.
CCTTTCTGTTGAAAATGCAATTTGCCCCGGTTATGGAAAAAATCACTATATTGGAGCATATTGACCGTGAAATTGGCAGGTTGCAAGCCAAGATTGATGATCTGGGCAAACTGCCCAATTGCATTAACTCTGGCAAAATTGACCCACCTACCGGCACTGTTCTGATGGATATTTCTCATCTTTTGGTGCAGACGAATGATCTGAGAATCGAATGGCTTAAAAACTGGCGAAAATCCATTTCTTACTTTGCATAAAACAAAACAACCAAGAATCCCGATATCTTATGCAGATATCGGGATTCTGGTAGTAAAATCACACTTTTTAAGGGAGGAGAAGTGTTTAATCCGATGGATTTTCAACCAGGGTAACGCTGATGGTTCCCTGCCTGCCACTGCGTAATACTTCGACTTCAATCTCTTGTCCGGCAGAAGTCGCAGCAAGGAAGTTTTGCAGATCTTCTACTGAAGTAATGGTTTGGCCGTCTATGGCAGTGATAATGTCTCCGCCGATGAGCACACGTTTTCCGTTTACCAGCACCGGTTTATAACTGCCGATTAGACCAGCTTCGTCGGCCGGGCTTCCGCTTTGGACGTTCTGGATCAGTACCCCTTGCTGATTCTTCGACAAGCCCATTAGGTTGGCGATTGTATTGTTCATACCCGTGACTGTCACACCCATCCAGCCGGAGGTGTTTTCTTGAACCTCTGTAATTACGGTTTTATCTTGTTGATCATTCAAAGGGCGGGCTGCCAGAGTGGCTTCGAGGGTTGTTTCTTTTCCATCACGCAAAACGGTTAGCTCAACAGTTTGACCCACTTCTGTGTGATTGGCTAGGTACGAGATCAGGTCGTTAATCGAAGTGAGGGGTTCATCATTGATGGCTGTAAGAATGTCTCCTCCGACAGCAACCTGGCTTCCATTGATGTTGGCTTGTTTATACCCTCCGATGACGCCGGCTTTGTCCGCAGGCCCATTAGCAGCTACTTCAACCACCAATACACCGCGCATATCGCTATCTACTCCGCTTGCTTCGGCAATATCAGGGGTCAGGGTACTGCCAGTGAGTCCCAGGTAGGGGTGTTCGAATTTTCCATTTTCAATTAATTGTGGAACGACTTTATTGACCGTACTGGAAGGTACAGCGAAACCAATGCCGGCATTGGCGCCTGAAGTAGATTCAATCGCAGTTGGAACACCGATCAATTCGCCATTGATGTTGACCAGTACACCGCCAGAATTGCCGGGGTTGATTGGGGCGTCGGTCTGGATGATATCAGGAATGGTAAACGAGGCGGAAGAGTAGCTCGCATTCTCACTACTTGCAGGAATTGATCTGCCCAAAGCGCTGATGATGCCCATGGTCATGGTGTTTTCCAACCCGTAGGGATTTCCGATAGCGATGGCGACCTGCCCAACCTTTACCTCACTGGAATCTGATGAAGTAATGGGGATTAATTCGCCGTCATAGTCTTCCAGTTTCAAAACCGCCAGATCGCTGTCGGAATCAGTTCCCACGATGGTCGCATTGGCGATCGTTCCGTCGTGGAATTTCACCTGGATCTTGTCGGCATTTTCAACGACATGATTGTTTGTGACGATATACCCGTCTTTGTTCCACACAAAACCGGAACCCAAAGCCTGGGAGACTTGTTCTGAGGGTTGTTGCTGGTTTTGTGAATTTGGATCCCCGAAGAAGAACTCAAATCCCGGAAAATCAGGAAACATATTTTGTGGATTACTGCCGTAGTTTGTGGCTTTTGTAATCTGCGTAACCTGAATATTCACAACTGATGGATTGACGGTGGCGTAAATCTTTTCTAACTCACTTTGATATTCTGACAGAGAGAGCTGCGTTGTGGTGTTATCGCTGGCTGTTGGCATCTCAGGAACGGCGGTTTCAACCTGCTCAGCTTCAGTGGGAGTGGCAGTTTCAATTTTTAGAAACTCAGGAATCTGATTACATGCGGTGAGTGATAATGCAAGAATCAGAAATATGGATAGAAACACAACTTTACGACTATTCATGGTGAACCTCCTTTTTGTTTGTTTGAAGGATATCACCCGAATGGTTCGTTTGTCTTTATCTTTGCCTTAGCGGAACCTTAAGACGACCTTAAAAGAGAGGGGGAGGAGTGGGTTGCTCCGGGTTGGCTGGTTTTCGCGGAATCTTCAATGAAAAGGTGCTTCCCTGGCCTGGTTGGCTGGTTACCTCAAGTTGACCGCCGTGAGCTTTGGTCAAATCGCGGGCAATCGACAACCCCAAGCCCATCCCCTGTTTAATGCGCCGGCCTTGCTCACCGCGGTAGAAGGGGTCAAAGATACTCTTTACTTCATCCGCTCGAATGCCGACTCCGTTGTCTTCGACTGAAAACTGCCATCCCTGATCGTCATTCGTTGAGCGGATGGTGATTGTGCCGCCGGGTTTTGTGTATTTGACCGCGTTATTGAGCAGATTCTCAATCACCTGAGCCAAGCGGTCAGGGTCGATGACCAGTTCCTGCTTCTCCGGCGATAACTCTTCCTGCCATCTTAGCCCCTTTTCTTCGGCGGCAAAACGGCTCGGTTTTAAAATAACTGACAGCCATTCTGAGAGATCGACTTTTTGCAGATTTAGTTCCAGATTGCCAACCGTCTGGTCATACAGGTGAGCCAGGTCATCCAGCAAATGCTGCAACTTGGTGGTTTCAAGTTCGATTCCGTTGGTGAGGTCTTGGTAAAGGGATGGGTCTTTTTCGGCGCCGTTCTCAAGCGCACGAATGGCTGACCGAATGGATCCGAGCGGACGGCCTAATTCGTGAACTAGGTTGGCGAGCAACTGCCGCCTTGATTTTTCATGACTGTCAAGTTCAGCGACTAGGTAATTGACTGCTTGTGCCTGTGATTGCAATTCTTCAAATCCCTTGATCTCTAAAGGTTGATGCGTATGGCCGGCAGCCAGGTCGTAGATGGCTTTAGTTATTTTTGTTATTGGCTTGCTGATCCGCACTGCAAGGCCGGTGCTGATTAGCGCGCTGATTAATAACCCTGCCAGAACGATTAATCCGATCTGCCAGCGTAACGTACCGAATATGTTGTAGAGCGATTCGACCCGGTAGGTGACCCTGACGATGCCGATTACGCTCAGGTTCGAATCAAGCACCGGCTCATAAACATCGATCAAAATATCTCTCACCCGCAAAATTGAATAATTGGAAAGGACAATTTCTTGCCCGCTTAAGGCAGATTTCAAACCCACCGGGCTGATTGCAATCGTTGAATTGAGATAATCGGACGGGTCGCTTGAATACAGTGGTGAGCCATTGCCAGCAAGAAACATGACTTTAATGGAAGGGTCGAGCTGAACACGAGAAATCAGACTTTCAAATAAAATGGGATTGCCCCACAGTTCATATTCTGCGTTGCTGATTTCAGCCAGCAAACGGGCGTCACCCAGCAAATTGTTGGAGAATTTGGGCAGCATGAAGCGGCTTTCGATGGAATAAACCAGAAAGATGCCCATGACAGGCAGCATCACCAGCAGTGGGATGAGCTGACTGAAAAGCAGGCGGCGTCGGATTGTCTGAGCCATTTATTCTGCCCTCGAATATTTGTAACCTACTCCCCGAACAGTGAGAATCAAGGTTGGGTGATTGGGGTCCGCTTCAAGTTTTTCGCGCAGCCAGCGAATGTGTACATAAACCACCTGTGGCTCACCGGTATATTCTGCGCCCCACACCTGGGCAAGAATTTCGGAGGTGGATTTCACCTGCCCGGCATCCCTCGCCAGCAGGTAGAGAAGATCATACTCCCGCGGACTGAGATCAAGGTTTATATTTCTAAACCTGGCAACATGGGCGGAGGGATCCATGAAAAGGGACCCAACCTCTAAGGGGGAAAGCATTTTTGGTTCCTGGCTGCCGGAATTGGCAGTTCTCCGGAGTACAGCCTTAATGTGGGCAATCAAGACGTCGTGATCAAAGGGTTTGGTGATATAGTCATCCGCGCCGAGTTCAAGCCCAACAATTTCGTCCAGTTCGCGGCGGCGAGCGGTCACAAAGATAACTGGTATCTTGGTCGTTGCCTTGATCTGCTTGATGGCATCCAGTCCGTCCATTTCTGGCAAGCCGACATCCAGCAGTACCAGATCAGGGGGAGAATTGCGTACGACTTCCAGCCCGTCTTCAGCGCTTGCTGCTGTAAAGGTTTTATAACCGGCCTGTTCAAGGTTAAAAGCCATGCTGCGCCGCATCAGGGCGTCATCGTCAATGATCAGGATTCTTTTCATCTCATCGATATTATACGTCAATGAAGAATTTCGTGGAAAATGTGTGCAGCCGGCACACCCAAAAAAAAGTCTCGTAATCTATAATGCTAAACGGAATATTTGGAAATAAAAATTTACTATTTTGCGGAGAAAAGCAATGAAACATACATCGAAGATCACATTGTTCTTTTCAATCACAGTAGTTTTGATTTTTGGAAGCGGGTGTGCAAATTCGGGATCGGGGATTGGTAGTTGGTTTGCCACTGACACCTACACTCCAACACCCACGCAAACCCCACTTCCAACGGCGACTCCTAAGCCGCCGGTCTTGATGGCTCAATGTACTGAGAATGCGAACTGCCCGGATGCGGTCTCCATTTTTGACCTCGTTGAAGGATCCATAGATTTCGATGCGATTAATTACATAGATTTGCCAGTGAACCAATCGGTGTGGGTCAACGATATCTGGAACGCGATTGATAACGAAACCATGACGGAAAATCTCCCTAACATTTTATGGTTCTTCCAAATTGATGGGCAGGATTTTTTTCAGACTTCATGGTTGAAGCCAGGCGAATTTGAATACTATTCCGAACCGGATGGCGCACTGTTCCCCGGATATCAATGGGGGGTTGTATTGGATAACTGGAAAGTAGGAGAAGCACATCAGATTGAATTTGGATACGTGATCGACAAGGCAATCTCCAACGGCTGGTATGATTTCGACGAAGGTTATACCTTTGTGGCGTCTTTTATCGTTAATCCTGTCGAATTGCCCACCCCGACCCCAACCGAAACCGCTACGCCGTCACCCACTGCAACTGCGACGAAAATTCCCTATACCAGCACGCCGCGACCTACCGCGACGCCCGCTTGTAATGCCGTATCATCCATCGAAATTGACAACACCACAGGCGGCGCGTTGACACTAAAACTTAATGGTCCAGCCAGTTATTCATTCAACTTGGGAACCGGCATCACGAATTTATCGGTTTGCCCGGGAAGTTATACTTATGATGCCTGGGGTTGCGGCGGGGCATCTGATTCAGGTTCGATCAACAGCGGCGAATCGCACGAGTTTTACTGCACCTCTTATTAATTCAATTTCACGGGGGATGAAAGAACCGGGAGGATTTGATTTCCTCCCGGTTCTTCTTTTCAATCGTTAATAATCACTCAAACCATTTTTGATAAATCTCGGCCGGTGACATGGGCGGAATTTCCAGAATATCCCATTGGCCTGTTTGCAAAGTATAAATTTTTTCTCCCCATTCACCGAGGTTTTCGTTCGTGATGATTGGATAGTCGTAGATCAACGTATTTCCGTACAAACCGCCCATCGCATCTGAACGGATTTGTTTTCCAGCCAAAAGGTAATATGCTGCGTAAACTCCTTCATAGCCGGTTCCACCCGGACTTATGCTCGTGAAACCCTTAAAGCCGCGATCTTCACCGGCAAGATAACCCCAGTGTTCCAGCATGTCTGCTTTAGGCTCATTAATCAACATGGGCATTGGGTTGATGGGGATATTTTTCCGCATCCAGAAGATGTCGCTATTTCGAGTATTTGACCAGATAGCTTTCAAATCTGGATAAGTAGACGCCAGTTCCGCAAGTTTTTCTTCTGAAATGGGGCTGCCGTCAAATTCAACCGGGATGATCATGCTCTCAATATCAGGATTCTTTTCAAGCAGAGAGGTAATAATGTTTAAGTGGGCTACGCTTGAACCCAGGTTGAAGAATACAATTCTTCCCTTTCCTCCCATTTCCTTAATCATCCATTCGATACTCTTTTGGGTTGAATCTGTATCGATTGAGAGATTATATGCTCCGCTTACGTCAGTTTCAGCGTTAAGAATAATCGTGTAGATTCCCTTTGAAAGAGCATCATTGATTACCGGAGTATCACCCATCACACTCCATCGATTTGCAAAGGATAGAATTGCGGTTACATTCAGATCAATGAGTTCTGCCATCGAATCCTTTTTAATACATTCAATGCTTAATTCCTTACAAGCTTTCAGTAAACCTTCTTCAGCCATTGGTGGCATGTTATTTTGGTCACCTGTGTAGCCAATCACAACTTTGCCGGTCACTTCAGGAAGATTGAAATCAACACTTTCTTGAGTTTCCACGATTTCTTCGTGAGCGGTTTTGCCAAGAATACAATTTGCCGGCCAATCGGGGTTTTGGTCGTGAGTGTCGTTGTTGGTCAGGTTGAGGAACCAGCCGTCATAATTCGGCCCCACCAGGACGATTTCTTCATCATCCCCATTAATGACTCCATTCATACAACCAACAATTTCATTTTCATCGGTGAAAAATGGTGTGGTTGTTCGACCTCCCCTTTTCCCCCTGCCAGGGTAATGTTGGAACCATCAGGGTTAATCACGAAATTTCCTTTGCCATATTCGGTTGATTCCAAGTAACCTAACAAAATCCGGTTGTCCACGGTCCAGTCTGAATTATAAATACTGCCTTCATTGGTGAGCTGAATTTTGTCACTTCCATCTGCATTCATCACAAACACATGCCAGTTTTCGCCGTCAGTGGAAGAACTCCAGGCTATCTTGTTGCCATCCGGAGACCATTCAGGGTTGACATCATTCTCTGGGGTGTTGGTCAAATTCACCCCGGCGTTCTTACCTTCAACATCAATGATATAGATATCATCGTTGCTGTGATATGTTATACGGGTGCCATCGTGTGACCAGTCAGGCATGCGGCAGTGATCTTCAAAAGTCAACTGCCGAATATTTGACCCGTCAGCGTCCATCACGTAAACAAACTGTCCGCCTCCCTCGTCGTTTTCACGATTTGAGACAAAAGCGATTTGGCTGCCATCGGGGGACCAAACAGGATCATAATCTTCTGCCGGGTTGTTGGTCAGGTTCACCTGGTTGCTGCCGTCCGCATCCATGCGGTAGATTTCGAGATTTCCGTCACGTTCTGACTCAAAAACGATATCGCATTGAATGGGCGCCGGGGTAGGCGTGAGAGTCGGGGTGGGCAGTGGTGTTGAGGTTGAAGTGGGGGCAAGGTCAGTCTTGACATCTTCCCCATCAGCCGCCTGGGTGTCGACTGTTTTCGCACAACCTGCACAGACGATCAGCAAACAACAAAGCAAAAGGATCAAGGCATAAGTTCTATTCTTCATGGGAAGCCCCTCCAATAAAAGTATGAATCAACATAATTCTAACGAAAGCAGGCCTAAATAGGTGTGCAGTCTGCACACTTTTTTATGGGTGAATCACCTCAAACTGCGGATTCTTAAGTTCCGTTTCGGCTGTATGCAGATTGGATGAAGCCAGAAAGACCTTTTTCAGTTTCGGAAGACTCAATAACGGGCTCAGATCGCTATCTCGAACGTCGCTGAGGAAAATTTCTTCTAATTCTTCAAATTCTTCAACACCTTCAAGTGTGTCAAATGAAACACTTGCCGCATAAATACTTTTTACATGGTTCAGTCCGTGTAGGGCGGCAAGAGAGGTGATTTGCGAGCCGCCGAAATCTATTTTTTCAAGCTGCGGGCAATTGGCAAGGGAGGAGAGGTCACTAACTGGGTTGTCGAAAATAAAGAGGTTTTTTAGTGAAGCTGATCCCGATAAGGGACTGAAATCCTTCACCAGATTGTGCTTCAACTCAACCTCTTCTAGAACAGGTAAGTTTTTTAATGGCGTAACATCAGTGATTCCTTGGAGGGCAATGCTGACCAGTTTCAGGTTTTTCAATTGGGCTAGGTCATTGATTGAAGTGATGCCGCCATTAAGCAGATCGTTGCCATTGCTTGCCATGAGTTGACTCATTTCTTCAAACTCGCTGCGGGTTTTCAAAGCGCGATTACCAATAATGTAAATTTCGGTTACATTTAACAGATCCTCTTGCTTGAGAACCGCAGATTCATCAAGGCTCAATTGCAGCCGTACAGCTTCTTCAATCAGCGGCTCGGAAAATTGGACTCCACCAGGGGCAATAGCAAACGACAAAACATCGGTAAACCTGCCTATGGCAAACCCTAGACAAAGAAAGAGCGCGCAGACTGTTACGTGAGCAATCCATAAACGCGTTTTGGTCTGGGTTTCCCTGACAGCATTCAGCAGAGCGCTGTGAAGTTTGATGGTTGTTGGGTAGCGTTGTTCAGGGGCGAATGCCGTGCAATTACGGATGATTTGACCCACCTGGCGGTCTTCAATTTTTTGCAGCGCTTTTTTGGTGTCAGTTTCTCCACTGAGAAGCCAGCTGAGCAGCACGCCGAGGGCGAAAATGTCCGTTCGTCCGTCGGTCTGTGAAAAGCCGTATTGCTCGGGTGCGGCAAAATGACGCGTGCCAAAACAAACCGTATCGGTCTGTGCGTTTTCATCGTAGAGCCGCGAGTTACCAAAATCAATCAACCGCGGATTGCCTTTTTCATCCATGACGATGTTTTGCGGTTTCAGATCACGGTGAATGATCGGCGGGTTTTGGCTGTGCAGGTAGGTCAGGTCGTCACAGATTTGCAGACAGATGGAAAGCGCTTGGTCCTTTCCAACCGGGTGCTCTTTCACGTATTGATCCAAAGGCTGCCCTTCAATGTACTCCCGTAAGACGCACACCATGCCGTTGCCCTGGTATTCGGTGACAAAGGCTGGCAGTCGATTGTGATTAATCGTTTTCAACAAATCGCTTTCGGAGGTGTGTGATAGAACGTCGGGATTCGAGTAGCATTTTGCCACCTGAAGACTGCCGGTCTGCCTTTCTTTGACCAACAGAGTTTCTGCCTGTTCGTTTTGAGCCAGGCATTCGATCAGTTCGTAGTCGGTCAGGAACTCGACAGGATATGGCTGATCATTAAACTCAGAGAGGAACGCGTCAACGTTGTTTTCAGCCATGATTCTCAATCTGCCCTAACAAGGTGATTTCAAGGGATTGAAGAAGAGATTGGGTGTCGAAGAAATCCAACTGCCGATTAATGCAAAAGATAACGGCGGCATCCCGTCTAATCTTTGGGTAAAGCTGACTCTTTTGCGCGATTTTTAACAAGTTTTGTGTGGATTCGAGATCAAGCTTTAGCCCGAATGCCAGTTGAATGACCTTGTCACGTGACGGCTTGCGGGTGCCGTTAAAAAGTTGATGGCCGTAGGTTCGTTCAATGCCCGATTGAAGGATTACCGGTTCAGGAACCATTTTTTTTTCATTGCAAATGGTCTGGATGGTCTCACTGAAAGAGGGAGTTTTTAATTCTTTCGAGTTTTCGATAAAAAATGAGAGTAAATCAGGGGATTCATTCAGTTTTTGGAAAAGAGCCGTGGTACTGTTGTGTTGTTTCGTTTTCCGGTCCATTTTAATCCGCTGCCTTGAGGAATTTCTTTTTGTTATAGCATAAAAACAATAATTGAGAAAATAATCCAGAACCTTTTCAATAATTTTTCATCAATCTTGTGAAGATTCGTCAAAAAGACCTGGAAATTTCAGTTAGTGATTGCAGGTTTCTTGTCTGTGATACAAAGAATGATCTTGATAATCCCCTGAATCACATCTGGCAGAGTGCCGATGAGGAACAACACCAGCATATCGGGGAAGCCCTTTCGCATGTAGTAGAGGCTTGTTAGCAGGTTGAAACGGTTTCCGTAGAACTGCGCCACCTGTGACAATATGACTAGCAAAATTACGGCCGGGATGATGAAGCTGATCGCCACATCCAGTGCCTTTCTCGTAGTTGAAAACTTTTGAGTTTTCTTCTTCCAGTTTCGCAGGGTGATGAAGTTGAAGGTGTGCAGCGCCGCCAACCCAAACACTAGGGCACCAATTCCCCAGCCAAACCATTTCACCGACCAGCCTTGTTTTACCGAGGCAGGTTGTCGACCCAGCACCACAGCTTCAACACTGTTCGTTAACTGGGAGGCAGAAATGAAGTGATCAATCTGGTATCCCTGGTTGGTTAACAGCACAAAGGCCCGATTTTTTCTTGGGTAGAGGTTGACATCGGTATGGAAGGTCTCGTTTGCCCCGCCGTGCATAATCTTGGCGCCGTTATCATAAACAAACCATCCCATGGCGTAATTACCGATGCCGGCGTCAAACAGCTTGTAGCGCATCTGAGGGGAGAGCAGTCCATTTACATCAGGTGACATCATGGCAATCGCATATCGTGCCAGGTCTTCTACCGTGGAGACAATATATCCATTGCCTATGGCATAAACCGGCACAGGCTGCTTCATCGGAATCGCAAATCCGAAGAAGCGGCTATATCCCTGGGCGATCCCGGTAACTTCTATCGGATTCGCAGAAGAGGAATTCATATGTAGGGGAGTGAAGATGTGAGCGTCCACGTAATCGGCATAAGCTTCGCCGCTGACCACTTCAACGATATACGCCAAAACGGCATACCCCATGTTGAAATACTGCATCTGTTGTCCCATCGGGGCGGTCAGCTTTGCTTTCGAGAGGGATCGAACCGCGTCTTCCAGGTCGGTCTTTAAAGGAAGAACCACCGCATAGCCTGAATCGGAGAGTCCGCTGGTGTGATGCAGCAGGTGGTTGAGGGTGATTTTGGAAGACGCGTTTTCGTCTGCCACCTGAAACCAGGGGATGTAGCGCTGTACCGGATCGTTTAAATCCAGTTTACCCTGGTCAGCCAGTATGGCAATGGCTAGAGCGGTGAATGATTTCGATTGCGACCCAATGAACATGGGGGTTTGGGGGGTCATTGGCTGATTATTGCCCGCCTTACCGTATCCTTGCGTGTAGGCAATTTCGCCGTCTTCAACAAATGCCAACGCCACTCCAGGCAGGCCGTGTTTTTCCATTTGGGCTTGAACAACTGAATCCAAATTGGCGAAGCTCACAGAACCGGGTTGAGCCGATGCTCCGCCAGGGTTGATGATCAAGAGAAAAAGAACAAATAGGATTGTGGCTGATGTTTTCAAATTCCCGCTCTTTTTGTTCACTTTCAGAATTTTTCTCAAATTATTCTATTCACCGAAACGGCATTTGAATCTTGTAAGCATTGCTCGTCGGAAATAGTAAACCAAACCCTCAATTCGTTTTTCTATTGATGCGTTAGGGACTGCATCTTGTATAATTTTTTTCAATCCTCAGAATAATCGGAAAAACTCATCAACGATGGGTTTGTGATCACCCATGCAGATCATTTGATGATTGGCAATCGGCTTGGTGAAGAAATAAGACGGCGGCTCTTGGATTGTCACTCGAATCTGGGTGCGGCACAAGTTATTCTCGTTTAAATTTTCTTCAATTCGACCGGTTTGAACGTAGTATTCACTGAAATCCTCTTTGCATTTGAAAATGGTGCAGGTATCCAGTGGAAGTTCCCCTGCCACGGATACGCCAAGGCCGCTTTCGAAGTGGGTGGTCAGATGGTATTGGGTGGGCATGTTGATCGGTAAAATGCAGTGAGCGAACACGATTTCGTTCTTAACTGGATCAATCTTGCTGGGATTCGCCATAAAGACAGGCAATCCACTTAATTCACCGAGCACCGTCATAGAAATCAAGGAACGTCCATCCCCTTCACAGGCGGCATGGATGCCTTCGGCATTGAGAATACCTAGCGCCAAACACCCGGTGATGCAGGTGGGTTGAAGCAAATCAAAACAGCGGACCGTGATCCCCTTGAGTGAATAGCGGTCAACCAAACGGCGGATCGCGCCATAAACTTCAAGTGCGCGCTCAATTTCTAACCGATCATAAGCGTGTTTCTTAATATCTTCAGTGAAGGCGTTCTCTGTGTACTTTTTTTGTTTGACCTCGGCAAGCACTTCATCAAAGGGGATGTTGACCAGTTTCATTCCGGATGTGGTCTCCATCATTTTATCGTCGGGTTTACTTGCGATTAACCATGAAGATTCGCCCGTGGTGCCCAGTCGGTAACTTTTGAGACGTTCCTTGACTGTGTTGGCTTTGATAATCAGTGATAATCGTTTTCCAATATAATCGAGGTCCCCGTGGATGATTTCACCTTTTAAGCCTTTCTCATTAAGAAAAGCTAGAATTTCCATTGAAGCGGCGAGTGAATTATGGCTTTGTCTTGTGAGCAGATAGTATGGTCCCTTAATGAGGTGGTAGATTTTCGCGAACTCCTGTTCAGAACCACCTGAAGCCACAAAAACCACATGGACGGGCTGGGCAATAAATGTTTTTTCATCGGTGATGAACAATTCATCGCCCAAAACCTTGCTCACGCTTTTTAAGAATTCGCTGCAAGTCTCATCAAAAACAGGGTCGTTGTTGTTATTCGCCGATCGTATATACAGTACGCCTAAAGCCATCTCAACTACCTCCAAATGAAATTCTTACCATTTAAGTATAAATCCACTTTAATTTTCAAGAGATAAAATGATTGAATATATCAATAATTCGCCACCCCCAAATATTCTGGAGGTGGCGATTGAATTTCTTGGATCGTGGTTTAATCTGGCAAGGCGAGACCCTTGGCTTTCACGATCATATAGGCTGCCAACCCCCTGCTCA
>CAYXWV010000004.1:64699-111808 GCA_964468875.1 uncultured Anaerolinea sp. | reverse complement strand
GAACACTCCCTTTTAAACCCTTTTTTTGTGTCCAGTTAAATGGGTCCACCACAGTTACTTGTGTAAAACATTTTGTTATGTTTCCGGTTCTTGGTTCGTTGGACACTTCATTCTTCCTTGTTTTTTCCCTCCTTCTTTGCAATTCTCTTGCCATTTTCAGTTTGATGCGATTGCCCTGACTAAATATGTCTGAATTACATAAGATAGTGATGGTTAAGAGTAAAATCAGGGGAAAATGATTAATATGTCACGCAGCAAGAAATGGTTATGGTTGTTGCTAGCCGGGTTGGTAATACTGGCTGCTGGTCTGACTTTTTTTTCCCCAAATAATCAAGACAGGGTGGATCTTTTCACCACTCGCATTAGGGGGTTTTTAAACCCGGTCGGGCAGATGCCCACTCCCGATTCTGTGGGTGTTGGGTTGTTTATGGTTGAAATTCCGGTGTCTTCGGAATCATTTACGGTTCAATACAGTAATGGTTCAGAACCAAATCTAGTACCACAGACACCTTCCCAGGTTCAACTTCAGGCACCTTCTTTTAACCCTCATCAAGATTATCAAGACTGGAACAACTGCGGACCAGCCACATTGGCATTGGCGCTGCGTATGTGGCAGTGGCAAGGCGATCAATTTGATATCAGCGCAGTGATCAGACCCAACCGTCAGGACAAAAACGTCAAAATTGAAGAAATGGCTGCTTATGTCAACCAAAATACAGAAAGGCTCAGGGCGGAAGTGCGGGTGGGCGGTGATCTGTGGTTGCTTAAAAGGTTCATCATGGCAGGCTATGCCGTGGTGATCGAAGAGGGATTTCAAACTGAAAAGTCAGCCTGGCCCGGGGATGACCTTTGGGCGGGTCACTATCTGTTGTTGACAGGTTATGACGACTCGGCTGGTGAATTCACTGTTCAAGACAGTTATCACGGGCCTAATCAACGATTAGATTATGAGAATTTGTTGACCAACTGGCAGGCCTTCAACCACACCTATATGATCGTTTACTCGGCGGACCGGCAACTTGAGGTTCAAACCCTTTTGGGTGCAGAGTGGCTGCTTGAAGAAAACATAAATCATGCGATTGATCTTATTGGGCAACGCATTCAATCAAACAAGGCGAACACATTTGACTGGTTTAATTTGAGCAGCAATTATGTCGCTTTGAACGACCACCCGGCAGGGTGGACAACCTTTCAAAACGCGCGACGGATGGGGTTTCCTCAACGCATGCTGCGCTATCAATTTGGGCCGTTTGAGGCGGCATTTGAAACCGGCAATAAGGACGAGCTGGAAATTCTTATCGAGTATGCTCTCAAGATCACTCCTGATTCTGAGGAAGCTCTATATTGGAAGGGCAAGAGTTTGCTTCAGACGGGCGACACGCAAGCGGCAGCCACCTTCTTTCAGAAGGCACTTGAGATCAACCCAAACAACCTAGAAGCCAAAATAGCGTTTGAAGAGCTCCATCGTTAGCAGGCTTTCATGATATATTGATAGAATTACGCATAATTTATAAGGACTTCGGAAAACCGTATGACAAAGAAAATTTCACTCTCACTTGTGGCAGTTATTGTCTCTTCTTGTCTGCTGATCTCTGTCGGCTTGATTGTAGCAGCCATTTTTCTCTTTAAATCTGAAAAAGCCTACAAACCGACAAGTGTGGCTGTTACACCCCTCTCGATTGATGAACAAATGGATTTGATCCAGCAGCAGGTGAGCGATTTTCGTGGATTGGCAATGACCGCGCCGCTTGACCGCGCCTTGATGACCAGTGAAGAATTGCAAGAAAAGGTGAAAAGTGAATTCTTTGTGGATTACACCCATGAAGACGCTCAAAATGATGTAAAAGTGCTCAGTACCATCGGTCTTCTTGAACCCGATTATGACCTGCTGCAATTTTATATTGATCTATATTCTGAGCAAATTGCCGGTTATTTTGACAGCGAGACCAAAGAGATGAATGTGATCTCGGATGCGGGGTTTGGCGGTTTGGAGCGCATGACTTATGCCCATGAATTCACCCACGTGCTCCAGGATCAAAATTATGATCTTGAAAACGGGCTGATGCTCAATGATGATTACTGTGAAAATCACACTGAATATTGTCAGGCGGTAACGGCAGTCATTGAAGGTGACGCGGTTTTATCAGAACAATTCTGGTTTCTGATGTATGGCACCGACCAGGACAAGGCCGAGGTGATGGATTTTTATGCAGTATATGAAAGCCCGGTCTATGACTCTGCCCCGGATTATATGAAACAAGACTTTATGTTTCCTTACCAGCAGGGTTTTGATTTTGTGAATGGTTTTTATAACGAGAAGAAGTGGGATTCCGTGGAAGCTCTCTATCAAAAACTGCCAGTATCTACAGAACAGATTTTGCATCCTGAACGATACCCCAATGATGTTCCGGAAGAGGTCATATTACCTGATCTTTTTGGCGTTCTGGGTGATGAATGGACAGAGATTGACCGAAACACGATGGGTGAGTGGTATAGCTATTTAATACTTTCAGCAGGGGTTGACCAGAATTGGCGTTTGGACCAGGCAACTGCAGGGCAGGCTACAGAAGGGTGGGGCGGAGACACTTATCTTTATGTTGAAAATGAAAAGACCCAATCTTATATCTATGCCTGGTTAAGCACCTGGGATACTGCCCTCGACGCCGATGAGTTTCTGGACGCCAGCCTGCAATATGGTTCGCTGCGCTGGGGAAGCCCTGCCGGGTCAAACAGCGAAGGCAACATCTGGGCGTTACCCGGCGGAGAAATGATTGCCATGCAAAAGGTTGATGGAAACGTGATGTGGGTGATTTCGAATGACGATAAAGCCTACCAAAACGCTTTTGACGCCTTTACCACCCTGGAGTATTGAGATGTCTATCGACCTTTCGCGAATCAAGGGGTTGTGTTTTGACGTGGATGGAACCCTCAGCGACACCGATGACGCCTGGGTGGCTCGAATCAGCGCGGCATTAAAACCGTGCCGGTTCTTGTTTAAGAAATGTGATCCGCAGCCTTTCGCGCGCTGGTTGATTATGGTGACTGAAAGCCCTATGAACGGTTTGTATCATTTGGCTGATCATCTCAGTCTGGATGACAATTTTGCCCGTCTTTACAGCCGACTTTCGCAACGGCGAAAAAACCATGCAAAACCCTTTTTATTGATGAAGGGTGCCAGAGAATTATTGGAATGGTCGCATGCAAAATATCCGCTCACAGTGGTTAGCGCTCGCGATGAAGTATCAACCAGACGCTTTCTTGATCAGTTTGAACTGGGTGGGCTCTTCCGCGAGGTAGTAGCCAGCCAGACTTGCGAGTTTACCAAACCTTTTCCGCATCCGATCCATTATGCAGCAGCCAGCATGGGGTTGTCGGCAAAGGACTGCTTGATGATTGGCGACACGACCGTGGATGTGCTGGCGGGCAAAGCCGCCGGCGCGCAGACCGTTGGATTGTTGTGCGGTTTTGGCACTGAAAAAGAACTGCGCCGGGCAGGCGCAGACGTGGTGGTAAACGATCTCAATGAATTGTTTCTGATTCTCAGCGGAGAAAAAGAAGCTGTCTCGTAAGAATTACTTATTAATCACAAATTCAATACTGTTGGTCTTGGTGGTATTGCCGGCTTTATCTGCTGCGACCAATTGCAGTGTATGTTCCCCCGTTACGGCTGGCATTAGGTATAGCCAAGGACCTTCTTTTTGGGTGAAGGCGAGTTTTCCATCCAACATCCACTCCACTTTGGCAATGCCTGAACTATCTTCGATGTCAGCCAGCAAGGTGACGGTCTCACCTGGCGCCTTGATTTCCTGATCAACGACAGGATAGTTAATTGAGACCAGCGGCGAGGTGTTATCCACAGTGACCTGGATGGTGTTGGAGCGCACAGTTTTATCTGTGTTTACCACTGTCAACCTGATAGCGTAAAGCCCGTCCAGATTACTTGTATCCCACAAGGCGAGCTCCTTCCCAGAGTTTGGAGAGGTTCCTTCGGCAATCTGTATCCAGGCTGCCGGGTTAATACCTTCCCCAATTTGCAGGCTGTAAGAAGAAAAGCCGTCACCTGCGGCGGTGCCAACCACGCTTACCTTTCCGCTGACGGGGGAGAAGAGAGCAGGTGTAATGATGGCAACATCAGGGTCAGACTGGGTGATTGGGATGGCATCATAACCAGACGGTGCGACCGGCAAGCCGGCATCCAATGCCCATTGACTGGATTCAGCCGGGACGTTCATAAATAGCTGTTCCTCCACCAGGGTGGGGTTGGTAAACACTGTGGCACGCTGCCCTGTTTCACGATTGACCATGATCTTTTCGTAGAGGGTATCGGCGCGGGTGGGTTCGTTGCCGGTTAAAAAGATTTCTTTGATAGTTGTGGGGCATGCTGTTGAAGGCAGCATGCCTGATGGAAAGCAGACATCCAGGCTGGTCACCCCTTCGGGCATGGTCCAACCTGAGGAATGCACATTTTTGAGGCTTTGTTTCATCATGGCGTGCCAGATGCCGGCAGCCATGCGCGGGTCAAGCCGCGGAGCCGCTTCATTCTCTATTACGTTACCCATCCAGACCAGTACCAATCGCTGAGGGGTATAACCGACCGTCCAGACCTGCTGACCTGAGCTGATCACGCCGATTTTTGCAGCCACAGTCTGGCCGATTTCCAGCGGGTTGGGAAATCCCAGGCTGGGCCAGCGGGCGCTTTCATCACTCAAGATGTGATTGATCATGTAACTCAGAGGTTCGCTCAATACGGGGCTTGAATCAACGATGGAGCGGTCAAGGATCAAGCGGTTGGAAGTGGAACGTACCGAAAGTGCGAAATTGGGCTTGATCTCTGCTGAAGCTGAATCGAGCACACCGCTGCGTGTGCCTGAATTAGCAAGCGCGGCATAGGCTGTGGAGATTTCAAACAGGGAGGTTGATCCACCGCCGAAAAGAAGCTCCTCAGTTTCAGCAGACGGGTCCAGCGAAGACAAACCCAACAGGGATGCCAACTGCCAGGCGTTGGCAGATCCAACCTGACGGGCAACTCTGGCAATAGGGAATATATAGTCATTGGCAATAGACGCGCGGATATTGGTGGCGCCGTGCCATACTCCATCAGGGTTGGAAAAATCCTGTAGAGAGTCTTCAGCATTCACGGGGGTATCCCATTCGAGGGTCGCGGGCGAAAGTCCGCGGGCAAAACCGGCCAGGGCGGCAAACGGGCTCAACAACGAACCGGGTTGGTAGCCGCTATCAGCAACCGCGATCCCATCGGGAGTGGTGGGCGGAAGATAAGCCAGCACTTCTCCGGTTTGCGGGTTGAGAATAACACCGGCGCTTGCCTGGCTTTTCAAATTTGTCCAGTTGAAGTTTTGGGTGGGTAATAACAGCGCGGCGGGGCAGTCCGTGCTGTCAAGGGCGCTCCCAGACCCGGCATAGCCCTGCAGCCTTGCCATCTGGGTTTGGGCGGTGCAATGAAACTGGCTTTGCAAGTCAAAATCAAGGGTGCTGCGCACCACCAGTCCGCCGCGTTCGAGGCGGCGAAGTGGGAACTCTCCCTCAAGCGACTGGATCAGGCGGCGGGTGAATGCTGGCGCCAGTGATTCGGGGTCTTCAGGTGCTTCTTGAATAGCAAGTTCTTCATGCAAGGCGCTGCTGAATTCATCCGTGCTGATGGTCAGGTTCTGGGCAATCTCAACCAAAAAGGCACGCTGTAGCTCAAGGGCGGCAGCGGGTGTGTCAATTGGGTTGAGGGCGGGGGAATCAATCAGAACGGTCAGCATGGTGGCTTCACCCAGGCTCAAATCTTTAGCGTGTTTGTTGAAGTAAAGCAGAGAGGCGCTCTCTGCGCCGAAGGCATCTTGCCCGAAATAGGCGCTGTTGAGATACCATTCGAGCACCTGGGTGCGGCCGTAGGTTGAAACCAACTGGCTTGCCAGAATGCGCATGCGCACCGCCCGTGCGGCGGATTCGGGTTCGCGCCAGAGCAGCAATTCACTAGCCAATCGTTCGGCAATCGTGCTCGGCTGCGGGTTCAGCCATTCTTTCGTGGAGATGCCCGAACTCTGCCAAAAATTGGGTTCGAGTTTCGCCACCACGGTACGGACGAGCTGCGGGTTGATGTGATCGGCGGTTTCGGGGTTGACCGCCAGGTAGGCGCGCGGGATGCCCGGGTTTTCAAGGGTCTGGAGGATGGTTTCGCCGCTGCGGTCGGTGATGCGCGTAGGTTGCAGCAATTCACCGTCCACGGGGTTGAGCAGCACGGGCAGTTCTTCGAGCGAGGGCAGGTCGGCAGTCACCCGCGAGTAAAAAATGCCCGCTGCCAGCATTGCTCCCGCGAACAAAATCAACAGCACAGCCAGCATGCCGGTTCCAAGCGGACGCAGGACGGCAGTTTTGCGGACTGAGTGCCGGGTGCGGTTCGCGCGGCGTTTCTTGAGCAGGAGGGTAAGATGGGCTTTTCGCAAGGGTTGGCTTTGTCAGGAGCAGAATCTGTTTTGAAATACAGCTTGAGTTTAACATAGCGGCTGACCTCAAGCAAGCTTGATTCTCGGGGTATAATGCGGAAATGAAGAATTTTTTCTTGATGATCATTCTGCTGACCTTGGGGGTCTCGCTGGCAGCCTGCCAAAAAGCGGGTACCACAACTCAGCCGCCTTCGTTCTTCCCTGGACTGGAACTGACGCCTTACGTCACCTCCACTGCCACGGGCACCGCCACTGCCACTTCTGAGTTTGTGCCCACCAATACCATTGAACCGACCATCACCGCCACCCCCATAACCTACACGGTCAAGCAGGGTGATACGCTCTTTTCCATCGCCGCCAACCATGGTCTGACCACTGCTGAAATCAAGGCTGCCAACCCGACGGTCAACCCTTACCTGGTCGCGCCGGGGATGGTGATCTTGATTCCGGCACCGGGCGGGGCGGGCTCCACAGCTGCCACTGCTACACAGAGCGCTCCTGCCGCCACGCCTTATCCACTGACGGTGAGCGAACCTAAATGCACCCCCTCCTTAACCGGCGGGTTGTATTGCTTTGCCGACCTGTTGAATGAACAGGATCAGACCGCGGGCGGCATCACGGCTGAGTTTCAACTGGTCAACCCTCAAACGAGCGAGGTCATCAGACAGGAAGCCATGGTACCACTCAACCGCATTAACAGCGGCAAGAGCCTGCCCCTGTTTGCTTATTTTGCCCCTCCGGTGGCGGCTGAGCCGCAGGTGCGGGTGAATCTATTGAGTGCCGTGAGTGCCAACCAGGGCGGTGGGGTGAGCGTGCAGAACCCTGAAATCAGCATCTCTTCCAATGGACTGACGGCTGCGGTAAGCGGTTCCGCTTTGCTGGATGCAGCGCAGTCCGCAGCGAGCAAGGTATGGGTGGCGGCTGTGGCTTATGATGAACAAGGCAGCGTGGTTGGCATCAGGCGCTTCATGTCACTCGAAGCCGTCAACCCTGGTGCATCGGTCGATTTTTCCTTAAATGTTTACAGTATCGCGGGGAAGATTCTGCGGGTGGAGCTATTTGGTGAAGCCAACCCCTGATGCGGGATCTTCCCAGACCAAGAAATTATCGCTTTGACAAACCTGGCTGCCAGCCAGGTTTTTTGTGCATACCTGGTAGGTGATGATGGTGCCGTTGGGAATGTTTTTCATCACGGGCAGGGTCAAGGTCGAGGTGCCGTCCGCGAGGGTGGATGGTAAAACGGCAGTATAAGTCTTGTTTTCAGGCAGGTTGACGATCAGGGTTGTCTCATACCCGGCAAGGGGAAGCTGATCAGCGGCGTTCAACAGCAGGATGGAAATCTGCTGTTGTTCTGCGGAAGACAGCGGATTGTTGATTTCGCTCACTTGAAGTATGACAGAGGGCGGGGCAACGGCAGGTACAGCGGTAGCTTCAACTACGGGGGTGACCACTGCCTGGAATTGCAGGAACTGACTGCCCAACTTGGTGACACTGACCTGGCTGTCTTTGCGAGCGGCAGGGTCTAATTCGAGGCAGTAGCTGACGAAACACTGAGACCACGCTCCCGGTTGGGTTTCAATGGCTTCGGCGATGGGGTCGCCAGATTGGGCGATTCCGCCGTGTTTGTTGATGAAGTCATAGAATGCCACTGGCACATGGTAACCCAGGTCGCCCTGGACGGCATAGAAGATCAGACCTTTTTCACTGCCGTAGAGTTTTTGACCGGGGGTGCCAGCGGGCAGCCCAAGCAATATGGATAAGGGACGAAACCTCACCAAGCCGCTGCTGATCTCGCGGTAAAGCACCACAGATTCATAAACCTGCTCCACGTTGCCATCTGCGGCGGGGTAGGGGGTGGTAAGGGCTTCGCCAAACACCGAGGCATCGTCCATACTGATCAGGTCATCGAGCAGCGGGCTCGCCATGGAAGGCAGTGCACCATCCAAGACGGAAGCTTCAGCGGCAGGCTGGTAGCTGCAATCGTCGCAGGCAGCAGCGCCGTAAGCCAGCAGTTTTATCGTGCCGGGTGGGTCGCTGAAGTTGCGATAGAAACCCACGTTGGAAAAATACTGTTCGATGCGTTCGCGTTCATAGTTCATATGAACTGGTGAAATTGGATCTCCGGCATATAGGGATTGTGAGAGCTTCTGGTAAATCGGGACGAATTCTGCATAGACGGCGTAACCGTTGATTACCAGGCTGTTGGGGTCACCGGGTTGACCAGGGTCTTCACGCAAGCCAAGTTCACTGCCGATGGGGTAAACACTAAAGCGCCCATCCCCTTCGAGCAGGGGATTCATGCAGATCAGGGCATTGACGGTGAACTGGCACTCTCCGGCAGGTTTTTCGACCATTTTTGAGATTGCGGGTCCTAAAACTTCTTCTCCACCAAGCGAATGAAAAAATTCTTTCAATTCTGCTGAAATGGCATAGGTCCTGCCCATCTTTACTTTTGAACAACCCGCCAACGAAATGATCAACAGGCAGGAGATTAATAAAACAAAAACTGTCTTCTTTTCCTCAGTGAGTATTATTTTTTCCACGATAATAATTATATATGAAATGTATTCTAAAGAAATCAAAAGGCTGGGTTAAATTAGTGCGGTAGGGTCAATCTTCTGTTACTTCGAACATTTCATTCACGGTGGTATGGAACACGTTGGCAATATCGAACGCCAGTTTCAAGGAAGGGTTGTATTTACCGTTCTCAAGATGCCCGATGGTTTCTCTTCTTACCCCCACCAAGGCAGCCAGTTCTTCTTGTTTCATATTTGTCTTTGCACGGTATTCCTTGATCTTGGTTTTAATAGACATGGATTATTTCCCTGTTTTTTCTTTGATTTCATAGTACACAAAAATACCGGTAAAGAGCAGGAAAGAAGCCACAAAACCGAGGACCAAACATGAAACGTAAACTGCTGTGCTGATTGGAAAAAAGGTCAACGCACCTGTCAAAGTATAGATTACAACACCGATGAAAAAGGCGGGAGTGGCTGCTTTTTGGACGTTTTCCTTAAAGAGTTCGTCCGGGATCACCGCAAAATAACGGAAATAAACCAAAAACCCAAAAAAGCAAAAATAAGTTTTGTTTTCTGAGAAAAACCCCAATATTCCCAATAGACCTAAAAAGCCAAGAAAACCCAATTTATTCTTCATTATCACCCTCCATGTGAATTATTTATAACACCATGTTATAAATATATAACATTTGTTATTGCTTGTCAATCCTTTTTTGAGACAAAACTCAAAACCCGTTTTTGTTAAAATGGTAGAATTTTTAATAACGAATTCCGGGAGGTGAAGCATGGCTGAAGTGGTAATCGTGGATGCAGTGCGAACCCCAATTGGGGCGTTGGGCGGATCACTGGCTCATGTGAGAGCGGACGATCTGGCCGCGCTGGTGATCGGCAAATTGGTGGAACGCAACCGGCTTAACCCTGCCGAGGTGGAGGAGGTTTACTTTGGCTGTGCCAACCAGGCTGGTGAAGACAATCGCAATGTAGCCCGCATGGCTGCCTTGCTGGCGGGGCTGCCGGTCAGCACGGCCGGGATGACCTTCAATCGTTTATGTGCCTCGGGGTTGAGTGCGGTCAATGCGGCTTTCCATGCGATTCGTGCCGGTGAGGGAGAGCTTTTCATTGCCGGCGGCGTGGAGAACATGTCGCGCGCGCCCTATTCTCTGCCGAAGGCTGAAAACGGATTTGCGTTTGGCAACATGACGGCTTATGATACTGCTTTGGGATGGCGTTACCCCAATCCGCGCATGGTGGAGCTTTACGGTACTGAAGCCATGGGTGAAACTGCCGAGAATATCGCGGCGCAGACCGGAATCACCCGTGAAGAGCAGGATGCCTTTGCCGCTGCCAGTCACGCGAAAGCGGTGGCAGCCATTAATGTAGGCAGATTCCAAGACGAGATCATCCCTGTGCGGGTTACGCAGAAGAAAGGCGACCCCATTCTGGTCGTCACGGACGAACGCCCAAGACGAGATACCACCCCCGAATCGCTGGCAAAACTGAGGCCGGCTTTTAGAAAGGACGGCAGTGTGACGGCGGGGAATTCCTCAGGCATGAATGACGGTGCTGCAGCCGTGGTGGTGATGAGCGCAGATAAAGCCAGCGAGTTGGGGCTGAAACCGATGGCTAGAATTGTATCTTCTGCGACGGCGGGGGTTGAGCCGCGCGTGATGGGGTTGGGTCCTGTGCCGGCTGTGCGTAAAGCCTTGCAGCGGGCAGGCCTCTGCATTGAGGATATTCAGCTCTGTGAACTAAATGAAGCCTTTGCCGTTCAGGCGCTGGCAGTCATGCGCGAGCTCAAGCTTGATCCGACAGTGGTCAATGTCAATGGCGGGGCAATCGCACTGGGGCATCCGTTGGGGTGTTCGGGGGCGCGGATTTTGACCACGCTGCTACATGAGATGAAGAAGCGGGCTTCGGATTTACAGCCACCGTTTTACGGATTGGCTGCCCTGTGCGTGGGGGTGGGGCAGGGCGAAGCTATTGTTGTGGAGTGGGTTGGAGATTAGGTCTGTGAATTATTTTATTATCTTATTATTACTTCTAAAATCAAGATAATTCATTTTTTGACTATCAGGAAGTCTGACACTTCACAACTGTATTAATTCGAAGGATAATAGAAATGAAGTGAAGCGTGTATAGCGCTCTTCATCATTACCCGGCGACGGGATTCTTTTTCAGGAGGTATGAATGCCCCTTAAGGGTCGGATCGTTGTCAACGAGATGTATTGCAAGGGTTGCGAACTGTGTGTTTCATCTTGTCCGCAAGAAGTGCTGGCTCTCGCAAATGACCGTATCACTGCCAGAGGGTATCACCCTGCTTCAATGGTCGCGGATGGTTGTACGGGCTGCGGAATTTGTGCCGTGATGTGCCCAGAAGCCGCGATTACCGTCTATCGTGAAAAAGCCGGTGTAGACCGGATCCCCGCTTAGGAGGCGCTGCATGGCTCTTGAACTCATGAAAGGCAACGAAGCTGTTGCCGAGGCTGCAGTGCGCGCGGGTGTGGTGGCTTATTTTGGCTACCCAATTACCCCACAAACCGAATTACTTGAATATATGTCCCGCCGGATGCCCGAATTGGGCAGAGCCTTTGTGCAAGCGGAAAGCGAATTGGGCGCCATTAATATGGTCTATGGCGCGGCATGCACGGGTCACCGTGTGATGACCTCTTCTTCCAGCCCGGGTACGAGCCTGATGCTGGAGGGCATTTCATACATTGCCGGCACGGAACTGCCCATGGTGATGGTGGATGTGATGCGTGGGGGTCCCGGTTTGGGCAGTATCGCCCCCTCACAAGCTGACTACAATCAAATGGTGCACGGCGGTGGGCACGGCGATTACCGCGCCATCGTGCTGGCTCCTGCCAGCGTGCAGGAATCCGTAGATCTAACCGTTCTGGCGTTTGAACTGGCTGAGAAATACCGCTCCATCGTAGTCGTCCTGACCGACGGCTCGATAGGCCAGATGATGGAACCCTGTGAACTGCCCCCCATGCAGCCGGTGAAAACCAGTTTTGCCGATTGGGCGGTGCAAGGATGTGAAGGCAGAGAAAAACGTTTTTTGACCTCCATCAATCTTGATCCCAAAGACATGCAAGAGATGAACTACCGCCTGCTGCGACGCTGGCAGGATGTGGAAGCCAACGAAGTGCGTTACAAAGAGTACTTTATGGAAGACGCAGAATATGTCGTGACTGGTTTCGGCTCCAGCGGCCGCATTGCTTTGAGCGCGGTCAGAGCAGCCCGCGAAGAGGGAATCAAGGTGGGTTTGATTCGCCCCATCACGGTAAATCCTTTTCCGAAACAAGTTTTTGCGAATTTATCCGACAAGATCAAAGGTATGCTGGTGGTTGAGATGAATGCCGGTCAGATGTTGGAAGACGTGCTGGTGGCAACCCGTAACCGCTTTCCGACAGAATTTTTTGCCCGTTTGGGCGGCGTGGTGCCCTTCCCGGATGAAGTATTGATCGAGATTCACCGTCTGGTTGAAGAACCTGTTGCAACTGAAGGTCATCCGCGTGATCGCTGGCTGCAGCGCACTTTGGCAGGAAGGTAGAGGAGCGAAGAATGGTATTGAATGCTGCTGAAAATGAAACAGTGGTTTATCAACGTCCTGAATCTCTAACTGATATTTACACTCATTACTGCCCTGGCTGCACACATGGGGTCGCCACCCGATTGATTGCTGAAGTGATTGATGAAATGGGGCTGCGCGGCAAAGCCATTGGTGTGGCTTCGGTGGGTTGTTCTGTTTTTACTTATAACTATCTGAATATGGATTTTGTACAGGGCGCTCACGGACGTGCCCCTGCCATGGCAACAGGGCTGAAGCGTGTGCTTCAAGACCGGCTTGTGTTTACTTACCAGGGTGACGGTGACCTGGCTTCGATTGGAACCGCTGAAATTGTGCATGCCGCCACGCGCGGTGAAAACATCACCGTCTTCTTTTTGAACAATACAAATTATGGTATGACAGGCGGGCAAATGGCACCCACCTCGCTGCCGGGTCAAAAGACTTCTTCCTCTCCACTTGGCAGAGATGTCGAAACCCAGGGCTACCCAATCAGGGTATCTGAAATGTTGAGCACGCTCGATGGAGCATCCTACGTGGTAAGGCGGTCTTTACATGACGCCAAGAACATCCGCATGGCGAAGAAAGCCATCCGGATGGCTTTTGAAACCCAGGTGCGCGGGTTGGGTTTTTCACTGGTGGAGATGCTTTCGATCTGCCCGACCAACTGGGGCATGACGCCGCTGAACGCCATCAAGTGGCTGGATGAAAAAATGATCCCTTATTATCCAGTGGGCGATTACAAGGTTCATCCGGCTTTGACCGAGATCAAACTGTAGGAGGAAGCGATGCAAACCGAAATCATTATTGCCGGTTTTGGAGGCCAGGGCGTCCTCTTTGGTGGTCAACTGCTGGCGTACGCGGGCATGGATGAAGGCAAACACGTCACCTGGATCCCCGCTTACGGGCCTGAAATGCGCGGAGGGACCGCCAACTGCACCACCATCATTTCAGATGAAGAAATTGGCTCGCCGTTTGTGCATTTTCCAAGCGCGGTGATTGCCATGAACCGCCCATCCCTGGATAAATATGAAGATCAAGTTGCCAAAGGCGGATTATTGGTGGTCAATTCATCCATGCTCGACCGGGATGTCAAACGGACGGACATCCGGGTGGTGTCGGTGGATGCTGGTGTGATTGCCGAGAGGCTGGGTGATATGCGCATGACCAATATGGTCTTGTTGGGCGCGTTTCTGGCGAACGTGCCGGTGCTGCCCATGAGAGCTATTGAGAACGCGCTAAATTCGCACCTGCCCATCCGTCATCAACGGCTGCTTGAAAAGAATTTTGAGGCGCTGAAAGAAGGAGCCAAACACCGTTTGAACTAATCAAAAATCTTACGGTCAGATTTTTCACATTGAAGCTCAAGAATAAATCAACCTAGACACGAATATCTGACCGTGATAAAATTTTGGGGTTCCTGAGCACTGGGGACTCGTACAATGGCAGTACTGCACACTCTGGATGTGCCTATAGTGGTTCGAATCCATTGTCCCCAGCCTTCTTATGAAGCACCCAATTAAAAAAAGGGTGCTTTATCTGTATTTATCCGGGAGATAAAAATGACCAATGAACCTGTGACTTCAAACAGCAACTTCATCAAAGAAGCGATCGAAGAAGATCTGCGCATCGGCAGGTTTGATCACGTTCAAACCCGTTTTCCTCCTGAACCGAATGGTTACTTGCATATTGGGCACGCCAAAGCGCTGTGTATAGATTTTGGTATGGCGGAAGCATTTGGCGGGGTATGCAACCTGCGTTTTGATGATACCAACCCGGTCAAGGAAGAAACCGAATACGTGGATGCGATCAAGGAAGACATCCAGTGGCTGGGTTTTCAATGGGGCAAGGAATTGTATGCCTCGGATTACTTTGACCAGTTATATGATTTTGCCATTGAGATGATCAAGAAAGGCAAAGCCTATGTGGATGACCTTTCTGCAGATCAGATCAGAGAATACCGCGGAACGTTAACCGAGCCGGGCAAAGACAGTCCATATCGAAACCGTTCTGTGGAAGAAAACCTGGCTTTATTTGAAAAAATGCGCGATGGAGAATTTGCCGAAGGGGCTTGCGTGTTGCGCGCTAAAATTGACATGGCTTCGAGCAACATCAATATGCGCGACCCAACCATGTATCGCATTATTAAGACCCCGCATCACCGCACCGGAACCAAATGGTGCATCTATCCGATGTATGACTTTGCCCACGGGCAGTCTGACTCGGTGGAAGGGGTGACTCATTCGCTTTGCGATCTGGCATATGAAGATCACCGTCCGCTTTATAACTGGTTCCTTGAGGAACTCTGCCTTTTCAAGACCCGGCAGATCGAATTTGCCCGTTTGAATATCACCTATACAATTTTGAGCAAGCGTTTTCTGCGGCAACTGGTCACTGACCATTATGTCAGCGGCTGGGATGACCCCCGCATGCCGACCTTGTGCGGCATGCGCCGGCGCGGATATCCGGCGAAGGCGGTGAGAAATTTCATCGACCAGGTGGGGGTTGCGAAAAATGACAACTTGATCGACGTCGGCTTGCTGGAGTTCAATGTGCGCGATCTGTTGAACAAATCCGCTCCCCGAGTGCTGGCAGTGCTTAACCCGGTCAAGGTAGTGATCACCAATTACCCCGAAGACCAGGTCGAGCAATTGGAAGCGGTGAATAACCCTGAAGACCCGGCTGCGGGCACACGGCAGCTGCCATTCACTCGTGAAATCTACATCGAACAGGATGATTTCAGGGTAGAACCGCCGCCCAAATATTTCAGATTGGCTCCAGGCCGTGAAGTGCGGCTGCGCTATGGTTACATCATCAAGTGCCAAGATTTTGTAATGGACGACCAGACAGGCGAAGTGAAGGAAATTCACTGCACCTATGACTCGCAAACCCGCGGCGGGTATGCCCCCGATGGGCGCAAGGTGCAGGGCACCATTCATTGGGTATCTGCCAGTCATGCCGTGGAAGCCGAAGTACGCATGTATGACCGCCTGTTCACAGTGCAGAACCCGAACAAGGTGGAAGAGGACAAAAAGTACACCGATTACGTGAACCCCGAGTCATTAACAGTGTTGAATGGGTGTAAGCTCGAGCCAAGTTTAGACAATGTCAAATCGGGTACCCAGTTCCAGTTTGAACGAAAAGGTTTCTTCTGTGTTGACCCTGACTCACGACCCGGAAAACCCGTTTTCAACCTGACCGTTTCGCTGCGTGATTCCTGGGCGAAGATTGAGAACAAACAAAGCTGATCGGTATTAATTGTCAACATTAAATGATATACTTTGATTGAAAAATGGCTTGTTCGATTTATCTCGAATCAACTGGCCTCTCAATCAAACATTGACACACTTACAGTGCAGAGAAGCCAGTCTTTTCTGCACTGTTGTTTATTGGTGGTTATTGGTTCAAAGTAGAGAGGCGTGAATGAGGACAAGGTTTGAAAGAGGGACAGGATTCCTTAACCAAATGTTTTCAATGGGAAAAATCTTTCGAACAGACTGGGCTCAAATATTTCTTTTGTGTGATCAGGATGCAATCCTTTTGATGTTCAGATGGGGTAGATGCATAATAGTCCCCGACAATCCATCTGGAGAAAAACCTTGATGGAGAATTTGCCGAGATGAAAGTAAAAACCCAAATGAGAGAATTAATGTTGCATTATCAGGAAGTATTGGATGCTTTGTCATCTTATATTGCCATTCTGGATGAGAAAAGCAATATCATTGCCGTAAACAAAGCCTGGCGTTTTTTTTGCGAGGAAAGAGGGATAAAGAATTCAAATGCAGGAATTGGAAAAAACTATCTAAGTGTATGCGGTGAACTTTTTATACCCGAAACATTTCAATCTGACGAAACAACGGCATTGATTCGAAAAATCTTGGCAAACGAGTTGACTGAAGGGTATGTTGAGTATTCTTGTTGTTCATCGACTGAAAAACGCTGGTATCAGGTCAAGTTTGCCCGGTTTTCATTGGGACAAAACAGTATCATTGTTATTCATCAGGATATTACCAGAAGAAAACTTGCAGAAGAAAGTCTGCGTGAAAGTGAATGGAAGTTTAGAAGTATTGTGGAACAATCTGCGCAAGGGTTTACACTGATTAACCAAGAGGGAAAAGTCATTGAGTGGAATGTCAGCCAGGAAAAGATCACCGGCTTAAAAAAAGAGAACGTTCTGGGGAGATATGTATGGGAAGTGTTAACTGAGGTCACTACTGAAGATTATCCCGACGCGCTGAAGCTTGGAATGAAAACGATGATCATGGAATTGTTGGAAAAAGGCACCTCCTCATGGACTGGGCGGCCATCAGAATATGAAATCATTAAGCCTGATGGCACAAGAGCGATTGTGGAAAGCGTTGTTTTCCCGATTAAATACGATCATGGATTTCTGGCATGCAGCATGACCACTGATATTACTGAGTTGAATATCGCCAGAAAATCGACCACAATCTCTGAGAAAAAATTTCGCACCTATGTCGATTTTTCACCTGTGATGGCTTTTGTTATTGATCAACAGGGAACCATTATTGATACAAACCCTGCTACCAGTAGTGTATTGGGGTACACGGTTGAAGAATTGAAAACCATGAAGATACAGGCGTTGATTCCACCTGATGATAATAATTTCTCCAGTAATTTGCGTCAGGAATTACTGGCGACCAAACAATCAGTTGCCGAAATTCGAATGCTCAACAAGGATCATGAGAGAATTACGGTTTCTTCGAGTGCGGTGGTTCTTCCTGATGGCAACATTCTAGTAATGTGTACGGATATTACTGAACTTAAGCAGACTCATGATGAATTACGAGAAAGCGAAGAATTCCTATCCAGTATCCTCGATAATATTCCTTCCCTGATCAGTGTAAAAGATGCAGAAACACTTTCCATTCGAAAGGTAAATCGGAAAACAAGTGAGTTTCTCGGGAAATCCGTCGAAGAAGTAATTGGAGAGAAATCACAAACACTTTTATCTGATCAAGAGGCAGATCAAAACAATCAAATTGATCGGTTAGCCTTAAATGAAAACAAGATAATTGATCATTTTTTAGAGGTGTTTTCAAAAAAAGATCATAACAAGCATGTCTTTCATCAGAAAAAAATCCCGGTATATGACCAGAACCACAAACCCAGATATGTGTTGAGCATTTCAGAGGACATCACTGATCAGGTAAAGCTCGAAGCCGAAGCGGATTCTTATTTGAGTCGGCTTGAGGCTGTCAGCAAACTATCCACAGAATTACAAACGATTCAGACTCTGGATGAACTTTACCCCATGCTGTTGAAAAGTTTGATTTACATCGTAAAAGGTTCATTAGGCAGTATATGGTTGTATGATTCCGAAAAAGATGAACTCTTACCGGTTTATCAAGTCGGAGATAATGAAGATCATTTAATCCTGACGAGTGGATCTCTAAAACCCGGTAAGGGCATCCCGGGTATGGTCTATCTGAGCCGCAAGCCTTATGTTAGTTATGACTACAATTCTGACCCCTATCTTTCGGAGAACAAGCGAGGAAATCTTAAGAACAAGATTGGGGGTGTCACCCTGCCTCTCCGCACAAGCAACAGCGTGTTAGGGGCGGTGAATATCAGTTTTATTGACAATACAGCGATTACCGATCAGGATGTTCGATTGCTCACCACGTTAAGCGAGGTTGCCGGAAATGCCATACAAAATATCAAGCTACGAGAACAAACCGAACAACGTTTGATGCATATCACGGCTCTGGGCGCAATTGACCGGGCAATCACCTCAAGTTTTGATATTCAGGTGAGTCTCGAGATTTTGGTGAGGAACGTGATTGAGCAATTAAAGGTTGATGCTTCATCTGTTCTCCTCTTCAACCCTCATTCACAATTGTTGGAATACTCGAACGGGCAGGGGTTTAAGAGTGATACAGTTCGCAGTGTTTTTCTAAGGTTAGGAGAGAGTTTTGCGGGAAAAGTGGCTCAAACCAGGGAACCGCTTTTTATCACGGACTTAAGTCTTACCGAAAATGTTAAATTTGAAATGATTAGAGATAAAGAAGAATTCCATACATATTTTGGTGTTCCGTTGATTGCCAAAGGGCAACTTAAGGGCGTACTTGAGGCGTTTACCCGGTTCGTGTTTGAACCCGGAAGCGAGTGGATCAATTTCTATCAGTCTCTTGCTGAACAAGCTTCCATTGCCATTGATAACATGCAAATGTTTGACAATTTGCAGCGCTCGAATACAGAGTTAAGCCTGGCTTACAACGCCACCATTGAGGGTTGGTCACGGGCGCTGGATTTGCGAGATAAGGAAACTGAAGGTCATACCCAAAGGGTAACCGAAATAACGGTCAGGCTGGCAAGAGCTTTTCAATTCCCGGACAATCAAATTAAATATATCCGTTGGGGTGCGCTTCTTCACGACATTGGCAAATTGGGTGTGCCTGATGGTATTTTGCTTAAACCAGGTCCTCTTACCGATGAAGAATGGGTGATCATGCGCATGCACCCACGCTATGCCTATGAAATGCTGGCGCCCATTGGTTACCTGAGCCAGGCGATTGATATTCCCTATAGTCACCATGAAAAGTGGGATGGCACTGGATACCCTCGCGGGTTAAGTGGTGAGCAAATTCCATTGTCGGCAAGAATTTTTGCCGTTGTTGATATTTGGGATGCGCTAAGCAGCGATCGGCCGTATCGCAGTGCATGGCCAGAAGAAAAGGTGATCGAACACATCCGTTCGCTATCTGGAACACATTTAGATCCAAAGGTGGTAGATTTCTGTTTAAATTCAGGAGTGTTTTCAAACCTGAGTCGATGAAATCAAAAACTTATGTTTTTTCACCAACAGACACATTTATAATAATTAGTGGTTGTTGATTGTAAAGGCAACTTAGATCAAGCCGCCATGAGAGGTCTTCATCTTCGTCAAAGATGCGGAGCCTGCAAGATCAACCATGACAACCTGTGAGTCAGGAATCAGGAATCAGGAATGAAATAATTCTTCAGATCTAGTAGCAATTACCAAACAAAGGAGAGCGATTCTCACTATTGAGGAATAAGCCGATGATTAACCCAATTTTGTTGACCGCGGAAATGCTGAAAACGATCAAGCATGCACTGGAAGAAGATATTGGCAGCGGAGACGCCACTTCCAATTCTATTATTGCCAGAAATGAAACCCTGCACGGGCATATCATAGCCAAACAAGATGGGGTGATTTCGGGCTTGGGGGTCGCGAGGGCAGTTTACCTGACACTGGATGACAGAATCCAGTGCAACATTTTGGTCAATGAGGGGTGTCGGGTTCAACGGGGGCAGGAATTAATCTTACTGCACGGATCAGCGAGGTCACTGCTCACCGCAGAACGAACGGCGTTGAATTTTCTCGGGCGCATGTCAGGGATTAGCACTGCCACCAGCCGATATGTCCAAGCTGTCAAAGGAACAAAAGCGCAGATTCTTGACACACGCAAAACTGTGCCCGGTTTGCGCCAATTTGACAAACTGGCAGTCAAAATGGGCGGGGGAACCAATCACCGCACCGGTTTATACGACATGATCTTAATCAAAGATAATCACATTGATTTTGCGGGTTCCATAGAACAGGCGGTTACCCTGGCAAGACAAGCCAATACTGGTCTCGAAATTGAAGTAGAAACTCGCAGCCTTTTGGATGTGGAAACAGCACTTGGCTTGGGTGTTAATCGAATCTTGTTGGACAATATGACCTGTGAAACGATGAAACAAGCGGTACAACTCACAGCCGGCAGGGCATTGCTTGAAGCCTCTGGTAATATCACAATTGAAAATGTGCGCGAAGTAGCAGAAACCGGAGTGGATTATATTTCCATTGGTGCGCTGACCCATTCCGTGATTGTGTTTGATGTAAGTTTCGATTACCTTCGCAGAACTGGATAATAAGATGACGAAAGAAGAAATGTATCAGGAATTACAAAATAAATTTGGAGGCTTGGTGCCGGATGTTGAATTGCGCATTAAAGCCGAATTGGCTGTTGAGGTCAACCAATTAAAACAACAAAAGAATGCCTTGATTCTGGGTCATAATTATATGGACCCGGTTTTGTTTCATTCGGTGGCTGATATTAAGGGCGATTCATTGGAATTAAGTCGTAAGGCGGCTCAGACAGACAAGGACGTGATCCTGTTCTGCGGGGTGAAGTTCATGGCTGAAACAGCCAAGATTCTCAACCCAGGCAAGACTGTTTTGATCCCTTCACTGGCAGGGTGTTCACTGGCTGCCAGCATTACTGCTGATGATGTTCGAGCGTTGAAGAAGAAATATCCAGGTGTGCCGGTAGTGACCTATATCAATACCTACGCAGACGTGAAAGCCGAATCGGATATTTGCTGCACTTCAGGAAATGCCGTGGCGGTAGTAGAATCCTTCAAGGAGGATACTATCATTTTTCTGCCTGATCAGTTTTTGGCGGGCAATGTTGCCAGAGAAACCGGCAAACATATCATATTTCCGACCCTGGACCCAGTTGTATCAATGACCGAAAACCTGCTGGACGTGCAAATGATCGGCTGGCGCGGACGATGCGAGGTGCATGAAAAATATGCCGTGTCAGATATTGACGCCATCAGACAGCAATATCCCGACGTGGTGATCATGGCGCATCCAGAGTGCAGCCCAGAGGTGGTAGCCGCCTCAGACTTTTCGGGCAGCACTTCCGCGATGATTCGGTATATTGCAGAAACATCAGCTCCGCATTATCTACTGCTGACCGAGTGTTCAATGGGAGACAATGTAGCAGTTGAGAACCCCGATAAATCTATGTTGCGGTTGTGCAGCGTGCGCTGCCCGCACATGAATCAGATCACGCTCGAAAACACGCTTGAATCCTTGAAGAACAATCAATATGTGATCGAGGTTCCCGAAGAAATTCGCGTCAGAGCGTATAAGGCTGTTGAAAGGATGCTTCACATAGGGTAACACCATGCAAAATTCAGATGTCTTAATTATTGGCTGCGGGATCGCCGGGGCTTCGGCAGCTATCACGCTCGCTCAAAACTCCAACCGTCGAATCACCCTGATGACTCGCGAACCTGATCCTCAGGAATCCAACACGCGGTACGCCCAGGGAGGCATCATCGGGCGCGGCGAAGAAGACAGCGCGGATATTCTAGCGAAAGATATTATTACTGCCGGCGCTGGTGCCACGCTTCCAACTGCTGCACACATTCTGGCTGAAGAAGGTCCCGAGGTTCTTCAAAAAATGCTGGTAGAAAAAGCCGGTATTCATTTCGATACCAATTCCAACGGTGACCCCGAATATGGCAAAGAAGCCGCTCATTCATGCCGACGCATCTTACATGTGGGTGATGGAACCGGGCAAGCCATTATCACCGGTCTGCTCGATACAATCGAGAAGTATCCGAACATTACCATTCTGACCAATGTCACCGCGGTGGATCTGATCACTTTTCCGCATCACTCCAGAGATCCTCTACAGACGTACAATTCCATCACCTGTCACGGGGTTTACGGGTTTGACCGCAAGGAACGCACGGTTCACCGTTACTTTTCAGCCGCCACCATTCTGGCTACCGGAGGGATTGGACGTATATACATGAATACCACCAATCCTTCAGGGGCACGGGGTGATGGTCTGGCGATGGCTCACCGCGCAGGCGCACGGATCGAAAACGCGGAATACGTGCAGTTTCATCCGACTTCACTCTCCACCCCCGGCGCGGAAGGCTTTTTAATCAGCGAAGCGGTGCGGGGTGAAGGGGCAGTGCTTCTGACGCCAGAAGGGCGTCCGTTTATGGCGGATTACTCTCCGCAATGGAAAGACCTGGCTCCAAGAGATGTGGTCGCCAGGGCGATTCATCACCAGATGGAAACGCATGGATATTCCTACGTGCTTTTGGATATTGCCTCTCACATGGAAGCGGAAGCCATCAAGGAACGGTTCCCGAATATCTATCGAAAGTGCCTCAGTGCGGGTATTGATATCACCAAAGAACCCATTCCGGTGGTGCCAGCCGCTCATTATTTTTGCGGCGGGGTTTTGGTGGATGAATTTGGCAGGACCAGCATTGATAATTTATACGCGGTTGGTGAATGCAGTTGCACCGGTTTGCACGGTGCCAATCGTTTGGCATCCACTTCACTGCTTGAAGGGCTGGTGTGGGGGAAACGAGCCGGCCAACAAATTGAAGAGATGTTGGAAGGTCAACCACCCTTCAAATTCGCCAACTGCGATGAGGTTCCACCCTGGGATGAGAGCAATCTGACCGCTGAAGCAGATGCCTCCCTTATTCAGGGGGATATGCAGACCATTCGCAACATCATGTGGCATTATGTCGGGTTGGACCGAAACACCGAACGGTTGTCTCGCGCTATTCGTGAACTGCGGCACATGTGGAGTGAAATTGAAACCTTCTACCGCACCACCAGATTGAGTGATGGGCTAATCGGGCTGCGAAACACGGTGGAAGTGTCTCTGATTATCGCCCGGGCTGCGTTGCACAACCGCCAGAGCAGGGGATGTCATTATCGTGAAGACGCCGTGGATAAAGACGGCGACCGGTTGATTTAGCAGCATATCATCGCATAGAAAGATTTTTAAAGATTGCATTTTATGCGGGGTATTTATTATTAAAACTTTGGAGATTATTGAATGCGTATTCTTATTGCCACCATCGGAACACGTGGAGATATTCAACCATATATTGCCCTGGCATTGGGTTTGAAAAAGGCTGGTCACCAGCCAATTGTCGCCTCACATCCTTCTCTTAAATCGTTGGTTGAGTCTTACAATCTCTCTTTTGCCCCCATTGGACCGGATGTAGATCTTGGAAAAGAAGCCGCAATAATCCGCGGAAAGTCAAAGAACTGGATTATCGGGTTTTCAAGAGTAATGAAATTTTCTTTTCGAATGCTGGAGGAATCTCATCCGCAATTGCTGGGGCTTTGTAAAAACACCGATCTCGTAGTGATTTCTCATTCAGCGGCAGGCAGCATTGAAGCAGATCAACTTGGTTTGCCTACTGTCAGTGTTACCTTGATGCCGCAAGCCATCCCGGTGAATAACCCTCAGGATTCTGCCATAAAGAAAGGAATCATGAAAATCGCTGGCGGTATGATGGGTATGATGATGACCCGCCCGTTAAATCAAATCCGTAAACGAGTGGGAGTGCAAAAAATGGGGCCAAACGGGATCACTTCGCCAAGATTGAACTTGATTCCAATGAGTCCGGAGGTGGTAGCGCCAAATCCTCTCTGGGAATCCCAACATCAAATGACCGGATATTGGTTTGCTGAGTCACCCGAGAAATGGAACCCTCCTGCCGATTTGGAACAGTTTTTGACAGCAGGAACGGCTCCGGTGGTGATCAGCCTGGGAGCGATGGCGATTTCTGGTTCTGATACCCTGGAAGCAGCTCAAATTACTGTCGAAGCCATTGCAAAGAGCGGCGTTAGAGCGATCATCCAGGGATGGGATGAGCCGATGGCGAAGATAAGCTATTCGGCCAACATTTTTCATGCCGGTTCGATTCCACACGAATGGCTGCTGCCAAAAGCAGCAGCGGTAATTCATCATGGCGGATTTGGGACTACTTCCGCCGGTTTGAAAGCGGGTATCCCTTCCATGGCGGTACCTCATATTATTGATCAATTCCTTTGGGGACAAAAACTGGCAGAACTTGGGGTGGGGCCAAATCCAATTCCACGCACAAAACTGACAGTGGAGTCTATGTCTCAAGCGCTGATGGCATTGACTCAAGATGAAGAAATGAGAATAAGAGCCTGTGAGTTGGGCAAAAAAATCCAGGCAGAAACTGGTGTTGATAAAGCAGTCGCTTTGATTAATGAGAGTCTGGTCACTTTATAACGATCAGCCCAATTTCTTGTTTGTTTCAATCAGCCATGACTTGAGGGGTTCTTCTGATGGAAGAATTTCAAGCCAATTGATCTCGTGAAAGTCTTCATAACGAACACAGACCAACTGGTTCAGAGTCTTCGGCAGTCTTTCAGGGGCTATTTTCTCGATAACATGCAGCGGGAAATTGTAAGTGGGCGGCAGCAGCTTAATCTCATGCTGCTCGCACGTTGCCAGAATGGTTGCCGCTAAAACGGCTTGATGGATGTAGAGACGATACCGGCTATCTTTCGTGTAAAAAGATTCCATCTGAGGGTCTTTCCAAATGGCAAGAAAGTTCTCTTTCCACTTGCGCAGAATTCCACGATTTGGGTTTACCGCAATCAGACCGGCATTGAAATGAGGTCTGATCTCTTGTTGATCTGCCAGACTGGTGACGGCGAACAACTTGTCTGATGAGACACCGCAACTTGAATATATCAGATCCCAATAGGGGTCAATGGGCTGCGTGAACCCGGAACTGATATTTTTCAGGTGAACAGGGGATATGGCGATGGTTTCGTGCTGCTTCAGAATTAATTCTTCTGGTTCATGAAAGAACAAATTATCAGGGTCCAACCAGATGAGCAGGGGAGCGTTTGAATTACACGCCATTTCTTCCGCTTCAGAAGCGGCGAAAATCTTGGCAGCGAGAGGGAAATCTCGAATCTCATCCGGGATGACCGGATTAAAAACCATCAAGTTTCCACGAAATTTAATTGCTTGTGGATCTTTGACTCCGAGGTTGTAAATCCATCGCACAAAGTACTTAAATCGTCCGGAGAATCGATCCAGATTTTCTGACAACAAACTCGCCTCAGTGTTATTCTCTCCTGAATGAAAATGAAGCGCTATGATTGTATCTGAGAGTTTCATGATTCCTCTATTCATTTGCCTTTTTTGTAAAAAAAAACCTATAATAAATTATCCCATAGTTCTTGCACCGAGGAGTTAAGCGATGGTAAAAATTGTTACACCTCAAACAAGAGAAGATTTTAAGGCGTATTATGATCTGCGATTTAAAGTGCTTCGCGAACCCTGGGGGTTGCAAAAGGGCACTGAGAAAGATGATTATGAACCTATTTCACAGCATTTCATGGCGGTGGATGATGAGACCGGTAAAGCTGTTGGGGTGATTAAATTGATGGAAAAAGAACCCGGGGTTGGGTGGTTTTCGCACATGGCGGTATTGGATGATTATCAAAAAAAAGGTGTGGGCAAACAACTATTGAACCATGTTGAAGAAGAATCCAGAAAAAAAGGCGACAAGGTGCTGGGCTGTATGTCGCGACTAAACTCGACAGTCTATTTTGAAAAAGCCGGGTATCAAATTAATGGATTGCCATCGCATTATATTGGAACCACACAGGTGGTTTGGATGGAAAAGAAACTATAAAATAAGAGCCTGTCGAATTTTCGACAGGCTCTTATTGTTATTCAGCAGGTTGAGCTACTGGTGGTTTTCTCTTAAAGATATTGAAAACCAAGTTGAAGATGCCTTTGATTGGTTTTAAAAGCCATCCGATCAAATTATTGACGATTGCGAAACCCTGGCTGATCCAAATGAGCAATGGGCGGAGGACGCGCAAAAACCGTAAATGTGCGTAAGCCAGACACACCAGGATGGTGGCGACAGAAATTCCAAAGCGCATCCAGTCGCTAATTTCAACATGAGCCAGGTCTTCAAGCAGCAATTCAACGCCTATGTTCAGCACAAGAATGTAAGCGGCGGTTTTTAAAATAGGCTCTTTTTCAACGACCTTACTGAAAATCCCGGCGGCAAACCGCATTAACAAAATGCCGATCGCAACCCCCACCATCACGACCCATAATTTGTCTGATAGCGAAACGGCAGCGACCACGTTATCAAGGCTGAATGCAAGATCCATCAGTTCCACGCTGAGAACGGTCATCCAAAAGCCGCGTTCTTTAAGCGATTTATTACCTTCTTCTTCGCTACCTTCATATCCATGTGCGCTGAGATCATCCAATGCCAGCTTGATTAGATAGGCAGCCCCTACCAGCTTCAACCAGGGATTGGAAATTACATAGCTAGCCAATATAAGCATGATGCCGCGACCAGCATAAGCGCCAATTAAGCCGACTTTCAGAGCAGCCAGGCGTTGCGGACCGAGAAATTTATCCATCATGTGGCCAAACTTCATCATTCCCCTGGGCCAGGGCACTGGAGCGGTTTCTGAAAGTGGTGTTACCATGGCACCTAATACGGCAGCATTGTCTATGGAAAGAACCCCCTCTAAAAAAATCAACTGAATGATAATGACAATAAACGACCAACTCATACTGATCTCCTGAGGCTAAATTCTTTCTGTAAAAAGTTTGGGAATTCTCTCGTAGTTAATATCTTAGTGCGTTTCTCAAAAAAAAGAAGGAAAACATGCCACGTATCCATAATCAGAGGATGAACCTCCCCCCAAAAATATGATTTTCAGGTGACGAATTTGTGAAGTTTTGTCATATTCTGCCGAAAATGGGGTTAAGCACAATTGAATCAGGGCAGTTCAAGGATGAACTGTAACAAAATGTTCAAGGACGGACAATCATGAGCGACTCTATCGAGAGTAACGTTTCGGATTTAAAAATGGCTTACCATTTGCTGTTGCGAACGCGGGCATTGGAAGCCAGACATCGGGGGGATAAAACCGGTGAAAAAAAGGCGTTGGCGGAACTTGAAAAAGACGGGGTTGATATCAGCGATACCGCGAAGGCGGCTCGAGCCGACCAGGTATCACGGTCAAATGGTGGCGATAAGCATAATACAAATATCAGTCTTTCTGCATTAATCAAGCGTTTGCACGAGCTGAATTTGCAAGGCGGTGGGTCACAGCTTCAAACACAGGTGACTGCCCAGATGGTTTCATATGAAGAGACGATCGAAATGGAAGCTTCAATCAGCTATCGTGAACTTGAAAAAGTTGATGGGTTGGTTAAGAAAAACAGGAATCTGGCTGAAACAGACCGCTACCAGTTCGAATTCAGTAACGGGTCAACACTGAAAATCACTGATAAATGGACCAATCGCAGTACCACCATTTGGGGTGACCCGCACATAGATACCTCTGATGAAGCAGGTGCCAACGACGGTGATTTTAAGGATTTGACTGGCAGCGATCAATACACGACTTTCATGCTGATGGACGGCACGCGCTTGACTATTACTGCGCGAGACAACGGCATTATTGAAAAGGTAGATATTTTCAAGGGCTCTCAACACTTGTCTGGAATTGGTGCTGGTTACAAAATTTTTGATGAAGAATCAGGTTTGTTTGCCGGCAAGGTTGAGACCAACGGGAGTTCTGCCCTGAGTCTTGTGCCGACAGGGGATACCGTATATGCGGGCGGCGATGGTAATGACTGGTTCGACGCCTCGAAAAATTTAATTTGGGGCACTACGACCGGCCCCATCGTTACCAGCCGGCCATCCAGTGTCATAGAATATACCTATTCACAAAAGGTAACCCAAAAACTTTCTTTCCTTCAGGTCAATCAAACAGCCTGATGGAGGTGAGATCTTATCTTATTGCCTGGTTTTCGTGGACTCGAAAGCCAGGCAAATTCATAAATTTACGGTGTCTTATTTGTGTTTTAACCTTTTCTTTACAGAGTAATCTTATGAGGATTCTATAATAATATCAGGATGATATTGGACTTTACCAGCCAATAGAGTCAACATCGCTATTAACATTGTCTTTTCCAAAATCATCTATTAGTGTTTAGAATCGTTATTTGTTTAAGGGAGAAAAGGCATGAGTGTGAAAAACAGAAGTAAACAGCGTTTCTGGACTGATTGGAAAATTGGGGGAAAGGTAATTGGGCTTATCCTGGCGATTGTTGCCATGGTAACCGTCGCATTGGTGTTGGTGAATTATTTCTTAAACATGACACAAACCACCAAAAATGTTGGAGAGCAGCTTCTCACGCTGGGCGACAATGTTGTTTTGAGAGCTGCCGATCAAGTTTTTGGCGAAATTGACGTTTTGGAAACACTGGCAAGAACCCCTTCACTAGTGGATGCGATTAAACAAGCCAATCTCGATCGAAGTGAGTTGAGTGAGGCTGAGATTGCTGATATGGATCAGAAGTGGATCGATAAGGATGCCAGTATGAATGCGTTGGTTAATGAAATAAGCGCCAACGAACTCACCAGCTATTTGAGAGACTTTATGTCCATCAATCCTGAACAGGTGGAGGTTTTTGTCACCGATAAGGAAGGGTTGGTTGTTGCCATGACAACCAGAACCAGCGACTTTCGTCAAAGTGATGAAGGTTGGTGGCAATCTGCTTATGCTGATGGAGCTGGCAATTCATATATTGCTGATGTTGAATTTGACGAGAGCGCCAATTCCTACGCGATGAATCTGGGCATCCCGATTTACGATCCTCAGACCAAAAAAGCGATTGGGGTGCTGCGCGGCACTTTGGATGTTTCTTCTCTAATTACAACATTGGGCGATGTGAAGATCGGAGAGACTGGCTATGCCAGCTTGATTGATGTAAACGGAAACATTTTGTACACTTCAAACCCTGCGTTGATCATGCAGCCTGCTTCTCAAGAACTGATGCAGTTGTTCGAATCAGGTGACAGCGGCTGGACAAAAGCCTTGAACCTGGATGGGAAACAGGCTGTTCTGGCATACAGCCAATTGTCAGGAGAGAGAGCAGAGAAACTGCACTGGAATATGCTCATGTCTCAAGAAGAGTCAGAGGTTAGAGCAGCAATTTTACGCAGTCTGTTTATCAGTGTCGGTGCTGCTCTTCTGGTGGTCATTCTTGGAGTAGTAATCGGTACTGTCGTCACCAGAACAATAAGTCTTCCTTTGACCAAAATCACCAAGGTATTTAATCAACTCTCAGGCGGCAATCTCAATTTAGACGCTTCAGATTTGAGTCTGCTCGAAAAGGTAAGGAACAACCATGACGAAGTTGGTGAGCTTGCGACTTCCGGGTTTAACCTGGTGGATTATCAAAAAGATATGGTGGGGGTGGCTCAGAAGATTGCCGAAGGCGACTTGGGTGTGAAGGTGAATGTGCGTTCTTCTGAAGATCAAATGGGCAATGCTATTGCACAAATGACCAATAACCTGATTGGGTTGGTATCACAAGTCACAGAGGGCGCGAAAAACGTTGGAACATCCTCGGCGGGGTTGGCAGAAGCTGCCAAACAAGCCGCGCGCGCCACAGAACAAATCTCAACGAGCATTCAGCAGATGGCGCAAGGCACAAGTGAGTTTGCCAATACCATCAATCGGACCACACAATCGGTTGAGCAAATGTCCATCGCGATCGACGGCGTGGCAAATGGCGCCCAAGACCAGGCTCAGGCGGTTGGTCAGGCAACCGTAATTGCCGCACAAATCACTAACACCATCCACGAAATTGCTGATAACGCGAAATCGAGTGCCCAGGCAGCCAACGAAGCGGCTGAGACCGCCCGCACGGGCGCTCAAATTGTTGATGAGACCATCGTAGGCATGAATTCGATCAAAGAAAAAGTTGGCATTTCGGTTGAAAAAGTACAAGAAATGGGTGACCGGTCAGCCCAGATTGGAACCATCGTCCAAACAATTGAAGAAATCTCTTCACAGACAAATTTGCTGGCGCTAAATGCCGCGATTGAAGCAGCCCGAGCTGGAGAACATGGCAAAGGGTTCGCGGTGGTTGCCGATGAGGTCAGAAAGCTGGCTGAGCGGTCGTCGGATGCGACCCGTGAAATCAGCGGATTAATTGGCGGAATTCAAAATAGTGTTGCTGAAGCAGTGGCAGCCATGAATGACGGCGCTCTTGAAGTAGAAACTGGCGTTTCGAGAGCCGGGCAGTCAGGCGTTGCGCTCGAAAGCATCTTAAAAGCTGTGGAATCAGTCAATGCACAGGTTTCGAGCATCGCAGATGCAGCCACCAGCATTAATGATTCTGCGGTTGAACTGGATAATTCGATGGGTAGTGTATCGGCTGTGGTCGAAGAAAATACCGCTGCAACTGAAGAAATGTCTGCCAGTTCCAGTGAGGTAAATTCCGCGATGGAAGTGATCGCTGCGGGCAGTGAGGAGACCAGCGCATCAATTCAGGAAGTATCTGCTTCAACTGAAGAGATGGCTGCCCAGGTGCAGGAGGTAACGGCTTCTGCTGATATGCTTGCCAGTCTGGCTGAAGCGCTTCGAATAGCCGTGAATCGTTTTAAATTGAATCAGGACGACAAAGAAATCAATTAACAAGTACTGAACAATAATACAAACAAAGCCCGGGAGATTCGATCTGCCGGGCCTTGTTTTTGCTCACACCAAGATATGGGTTATATTCATTCGTTGAAATTATTTACCGTATTTTTTGAAGTGATCAGCGAATAATATTTCAGGATCAGGCACAACCAGTGGAATTGGGTAAGAGACCCAGGTCACGTTGAGGAAGTGCTTCCAGATTACATTCTCGCTGGTAATGTTGCCACCCCAGGTGCCGCAGCCGAGGGTCATGGTGAAGGGCATGCCATTTGCCCAATCGCCGCTGTTGCCGACGCTTTGCGGCTGGCGAACCATCATGCGGCTGACTTTGGCTTTCAAGGCAAGTTCCATGATATGTTCTTCGTTGTTGGAGTGGATGCCGCAGGAATGACCGTATCCGCTGAAGGCGGTGATGTCAATCACCATTTGCACGGCTTTGCTGAAGTCTTGATATTTCCACAGGGTGACGACAGGTGAAAGCTTTTCAGCAGAGAACATATCTTCAGGTCCGATATGTTCACCAAGCACCATGAGGAAGGTGGTGCCTTCGGGGACGGAGATGCCCGCTTCGGCAGCGATCACTTTTACACTCTTACAGACGATTTTTCCGCTCAAATGGCTGCCATCAGGCCACATGGCTTGCTTGAGTTTCGCGCGATCTTCACCGGTTACCAGATAACCGCCCTGACCTTTCAAACCAGCCAGAAGGGTGTCAAAGATGCTCTCGTGTATGATGATGTTGTTCTCTGCAGAGCAAGAGGTTGCGTTGTCAAACACTTTACCTTTGTAGATTTTGACCGCGGTTTCGGCAAGATCGGCGGTCTCATCTACGATGATGGTTGCGTTGCCAGCGCCTACGCCGTAGGCAGGTTTTCCACTGCTGTATGCCACTTTGACCACGCCGGCACCGCCAGTGGCGAGCACCAGGTCAACCATTCCCATCAACTCTTGAGAGAGTTCCATGGTTGGTTCTTTGATGTTTTGTACCAGGTCTTCAGGGGCGCCAACTTTTTTCAAGCCTTTACGCATTTCATTACAAATATATTCGCAGGTGTTTTTGGCTTTGGGGTGGGGAGCGAAGATCACAGCATTGCGGGTTTTCAGAATGGGCAATCCATTGCAGGGCATGGTGGAAGAGGAGTTGGTCATGGGGGTGATGGCGCCAATCACGCCCACCGGTTTGGCAATCTTCTTGAGACCCAGCTTGGGATCATCTTCAATCACGCCAACAGTTTTCACCCCTTGAAGGTCGCGCACAACACCCAGGGTTTTCTTTTGGTGTTTCATAACTTTATCTTCATAAACACCCAGGCCGGTTTCATCCACAGCCATGCGGGCGCACTTTTCAGCGGTTTCGCGTTTATAGCTTTCCCAACCGACCGCAAGCACCATTTCATCTACTTTTTCT
The DNA here is from genome assembly GCA_964468875.1 of uncultured Anaerolinea sp. GTDB lineage: Bacteria > Chloroflexota > Anaerolineae > Anaerolineales > Anaerolineaceae > UBA6107. The sequence continues at coordinate 79,755 of CAYXWV010000004.1, read as the reverse complement.
TGCGGCCAGAACTCGATTACTTTTTGGGCAGCTCGGGCTCGTTCAAGCATTTCTTTTAGATTATCAGTCATTTTTTCTCCATTTGAATCATTATTCCTGAACGGAAATCTAGTCAAGTGCAAAACTTACTTTGTAGCAGTTTCTAATGACTCTTCGAAGATTCCTAATGCGTCATTCATTTGATCGCTAGAGACAATTAAGGGGGGAATCCAACGGATGGTGTTGTCATAAGTGCCGGCAGTCATTAGGATCATGTTCCGTTTGTAACATTCAGCGACAACTGCCTTGGCGGTGGGTTTGTCTGGTTTACCTTTTGCATCTCGAAACTCGGTGCCAACCATTAACCCAAGCCCGCGCACGTCAGCGATCTGGGGATATTTTTCTCGTAAATGACCCAACCCTGCCATTAGTTGTGCTCCGCGTTCAACAGCGTTTTCGAGCATCTTTTCTTCTTTTATGGCACGGATAGTGGCGACGCCAGCCGCGGCAGCCACTGCGTTGCCGCCGTAAGTGCCACCGTGTGATCCGGGTGTCCATTTTTTCATTAATTCCATGCGGCTGAAGACGCCTGAAATGGGCATGCCTGACGCCAACCCCTTGGCGACAGTGATAATGTCGGCATCGGCGTTAAAATATTGATGGGCAAACCACTTGCCGGTGCGCCCGAATCCGGATTGGATTTCATCCATTACCAATAGAATGCCATATTTGGTGCAGATTTCTCTCAGCCCTTTCATGAATGAGGCTGGAGGCACCACATATCCACCTTCGCCCAGAACGGGTTCGATAAAAATTGCGGCGGTTTCTTGAGGAGCTGTTTGGGAAGCTAACACAAGTTCAAGTTCATCCAAACACCACTGGCTGGTTTTTTCTTCATCCCAACCAAATTTCATTGCATAGGGGTATGGAGAGATGAAAACCCCCGGCATCAATGGCTGATAACCGTTTTTGTAGTTAGTTTTGGAAGTGGTCATGGTCATGGTGGCGACAGTGCGGCCATGAAAACTTCCGTGGAAAACGATTACATTGGGTCTGCCAGTGGCATGACGCGCCAATTTTAGGGCGCCTTCAACGGCTTCGGCACCTGAATTGCTGAAAAAGAAGCCGTCAATTTGGGGTGGAACAATTTTTCTTAGTTCGTCCACCAGATCAAGCATGGGTTTGTGAGTAACCAGATTGGCTTGCCCGTGAATGAGCGAGCCTGCCTGGTTGCGAATGGCTTCGACAACCTTGGGATGGCAGTGTCCGGTGTTGGTAACGCCGATTCCACACGAGAAATCCAATACCTTGCGGCCGTCGGTGGCGTAGAGGTAACACCCTTCGGCATGGTCAACGATGATATCAGTGGCGTGCGACCAGACTGGTGAGAGGTGTTCAAAATTTTCTTTGTAATTGATCATATCCTTGTCCAGGTTTCTAATTGATTTGTATATCTCTTTTATACATCAAGAATTTGAGTTCTCCAACAACCGGGTTGGAGAACTCATCATTCTTCTGTTTATGAAATTGGGATTACCACTCTTTCATTCCCCAGGGGAATCCAAACTCAGCCATCAGATCCATAAACGGAACTGGATCAAAGAACTCGGGGCCTTCCACGCCAGTACCTTGCCAGACCTTATTGGCGAGCAGTTCCATACCGATTACAGCATTAAAACCGGTTTGAGTGACCACCACCTGGCAGCCGAATTTGTCCATGCTTTCTTTGTTGTCGGCAACCTGATAGAGATAGACGTTCTTTTCCTTCCCGTCTTTCTTGCCTTTAACCCAGGTTCCGGCACAGGTTTGACCTTCCATCAGATGCCCGATATGTGCAGGGTCGGGGAGGCAGGCAGCCACCACGTCACGTGGGGCAACTTCTACATTTTTCACCTTGATGGGTTCTTTGTTATCAAGACCGAGCATATGTAGAGTTTTAAGGATGCCTATGAACTCATCACCCAGACCATACTTAAAAGTGACCCGGTTGCATTTCACATATCGCGGAACAAGGAGCACTTCTTCATGCTCAACGTTTACACATTCCACGGGTCCGATGCCGCCAGGGAACTCAAAGGTCTCAGGTTCTGAGAAGGGCTCAGTGGTGAACCAGTTTTTGCCTTTTTCCCAAACGACGGGTGGGTTGAGACATTCTTCAATAGTCGTCCAGATGGAGAAGTTTGGTGCAAAATCATAACCTTTTACGATCAGGTTGGCACCGTCTCGAACGCCAATTTCATCAATTTCGTCAAACAGGTGAAGCTCAGCATACCTGGCAAAGATATCAGCCATGCCTGGCTCGACCCCCAACCCAAGAAGGGCGAGAATGCCTTTATCTTTCCATTGTTTGGCGCGCTCGAACTGATAGTCACCTAGTTTGACCCCGGTTTTCTTGAAGGGATCATCCGGGTGAGGTTCTGACAGGGTCATGGCCATGTCCATATAATTGCAGCCTGCCTCGTAGGCGGCGTCAAAGATGGAGACGTTGAAGCTGGGATCGCAAGCGTTCATGATCAGGTCAACGCCATATTTCTTTGCCATCTCGACGATCATGTCTTTCTTGTTCGCGTCAATAAATTCGACCGGAAATTTCTTCGGGTCTTTGATTTTGGCTTGCACTTCTTCTGCTCTGGCTTTGTTGTAATCTGCCAGTACCATCATCTCAAGCCATGGGCGTTTCGCAGCCATGACCGCAATTGCTTCACCAACGCCACCAACACCGACCAATAGAACCTTCATTATTTTCTCCTTTTTATCTGCTTGGTTTATTTTTCTTCAGGTTCATTCAAAACATAAGGATCAACATCGGGGATGTCTTTTTTGACCCACTTTCGAATGGGGAAATAGAGAATGGCACCAATTATGATGGCAATTATTCCCCAACCGATGGCGCCCTGCCAGCCGTAATCGGCAATCTGACTGACGATAGCCAGCACGATTATGGATAAGGGAGCGACTACAATATAGATCAAACCAATGACACCGCCGGGGACGCGGTTGCGTGGAAGATGAGGTTTTTTGATGCGTAGAACTACCAAAGCGAAGATTTCTGCCATCAACACCAACATGTTGAGGAAAACGTCAATCACCACCAGATTTTGGAAAGCTGAGGTGGAAAAAACGAGGAAGAACACACCACAAACCAGAATGGAGACCCAGGGTGTGCCATATTTCGGGTGGACTTTATTCATCCATTTTGGCATCATACCGTCTTCAGCAAGGGCGTACGGTACGCGTGTTCCTCCGAGTCCATTGCCGATAAACAGACCGATCATTGAAAGAATTGCTGAAACACCCACGATGGCTCCCAGGAAATATGACAATCCGCTGTCTTTTCCAGCAATTTTGTCACCAATGCGGTGGGCAATGGTGGGAAATTCCCAACCAGCATCAATACTAGGATCCACCCCCCAACCTTCAATTTGTTCTTCTGTGACGCCATATTCAGCTAAAACAGGGCCGATGCCTTCGCCGGCTTCATACTCTTCAATACCCCACATCTGGTAACTGCCGTTTTCACCTGCTCCGCCGTAAAGGCCGGCGACAGTCGGGATCGAGTAAGAAAGAATGGCGGCAAAAAGAACTAGAACCATTGCCCGTGGATAGGTTTTCTTGGGTTCCTTGATCTCGTCACCGGCAGCCGTGGGCAGTTCCCAGCCCATAAAGTTCCACATGGCTACATAGACACCTACGCTAAGGCATGCCAGCAAATTGGGCCCGTTCACTTCCATGCCGCCCGCCAGGAAGGGGATGTGCGGAGTGGTGCCGGAAGCAATCCAGGCATAAATACCGAATCCAGACATGATAACTAACGGGATGATCATGAATAATCCCAGCCAGTTGGTCAACAACCCTGAGAGTCTTGCCCCTCTGACATTGAGCAGAGATACCACGATAATTAATACTGCGGCAACCAGCCATGAAAGCAAGTCTGATGAGAAGTACACACCACCAATTGTGGCGCCTTCAGATAGGGCAGGGATGAAGTAGCTCAGGTACCAGGCTGTCCATACCGGATAGATGGAAACATCCACCCAAGAGACCACCCAGTTCATCCAGCCGGCCAGGAACCCAACGAAAGGGCCGAAAGCCTGTTTTGTCCAGTGGTAATAACCGCCTTCCACGGGCATCATGGATTGCATCTCGCGTACCATGAGCATGTTAGGGATACTGAAAATAAGCGGGGTTACGATCATCAGCACCAGGGCGAGGCCAGGTCCAGAAAGACCCACCATGGGCTCAGCCCCAAAAGCACCCCCGCAAACCGTGAAGTAAATTAACCCAAAGAGGGGAAGCAAGGTTAATTCCCTTTTGAGTTTACTTTTCTCCACTTTTGTAAAGATTTCTTTGCCAGATTCGATTGCCACGAGCGCCTCCTCTAGATTGTTTTGATGCATTTCATCGTGGATAAACCACGTAAAAGCCAATAAGAAGGGGTTCTACAGGTAAGTAAACTGGAACAAATTGCGAATTAATCGTCTTCCTGAATACAGAAAGAAGGAATTTGCCAAATATGGTCGTCTTTAATGCGGAGAGGAACAAACGATATATGGGTTTTTCTAACCCCCGGAATTTGACCAATTACGTCTGTGACAAATGAAAACAATTCGTTATTGTCATGTGCGAAAACTTGAATGCTAATGTCGTTTTGGCCGGTGGAACACGCAACATAACTGACTGATTCGAACTCAGCGATATGTTGGGCAATTTTCAGAACCAATGAGGGTTCAACTTCGATATACACATCGGCAAACACTACCAGGCCGAGACCTTCAGCCTCAACATTGCCATGTATGGCGATTACGTTGTTCTTGATCAGTCTCTCAATGCGATAACGAACAGCGCGTTCGGAGATTCCTCCGATCCGCGCTGCAATTTTCGAACAACTCATCCTTCCGTCTTCGATCAGGAGATCTGATATCTTTTTGTCGGTTGCGTCAATTTTTATCATATATCCGAAAATATATTTCCGAGAATTACATTTATTATAGAGATTTTTTCCGAAATTACAATTACCCAAAAAAAATAATTGTGAGTAAACAGTTAGAGTCAAAAAACGCCCTTGCTGAAGGGCGTTATGGAATAATTATTCGGGTTGTTTTGTATCGATTTATTCTTTATCTATACAAAAAGATGGAATTTGCCAGATGTGATCATCTTTGATACTTAGCGGTACAAATGAGATGTGAGTCTTTTTTACACCGGGGATTTGGCCAATCGTTTCTGTGACAAACTTAAAAAGTTCGTTGTTATCACGGGCAAAAACCTGAATGCTGATGTCGGTTTCACCGGTGGAGCAAGCCACATAGCTGACCGATTCATAACCGGCAAGTTGTTGAGCAACCTTAAGCACTTGCGAAGGTTCAACTTCAATGTAAACATCAGCAAAAACGGATAAACCAAGGCTGGTGGCGTTTACGTTGCCGTGAATCTCGATCACCTTATTTTTTACTAATCGTTCAATCCGGTATCTCACAGCTCGTTCTGAAATATTGCCTATGCGTGAGGCAATTCTTGCGCAGCTCATCCTTCCGTCTTCGATGAGCAAGTCTGATATCTTCTTATCTGTTTCATCTATTTTGATCATATTCTTTTCCGATTCTGACATTATTATAGGCTGAATTGAGAATTTTTGGGGTTTCTTTTTGTGAAAATCCAAAAAAAACTACCAATAGTATCCAAATGGGTACTTGACTTCCACTTTTTTTTTGCAATAATAAATCTAGGGAAATATCACGCTTTCATCGAAAAATTTCCGCGCTATCGGTAAATAATTAGGGGTATTTTGGGAATAACGGAAGGAACTTCCGCTATTTTATTTCGTATTTTCTATTCAACTCACCTGTAACTTTTCAAAGGAGACGATATGCCGCAAAATATTCAGAATGCACTTAAGTATTCCGAAAAATGGCTGGAGTTAATCAAAAAGCCATCGGTCAGCCAGGAAGAGGGCAAGGCGATTATTGAAGAGAGTAAAGCCAATTTCGCCAATTACTTCAACGAGAACTGGTTGGAATATCGGAAGTCTGTCACAGAAGCCGGGGATTGGGCATGTGTGGAATGGAATGGCAGGGGGGCAATTTTCAAAGATGTCTTGGGGCGTGAATATATTGACTGCCTGGGCGGATATGGCATGATGGATCACGGATGGAGTCACCCAGATGTGGTGGCAGCTGTGGCTTCTCAGTTGCAGAGAACTCCCATGCCCAGCCAGGAACTCATTGATCCGCTTCGAGGTGTGCTGGCGCATATGATGGCTGATATCACCCCCGGCGATATTCAGTATTCGTTCTTCTGTGCCAGCGGCACTGAAGCCATTGAAGGTGCCATCAAGCTGGCGAAAATGTACACAAAAAAGCCGGCTTTTATTGTGTCAACCAGTGCTTTCCATGGCAAAACCATGGGCTCACTTTCGATGATGGGCAAATCAGATTATCGTGAACCACCGGGTTTGTTGTATGCCGGGCCTGTTTATCATGTGCCATTTGGCGATGCAGGAGCTGTTGAAAAACAACTTGAAATATGTAATAAGGTCGGCATCGGGGTTGCCGCAGTTTTGATGGAACCGATCCAGGGTGAGGCGGGCGCTATGGTTCCCCCAGATGATTTTTGGCCTCGCATTCGCAAAGCCACCAAAGATTATGGGGTCTTATTAATCGCTGATGAAGTGCAAACGGGTTTGGGTCGCACTGGAAAGATGTGGGGAGTGGAACACTGGGATGTGCAACCGGATATTCTGGCTGTGGCAAAATCTTTGGGCGGCGGCGTGATGCCTGTTAGTGCATTCTGTTCAACCTCTGAAATCTGGCAGTGTATGATGTATCCCAATCCGTTCATTCACACCACCACCACCGGAGGCGGCGCACTGGCTTGTTCCGCCGCTATTGCTTCGATCAACGTGGTAATCAAGGAAGACTTCCCGAAACAAGCCAAAGATAAGGGTGATTACATTATGCCCAAGCTCCAGGAACTGGCGAAGAAGTATGCCAATATTTATGATTACATTTGCGGAAAGGGTTTGTTGATTGGCCAACACTTCAAAGATCCTGAAGTTGGTTATAAAGTGGCAGCCGGTTTGTTCAAACGAGGTGTATTAGTTGCGGGAACATTAACCAGCGCTCATACCATCCGCATCGAACCACCCATTGTCATTACGTATGAACAGATTGATGAAGTTCTTAACAGGCTTGAAGATACATTAAGCGAAGTGAATAAATCGTTGTAAGATCTGATTCTTAATCCTTGATAGGGAGGGGCTCCATGATACTTGCTGGATATGATTATGCATGGTTGGTGGTTCTTTTCATTGTTCTATTTTTCATTGTCCGTATCATTGTTGGCATATGGGCTGGAAAAAAGGTTCAGAATAATGAAGATTACGTGGTGGCGGGCAGACGACTACCCATTCATATGGCTGCAGCTTCGATTATGGCTACGTGGTTTGCCGCTGAAACTCTGATGGGCGCATCTGAGACGGCATATGATTACGGCTTTTCGGGGGTAATATTCGACCCGTTTGGTGCATCAATATGTTTGTTCCTTTCTGGCTTTTTGTTTGTCAGATTGATGCGCCGGGCGAAATATCTTACCATCGTGGACTTCTTTGAGCGGCGATATAACAAAGCCATGATTGTTTTCACGGTGATTGCAGAATGTCTGACCTATTTTTCATGGACGGCAGCCCAAATTGTGGCAGGTGGTGCCATTGTGGAGGGCTTGTTTGGCATCAATCCGGTTTGGGGGATGGTAATCATTATCGCCATTGTGGCAGGGTACACCATGATGGGCGGCATGATGGCAGATACCTTGCTGGACTTCTTCCAGATGTTCCTTACTGCCGGTGGCATCACCCTTGTGTTCCTGTTTATGCTTAAAGCAGTGGGGGGGTTCCCAGGCCTGATCGAGGGGGCAGGGTCTACCTACGTGGCAGAACCCTTTAAGTTGATTCCCACGGTGAGTGAAGGGTACCTGGGATACACAGGCTTAACCGGCTGGATGTATTGGCTGGCAGCCTGGATGTCTATCGGTTTAGGCTCGGTTGCCACCCAAGACTTAATGCAGCGTTCGATGGCTGCTCGTAACCAGGCAACTTCTGTCTATGGGTCTTATGGTGCCGGTTTCTTATACTTGTTCTTTGGGATCATGTCTCCGTTGATTGGTATCATGGTCTATAAACTCAGCCCAGGCATGGAAGATACCAGCTACCTGTTGGTTTCTGCTGCCATGACCCATCTGCCGGCTATTCTTACAGCCATATTTATCGCAGCCTTGACTTCAGCATTGATGAGCACATCAGACAGCTCCTTGCTGGCAGGGGCTTCAGCGGTTACTGAAAACCTGATTCCTTTGATTACGGGTAAGAAAATGGAAGGCAAGAAGGCACTCTGGGCTACCCGAATTATGGTTCTCGTTAACGCTGTAGTTGGTTTATCTATCGCGCTGTGGGCGCAGACCATTTATGAGCTCTCTGTGGTTGCCTGGACTCTGCTGCTAGTTGGCTTGTTTGTGCCGTTTGCCTTCGGTATGTACTGGAAAAAAGCCAATTCATGGGGCGCTGTGGCAGCTTTTGTTGGCGGTTTTGTGGTCTGGATTTTGGCAACCATTTTCTTTTTCAATACCGGTCTGGGTGGGCAGTCTACTGCGCTGGTGTGTGAGTACACTGCAGATATGGGTGCTTACAGCGAAGGCTGGTGGTGTGGTTTCTGGGATGCGGTTTATATCGCTTCATTTGTTGCTTTCCTGTCCGCGCTTATTTTGATGATTGTAGTTTCGCTGGCGACTCAAAAATCCTGTCCGCCGCGGAAATTGGTGGATTACTATGGCCAGCCGCTTGATCCGAGTTTGAAGCTGAACCTGGGTATTCTGCCCATCAAGGATGCTTTCAGAAAGATTCGCGAGGACGAAAAAGAAAGCACATAATCGAGCTGCACTATAATCATTACACACATGATCATTCAGGGGCGATCTGAAAAAATCGCCCCTGCCTGGTTTTCTTAATTGCGTTTTGATTTGTTTACATTCTAGATTCATACAGGAATCCTCATGCCAGATCTAAAATTCGTCGCTCTTGTCTTCGGGATCGTGCTTTTGATTGTGCTGGGGGTGCGGCAGGCAATCAAGAAAACTCAAAAGAAGCAAAAAGAAGGTTTGCTGGATGTAAAAGTAAAGAAACCAGCTCAAGAAAAACCTCTGCTTACTGAAGAGCAATTTACAAAAACATGGAAAAGTCTTTCTTACTTGCTTCTGCTGGTTGCGGCTGGCAGTCTTTACATGGTGTATATCGCGGTTAAGGCTGCGATTGATTCTACAGCAGGCGTTGCATGGGTTTATTGGCTAGATGCTGGATTCAGCCTGGCTGCGGCTGCTGCCGCGGGGCTTGCCTGGATGTTTAAAACCAAATCAATGGTTTTTCTCTATTTTGGCATGAACCTCATTCCGATCCTATTGTTCATGTCTCTCAAAGGTTTCAAACTAAATGCACTAATTCACTTGTTTCCGCTGGTTTTGTTGTATTTTGTATTGAAACCGGTTTGGCAAAATCTCAAAAACTAGTCTCCTTAGGTGTTATTACCCCATTTGCAATTTCCGTCAGATTTGCCGCTTTGTTTTGCGAGTCTGATAGGATATACTTGTTTAAGAATTTATTAATATTAGCCTTTATATTTTGGAGGAGAAATGGGTAAAAAATATTTAACCTTATTGGTAATTATCTCAATTGTCATTTTTTCAATCTCTTGTCAGGTGCTTTCATTCCTGCAAAAAGCGACCCCCACACCCACTGAAGTGCCTGCGACTGCAACCCCTCGCCCGACACGTACACCCCTGCCGACCAAAACCCCCGAACCTACCGCAACATCTGAAATGGTTGTCTTTGATGACTTCTTCTATGATGATTTTAGTTATGATTCAGGAGCCTGGCCGATGGGTTATTATCCAGGCGATTTCGGAAATGTGACCTACGAAATCAAGGATGGTGTTTTTGAGTGGACTCTCGAATCAATAGACGGTGTGAACCAACGTGCCTGGCCTGATTTTGGCTCCGTGATGAATTTCAACGCGATTGTTGATGGACGCCAGACTCAGGGTGATTTAGATGAGTGCGATTATGGCATCTTATATCGTCAGGATAGCGACAAAACATTCCTCTCCTTCACAGTCAGCAATCAGGATTTCAGCATCTATTCTCATACTGAAGCAGATGGCTGGGTAGAGATGGTTCCCTGGACAAATTCGAACGATATCTTCCCCAACTCATTCAACAAACTGGAAGTTGTTCGTGACGGATTCAACTATACCTTCTACATCAATGATCGCTATATGGCTGATGTTGATTTCTTTGATATTAGCGATGCTCAGGTAGGGTTGAATGCAGATGTTTTTGATGGCGGTTACACCTGCGTCTTTGAATTTGATAACTTTGAAATCACCTCATATGGTGGTTATTAGAATCGTAAATAATTTAGAAGGAGTATTCTTATGCAAGGCTGGTTAACCTGGTTAATTGTGGGCGCCATTGCGGGTGTTCTGGCTGATTTAGCAATCAAAGGCATCAAGCTTGGTTTGATTGGAAAAATCATCGTCGGTATTTTAGGCGGATTTCTCGGTGGATGGGTATTCGGTTTGCTGGGAATTTCGATCGGTAGCGGTTTGCTGAGCAATATCATCACTGCATTTATTGGGGCGGTGATCTTGTTACTGCTGCTGCGCCTCATTCGCAGAAAGTAGTCTACCAACCCTAAGCAATAAACTGCCCCGGAAGTTCGGGGCTTTTTTATATAAAATCAAATTCAAGGCTGAACAGCAGGGAAGGTGATCTTCATTGAGGTTCCAGTGTTTGCCCCGGCGGATTCGGCGCTGATTTCCCCCCCCTGGGTGTTGACCAGCGCCTTGCAGATGGCCAATCCCAAGCCCATTTTGCCAGAATTAGCCCCGCGTGATTTGTCAGCGCGATAGAATCGGTCAAATACATAGGGCAGGTCATCCGAGTCAATACCGTTGCCAGTATCGGTTACAGAAAGGATTACTTTTTCGTTAAATCTTGCCGCGAGGGTAATTTTCCCGTCTTTGGGGGTATAGCGCAGCGCGTTTTCCAATAAGTTTTTCAATACTTGCAGAATTCGCCCTTCATCCACATTGATGGCAGGCAGTGGTTCAGTAACATCAAGCAGAAGATCAACCCCCTTACGGGCAGCAATGGGCTGGTAGGTTTGTTCGAGTTTTTTCAGCAAATCAAGCGGTTGCAAGGGCTGAAGTTGGATATCCAGTGTCTGTGCCTCGACCTGTGAGAGGGTAGTCAAGTCGCCCACCAGTCGCCGCAGGTGTTCGATTTCAGTTTTGATAATATCAATGCGTTGTGGTGTGAGGCTTACTTCGCCACCCCCGATCATCTCCATGTAACCTGAGATTACCTGCAAAGGCGTACTCAGGTCATGGGTGATGTCAGCGGTAAGCCGCTTTCGCTGTTCATCTGCATGCAGCAGATCTTCACTCATCTGATTGAAGGTCACGGTGAGCTGCCCCAATTCATCTTGTGAGGTGACCTCCACCTTCTGATAGAGCTGTCCGTGTGCCAGCGATTCTGACGCTTTGGTAAGTTTGCGAATGGGTTTGATCAGACCGTTAGCCAGCAGCCACCCCATGATCACAGCCACGGTCACGCCTGCCAATGCGGCGAAACTGATTGCCAGTGTAGTGCGTTTTAAGAAAAGTTCTTCCTGTGGATTGAGCGTAAACTGAAATTTCGTGTCAGGTAATATCCAGGCAATGGTCTTTCCATCTACTTCAACCAGGATGGGATCTTTAATCAATTCATTGGGCAGAGGGTCGCCAATTTTGATGCCTGCCATTGGAAGTAAAGCTCGATATTCTGCATCCACGAGACCGTGAATACCGCGAATATCTTCCATTTGTGGAGGCTTGTTGAGGTCGTCGGGTTTGCCGGGTTCGTGATCAAACTGGTTAATCTGATTGTAATAATCCATGAACCCATCCAGGCTGCCGTTTTCGGTATAGTAAGTTATAAGGATTTCTTCGAGTTTCGCGGTTTGCTGATCGGTTACCAGATTCATCAATGATTGCCCAGATGTGAAGCGGATTAACAGGGAAGCAACCATGACGGTGATGATGGCTACTGCCAAAAATGAAAGGATTAGCTTGATCTTCAAAGATTTATTCATGAGATTGACTCAATAAAACGATAGCCGATTCCGAATACAGTTTCGAGAAATTTAGGCTGATCGAGGTCATCCTCGAGTTTTTGACGGATATTGCGGATGTGAATCTTAAGGGTGGATTCAGAACCGGCATAACCATTTTCCATGATGCGGATGCACAAATCCGCCCGCCGCACCACCTGACCCGGGGCGCACATGAGAGTTTCAAGAATCAGGAATTCGAGCGGGGTGAGTTCAATAAGCTGGCCGCCTTTTCGAACCTCATGTTTTTGGGGGTCTAGAGACACCTCTCCGATTGTCAGGGTTGATCGAGCTTGTTCCCGGGTTCCAGCTCGACGCATGACAGCCCGGATACGTACCAGTAATTCTCGCATTCTGAAGGGCTTGGTGATGTAATCGTCGGCACCCAGGTCAAATCCGCGGATGATGTCGGTTTCTTGCTGTTTGGCGGTGATCATAATCACCGGCACATCGGATTCTTTACGCAAGTGCGAGATGAACTGGTAGCCGTCCATGTTGGGCATCATGATGTCTAACAGGACGAGGTCAGGGTGAGACTCGTGAAAGAGCTCGAGTGCTTCAACGCCGTCTGAAGCGAGAAGCACTTCATAATCCTGACTGGCGAGAAAGTCGCTCAGCATCAACTGCACATTGCGGGTGTCATCCACTACCAGGATTTTGCGTGTCATAAGAAGATTATATCCATTCCGCAGAGATTCGATGCGGCAAAGGCAGGGTTAATCATCATCCGCTTTTGATAACAGGGCGAAATCGGCGTCCACAATGTCTGAAGACCAGCCCTCTTTTTTCTCGCTGTCAAAATAAACAGTCAGGTCAACGGTGTCCCGCAGAAAATTGGTTTTGCCAATGGTAATGCGTTTAATCTTCAAACCGGTGCGTTCTTCGAGATCGTTGATTAATTCAAGCCGACGGTTCGGGCGAATCAGTTCTACTTTTTCATAGGTGATTCGGCGCGACCCCTCATAACGGAAACCCCATTCCTTTTCGAGGATGAAAAGGATTGCCAGGATGGCAGCATTGGCAGCCACCACTTCAGCCCAGTAATCTCCAGCCAGAGCGGCGGCATTCATCACCGGAAGTGCTGAAATGACGAATAGATAAGTCATTTCACGCACAGGCAACGGGTCGGTGCGGTAGCGCAGGATCGAGAAGATGGCAAACAAACCGAACCCGACGCCAACCCCAATCTCAATGTTTGACATTAGGCTGACCACAAAAAAGATGGCGGTGTTAAAAGCCATAAAAGTAAACACATAGCGTTTGTCGTGTGTGGAGGGGTAATAAATTCCGCGCACGAGGATCAATGCAACCAATAAATTAAACCCATAACAAACCAAAAAATTGACAAACTCACTCATAAACAACATCTCCTTTGATCATTTTGTTGATCATTATTAGTTTTGATTTCATGGCATTTTTCTTTACATGATCATAAAGCAGCGCCACCCCCATGCAGTATTTGCTAAAACCGTTCGGATGAATTCTTCGCAACTGCATTTCTTCCATGAATGGCGAAGCCTGACGGCTGGAATCCGCCTTGACCTCAGCCACTGCCAAACCATCCAGGCGAACCAATTTGTCGTGTGAATAGAATATCAGATTTGTATCAAGGGTCACTCTTTCACAACAGGCTTCATTGACCAGGGTAATGCGGGTGAAGGTGTTCCATATTTTGGCTTCGAGCAATTCAGTGTCGTATGGGAATACTTCCTGCAGCCAGTCTTCCGCATCGGGGGTGATGTCAAGATAAGGCTGGGTGGCGGGGATGCGGTCTTTGATCGTGCGATCTTTGCGGGTCTTGTGTTTCACCTCCAGAAAAGACTGGCAAGAATCAAGATATTCACGATATCGAACTTTGTAACGTTCGGCATTTTTGTTGACATGCATTTGAAAAAGCTTGAAATCAGGTGTGTCAAAATACATGGTACGGTAGTGGTTGATGGCATTGTTCTGAATTGTCAAAACGCGGTATTCCTGAGATAAATTCATCAAAATGGACCTAAGTTGAGTTTCGGTCATGATAAATTTGGTGTCTACCCGGTTGAACAGGGCAACATTGTCCATCTCTTGAAGCGTGATCGGGCAGAACTTGCTTGTGCACTGTGGCAGTGTGTGTTGCGGTCTAGTAAGGAGGGGCGAGGGTTGAGCAATGCTCCAGGGCTGCGGCCTGTTTTTTTTAAAAATTTTGGTTTTCCACAATGAGGTATTCATGTTTTTCTCTCCTGAGTGACTTTCTTCTTGATGTTCCAATCTTATCCTGCGAGGCTGCGCCGTTGGTATATTTTTCGTATAAGGTAAATAACACCCCCGACAAGCAATTTTGTCTTGTCGGGGGTGTTGATTGACTATAGAGAGTACTGTCAGATGTCCTGGCCGCCGATGGTAGTCACCGGGCTTGAAATGGTGAATTCAGAATAGACTGTGCCGCCCGAATAGTTGCCGCCTTGGAATAGACCGTCTGTAACTGTTCCTGTGGAAGAACCGCCCAACAGGAGTGTATAGGTTTCACCTGTATTTAACGATGCAGAGGTAAAGGCAAGCGATTGATATTCTTTGGAAGGTGCGAAAGTAAAGATTTCTTCACCTGCCTGATTTTGAACACGCAGAAGGGTGCCGGCGGATTGAACAGCATCCAGGTTGATTATCACGGCGTTCTGGGTGGATGAAGTCGAACCGGGGATGAGCGCCATGCCGGCACTGCCAACAGCGATCACCGTACCACCGGAAAGGGTGAAGCCTGAGTCATAATCAAGGGCGCCATTTCCGTTTTTGGTGGGTCCGTTGACCAACAGTGTACCGCCGGTCATAACAACGCCGCCGTTGACATCCACACCGTCGCCGTTGCCGTCGGCGTAAACGTAGCCACCATTCATGTAAAGGAAA
>CAYXWV010000004.1:0-64599 GCA_964468875.1 uncultured Anaerolinea sp. | reverse complement strand
TCTCTTGAAGTAATTTGCAGAATGCCGTCATTGATGGTGATGATGGCGCTTTCGACGCCTTCATAAGATTGGGTGATCAACAAGTTGCCGCCGTTGATGGTGAGGGTGGCGTCGGCGTGCAAACCATCATCTCCGGTTTGGATATCAAATGTACCGCCTGAAACCACGATGGCACCGTTTGAGTGGATGGCATCATCAGCCGAATTGATCTTGAATGACCCATCCGTGATGGAAACACTGGTTGAACCCTTGATGCCCTTTGCAAATGAGGTTTCGTCAACAAGCTGCCCGGCACCTCCGCCAGAAGTTATGGTGAGATCACCACCGGAGAGGAAAACGGACGTGAAAGCATCCAGACCGTCATGACCCGAAGTAATATTGAGCGACCCGGATTCGATGGAGATGTAACCGAGAGATGTGTCTTCTTCGTTGTCTGATTTGAGCCCATCTCCGCCTGCGTTGACCTTGAGGTTGCCGCTCTTGACCACCAGGTAATCCTTACCGCGGATACCGTCATCCACGGCGTTTACACTGATCGTACCACCTCCAATCAGCAATCCATCCTTGCTGGCGATGCCGTCGTTGTAATTGGCAGAAACGGTCAGTGAACCGCTGCCATAAACGAAAAGATCGGCTTTGCTAAAAATAGCGGCATTGGGTTCATCTTCGTCGGTGGAGGCGAACACATAATTATCACCGTCGGCAACCTGGTTGACGCTGCCATCGCCAAGGATCAGGATTACGTTTTTTGCGTTTGCCACGTAGATCGCTGAGCTGTCAGTGTTGTTGATGGATACGCCGTTGAGCACCAGTTTTACCGGATCTTCATCTTCGGTATCCACGATTAATTGTCCGTCATTGAGGGTTCCGTTCACCACATAGATGCCTGATGCGGTAATGGTGGCGTTCGAGCCGTCAACAGAAACGCTCGCATCTGACGTGCTTATGGAATCTCCATTGAGGGTGATTTGCATAGCGGACGAGGCATCCCATTCTGCGTTGACGTCTTCAAATGCGATCTGTGTGGTTGGCGCAATAATAATACTTTCGGTTGCTGATGTGCCTGCCGTCTGTTCAGCGATGAAACTGGTGGTTGCTGTCGCGGTTGCGCCTGATGAACAAGCTGTCAGCACCAGAATACAGATTGTGATAAAAATAATTAGGGATTGTTTTTTCACTTTGGTTCTCCTGAGAGGTACAAATATTATTTTTCTTCAGGATTGTAGTGAATGAACGAAAAGGTCGGGTTTAGATTTGGTATAGATCAGAGCCCAATCGCATCAGTGAAAAAATCGATGTAATCTTTTACCTTGGTCAATTCCACGTATTCGATCTGACCGGTCATGGCTTCAGCTTCTTCACGTTGTAAAGTGGAGAGCAGCATCTGGCGAGCGCCGCTGCCGGCGGCGTTGCCAATCTGGCGAAATTTTTGAAATGGAAGGATGGGCAACAACCCGATGCGGATGCAGTTTTCCAGGTCGAGGTAGGTGCCGAATGCGCCTGCCACGAGAAAGAGGTCAATGTCATCTGAGGAGATATTGGCTTCTCGCAGTAAAACTTCCAGGCCTGAACGGATGGCGGCTTTAGCAAGCTGAATCTCATTAATGTCTTTGCGGGTGACGCCAATTTGGCGCCCTGCTTCTGTGGCTTTAGCGAGAATAAATTCAGGCTGCCCCTGACTGTCAGTTAAACGCGGATCATTCTTATTAAACGCACCGCGCGAGTCAATCAATTTGGCCTTTCGCATCTGTGCCACGGCATCCAGAATGCCCGAACCGCAGATGCCCACCGGCGGCAGGCAGTCAATAGTTTGTATTTTGAACCCGTCCTCATCAATGAACACCCGTTCAATGGCGCCGGGGACGGCGCGGATGCCATCCCGGATGTGAGCACCCTCAAAAGCTGGCCCCGAAGCGCACGAGCAGCTAAGGTGCCTGCCCTTATGAACCAGGCTGATCTCGGTATTGGTGCCGATATCCATGGCAACCACAGTCTTCAGTGATTTATGGGTATCGGTTGCGAGCAGCATGGCAATGTGGTCAGCGCCCACGAAACCGGCAATATTGGGCGGAAAATAAACATTTACGCCTTCAGTAAGTCGCAATCCAATTTGGTTTGCTGGCAGGCTCATGGCATCCACCCAGGCGGGATGGTAGGGTGCTGTGCCCAGCGAGTGAACTGGCAATCCGGCAGCCAGGTGATGCATGGCAGTATTTCCCACCAGCACGACTTCCACGATTTGCGATAGCGAGGTTCCTGTTTGATCAGTGAGTTCAACAATCAGTTGATTCAAGGCTTCGGCTATGACCTTTTGCAGGGCTGCCGCGCCGTCGGCATGTTCATCCGCATATTGGATGCGGCTGATCACATCTTCGCCGTAGGCGATCTGTGGGTTAGCCCTGCCTGCGGAGGCGAGAGTCTGGCCGGTTTGAATATCAAGTAAAAAGGCTGCCAGCTTGGTGGTGCCAACATCCACAGCGAGACCGAGCATGGGTTGATCAGGTGGAAGGGCGGCAATCACTTGCTGTTGGGAGAGTACAAGTGAAACCTGTTGATGGTTTTGATTTAAGAGGGCATCAATTTTGGGTAGAAGTGCACGCGGCAGGTCTGCCTGAAGGTAACCCGCGACCCTGAGCGCTTCGCGGATCTCATCTGCTCTAGAGATTTTCTGCTGTTCTGAAGTGGAAAGCGTGAGGTCCAGGCGCTTCACAGCCGGGAATGGAGAAACGGCAATGCTGCTGCCTTCCAGTTGAAGGCGCTGCCGTGAAACCAGTGATTCCGGCGGAAACTGAACCACGGCGTCTGAGAACAGCCTGGTTTGGCAGGACAGGCGCACCTGATCATCAATTTCTTTTGGGGATAAGTGAAGAGATTCCTGATGGGTGAGGGGACTAAACTCGCCTGAAACAGTCAATACCTTGCAAGCGACGCAAGTGCCTTGACCACCGCAGACGGCATTAACCCCGATCCTCGCGGATTGGGCGGCTGCCAAAATAGTGGTCCCAGGTTCAACTGCGACCCTGCGTCCAGTTGGTTCGATGGTGATCCAGATCATTTTTGGGGAATCAGCCAGGGGTGCACCTGAAAATGTGTTTGTCATAGGTGACATCCACGCCATGGTCAGGCGGAATGACGATGAAGCGCTTATTGTCTTTTTTCATCCACGCACCGTTGAGCAGGTCGCGGAGGATCAATAGATCTCCTGCCATCAATTCAAAGGTCCAGCCGTGACGCTGCGATTCATCTTGTAACTTATCTTTGTAACCGTCAGGTTGAATGATGCCCATATCAATGAAAGCAGCCCGGTCGTAGCGTTTTTGCCAGGAGCCGAGGGTTTCAATCAGGTAATCGGCGTTGTCTTTGCCATATTGGGTAACAAAAGTGTCATATTGTTTAGCGAGCGATTCATCTGGGATGGGACCGAGACTGCTAAATTTGCCGTTGTCGTCGGAACGTTCAGCAAAATCCTGCGAATACCAGTAAGTGCCCGGGGTTTTGTTGAATTCTTCCGTGTAGCGATTGGGGTCGCCCAACAGCAGGGTGATGCAGTCATGCACGCGCGGAATGATGAGGGGAAGGCTGCGTGCCTGCAAACCAACCGTGCCATTGCCGCATAATCCGTAGCCAAGCAGCACTGCGTCATAGTCATAGTTGTCCATCAAATCAATCTTTTTCTGCAGCTTGGCGCGCATGCGGTTTGGCTCATCGTGAAGGCTGCGTTTAACCAACTGAATATCAATGATATTCGGCGAGGTGGCTGCCAGATAATACAGCGGCCGGGCAAGAACTTCACAGGCGATACAAAGATAACGGCTCAATGTTTTCTCTTAAAAATATCCTTATTTAGGCGCTTATTAATTGTCTGGCAAGCAGGGCTGCCTGGTTGGCATCGGGGGCGTAGCCGTCTGCGCCGACCTTGTCGGCATAAGACTGGGTGACGGGAGCGCCGCCGATGAGCACTTTGACCTGGCTGCGGACTTTGTTTTCTTCGAAGCAGCGGATGGTGGCTTCGATGTTTGACATGGTGGTGGTGAGCAGAGCAGACATGCCCACAATATCAGGCTGGTGAGCCTGGATGGCTTCGAGAAATTTCTCGGGTGAGACATCTGTGCCGAGGTCGATCATTTCAAAACCGGCTCCTTCGAGCATCATGCTGACCAGGTTCTTGCCAATGTCGTGCAAGTCGCCCTTGACGGTGCCAATGACGACCTTGCCAAGAGGCTTGATTTCTTTGGCAAGCAGCACAGGTTTGAGCAGGGTCATGCCGGACTGCATGGCGCGGGCGGCAATCAGCATTTCGGGGACGAAATATTCTCCGGATTCGAAGAGCTGGCCAACTTCTTTCATGGGTGCGATCATGCCGTCGTTGAGCAGGGATTCAATCTCGACCCCGCTATCCAGTGCGGCTTGCACTTTGGTCTTGACGCTGTTGGCATTGCCATTAACGACAGCATCGTAGATTTCCTTGACGATTTTTTCCATCTCGGCTCCTCAACTGTAAATATGGGATAGTAATAATAACCGGATTTTACCAATAAAGGGAAATTCCCGCGTTTTTCCCGCATTCTGTTAATGCATGATTATTATCGGCAGCGGTTAATCAGAAGTGAATTAAAAATGCATTAAATTTATAGGTGCAATAATTGAGCCAATTGTTTGGGGGGGTTAAAAAAAAGGATCCCTAAATTCTTCTAGGAATCCTTTTTCGTCAGATATTTCGATGATTAACTAATCAACGCCACCAGAAAAAGTGAATACTCTTGAACAACCTTGATAACTTACTTCTACTTCAATTTCCCACTCGCCAGTTTGCGAGACGGAGGTCAATTGTGCATATTTGTCATCGTCTGTTTGAACTGTTGCACTACCTTGTATAAAAGCCAAGGTAACATTTGGGTGAGTCGTGAGCTGTTTGTAGGAAATTACTGCTCCATCATCAAGGTTATCAATAGTGATTTGCAAAGTATTAGACCGAGTTCGTCTACCCCAACCGTCCATTGGGATGCAGGCAGGGGGCTGAGAATTGAAATATTCTCGGGGACCGTTGTAATAGCCAAAAAGCGCATAGGTTCCGGCAGCCGGGGCGTTGGCGCAAGCCCAAAAGGGTCCTTCATTGTTAGGGATACGGCGGATGGTCGTTTCGAGTTTTTGCCATTGTCCTTTGACTAGGCGGCGAATTTCGGGAACCCAATGGAATTGAGCTCCACGGAAGGGGTGGCAGATTTCTGTTTTCTTATCCACTTGAACACCCTGGGTTAACAAATCCACCCAAGTGTTTGGCTCGGGGTTTTTCTCCAGATCGATTTTTATTTCGGTGCCGGTGTTCCAATTTCCATCGGCAGGAGAAGTTGCTTGAGCTTTATCTGGAGTGATAAACAATAGACTAGCAGAAAATAATGCAATGAAGAGTGTTGTGAGAGCCTTTTTCATACTTTATTCCTTTTTATTTTTATTTATTACGATTATTTTCCACCACCAGTAAAAGTGAATACTCTTGAACAGCCTTGATAGCTTACTTCAATATCAATTGACCATTCACCTATTATTACTTGGTTGTAGGTGGTCAGTGGTGCAAATTTCTCTTCGTCAGTTTGAACTGTTGCGTCACCTTCTGGTGCGTCAAGCTCGATATGCGAATCAGT
This sequence comes from uncultured Anaerolinea sp., assembly GCA_964468875.1. Taxonomy (GTDB): domain Bacteria; phylum Chloroflexota; class Anaerolineae; order Anaerolineales; family Anaerolineaceae; genus UBA6107. The sequence goes on along the minus strand of CAYXWV010000004.1, from coordinate 58,957 downwards.
CGTGATTTGTTTGAAGTGAATTACTGCACCATCATCAAGATTGTCAATGGAAACGTATAACCTGCCTGAACCTCTAAACGGTTCCCAGCCATCCATAGGGATACAGGCAGGGGGTTGAGAATTGAAATATTCTCGGGGACCGTTGTAATATCCAAAAAGTGCGTAGGTTCCTGCCGCCTGGGCATTGGCGCAAGCCCAGAATGGTCCTTCATTGTTTGGAATACGTCGGATGGTTGTCTCGAGTTTTGTCCATTGTCCTTTGACTAGGCGGTGAATTTCGGGAACCCAATGAAATTGAGCCCCACGGAAGGGGTGGCAAATTTCTGTCTTCTTATCCACTTGAACACCCTGAGTCAACAAGTCCACCCACTTGTTTGGTGCGGGATTTTTCTCCAGATCGATTTTTATTTCTGTGCCGGTGTTCCAATTTCCATCGGCGGGAGAAGTTGCCTGGGCCTTATTTGGAGCGATAAACAATAAACCAGCTGAAAAAATTGCGATGAAGAGTATCGTGAGAGCCTTTTTCATACCTTTATCCTTTTAACAATATTTTTGACAACGGACAAAATAGTAATTCAAAGCAGATCAGAAACCAGTAAATATTTGATTAATCCTTGATTAAATTATTGAAAACCTCACTGTTTTTTTGCTTTTGCCAGTTGTTCTACGCTTTTTCATTCAAATCTTTGATATAACTAACCCATGAACCTCTTTCAAGCACTCAACACAACCATTCCCTTACGTACCGCGATGGTGGGGGCGGGCGGCAAAACGACCACAGCGTTTCAACTGGCACGTCAGGTGGATGGCTTTGCCTGGGTGACTACCACGGCGCACATGGGTACCGATCAAACCCATTTCGCGGACAGGCATTTCGTTCTTGAATCGGAAGCCGATTTCACTGAGAAATTGTTCTGCCAGCAGAAGGTGACCCTGTTGACGGGTCCTTACACCCGGGATGACCGCCTCAAAAGCCCTGATGATCGGCTGTTGGAGCGAATGCACGAAGCCGCCGACCGCGAGAACGCCTCCATTTTGATCGAAGCGGATGGGTCGCGCTCGATTCCGCTCAAGGCGCCGGGTGAAGACGAACCGCCCATCCCGGCATGGGTGACAAGCGTGATCGTGTTGGTGGGGCTGTCTGGATTGGGCAAACCCCTCTCTAACGGCACAGTGTTCAGGGCGGAGCGGTTCGCTGAATTGAGCGGCTTGAAAATGGGTGAAGAGATCACCATCGAGGGCGTGAGCCGCATGTTGATCCATTCGTTGGGTGGATTGAAAAACATCCCTGCCGGGACGTTGAAGGTGGTTTTGTTTAACCAGGCTGATCAGAAAGCCCTGCACGAAAAAGCGCAAAACGTCGCGCCCTTTCTGTTAACCGGGGGGTTCGACCGGGTGATTATCGGCGGATTGAAATCAGCACCTGACGGATTCACCAGTTATTCTAGGTGATTACTTGGCGTTGGAAAGATTACACGGGGGGCATACTTCATAACAGGACAGTGCTTGTTTCTTTAGACACATGCGGGCTGCAACCATCGAAATTACACTTGAGACAATTCATATCAAGGCGAGGGTTTCATGGATGCATCAAAGAAAAGCGTTAAGAATATTATTGGCGAGTTTTTTTCTCAGTTATTGAACGTGCCCGTTCTTTCGGGCTTAATGATCACTTATTTATATTTCCGGCTGCCGGAGGGTGAGTCAAATGCCCTTTCGGGTTACGTTTGGGCAATGGTGTTTGTTTGCGTTATTCCATTATTGAGCCTGTTCTTTTATATTCCGGTCAGAAACGAAGCTGCTCAAGTTACGGTTCACCGCCAGCGGGTGGCAAGTTTTATCTTGATGATGATCAGCTATCCCATTGGATGGATCGTGCTTTCACGCATCGGTTCGCCTACTATTTTCACAGCCCTGGCTGCAATCTATACCTTCGTCACCCTCGGATTGATCGTTTTCAACCTGCTGCTGCGTTATAAAGCCAGCGGTCATGCCGCCGGGGTTAGCGGACCGGTGGCTTCGATGATTTTCCTTTACGGAGTAATTGCCACACCACTTCTGGCACTGCTGCCAATGGTGACCTGGGCAAGGTTGGCTGCCAAAGGACACAATTTCTGGCAGACCGTGGTGGGTGCGGTTTTGTCAGCGGTAATTTCTATCAGTGTGTTGTTTGCTTACGGATTTACTCCGTTCACAGGATTGGTCTGGTAATCGGTTTTAACGTTGTCATGAGAAGACTCCCGATGTTTGGGAGTCCTTTGCTTTATTGAGATTCTTGAACATGAAACATCGGGAAGTTCAAAGATGCATTTCGGTAACACCCAGGGCTAAACGCTCAGCATTTCTTTTTCCAGGGTGACCATGCGGGTGGCGCCGGCATGATGAAGCTGGTGGGAGGAAGCGCCCTGGCTGATGCCCAGGATGACCGCCTGCGGATCAAGCACTATGGTTCCGCAGAGCAGGTCCACGCCGCGGTCAAACAGGAGGGGTGAAAGAATGGTGCTTGGACCCAGAACCATCAATTTGGTCTCCGGTTTACAAAGAGACAACAATCCTTCGAAGGTGTGATTTATAAAAGTGGTGGCGGTGACAGCGACCACATCCGCCTGGGGGATGTATTCTGGGGCGGCGGTAGCGGGCAGGTCACCTGGCTTAGGATTGAGCTCCAATACCCATAAGTTTTTCAATTGTGTGCGTAGACGTTCCACAAAAGGGAAGTGCCCCACCATGGCGACGTTTTTACCGATGGCTTGTTCATATAAATAATCTTCCGCATTCAAGTCGGGCGCTTTTGAGAAATCGGCGCGAATCAGGGCGTTGATTACGGCAATACCGATGCTTACTTCTGTATAACTTGATGATTCAGCCAGCCCGATCAATTCTGCGGCGGGCATTTGCAGAAGATGACCTGCCTTGCTCACCGAGGGGTGGCAACGGTGTTCAAACTCAGGATTGGCGAGGGTGGCAGCCATCCCGCAGGTGATGCCAAGGTCAGTTTCTGCCATAACCGCAGTTCGAGAATAGCCCACCTGAACACTGATGATTTTACCGGGAAGAAGGGTTTTCGAAATGTCAGAGATCAGGCTCATAAAGGCTCGCTTTCGATAAGGTTGAGATTAATTATACTCATTGATATTTGTCAGAGTATTTTTAAACCATCAGCCGCTCATGAGTATGGACAAGAGCGGCTGGGGTAACGCATCCAGGCGACCATTTCAGGGTCGTTACGTTCAGTTTATTTCACATCACCGGTGAAAAGCGGTTCAATGTTGGTCTGGAAGAAGGCTTCATCGAGACCATAAAGATCCTGATAGAAGGTTTTGGCATCTTCGATGGCGTTGTAACCGGGGAAGCGATCGGGGTGTAGTTTAGAGGCGACCCACTGCAGCCCAAGTGCCCAACGGGTATCTGCTTGATCCCAACTATAGATATCGGTGGCGAACCCATAGATTTTGTTGTTCTTGATGGCATCCAGTTCAGCCCATTGAGGGTCGGATTTTAACTGGGCGACAACATCATTTACAGGAACAAAATAGGACACAAGAAAGATGTTTTCGGGGTTCCATGCGGCAATCTGCTCAAGGTTGACTACCGTCCATCCCTTGCCTAGGTTTGCATCTTTCCAGATGGCGGTACCACCGGCGGTTTCGACCAGATAGGTTTGCATCCAGCCTGAAGGGGGAACATTGAAGGAGATGGTGCCATCTTTGTCAGAGTAGTAAAGCAGCAAGGTGGAGGGTTTATCGGTATCTGTCAGGCCGGAGAGGGCGGCGGTTATTGAATCCACTTTGCCCTGGTACCAATTGGCGATCTTTTCTGCCTGTTCAGGGTTCTGGAAAAGCTGGCCGAGGGTGCTTAAGTCGCGCTGGTATTGTTCGGCTGTCTCGAAATCAAGATATATTACCGGAATCCCCAGCTCTTCAATGGGGGAGCCCAGCTTTTCGGCACTGATACTCTTCATTATCACCAAATCAGGCTGTTCTGCAGCGATTTGTTCGGGGCCAACTTCACTTTCAAGCAGGGTTTTATCTTTGAATGTTGCATCGATCAAGGGAATGAAGTTGTTGGCTCCTTGTTTGGTTGAACCAATGGCAACTATGTTTTGACCGGCTTCGGGGAACATGTATATGGCATCCGCAATCATGAAAAGTGCCTTGCCAACCAGAACGATTCGAGTGGGGGCTTTTTCAAATTTGACCTCACGTCCCATTGCGTCGGTCACTGTGAAACCTGTTTCAGTGGGAACTGCTGTGGGTTCACTGGTAGGTGTTGCAGGGACATCGGTGGGGTCTGCTATAGGTGCTGAAGTGGGAGCAGCCGAGGAACATGCCGAGAGGATCAATAGGCTGATCGTGATAATCAGTAAAAGTGAATGAAGGCGTTTCATCAATTTCTCCTTGTGGTTTGGTTTGAAGGGTAAGCAAGTTCAATAATTGATTACTCAATAATTGAATAGTTAATATCATATCACGCTTTTTTTGAAAGTAAAGTATGACAAATGACCGGACTTTGCAGCCGGTCATTTATTGGGGTGGATGGTATTATTACTGGATGGGTTTGGATTTTGCCAATTCACCCAAACCATGCCGGACAGCGACGATTTGCGCTATAACGGAAAGGGCGATCTCTTCAGGTTGAACAGCGCCCAGATTGAGACCAATGGGGGCATGCAGATGTTTTAATTGCTCTTCGTTTACACCCATTTCCCTGAGAATATCCAGGCGTTTTGGGATATTACGGCGGTTGCCCAACACGCCAACATATTTTGCCTGACTTTTTAACGCCACAGCCAAAGCGGGGTTATCCAATTTCTCATCATGGCTGACCACGGCTACATAGGTTCCCTGATCGGGTTTGAGCTTTTCGAGGGCGTCGGCAGGCCATTCGATGATGATTTTATCCGCGTCGGGGAAGCGTTCGCGGTTGGCGTAGGTTTTGCGTGGATCAAGGACGATCGTATGCATCCCAAGTGTTTTCGCCAGTTTTACCATGGGGATGGCAATATGCACTGCTCCCACAATCACCAGCCGCGCCGGTGGAATGAGAATGTCAATAAAAATCTCTTCTTCACGGTCAGCAAGGGGCAAAATGATGTTAGTAGAATCCATTGAGATCAACTGCTTTTTAGCGGCTTCAAGGGCGGCCTGGTCAAGATCAGAACTGCCGAGACTGCCTGTGGTTTCATCCTCTCCGTGGATAAGCAACTTTGCACCCATGTTTTCTCCGCTGAGGAGGGTGACAACGGTCAAAAGTGCGTTTTGTTCGAGGAATTCTTGAATGATTGGCAGTGACTGCCGCCAGACAGTAGATTCGAGGGGTTCGATGAGCACATCCAATGAACTGCCGCAACTTAAACCGATCTCCCACGGTGTTTGATCGCTGGCAACACCGTAGCGCACAATCTTTGGCTTGCCTGAGCGGATGACCTGTTGGGCTTCATCATAAACAGCGCCTTCGATACATCCACCAGTCACTGAACCGGCAATCTGCTGCTGGTTGGTGACGGCCATTTTTGATCCCAGCGGGCGCATGGGCGATCCGTTGGCTTTCACGACTGTGGCTACCGCCATGGTTTTGTTTTGTTCGCTCCACTTTTTGATCTCTTCGGATATTTCACGCATGAGTAACCTCGTCAATTATCAATGTGGATGTATCAATCCTTATTGTACACCTTTACTCAATTATTGAGTATATTGAGTCAAGTTGTCTGATAATTCACTTGCGTTTCACATTATAATAATTAGTGATGGTTGAGAAGCATACCCAGCCAGGTCTTCTTTTTTATGCCAATTCCAAATCAAATTTAATATACAGGAGAAATGGATCTCATGCCAGACTCAAAATCCGAAGTGAATGTCACGATCAATGCGGTTCAAAAGACTTTGTTGGTAGGGCAGGATGAAAGTCTGCTGGAGGCTTTAAGGAACGCCTCTTATTACAGTGTGAAATCAGGCTGCGATACTGGTTCCTGCGGCGTTTGCACAGTAATTATCAACGGCAAAGCTATCCGTAGTTGCCAGACCAAGGCGGTGGATGTCAGAGGAGCCGAGATCATTACCTTAGAGGGGTTGAGTAAAGAAGGTGAACTGCATCCCATTCAACAGGCTTTTTTGGAAACAGGTGCCATCCAATGCGGATTCTGCACCCCGGCGCAAATTTTGTCTGTTAAAGCTTTTTTGGATCACAATTTAAATCCGACTGAAACCGAGATTCGTCGGGCATTAAGCGGCGTGATCTGCCGCTGCACCGGGTATGTTAAGGGCGTGGCAGCGGTCAAACGGGCGGCCGCTTATCTGCGTGGAGAAACCCCTGAACCTTATGTCCATCTTGAAGGTGAATTGGCAGCTGATGCCAATCAGACCAAACTTCCAGATGCGTTTTATCGTCAGGGTGTGGAGCATGATCCGCTGCCGCCGCTGGTGCTAACCCCGGCGGATATGCCTCGCATGAACGTAGTAGGCCAGGCTGAAGTCAAGGTTGATGGCAAAAAACTGGCACAGGGCAAACCTGTTTTTGCAGGCGACATTGAAATGAAAGGCATGCTTTACGGTGCCTTGTTAACTAGCCCGCATGCTTATGCAAATATTCACAAGATTGATGCGAGCAAGGCGCGTGCTTTACCCGGAGTGCATGCTGTTTTGACCTATCAGGATATTCCAAGAGTAAAGCACGCTTCAGGCGGACAGAGTTACCCGCAACCTCTGCCTTACGATCAGGTTTGTCTGGACCATACCGTGCGTTTTGTGGGAGATCGTGTAGCTGTGGTGGCTGCCGAAACGCTGGCAATAGCCGAAAAAGCCATCAGTCTGATTGACGTGGATTATGAAGTGCTAACCCCGGTAATTGACCCGGAAGACGCTCTTAAACCCGGTGCTCCGATGGTGCACGCTGAAAATGACACCGAGGGCATTTTTGATCCTAAACGAAATGTTGTATGTCATATTGAAGCTGATTATGGCGATATTGAAAAAGCCTTTACGGAAGCCGATCGGGTCTTTGAAGGTGAATACCGCACTCCCAAGCAGCAGCATGTGCATCTTGAACCGCATGTGTGTATCTCTTATCTGGATGAAGATGATCGGCTCGTATTGCGCACCAGCACCCAGGTGCCTTTCCACCTTCGTCGTATGGTGGCGCCCCTGGTTGGGCTGCCGATGAAGAAGATTCGTGTGATCAAACCGCGCATTGGCGGCGGTTTTGGCAACAAGCAGGAAATGATCCTTGAAGATTTGTGTGCACATCTGACCATGATCACAAAACGTCCGATTAAAATGGTCTATACTCGCACCCAGGAATTTACCAGCAGCCGCAGCCGGCATGCCATGATCGTTCGTTATAAGGTGGGGGTGAAGGACAGCAAGGTCACCTCCGCTGAACTGAACCTGATCGGTAACACGGGGGCTTACGGCTCTCACGCATTGACAGTCAATATGGTGGGCGGGTTTAAGGGGTTAACGCTTTACAACCCAGACAATATCAAATTCAACTGCGATGTGGTTTACACCAACACACCCCCCGCGGGAGCTTACCGCGGGTATGGGGCGATGCAGTGTGAATATGCCATTGAAGTGATGATGGAAGAGATCGCTGAACAGCTTGGTCTGGATGTGATCGAATTCAAACGCGCCAACTGGATCAAGGTGGGCGACGGCATGAACCTCTCCAAGAAACTTGGTGAAGGCCGCGAAGGGACAGAGCAGAACCTGTTAACCAGCCGATTATCTGAATGTGTAGATGTCGGCATGAAAGCAACCGATTATCGCAAGAAACGTGAAACTTACAAGAATCAAAGCGGGCGTTATCGCAAAGGCATTGGCATGGCGGTTACGATACACGGCAGCGGTATTGCCGATCTGGATATGGCTGCTGCGACCCTGAAGATGAATGATGACGGTTCATTCAACCTGTTAATTGGTGCCACTGATTTGGGCACCGGTTCAGACACTATCCTGGCGCAGATTGCTGCCGAGGAATTGGGTGTGCCGTTGGATGACATCATCGTTTATTCGTCAGACACCGATTTCACTCCCTTTGACAAGGGTGCCTATGCCAGCAGTACCACTTACATCAGCGGCGGAGCAGTTCTGAAGGCTGCCAAATTAATTAAGCAACAAATCTTTGAACATGCTGCATTGATGCTTGACCTGCCAGATACCAAAAACTTGATGCTTGCCGACCGGCTGGTGACCGCCAAAGATGGACGGTCAGTGACCTTGATGGATGTGGGGTTAAGCAGCCTGCATATGCTGAATCAACATCAGATCATGGCAACGGCATCCCATACCAGCCCGATGAGCCCTCCGCCGACTTCTGCACAGTTTGCCGAGGTTGAGGTGGATACTGAAACTGGCCAGATCAAGGTTGAGCGGCTGCTGATGTTGGTAGACTGTGGCCGTGTGATCAACCCGATGACCGCTGCCGGACAGGTAGAAGGCGGTATGAGCCAGGGATTGGGCTTTGCCCTGACTGAAGAAATGCTATTTGATGAAAAAGGTCAGCCGCTGAATCCCAGCCTGGTGAAATATCACGTACCCAAAGCCAACGAAATGCCAGTCATGGATGTGATCTTCATCCAGACCAACGAACCCAGCGGACCATACGGCGCCAAATCCGTATCGGAAATCTCGATAGATGGTGTAGCCCCGGCAGTCACCAACGCCCTGCACAATGCCACCGGCGCCTGGGTGCGCGAACTTCCGCTGACACCAGCCCGTGTGTTGAAGGAATTGAAGAAGTAATGGTCAGGGAGTAAATTTGAAACAAGGGTAGACGACAAAGTCTGCCCTTGTCTATTTAAAATTCTTTTATGGAAGCCCCTGCCCGTTCAATCTCGGGGGTATAGATGCGGGCTTTAAGACCCGCTTTTACGAATGCCCCCTGCATGGCTTCACCAACGCTTTTTTGATCTTCTTTTTTTCGTAGAACTGCCAGCAGACTGGGGCCAGCGCCTGACAATACCACGGCAGCCGCGCCGGCTTTTTTGGCGGCGGTGATGGCGGCGGTGGCGCCGGGGATGAGCGGGATGCGGTAAGGCTGGTGAATGAGGTCTTGCATGCCCAGGGGAAGCAGGTCAAGATCGCCCTTGCCGAGTGCGTCAATCAAGAAAACCAGCCGGCTGAGGTTAAAAACTGCGTCCTGCCGTGAGACATCCACGGGCAGGGCTGCCCGGGCGGTCTTGGTGGGGAAGTGAAAATCGGGTACCACCACCACCAATGACAATGGGGCAATGGCGAGGTTGCGTGCGACCACCTGCTGATTTTCAATGATGGCGGCTGTTAATCCGCCCATCAGGCAGGGTGCCACGTTATCAGGGTGTCCTTCCAGTTGAGTGGCGTATTCCAGTTGATCGGTTTTGTCCATCGGCAGGCTCAGAATTGCTGCAGCAGCCAAAATACCACCCACAGCAGCTGCCGAACTGGAGCCGAGACCCGATCCGAGTGGAATATGATTTTGGCATTTGAGTCGGATGCCCGCCGGGATCGTCTTTTGGTGTCGTTCGGCATATTTGAACATTGCCTGGTAGATGGCGTTCTTCTTGTTGGGCGGGATGGAAGAAGCCCCTTCACCCTCGATATTAATTTCGAGTTGGCTGCCGGTGGCTTCTACCTCAATCTCATTCCAAAGGTCGAGCGCCATACCCAGGCAGTCGAAACCGGGTCCGAGGTTGGCAGAAGTGGCAGGCACGCGGATGAGGTAGCGCATGATTATTTCTCTCTGGCCAGATAATCTTCGAGGGCGTTCATTTCAGAAGGCAGTACATGAGGTTTGGGCATGTCTTTGGTGATGATATCGGGGTCTTTAAGCCCGTGCCCGGTGCAAACGGCTGCCACTTTTTTGCCTTTAAGATCAATCTTGCCGCGTTCCAACTCGTGTGCCAAACCGGCAATGCCTGCTGCGGAGGCAGGTTCGACCCATACCCCGTTGGCAGCCAGAAGTTTCTGCATCTTGAGAATTTCATCGTCGCTGACCGCGATGATACGTCCGTCGGATTGTTCTGCGGCATCGAGGGCTTGTTCTCCGCGGGCGGGTTTGCCAATGCGGATGGCGGTGGCGATGGTCTCGGGGTGTTCTACGGGATGGCCGAGTACAAGCGGGGCTGAGCCTTCTGCCTGCACGCCTAAAATTTGCGGTAGCGAGGTCTTTTTGGCTTCGTGATATTGTTTGAAGCCCATCCAGTAAGCCGAAATGTTGCCGGCATTGCCCACCGGAAGTGCCAGCCAATCGGGGGCATCTCCGAGGAATTCGCAAATCTCAAAAGCAGCGGTTTTCTGACCTTCGAGGCGGTAAGGATTCAGGGAGTTTACCAGGGCGATGGGGTGGCGCTGCGATATTGCCAGTACCAGGTTGAGGGCATCGTCAAACGATCCGTCGATCTGGATGACCTCCGCGCCGTAAGCCACGGCACCAGCCAACTTGCCGGTAGCCACCTTGCCGGCTGGGATGATCACTATGCAGCGCATTCCGGCACGCGAGGCATAGGCGGCGGCTGAGGCGGCTGTGTTTCCGGTGGAAGCGCAGATGACGGCTTTGGCACCCTTGCCGTAAGCTTCACTGATTGCCACGGTCATACCGCGGTCTTTGAATGATCCGGTGGGGTTTAACCCTTCGAATTTGACGAAGAGCTCAAATCCGCCGCCGAGAGTTTCAACCAGGCGGGGCATTGGGATGAGCGGGGTGTTGCCTTCCAAAAGAGTGACTGTTTTGGTATGAGCGGGAATATCTAAATAAGAGCGGTAGGTTTCGAGAACACCTGAGTAGGATGTCATTATTTTGCTCCTTAGGCTTTGACGTAGCCAAGTTTGGTGAGTAATTCGGCGTTGTACACCGATCCGCCGGCAGCGCCGCGGATGGTATTGTGTGAAAGTACGACCATCTTGAAATCGAAAAGCGGATCAGGGCGCACCCGGCCCACCACAGTTGCCATGCCTTTGCCGGTCATGCGGTCCAGGCGGGGTTGCGGGCGGTCGGGTTCGTCGCGGACGACAATCACCGGGTTGGGTGCGGAAGGCAGGTTGCGGCTGATTTCAGGTGCCTGGTAGGAGCGCAACGCTTCAATGACCTCGTTAAGTTTGGGTTTCTTTTCCAATTCGATGGAAAGACAAACGGTATGTCCGTCCACCACGGCAACGCGGTTGGTGTGAGCTGAAACGGCAAAGTCAGCGGGCATGATGGCTTCGCCCTGGATTTTGCCCAGCATTTTGCGCGGTTCGATCTCCACTTTTTCTTCTTCTCCTTTAATCAGGGGAACGACGTTATCGATGATATCCAGTGAAGATACGCCAGGGTATCCGGCGCCAGAAAGGGCTTGCATTGAAACAGCAAAGACTTTTTTGAGACCGAAGGCATCCATCAGGGGTTTCAGGGCGACGGTCACGCCGGTGCTGGTGCAGTTGGAATTGGTGATGATGCCGCCAGACCATCCGCGCAATTTGCGTTGGATGGGGATGATCGCAGCCTGTTCAGGGTTAACCTCAGGGAAGAGAATTGAAACGTCGGGAGCCATGCGATAAGAAGATGCGTTTGAGCAGATCATGGTGCCGGCTTTAGCAAAGGCGGGTTCGACTTCCGTGGCGAAATCGGCTGGCAGGGCTGAAAAAGCCAACGGAACAGAGGCTGAAGCAGGATCAGTGGGTTGGATGACCATGTCACGTGCCCAGGCGGGCATTTCGGTGGGCAGAATCCAATGACAGGCTTTGGCATAAGTCTGACCGACAGAACGGTCAGAAGCGGTGAGGGCAACCACCTTGAACATCGGGTGGCAGTCAAGAAGTTGAATAAAGCGTTGTCCGACACTGCCGGTGGCAGCCAGGACGGCGACAGGGATGCGGTTTGACATAAGAATAACTCCTGAATGATGACCAGGCAGGTTTAGCTGTCAGGTGCGGATATTTGAACGAGTTCATGAAGATAACGCAGGGCTTGCTGCAAATCGGTGGCATTGACCACCAGACTGATGGATACTTCGGAAGAACCCTGGGCAATAGCCACCACATTAACATTGTTGGTGCCCAATGCAGCAAAAACACGGCCGGCGACACCCGGGGTGGAGCGCATACCTTCACCCACCACAGTGACAATGCCAACCTCGTTGGTTGCCCACACGCGGTCGATATCGCGATTTTCGATCTCATGGGTGAAGGCTTTGGTGAGCATGGCAATTACCTGGTCTGCCGAAGCGGTGGGTACGGCAAAACAGATGCTTTGTTCGGAGGATGCCTGGGTGATGAGTGGAACACTCGTGCCCAGTTTTGCCACTGTTTCAAAGGTGCGGGCTGCCACGCCGGGAACGCCCAGCATGCCGCGGCCTTCAAGCGTAATCAGTTTTAGTCCGCGCACGGTGGTGATGGCTTTGATGACATTGTTATCGGCTTTCAATTCGGAGACCAGGCGTGTGCCGGGGTGTTCGGGTTGGAAGGTATTGCAGACCCGCAGGCCGATGCCCGCTTCGATGACAGGGCGAATCGTTTTTGGGTGCAGCACTTTGGCGCCATAATAAGCCAGTTCTGCCACTTCGCGGTACGAACAAACCGGTACCGTGGCGGCGTTGGGCACCAGTCTCGGATCGGCGGTCATAACACCGTTGACGTCAGTAAAAATCCAGACATCGTCGGCAGGCAAAGCTGAACCGAGGATGGCGGCTGAATAATCGCTGCCGCCGCGGCCCAGGGTGGTGATGTTGCCAGATTCGGTGGCAGCCATGAAACCTGTGATCACGGGGACTTTTCCGTTATCAAGGATGGGTTTGAGCACCGATGAGGTATTCTTTTTGGTCTTGGCGAAGTCAGGGTGGGCATCAGTGTAGTGATCGTCGGTGACGATCAAACGGGTTGCCTCCACAGCTTCGGCGGGGACGCCTGCGGATTCCAGGGCGGCGGCCAAAAGGGGAATGCACATGCGTTCACCGGCCGAGGCGATGGTGTCCATTACACGCGGGGTGGATTCACCCAACACAGCAATGGCTTTGCACAGGTTGAGTACCTGGCTGATGGTTTCGCTGATCTGTTGAATGGTCTTTTGAAACAAAGCCGGTTCATGAATCAGGGCGTTAGCGATCTCATCATGTTTTTGAAGCAGGATGGATGCATATTCATTCAGCGCCTGCTGCTTGGATGTAGCTTCTAGTGAAGCCATTTTTAGAAGCGTATCAGTCACGCCGCTCAGAGCGGAAGTGACGACCACGATGTTTTTCCATTGGGCTTTTTCATTTTTTATGATGGACACAACCTGGCGCATGGCATCAGGTGTGCCCACACTAGTGCCGCCAAATTTCATCACCAGTGTGTTTTTCGGGATGGACGGGATTTGTGTTTTCATTAATATGCCTCCACACGCTCCAAGGTATATTGTATAACGGAGCGACTCAGATCAACAGTATCTATTCAATTAGGATTAGTTTTTGGGTTTCCCAGCTTGAGTGATACGAAGACCCTGCGGGGACGAATAGCAACATTATACATCAAGGTTTTTTGATCGAAAAGAGTTTGCTGACAATTTGTATGGACAAATTTTTGGAAAAAAGAGGATTTATATTTATTGTTCTGGCTACACCCCGTTACCACTTACTCTGCTTGATTATGCAACTTTCAATTATCTCCAACCACAGAGGAAAATGGAAAAAATCGATATCCATTTTCCCGGAGGTTTCAAACCTCCGGGAAAATTAGGACATTAAACCTTAAAAAATCTCGCATGTACTTGACTTTGTCTTTTAAAAGTCGTAGTATACTCAACTAATAAGGTAAGACTTGATGAATCTTGTGACCTCTTCAACTACTATGATGTCGATGTGCATGATGTGCCTAAAGCGAGGAGCTTATGCACACTCTGAGGCATGCCTGAAGTAGGGCAGGTCGCAAGAAACAAAGTGTAAAGCTCCTCGAATCAGAAAGAATAGGAGCTTACCCAAAAGAAACAACGAGTCCGGGAATGCTCCCGGACTTTTTATAAATGTAAGTGATTTTCTAAAACCTCACTTACCATAATGAATCGCTCTTATCCAGAGAGGCAGAGGGACCGGCCCTGTGAAGCCTCGACAACCTGTCAGCAGTGACAAGGTGCCAATTCCGGCAGTAGTAATCTGGAAGATGAGAGGAGATCAGCCGATAACGACCTCTTCTTATTTTTCAATCATAAGAAGAGGTCGTTTTAATTTCAAAACCAAAAGGAACCCGACATGCCGATTAAGATTCCCGATCAGTTGCCCGCTTTCGAAACGCTAACCAATGAGAATATTTTCGTGATGGATGAAGGCCGCGCTATCCATCAGGATATCCGTCCTTTGAAGATCTTGTTAATCAATTTAATGCCTACAAAAATTATTACTGAAACACAACTCTTGCGGCTGCTGGGCAATACTCCCTTGCAGGTTGAGGTCACACTGTTGCGCACAGGCACCTACCAAAGCAAGAACACACCAGAAGAGCACTTGCTCAATTTTTACCAGACGTTTGATCAAGTGCAAGATCAAATGTTTGACGGCATGATCATCACCGGGGCTCCCGTTGAACAACTGGAGTTCAACCAGGTGGATTATTGGCCTGAATTGACTGCCATCATGGACTGGAGCGAAAAACATGTGTTTGCCCGTTTGTATATTTGTTGGGCGGCACAGGCTGCTTTGTTCCATCAATTCGGTGTTCCCAAATATCCATTACCTGCCAAACAGTTTGGCGTGTTTGAACATCATATCACCAAGAAGAATGTCAAACTGCTGCGCGGTTTTGATGATGTTTTCTATGCCCCACATTCACGTCATACCGAGATCCGGCGCGCGGATATCGAAAAGGTCGATGGGCTTGAAATTTTGGCTGAATCTGACGAAGCCGGTGTGTATATTGTTGGGCATAAAACCAGCCGTCAGGTGTTCATCACAGGCCATTCTGAATACGACCCGTTGACTTTAAAGGCAGAGTACGATCGGGATGTGGCGGCAGGACTGCCGATTGCCGTACCGGTCAATTATTTTGCAGATGACGATCCTTCTAAAGCACCAATCGTGCGTTGGCGAGGGCACAGCCATCTGCTGTTTGCGAACTGGATCAACTATTATGTCTACCAGGAAACCCCTTACGATCTTGGCCGCCCTCGGCAGTTTCCTCCTGTTGGACTATGAAAAGGAGAAGTATGGACGAACCTGGAATGTGTACTTGCTCTGCAAGGAAACGAATGTTTATATCTTAGCTAAAAAGGAAAAACATCATGGAACTCAAATCATCCGACCGAAAATTCGGTTTCAATACCCGCCAACTACACTCCGGGCAGGTGTCTGACCCAACCACCCATTCCTATGCGGTGCCGATTTATCAGACCAGCTCTTACACCTTCGATAGTAGCGAACATGCTGCCAACCTGTTTGCATTAAAAGAGCCCGGCAATATTTATTCGCGGATCATGAACCCCACCAACGATGTTTTTGAAAAACGCATTGCCGATCTTGAAGGCGGGGTGGGGGCATTGGCGGTGGCATCAGGGCACGCCGCCCAGTTTCAGGCAATCTTCACACTGGTTGGTGCCGGGGACCACATTGTTGCGGCATCTACTCTTTACGGCGGCACCTACAACCAGTTCGCCTATTCTTTCCTGCGGTTGGGAATTGATGTGACTTTGGTCGACCCAGGCGACCCTGAGAATTTTAGGCGCGCCATTCGACCCAACACCAAGGTGCTTTACGGCGAGTCGTTGGGTAATCCACAGATTAATGTTTTCCCGATTGAAGAAGTGGCTGCCATTGGAAAGAAATATGGCATTCCGTTGATCATTGACAACACATTTGGCACTCCTTATTTGTGCCGACCATTTGAATGGGGCGCTAACATTGTCACCCATTCAGCCACCAAATTTATTGGTGGTCACGGCACCTCCATCGGCGGTGTGATCGTGGACGGCGGCAACTTTGAGTGGAAGGGTAACCCGCGTTTCGCTAACTTCAACCAGCCTGACGACAGTTATCATGGACTCGTCTATAGCGACTTGGGCAACATAGCCTTTATCACCAAGGCACGTGTTCAAATCTTGCGCGATTATGGCGCTTGCCTTTCTCCTTTTAATTCCTTCCTGTTTTTACAGGGGCTCGAAACCCTCAGCCTGCGGCTCGATCGCCATGTTGCCAATGCCCAGGCTGTCGCAGAATTTCTCGAAAAACACCCTAAAGTTGGCTGGGTGGCTTACCCCGGTCTGAAAAGCAGCAATCATTATGCTGCGGGTCAGAAATACTTCCCCAAGGGCCCCGGCGCCATTCTCGGGTTTGGCATCAAGGGTGGTGCGGAGTCTGGCAAGAAATTTATCGAGAACCTGAAACTGTTCAGCCATCTGGCAAATGTAGGTGATGCTAAGAGCCTGGCTATCCACCCTGCCACCACCACCCACGCGCAGCTAAATGAGGAACAGCAAAAATCTGCCGGGGTCAGCCCCGATTTCATCCGGCTCTCCATTGGGCTGGAAGATATCGAAGATATCCTGTGGGATCTGGATCAGGCGTTGAAGGCTGCGTAGCCTTTCTGAAAAACTAACGATGGCTAAGTTTTGAGACTTGCCAATGGTTGCTGCTTGATCTGTTGACACACCGTCTATATACAAGGCGGTGTGTCTTAGTAAATAAGAAAAGAGTCGCGAAAGAGGGGATATAATCTATGCTTTGACCAAACGAAATAGAGGTAAAACAAAATGGCGTTGATCAGTGTACAAAATGTGAGCGTGGGGTTCGGCGGTCCGCTGTTGCTCGAAGAAGTTAATCTGCAAATAGAGAGTGGAGAGTGGATCGGTTTGCTTGGCCGTAATGGCATGGGAAAATCTACACTACTCAAACTGATCAATGGCGATATTCTGCCGCAATCTGGGCAGGTGACAAGGCAGCAGAATTTCATTGCGGCTTATATGCCACAGGAAGTGCCGCAGGGGATGAGCGGCAAGGTACATGAGATTGTTGCCAGCGGACAAACCGCGCAAACTGCCGATGTGGACGCCCACTGGCAGATGCAGCTTGAGGTGGATCAGGTGATCAGTCGCATGGGGTTGGAAAGCGACGCTCTATTTGGCACATTATCCGCCGGGATGAAGCGTCGTGTGCTGCTGGCACGCGGGTTGGTGAACAAACCTGATCTGCTTCTTCTGGACGAGCCTACCAACCACCTTGATATTGAATCGATTGTCTGGCTGGAAGATTTTTTGACCCGCTGGGGCGGCACCTTGTTTTTCGTGACCCACGACCGCCAGTTTTTACAGCGGGTTGCTCACCGAATTGTCGAATTGGACCGCGGCCGCTTGTTTGACTGGAACTGTGATTACCCAACTTTTCTCACCCGCAAGGAAGCCATGCTGCAGAGTGAAGAGGAACATAATGTTCTCTTCGATAAAAAACTGGCTCAAGAAGAAGCCTGGATCAGGCGCGGAATTGAGGCACGCAGAACCAGGAACGAAGGCCGAGTGAGGGCGTTGAAGCAGCTGCGTGAGATTCGCAGCGAGCGGCGTGATACTCTGGGCAGAACTAAAATGCAGCTTCAGGAAGCTAAACGTTCAGGACGCCTGGTGATTGAAGTAGAAAACTTAAGTTATAGCTTTGGTGACAAGCCGATTGTAAAAGACTTTTCCACCGTCATCCAACGGGGCGATAAGGTGGGCATCATCGGGCCCAATGGCTCAGGAAAAACCACCTTGATGCGCTTGTTGATGGGTGAACTGGGGCCACAAACAGGCAGCGTTGAATTGGGCACCAACCTGGAAATTGCCTATTTTGATCAACTACGTTCTCAACTGGATGAGACCAAGAATGTGATGGATAATGTTGGCCAGGGAAGGGATACCATCACGATCAACGGTAGAAACCGCAACCTGGCTGGGTATCTGGAAGATTTCTTGTTCACCCGCGACCGCATCCAGACACCCATCAGTGCGCTCTCGGGTGGTGAACGCAACCGTCTGCTATTGGCTCGTTTGTTTGCTCAGCCTGCCAACCTGTTGGTGATGGATGAACCCACCAATGATCTGGATATTGACACGCTGGAATTACTTGAAGATTTGCTGCTTGAGTATTCGGGGACGCTGCTTCTGGTGAGCCATGACCGCGAATTTCTCAACAATCTGGTGACCAGCACCATCTCGCTGGACGGTCAGGGCAATGTGGTGGAATTTGTGGGCGGTTATGATGACTGGATCAGGCAGAGCCGGTCGGTCCAAAAGATTCAGAATTCCGCGGTTTCAGGCAAAACCTCAGTGAAAGGACAGGCTGTCAGCCCAACGCCTGGCAGTGACGCATCACGCAAACCGACCTATAAAGAATTGAAGAAACAGGAAGCCCGGCAAAAGGAATTGGAAGAATTACCCAAAAAGATTGAAGCACTTGAGGCTGAACAGGTCGAGATCGGAGCAAAAATGGCGGATGCTTCATTCTATCAGGGGGAAGCAGAAGAGATTGCCTGGACCGCCGCAAGGGTGAAAGAACTGGAAGAAGAACTCAACCGGGCTTACGCACGCTGGGCTGAGTTGGAATAATTTAAAGAGCATTCAATTTTTTTCAAGATTGTACATGATAATTGACAGCATCTATTAATCGAGTTATATTATTTGTACAATTGTACAGGATGATCTTATGCGACTAGTTATTGATGCCTCGGCAGTACTCGCTATTCTCCTCAACGAAGAACTGAATTCCAAGATAATCAATCTTACGAAGGGTATGGAGATCATTTCACCCTCCACGCTACCTTGGGAAATTGGTAATGCATTGATTGCCAATTTTCGCCGGAAAAGAATTGGAAGCGATGATATTGATGAAGCCGTTAAGAATTACCAATTTATGGATATTAGATTAATTGATGTTGATCTTGAGAAATCTGTAAAACTGGCTCAATCAGTCGGAATATATGCCTATGATGCTTATGTACTTTATTGTGCCCAAAAACTTAATTTACCCCTATTAACCATTGATCATCGTATGATCGAAGTTGCATCCACTTTAAATATCAAAACAGTGGAGGTTGACTAAAATGACAAAATCTTATACTTATTCTGAAGCAAGACAAAACCTGGCCTCTGTGTTATTACAAGCCGATAAAGATGGTGAAGTGACGATCACTCGTAGAAATGGCCAAAAGTATGTGGTTAAAACGATCCGTTCGGATCGATCTTCTTTGGATGTGCCCCCTATAAAAACTCAATTAACCAGGCAGGATATTGTTGAATCGATAAGGGAGAGTCGAGAAATGGATTATCAGACCCGTTCTGACTCTTATCAGAACGAGAAAAATTAACTTCAGTGTAAAATCCTAGATTCACCAATTACATCATTCCCTTTTGATCATTCGTTTTTGCATGACATGCAAGTTCATTTCAGATGGTTTCTGCATGGGGGAGATTAAAATACCCAGGCGGTCGCTCTCCACTTCGGTTTGAATAACCGGCACCATCATCAGCATTTCGGTGGCCGGTTCTTCGATATCCGCAACCTCGCCGCTCAGGGTGCTGATCGAGAGCTGCAACAAGTATTTTTCATCTTCTTTGGTTATTGTGGCTGAATAATCGAGCACATCGGGAATGTCAAAGAGAAACTCATCCATTTCATTGAGGGTGAGCATCCCTGAAGGCAGTATCACACCCGCGTTCAGGCGGCTGGTTACTCGTTCCAGGCGTTTAATAAACGATCCGCAAGGGCAGGGGTCCGACAGCAGGCGGCTGAGATCGCCGGTACGGTAGCGTAATAACGGCATACCGGTGCGGGTGAGGGTGGTAATCACCACCTCGCCCGTTTCGCCATCGGGTAATACCTGACCGGTAACGGGATCGATGATCTCGACGTATAAATCCGCTTCTCGCAGGTGAGTTCCATGATGGGCTTCACATTCAACACCGCCGCCCAGGCCGGTTTCGGTCATGCCCCAATGATCAAACACTTCACATCCCCACAGAGCTTGCAGGCTGGCGTGTATGGCATTGGACAGAGTGTCAGTGGAGGTGAGCACTTTGTGGATTTGGTTCTTGGGCAATATCCATTCAGCATCATCCAGGCGGGCGAGACGCAGCAACTGCACCGGAGCGCCCACCAACACATTGCTATCTTGTTCGATGATGGCTTTGAAAACACATTCTTCATTATCAGCGGGTCCGTAGATAAAGGGCAGGCAGCCCAAGCGCTCGAGGCCGGTTTTTAACAGATCACCGACTGAACCGGGGCGCTCTCCGGGCAGCAGGATCAGAACCCGGTCTCCGGGTTTTGTCAGGGTGGACATGCCGTGATGGAAGAAATCAATGGTCAGTTCCTGGTCGGAGGCGGTGAAAAAGATGCGTTTGTTCTCGCCAGTAGTTCCAGAAGTGGGCAGGGTGACGATGCGCTGAACATCATCCTGTTTAACACAGACGAAGCGGGTGGGGTCTTTTCTCAGGTCTTCGGCGGTGGTGAAAGGTAGCGATGCCCAACCAGCAAGAGAGATCAACGGTAATGAAATTTGATGGTAAAGATCCTGGTAGAAAGGGCTGTGCTCAAGGCAATATTTCAGATTGGCTTGAAGCGCCTGCCACTGGTACTCCTCAAGTTGCTGACGGCTAAAACTGGCTGTAGAGCAACCAATTTTGTTGGCAATCCATGCATGAAGAGGAGTGGGATTCATTAGTCCGACCGGTAAAGAGTCTTTCCGACCGTATTGGTCAGGTTGTAAGAGCAGAAGGGCACCAGTCTGCCGTCAGGGGCAGCTACCGCAATACAGCAATCCTGCAGGAGTTCAAGGTCAAGCGTCCAGGCGTCTTGAAAGGCCATGCCAGAAATGGAAAAGTAGTGGTTTTGGGCGCGATCCAACAGGGCATCCCAACCACCAAGAGAGAGTGAAGAAGATTCGATTTTTTTTGGTGGTTCGTGATAGGTCCAATGTCGGGCGACAAAATCGCGTGAGCGTTTCACGTATTCCCGCGCGTCCAGCGGTTGTTTGCAGTCGCACGATTCCCGAGTGCGGATGGATTTGAGCGAGCCGTCTGGCTGGATGAGAAAGCTGGAGGTAAAGGAACAGTAGGAGTTCTCACTCCCCTTGGGGTGAAAATCTTCCAGTTTCACCAGCCCTTCAGTTTGGGTTTGCATGCCTTGCAGTAGTTCCGGCAGGGTGATGCGGCTGTTGTTTTCAGGAGGCTGTGGATAACGTCCAAAGTAAGATACTGGCTGAAAGTGGATACCGCGCACGATGGGGTATCGTTCCAGAGCGAATCGGATGATGTTGCCCATATTATGGTCGTTGACACCTGGCACGATGGTAGGTACCAGTACCACTCCAATCCGAAGTTTTTGGCAATTATCAATCACCTTGACTTTTTGGGTCAAAATATCTCTGCCGCGGATGGTTTGATAAATCTGCGATTCAGTGCCGTCGAATTGTAAATAAACCACATTCAACCCGGCTGCTTTTAATTCCTTGAGGTAGTCAATGTCTTTAGAAAGACGCAAGCCGTTGGTGTTGACCTGAAAGTACGTAAAACCCATTTCCTTGCCCATGTGGATGATCTGCGGCAGGTCGTCACGCAGAGTGGGCTCTCCGCCTGAAAGTTGAATATTGAAGGGTCCTCCGGCATCCAGCATGCGTCGGTACCACATCGCAACAATGTTTAAGTCGGGGTCAAGAGAGTCATTTTTGCCGGAGGACGCAAAGCATACCGGACAGCCCAGATCGCAGCGCTGGGTTACTTCGAGCAGCACACAGCAAGGTTCCTGACGGTGATTGCCGCAAAAACCGCAGTCAAAGGGACAGCCTTCTTGTGTGCTGGTCAGCGGGTGACGAGGATGGTTGGGAATCTTTTCACGCGCCCATGATGCGTAGTCGGGTAGTCCGCGCCAAACAATGGTCTTGAATGTGCCGTGATCGGGGCAGGTCTTTTCGAGGAAAACCTCGTTTCCTTCCATCAGGCGTTGGGCGGAGATGCGCCGCAGGCAAACTGGGCAAACACTGGTGGTCGGGATGATGTTTCGCGTGTCAGTCTTCAGTTGGGGTTCCGATGAGGTCAAAGCCATATTCGACCAGAAGCTCCTTTGTTTTTTGATAGACAGCTTGAATGATACCCGGGCAGCGCTGCGGTATGTTGGATTGCTTGCCTTCAAGAATCTGATCACAGTGAATACCGTTGTATTGTTCGCCGATGGTCTGGGTGAACCATTCCACCAATGAAAGGAGCATCAGGTTAAGGCGTTCATCTTCCTGCTCTTCGGGGGTGCCTTTGCCGGCATACAACCCAAGCAGGCAGGCTCCGCCACTGAGGGAGCCGCAAAGGTTTCCGCTGAAACCGATGCCACCTGCAAGTGCCTGCGTCGATCGGACGAGGTCTGGGTTGGTTTTGCCTTGTAATTCCAACCCCATCAGCACAAGAATCTGGCTGCAATAGAACCCCTGCTGTTTGAGTTGAGCAATACGCATCAGATCATCCATTGGTTCTCCTTTGCGATCGGCTTATTTTTCTGCGATCAGTAGATAATATCCTAATTTATATCTTGAACCAAACCCAGAAGCCAGTTCATGTGCGGCTTCTTCAGACTCTGCCAGCAAATGGTAAACGGCGTCGAGTGAGCCGAGCTTAAAGATCAGTCGGGCAATCCATTGTCTCAACAAGGGGGTGTGATCTTGCCAGTGCAGGATGTTGAATCCTTGTGAGGTAACCTGATCTCGAATCACAGGTTCACTGACTGCACCTGCCAGACAAGAGGAAGTGGGCAAGGGTTTATCTTCCATTGACAAACCTGCCTCCCGCAAATATATATCAGTGATGATTAGCTTTCCGCCCATCTTTAAGACACGTTGAAACTGATTGAGAGTATCGGTCAAATTCCTCGATAGTGAAAGGGCACATTCCATAATAACTGCTGTAAAGCTAGTATTATTGAAAGGAAGTCGCAGACAGTCAGCCTGAACGAGTCTATGGATTTCATCATAACTTTTGTGACTCTCGAGCATCTGGCGTGAAAGATCAAGCCCGTAAGGTTGAAATTTGTGCTGCCTAAGGAAGGTGAGGGTTGCGCCCGTTCCGCTGGCAATATCGAGAATGGCGCTGCCGGTAGGAAGTTGGCACAAATCAAGTGCCGTAGCAGTGAGTTCAAGTCCACCGGGGCGGTTCATATGCAGGCAGTCGCCGGTCTCTGATTCCATCTTAAAGAGCGGACAGGCAGCGCAGTCGGGCATTACTTGTCTTCCATTAGTTTTTCGACTTCAAGCATCTTGCCCAGTGCCAGTTCGGCGGGCACAAGCGGTTTCTTGCAATTCTTACAAACGAGCAGTTCCACAGGGTAGCCGGAACCCAGGTAGCTGACGTTCACCGAAGCCACTTCGAGTGGCGAACCGCATTTGCCGCAGGTCCATTTCCCTTTTTGCGGGTCCAGAGAAGGCTCACTCATTGGTTTTTTCTCCTTCCAGTTCCATGCGGTGGCTGTAGGCATCGTGAATGAGATATCCATCGGAGGAGGGAGAGTATTCAACCCAATAGGTGATCAGGTGAGGTTTGAAAAATGCAAGCGAGTGGTTGTTTTCCTGGTTGATAAAACGCTCACCGCTGATCTCGGCATGTTCAATCACTTTTTGCACGTCCTCGATCAAAATGAGACGACTTTCAATTTTGGCTCTTAATTCAGGGCTGAGAACGAGGGTATATTTTTCATGGGATTCAGGCATGAGGGTGTCCTTTCCGGCGAGTTGTTTCTGCATCCACTGCTTGGCGTGTAGACGGTTTTCATGGCGCTGCGAGTAGTCAGGTCCTTTGCGGTGCGCCAACTGGTTCAAGTCTTTGCCGAAGACAAGATCCAGCAGATGCAGGGTGGGTTTGCCTTCACCCGCCAGCAGATCGCGGCACATCACGCAGTAGGTTAAATAATCGGCTTTATCTTCGTTTATTCGGCGGTTGAGGATATCTTTGACCAGTTCGGGATTCGCCAACCAGGCTACACCGCCATAACCGCAGCATTCGGTCATGCTGCGGGACATCTCCAGTTCGTGGAAGGATATATCCATTGCCTCCAGTCCGGCGCGGACGGCGTTCTGCCATTGCTCTTCATGACGGCTGGTGCAGGGGTCGTGAATGGTCAGCGGGTGGTCATACCTAACCCTGGCTGGGAATAGATCGTGTTTTTCAAAGAGTTCCCAGACAGAGATGGTTTCTGCATCAGGCAGGAAGTTCGTAAAAACACACTGACAGCTTGAACAAGCCAGCACCAGGCGCGGACGCTCCAGTCTGAGCCATTGGGTTTTAAATTCTTGCATGGTTTGTTCAAATATGGCTTGTTCGCCTGACCAATCCGCGGGAGCGCCGCAGCAGCGCAGCATCACGCCCAGATTGGGCATCACGGAGGCGAGTGCCTGATAGAGTTGTGGAATGTATTCGGGGTTGGAAGCTGAAAGCTGGCAACCCGGGAAGAATAGATTTTTGCAAGTGTGGGCATTTTCAGGAATCAGAGTGAGAGAGGCGCGATCGCTGTTGCTGAAAGCCATATCGCGAAGGGCGAAATCATGGGCTGAAATGGGCATCTTGCCGGTCTTGACCATGGTTTGACGCACTTCGTAATTTACCAATCCCATGTCGAGGTCAGTGGGGCAAACTTCGCCGCACAATCCGCAGAGGGTACAGGAATTGATCATCTTGTTCGCGGTGCGGGTGCGCATGATGATGGAGAGGTTGTTATAAATTTCGCGGATGTACTTCTTGGGGTAGCTGCCGTAATGCTTCAGGTATTCGCAAACCTTGACGCACTCCATACAGTCGCACTGCAGGCAGCGTCCGGCTTCAGCGGCGGCTTCTTCGGGGGTATAACTACCTGATTCTGGTAGCACAGGCGGGAAGGACTCGATTTTTGAGGTGTTGGTCACCAGGCGGGTCTCGTAAGCGCCCTCATTAGCTCTTGAGGCGGTAATCGAAACATTTTGTAAAAAACGGTCAATTGAAATGGCTGCCCTGCGGCCTTCAGAAACCGCCAGTATGGTTGACGATGAAGTCAGCGCCTGGTCGACTGAAAAGACGTTCGCGATACTGGTCTGGAAGGTGGCGGGATCCACATTTACCTGATCTTGATTTGTTCGATCCAACTCAAAGGGGATCAACCCGCGAAAGCCGAGATCGAGGAACCAGGCATCAAAAGGGTGATCCAAGACAAAACCGGCATCCACCAGTTCGTTGAGGTGAACTTCGACGCCCAAATCGTAAAGGATGCCAGTCTCACGCAAGATCACCTCTCGTGGGAGACAATCTTCAGGGATTTGCCACAGGCGGCCTCCAAGGTGGTCTTCTGCATCGAATACCGAAACCTGATAGCCCTTTTTGGCCAGGTCAAAGGCGGCGGTCAACCCACTTAAGCCTGCGCCAATGATTGCGACGGCGGCATTCTTTTTTGGCAGAATAACGGGTTTGGGTGGGGAGTCGGTGCTTTGCAGCAGGCAAAAACGTTCCAGTGCGGCGACTTCAATCGCACCACCCGTGGTGCCGCGGTAACAGACTTTCTCGCAGGGTTGGTCGCAGGTACGGGCGATGATCTCAGGGAAAGGCAAGGTTTTGTGCAACACCTTGTTGGCAGCCGCATAATCTTTTTCTGCAACTGCGGCAGTCAGGGCACGTACGTCCACGTGAACAGGACAGCGTGATGTGCAGGGTGGCTGACACTCTTGGATGCACTGGTCTTCAAGTTCGCGCAGGCGGGCTTGTTCCATGGGTCATTCCTTTTCATTATTATACATAACGAAAGAAAATGAGGTTTCCCTGTACGAATCTCAAAGAAACCTCATCGATCAAAACAAGTCGAAATCCGATTATTTTGGCAAAGCTGCCAACACTTTTACCGGCAGAGCAGGCAGTTCACGCACGCGGGCGCCGCTTGCCCAATAAACCGCGTTGAGGATGGCAGCATGCGGGGCGGTATTCGGCAGTTCACCCACACCAGATGCACCAAAGGGTCCGCCGGCACGCGGATTGTCGTAATAGATGATCTCGATGTCGTCAGGTACATCCTGAGGGCGAGGGATGCCGCAGCGCACCATGTTGGTGTGTTTGTGAAGGTCCTCAAAATCTTCCGAGAGGGCAAAACCGATGCCTTGTGTCAAACCGCCGTAAATCTGACCGTCCACGACCAGTTTGTTGTTAATCTTGCCCACATCTGCCACCATGGTCAGTTTGTCCACGACAACCTTGCCGGTTTTGGTGTCTACGGTGACTTCAGCCATGAATACGCCGTACATATAATTGTCAATGGGGGCACCCTGGCCGGTGTCGGGGTCGCCGATGGCGGCGGCAGAGGTCCAACGGCCGGAATAGCGGGTAGGCAGACCTTTTGACACTAATTCATCATAGGTCATGTATTTTCCGCAAGACTGGATAATGGCTGCCAGCATGGTCTCGCACGCATTTTTGATGGCGTTGCCGATGATCACCTGGCTGCGGCTGCCGCCGGCGGGCCCGCCGTCGGGGGCTTTGGCGGTGTCATTCAGTTCAAGATGAATCTGGTCCGGGCGGATGCCCATTGGACGCAGCGCCTCATGAGCGCAGCCCAGCGCACCGGCATCCGCGCCTTGACCGTGATCGCTCCAAGTAGTGGAAAGCAGCACATCACCGTTGGGCAGCAGTTCCACCCAGGCTTCGGCGGTATCCGGTCCGTCGCCGCCGGCACCGTAAATGCCAATGCTGACGCCCGCTCCTTTTTTCTTTTCAGGGGTTGACTCTTTAGCTGCTTTTTCTTTGGCGGTCTGGTATTTTGGCCGTAGAATATCTATCATGGCTTCGAGGCTGAAGGTCTCGGGGGTCTGCCCGGTGGGGGTGGTGGCACCGGGACGGTAAATATTCTTGTAACGCAGCTCAAGCGGATCGATGCCGATTTTTTCAGCCAGTTCATCCATCAGGCACTCAGATGCGAACTCGCTTTCAGGTGCGCCATATCCACGGTAGGGGGCGCCCCAGGCGTGATTGGTACAGACAGTCTTACCTGTGCCGCGGATGTTACGGATGTCATAACCGGCACCGATGAACTGGGCACCCTTGTGAGTGAGCAGGTCGCCAAATTCCGAGTAGGCGCCGTGATCCACGATCCAGTCGGTTTCCATGGCGAGCAATTTGCCGTCTTTGTCCGCGCCCATTTTGACAGTGGTAAAGAAAGGAGAACGCTTGCCGGTATAAGTGATGAATTGCTGATAGTCATATTCAAGATAGACAGATCGGTTGGTCGCCATGCAGGCTGCACCCAACAGCGCTTCGCTGGTGGGGCAGAATTTATATCCAAAAGTACCACCCGCGGTGTTTTGTACCATACGTAGTTTAGCGGCGTCAATACCCAGACCGTCTGCGATCATCATGGCATGCAGATAAAGAGCGATGCTTTTGGAGTGGATGGTCAGGCGACCTTCTTCGTCAAAGTAAGCACATCCCATATCGGGTTCAATGGTCAGGTGAGGTTGACGTTGTGTGTAATAGCTTTTCTGGATGGTGTAGGCGGCTGATTCCATGAGAGGCTTGGTGTCAGAACCCTTGACCACGCCCTGTTCGAAATAGACATTGGGTGTACCGGGATGAATTTCAATGGCATCGTCTGCCATGGCTGCCGGGGCGCTCATGTAGGCAGGCAATTCTTCGTATTGGACTTTTACCTTCTCAACCGCAGCCTGGGCTTGCTCCTTGGTGTCAGCGCAGACGATGGCGATGGCGTCACCGTATTGGAAGACCTTGGTGTCGCAGAGGATGGGGCGGTCCCAACCATCGCATTTGTTGGTCGGGAAGGTCACCAATCCATTGATGCGGTTATTGCCCTTGATGTCTTTGTGGGTTACAACCTTGAATACGCCGGGCATTTTCTCCGCTTCGGAGGTGTCAATGGAAAGTATGTTAGCGTGGCTGACTTTTGCCTGAACCAGGGCAAGCTGCAGTGTGTTGGCAGGCATTTTTAAACCGAGATCGGCACCATAATCAGCCGTTCCGGTGACCTTGGCAATCGCTGATGGACGGGGATATTTGCCTCCCCAGATGCGGCCGTCTGCAGGGAGTTTGTATTCAAGTGCGTCTGCGGGCAGGTCGCCACGAATCACCGCGGCGGCATCCATTACGGCATCCACGATGGGTTTATAGCCGGTGCAGCGGCAGGCGTTCAGGTTTTTCTGGAACCAAGTGCGGATATCTTCGCGGCTTGGAGAAGGATTCTGTTCCAGCAGGACTTTGGAGGAGACTACAAAACCGGGCATGCAGAAACCACACTGCGGAGCGCCGTGCAGGATGAGCGCTTTTTGGATTGGATCAAGTTTTTCAGGAGTACCAATGCCTTCAACAGTGGTGATACATGCCCAATCGGGTACTTTTTCCATTTTTACAATGCAGGATCGTACCAGTTTGCCGTCCATGATGACCGAGCAGGCTCCGCAGTGACCTTCATTGCAGCCCACCTTGGTGCCGGTCAGCATCAACTGGCCTCTTAGCACATCTGCCAAAGATGCTCCGGGTTCGGTGATAATGATCCGCGGAACGCCATTAATCATGACACTCTTCTTTAACATTTACTCCTCCTGGTGGAATAGTTAGTTGAGTGATTATTAACTTGAAGAAAACACTGGAAATACGAATAAGAATTAACCGGCAAGGATCAAAGATAAAAAAATTATACAGAATTGGCAGCCGGAAAGCAATCATTTTTAAGACCTGGCAGTAAAAAAAAGCATTATTTATATTTTTTTTGTTGATAACGGAAATGAATTTTTGGAAGAGTGATAAAAATGGAAAAAGAGCGAATAGTCGTCTGCCTACTCGCTCTTTTCACTGCTAAACTTCAGCTTATTTGGCTTTTAACCCTGCCAGTACTTTCTCGGGGTAAGCCGGCAGGTGACGGATGCGTACACCGGTGGCATTGGCGATGGCATTGATGATGGATACGTGCGGAGAGGTTAACGGCAATTCGCCTGTTCCTGAAGCTCCAAACGGTCCGTTTTCGCGTGCATTCTCAAAGTAATGCAACTCGATGTTATCAGGGATGTCATTTGCGTAGGGGATGCCCGCGCCGCGCATATTGTCATGCTTGGTGAGGTCTTCAATATCCTCAGAAAGCGCCAGTCCAACACCCTGGGCGATACCGCCGTACATCTGACCATCTACCACGAGGCGGTTATTGATCTTTCCGATGTCAGCCATCATGGTGATTTTGTCAACGGTGGTTTTTCCGGTCTTGGTATCAACAGTGACTTCGGACATGAAGACGCCGTACATATAGTTGGAGAAGGGTTTGCCTTGTCCGTCGGCATCGCAGTTTGAAGCCATGGTTGCCGTCCAGGTGCCGGAATATTTCAACGGTTTCTTTTCAGCTACCATTTCATCGTAAGTGCGATAACTGCCGTCGGCTTTCTTCATGGCAGCCAGCAGCAGATCGCAGCCAGCTTTGATGGCGTTTCCGGTGACCACTTGTTGGCGGCTGCCGCCTGATGGTCCGCTGTTGGGAGTAATGGCGGTGTCGTTCATGATCAGCTTAATTTGAGTTGGATGTAGTTTAAGGGGTAGCAAGGCGGTATGGGCTGTGCCGAGCACGCCCATGTCGGCACCCTGACCGTGGTCTTCCCAGCTTGAGTAGACGGTTACACCGGTCCCAGTCAATTCAACAGCAATTTCAGAGGAGTCTGTGCCATCCAATCCGCAGCCGTAAATGCCGATGGAAATGCCAACGCCTTTTTTGAATTCGTGTGTGGATTCTTTTTTGGCTTTTTCTTTGGCTGCCTGGTATTTCGGGCGCAGCGTATCAAACATTTCCACAAAGCTCATCACCTCGGGCACCTGTCCGGTGGGAGTGGTGGCGCCGGGTCGGTAGATGTTTTTATAACGCAGCTCGAATGGGTCCATGCCCATTTTCTCTGCCAGTTCGTCCATCAGGCTTTCTGAAGCCAGAAATGCCTGCGGTGAACCGTAGGCGCGGAAGGCGGAACCCCAAATGTGATTAGTGCAGACGGTGCGGCCCACACTGCGAATGCTGGGGATGTCATACCCGGCTCCGACGTACTGGTTGCCGCGCAGGGTGAGCAAGTCACCAAACTCGGAGTAAGGACCGTGATCCACAGACCAGTCGCCTTCCATGGCCAGCAGTTTGCCGTCCTTGTCAGCGCCCAGTTTAAGCTTAAGCCAGAAGGGTGAGCGCTTGCCGGTATAGGTCATGTGCTGGTGGTAGTTGTAGCGCAGAAAGACCGGTCTTCCGGTTGCCATGCAGGCAGCGCCTAACAGGGCTTCCATGGTGGGGCTGAATTTGTAACCAAAGGTGCCACCGGCGGGATTTTGAATCAAACGCAGCTTGTCAGGTTCCACACCCAGGCCGGGTGCGATCATGGCATGATGCAGGTGGATGCCGATTGATTTGGAATGAATGGTCAGGCGTCCTTCTTCGTCGTAATAAGCGAAACCTACATCCGGCTCAACAGTGAGGTGGGGTTGACGCTGCAGGTAGTATTCGCCTTCAGCGGTGAAGTGAGCTTTTTCCATGATGGGTTTGGTGTCAGGTCCCTTGTTGGTTTTCTGCTCAAAATAGACGTTGGGCGTGCCGGGGTGGATTTCAATGGCATCTTCAGCCATGGCAGCCGGAGCGCTCATGTAGGCGGGCAGCACCTCAAGTTTGACTTTTACTTTTTTGGCTGCTTCTTCTGCATGGGCTTTGGTATCTGCGCAGACGATGGCAATGGCGTCGCCATATTGGAAGACCTTTTTGTCATTCAAAATGGGGCGGTCCCAGCCGTCGCCGCGATTGGTCGGGAAGGTAATCAACCCGGTGATGCGGTTTTTACCTTTAACATCCTTGTGGGTGACCACTTTCACCACGCCGGGCATTTTTTCGGCTTCGGAGGTATCTATGCCAAGAATATTGGCATGTGAAACTTCAGCCTGGACGAGGGCAAGCTGCAAGGTATCTGGGGGAAGTTTAAGTCCGAGGTCGCCACCAAAATCGAGAGTGCCGGTAACTTTGGCTTCGGCAGATGGGCGTGGATATTTGGTTCCCCAGATATTGCCGTCTTTGGGCATCTGGAAGGTAATATCCGCCATTTTCTTTTCGCCGCGCAGCACGGCAGCGGCATCCATTACGGCATCCACATAAGGCTTGTAGCCATTGCAGCGGCAGACATTGTGATGTTTTGTGAACCAGTCGCGAATCTGTTGACGGGTCGGGTTCGGGTTTTCATCCAGCAAAGCTTTGCTGGAAATCACGAAACCTGGCGTGCAGATGCCACATTGGGCGACGCCGTGGAAGATGAATGCCTGCTGGATGGGATGCAGCGCTCCAGGCTTGCCGATACCTTCCACCGTTGTGATGCTGGATTCATCGGCTACCTTTGCCATCTTAACCATACAGGAAAGTGTCAGCTTCCCGTTCAAAATGACAGAACATGCCCCACAATGGCCTTCGTCGCAGCCGTTCTTAACATCGGTCAGCAGAAGGTGTTCGCGCAAGACTGTCATCAGATTGGAAGTTGGATCAGCGATCACAACACGCTTGATCCCGTTGATCAATAACGTCTTTTTTTCCATACCCCTCCAAAAAGAACATATCATGAACCATCACGCGATGGTCCTTATCGGATAAGAATATGATACGGGATTCCAGAATTTATTCAATTACTCACTAATTGAATAAACAAAACTAAATTTGTCTGACTTCATGTAATGAGGGAATAAAAAATCCCGGAAGTTCTCCAGGATTTCTCATTCATTTGTTTTGTCACCCCTTGATTTTTTGGAAGGCATCTCCTGCCATTTCATAAAAAATCCATGCAATCAACAAGCTACCTATGAAAGCTCCAATGACAGCGAGGGGAGGGTTGAGAATGGACTGTAAGATAAAAGGAATGGCAGCGCCAATCGTACCCAGGATCATCCCTTGCGAGCCTGTTGAAGCAACATTGCCGGTGATCAGCAGGTCGCTCTTTGAACGTTTCAAAATATCGTAGGCGCTGCTGAATGCGATGGATAGTAGAACCCCGGGCAGGAACAAGAGCGTGCTCCATGAAAAAGCGTGAGTGAATAGTGTATTGAGTACGAGGCCAATCAGACAAAGTAGAAATACAAGCGGAAGGTCATTCAGCAGATCAAAAAGCAGGATTTTTGAGCGTTTGACGGGTAGCTGGTTGAGAATCATCCAACATTGCAAATCACAGCGCAGGCGGGGAATCAACAGCGGAGAAACCTGCAGAACCAGGAACAAGCAAGCCAATAACTTGGTCCACAGAGTGGGCAAAAGGGAGAGTCCTGCTGCGATCCCTACTACTTTCAACCACGGCAGCATCGATTGCCAATGGAAAGAACGTTGGGACTGAATGGTGTTTTTCCAAAGAAAAATGGCGTTTCCGGGTTTTGCCTGGAGCTTTGAGGGCTTATGCCCGATGCCCATGCGTTTCTGCGCCCGTTTCTCGTTAATAAAATCGGTGAATCCGTATCTTGCGGCGGTATTCAGCAAAGCGAGGTCGCTAGTCTCTTGTGCAGCCCGGCTCAGGTTGAAGTTTTTACTAAGGATAAACAGGATAATCAACGCCAAAATAGCAAAGATCAGCCCTGGCCAGAGGTTCATCGCTGCGAGTGAATCGGAGAATCCGCTCGATAACCAACCTGAAAAGAAATGGATCAAAGATTGGAACCTTGTAGGTTCTATGTGAAGGGCTGACACAATCACCAATGCAACGGGGAGAAGCGCAACGATAATGGCAGGGATAATTACCCAGTTTCGTCTGGCTGACCCTTGCAGTCTGAAAACCCCCAACGCCCACTGCAAGGAATAGATCCCCAGGTGGATGGGAATGAAAAACAAGAGATGACGCAAACCATACCCAAAATAAGAAAAAACGACATCAGAGGTGATGCTGCCATGCAGACTGGTTTCAGCTACAGAAAAAGCCAGGGTCAGAGCCAGCAGCCAGAAGAGAACAGCGTTTTTAAACCAGGGCATCCACAACCAGCGGAAAACGAGTTTTTGACGGTTTAACGGGGTCTGGCACACAAGGGAGGCATCGTTCTCAGAGAAAACCATAGGACTGCGACTTGAGATAGTTTTGACAGTAAACAAGTTCCAAATCGCAAGAGCCAAACACTCAATGCACACCGAGACGCCGACAGGGTTTGACGGGTTAACGATGGAAAGGAACATACCGCCATACTCGGCGAACAGAACCAGCATGATAAAGAGCCAGGCTATAAAAAAGATGAACAAATAAACCAGGTACAAGCGGTTGATAAAGCTGCGGTCTGTTTGATCGTAAGCCGCGAAAGACAGCCAGTACCCCAATTCGTTTTTCTCCTGCCTGCTGCGCAGCCAATGGATTGTTTTCAATTAAGCTGCCTCCAAAACACCCTCTGAAATGGTGATGTTGCGGTCAGCCAGTTGGTCAATTAATTGACTATCGTGTGTTGAGAGCAAAATACACTTGCCAGACTGGCGCAATTCTTTCAATTTGCCGGTCAACAGATCAATACTGTCAGTATCAAGTGCCGAAGTGGGCTCATCCAGCAGCAGCACATCAAACGGGCGGATGAAAGCCAAAGCCAGCCCAAGTTTGAGGCGCATGCCGCGCGAATAGTTATGCGGATACAAGTCTTTGGCTTTCCATAAACCCAGATCGGTCAAGAGTTGCTGCGCTTGTTTTTCGAAATCTTCGGCTTGATTGTTAGCCATGGCGATGAACTTGAGATGCTCCCAAGCGGTCAGTTCCAGATAAAAACGTGGCACATCAGGCACATAAGCCAGCCTGCGGCGAGCTTCCACTTCGTTATCGTATAGATCGAACCCCGAAATCTCTATTGTTCCGGTGGTCGGACGAAGAAGTCCGCTCAAGCAAGACAACAGGGTGGTTTTCCCTGAGCCGTTTGGCCCCGATAGAACGGTGATCTCAGATGCATTCAGCGAAAAGGAGACAGGTGAAAGGGCAGAAAACTTGCCGTATTCTTTGGATAATTCAGATACAAGCAGTGGTGTTGTCAAAGGTTACTCCAGTTCAATGATAGAAAAATTCCCGGGTCTATTTGGACCCAGGAGGGATTATAACCATGATTGTTCAGAGACAATGCAAACAGGGGTTGGTTTGTATAGATTTCTTATATTTCAGCAGGCAATCCGCGGCAGGTTTCGCGCAACATCAGATCGGTATCCAGTATTATGCGCCGGGTTTGGGTGACCGGATTATCAATCAACTCAAGTAATGTTTCCACCGCGGTAAAGCCCATGAGAGGCACATGTTGATGAACCGTTGAAAGAAGATTTGAAGAAGTGCCCGCAATGGGCAGATCATCAAATCCGATCACTGAGATGTCTTGCGGAATTTGCAAGCCAGCTTCGCGGATGGCGTGCATGGCGCCAAACGCCATCACATCGGAAGCTACAAATACGGCATCTGGCTGCAAAGGAAGGAGCTTTTTCATGCCATCATAGCCGCCCATTTCTGAAAAATTACCCTCAACAATCAGAGATGGCTCGATGGCAAGATGGTGTTTATGTAGAGCGTTCTGGTATCCATCTAGACGGTCAATGCCAACAGCGCTGACGAGGGGGCCTGTGATCGTCGCGATTTTCCGGCAACCGGTCTGGATCAAATGCTCTACGGCTTTGAACGCGGACTGAACATTATCCACATCGAGATAGGTGACGTTCTCAGTTTGAAAAGGTCTACCGACGACGACCAGGGGCATGCCTGCTTTGATTAATCCACTCAGGATGCTCTGGTCACCGTGGTGGCTGGATTGGATGATGACGCCATCGAGGAATCCCCGGCGGCCAGCTCTTGAGAAGATAGTGTCTTCTTCTTCCTTGGTGCTGACCAAAAAAAGGGCGAGGGTATAGTTGTGCTGGTTGCAGGCTTTGGCAATGCCTTTAAGCAGGTTGGGGTAATATGGATCGGTAAAAAACCCGCTGACGCTCTGCGGAAGGATCAACCCAATAGTGGCTGATCGCTGCATTGCCAGTGATCGGGCGGCGGCGTTTGGTTGAAAATTTTTTTGCGCGATTACCTCAAGGACATGTTTTCTTACTTTTTCCTTGACATTTGGCTGGTTGTTCACTACACGCGACACGGTGGAGCGGGAAACGCCTGCCAGAACGGCAATATCGTCAAGAGTCAGAGAGTTCAAAGGTCCTCTTTAGGAGCGCTCTCAACAAACAAAGGGTCGAAAAGTAAGAATATGCCTGTTTTTGAGGGAGCGGATTATGATATAATGGGAGCGCTTCCAAAACAAGTATACAGATTATTTGAACAAGAGTCAACAAATACTTTATTCCGATTTAAAAAAAAGAAAGGGTTTTTCGATGACCAGTTCACAAATCCTTCCCAATATCCCCTGGCAAGACAGGCCCACAGGCTCTTCGGATGTGGTCTGGCGTTATTCCTCCAACCCGATCATCCCCCGCGATTTGATCCCATCTGCCAACAGTATTTTCAACAGTGCTGTGGTGCCTTTCAAGGGAAAATTTGCCGGTGTTTTTAGATGTGACAGCAAAAAACGGGAAATGGACTTGCACCGGGGTTTTAGTGACGACGGCATCAACTGGCGTCTTGATGACCCGACCATTGACTGGCAGTGCGACGACCCTGAAATTGCCAAACCTCTTTACCGCTACGATCCGCGGGTGGTCTGGCTTGAAGACCGTTATTACGTGACCTGGTGCAACGGATATCACGGTCCCACCATCGGAATCGGCTACACCTATGATTTTGAAAAATTCCATTTCCTTGAGAACGCTCTTTTACCCTTCAATCGTAATGGTGTGCTTTTCCCGCGCAAGATCAACGGAAAGTATGTGATGTTCAGTCGACCGAGCGACAATGGGCATACCCCTTTTGGAGATATCTACATCAGCCAGAGTCCTGACATGATCCATTGGGGCGAACACCGCTTCGTGATGGGCACCAAAGGCGGCTGGCAGAGCACCAAAGTAGGGGCAGGCCCCGTGCCCATTGAAACCCCTGAAGGGTGGCTGCTTTTCTATCACGGCGTCTTGACCTCTTGCAATGGTTTTACCTACAGTTTTGGCGCGGCGCTGCTTGACCTAGAGAAACCCTGGAAAGTAATCTATCGAGGCGGTCCTTACCTGCTGGCCCCCACCCAGTATTACGAATGCGTTGGAGACGTGCCCAATGTTGCCTTCCCGTGCGCGTCGCTTTATGATGAACCTACCGGCCGAATTGCCATTTATTATGGCGGCGCAGATTCTGTCACCGCGATGGCATTCTGTAAAATTGACGAGGTTCTTGATTTTGTGAAAAGCACTAACGATCTATAAAAGTTTTAATTAAAAATTGGAAAAGTCTGGCTGTTCGACCGCCAGACTTTTTTTGTGTGTTGAGATCCTGGCCGATGCTTCATACTCTTGGATAACTATTAATTTAAAGAACATAAGAACTGGCACGTAAAAAACAAACCCCTCCCACGGTGCCGTTCAGGGAGGGGTTAAGAATTGGGCAGTTACTATTGGTGATGGTTTACCAGGTCTCGCATCTCGATTGCCATTCCCAGCAGGTTCTCGGTGAGGGCAGACATTTCATCCATGCCGGCGGAAATTTCTTCCACGGAAGCATTTACTTCTTCTGTGGCTGAAGTATTCTCCTCGGTGACGCTGGCGATGTTTTCTACGGCTGAAGACATTTCATTTGCCTGCGTGGCGATGCTGTCGGCAGAAACAGAAATTTCGCTGACTCGTTTATAAACCTGGTCGGCTGCCTGCTGAATGTTATTGAGGGCTTCATTGGATTTATCAGCTTGTGAGACTCCATTGGCTACCTCGGCATCACTCAGCGCCATGGATTTGACGGCTTCCGAAATCGATTTTTGGATGATGACCACTAACCCAGCGATCTCTTTGGCAGATTGACTGGATTTTTCTGCCAGTTTGCGCACCTCATCTGCAACGACCGCGAAACCCTTGCCGTGTTCACCGGCCCGGGCAGCTTCAATTGCGGCATTTAACGCAAGCAGATTGGTTTGTGAGGCGATGTCTTCAATCGTTTCAACGATGGAGCTGATCTTGTTGGAGTTGTTACTCATCTCCTGAACTTTTTCAGATGCTTCACCCACCATCTGTTTGATTTCATACATGTCTTTGACAGTTTCGCTACCAAGGCCGGCACCTTTTTCGGCTTCCTGTGCGGCGGTTGCCGCAAAGGTGTTGCCTGTGGCAGCGTCTTCAGCAATTTTTTGGCTGGCAACAGCCATTTGATCGATTGAAAGGGCGGCTTGATTGACCACATGGGCCTGTTCAGAGGCTCCTCTTGCCACCTGTGCCATAGATTGTGCGATCTGGCTCATGGCTTCTTTTGTTGTGTTAACGTGCAGGGTTAATTTGTCTGACACTGTGGTGATCTTTTCAGCACTCTCAGCAACATTATTGAGCAAAACATCACGTTGTTTGAAAAGCATTGCTCCTTTGACTGCGCTTGCAACTTGAGTGGCTAACGGACCGTAGAAACCTGTCAGCCGAGAGACCTCAAAAATGACATAACCAAGGTTTTCATCTCTAAAGAACAGGGGTGCCACCAACAAATTATGGCGTTTTGTCTCATCAAGGATCTTGTCGGGCAGCAGACGTTCTGCCGGGAAGGTGATCCCTTCTTTTCCAATATCGAGGCGACCATTCTCAGTGGATGCCAGCAGCAGACGAGCTGTTTTGGCAGGCCATTCGTTTCCTTCAAATTTCACCAGATACAAGCCGGGGATATTTAATTTAGGCTGCAGATCATTTACCATCACATCCAGTAAACTATCCAGGTCAAAGGTGGTGATTAAATTATTAATACAGCGCAAAATTTGAACGTAATCGCCGTCGAAATCCAGCAGGGCGCGGGTTTGTTTTTGATCTATGATCTCAGAACAAAATACGCGCGCTTGATGAATAAATTCGTCATAAAGATTATTTCGCTTTAATTTAAGGTTGTTGGAAGAAGCAATGTGTTTGCGAATGATCGATAGAATGCTGTGCCAAACATCAAAAGATATTTCATTGGCGACCAGCGCGTTTTGCAGCAAGTCAATTCGTTTAATAAACAGAGAAACATCAACAGTCTGGATGGCTTCGCAGAAAGCCTTCCATAAGGTTGCCTGCCAATTGGCAGGCATTTTTTGAGCCTTTTCACCCAGTGCGTCTGCCAGTTCTGCAAAGAGGGCTTCTTCATTTACTTTGGGAGAGAGTTTTTTGGTTCTGTTTATCGCATCACGAGTGGATGCAAGATGAATGGAATCAGGTAGACAACCGCAGGATCGTCGCACAACGAAGGTGGTGGGGGTGACTTCAGTCTCGTTAGGAACAGGTTCTCCATTGATTTTGCGGATTAGTTTTTGAGTTCCGTTACGGGCAACATCATAGAATGAAGAGCGGACAGTGGTTATGGGAGGCATGCTTGACCGGGCGCGTGAATCATCATCAAAACCGGTGACTGCCACATCATAGGGCACAGACTTACCGAGTGCCTGCAAACCGGTAATCACTGAGGTCGCCATGTTGTCGTTGGCGCAAACTACGGCATCAAAATCGAGATGCTTCTTCTCGATGGCTTCTTTCATGAATTTTTCGCCGCATTGCGCGTCGCCGAAATCACCGTAAAAGATAAACTCAGGATCAACTTTTAGATTGTTGGCTATTAATGCCTGTTTATAAGCTTCAAGGCGCGATTCGGCTTCAAAATTACCTTTATTGCCGCTGATGTAGATCAGTTTGCTTTTTTGATGAACATTAACCAAATGATCTACTGCAAGTTTTATTTCCTTCTGACTGATCGTCAGGCAGGGATAGCCCTTACGCGGATAGTTAATAATCACATTCGCGGCTGATTCAAAGTGGGTCAATTTCTCGATTACCCACGGAACACCGAAATCAAAAGAGATCATGCCATCCAGCACGGACGTGTTGATCTGTTTGTAAATGGTTTCGTTTTTCCGGATGGTTTCGTTTGAATACCACACATTGGAGTTTAAAAATGTGATCAGGTTTACATTTTTTTCCTGGGCGATTTCAGAAACACCTTTCCAGATGGGCACATGGAAGTTGTTTTCCAGATCAATGGAAACCATAAAACCGATGGTCTTGCGTTTGTTCAGCAGTTTCCCCGATGTTGCCGTATTAATGCTTGTTACTTGATTGGTCATAAAATCTCCTGAAAACCAATAGGCATAGGGATATTGATAATGCAGTCTTGATTATTATCATCGCTGCTTATTCTCAATTGAAGTACAAAACCTTACCACTAAAGGGATTGATTTGTTCCGCGGGTTTCATTTTCCCCGAATTCAGGGCAGTGAAGACGGAACATTTTTGCAATATATAATTAATATCATATCAAGTGTAAGGTTTCTATTAAATATGGGTAAAAACGAAAAGAGGTGTTTTTTGTCATATTCGGGAGGGTTACTAGATAGGTTGGTTTGACCCTATTGACAAAAATCCGGGAGATCCCGGATTTTTGTCAATGATTATTAGGGAAGGGTTAACCCCAGGTTTCTTTCAAAATTTTCATCTGTTCACGACGTTGGAAACTGTCTCCGCCTTCATGATTGTTATAGGTGTAATAACGAATATCTTTGGGTCCCTGGTAATGATTAAATGCCGCATAGACGGTCGAGGGGGGGCAGATGGTATCCATCAAACCAACCGAGAACAAGGCTTTAGCTTTCGCTCGCACCGCAAAATTAAGTCCGTCAAAATAACTGAGTGTTGAAAAAACGCGTTCAACGTGATCGCGATGAGCATGTAAATATTGGGTGATCTCATAATAGGGGTATCCATCAGTGATTTCAGTTGCCCGACGGTAGTGACACAGGAAAGGCACTTCTGGTAGGGCTACTTGCAAATCGGGAACGAGTCCGCTGACGGCGAGGGTGATACCGCCACCCTGGCTGCCGCCCTGGGCTGCAATTTGGCTTGGGTCCACAGCGGGGTGGCTGCGGGCGGCTTCTACAGCACGTACGGCATCAGTGAAAACGCGGCGATAATAATAGGTTTTCGGATCAAGAACACCTTGGGTCATAAACCCGGGATAGAAAGGACTGGCTCCATCTGGCAGATCAGGGGTGTCGCCGATTCTCCAATTCGAGCCCTGTCCACGGGTATCCATGACGAAATGTGCGTAACCCATGTTCGCCCACACCAGCCAGTCAAACACAAAACCGCGCCCGCCGCCGTAGCCGATGTATTCGACCACGCAGGGCAGGGGTTTGGTACGTTTACGGGGAAGGATCAGCCAGCCTTTAATGGGCTGTCCACCATACCCGGCATAGGTCACGTCAAATGT
This sequence comes from uncultured Anaerolinea sp., assembly GCA_964468875.1. Lineage (GTDB taxonomy): Bacteria > Chloroflexota > Anaerolineae > Anaerolineales > Anaerolineaceae > UBA6107. The sequence goes on along the minus strand of CAYXWV010000004.1, from coordinate 18,767 downwards.
TTCAACAAGTTTCAAGCCCGCGTCAAACGGTTCAAACCGGGGGTTAAGTGGATGTTTTCTTGCCTCAGAGAGCGTGTTGTTCCAGAACTGATCGAAATCAGCGGGTTCGACTCTTTCAGGTTTGTATTTTTGCAGTTCGCTGAGGGGGAGATCATAGAAAGCCATATTTTTCTCCTTGAAAGTAAAGATTTTTAGTCACTTTGTCTCGGGTCCCAGGCTGGAGAGCGATAATGGTCCAGCAGTTCACCAAGAGAATCTTCGTTGTGAATAGCTCGAACGGCTTCGGCAAAGATTTGTGTGGCTGTGATGATTTTAATCTTGGGATGGTTCATCACTTTTGAGTTTTCCACTGTGTCAGTGGTGACTAGTTGTTCAATTGGGCTGTTTTCAAGGGTTGCAATGCCCTGTTCATCCAGAAGGGCATGTGAAACACAGGCAAAGATTCGTTCTGCTCCCTGTGATTTCAATTTAAACGCTGCGCTGACAAGGGTATTACAAGTGATGGTGAAATCATCCACCAGGATGGCGTTGCGGCCTTTGATGTCGCCAATAATCTCGAGTACTTCGGCTTTTTCGTCATTGGCTCGGCGTAATTTGTCGCCGATTGCCACTGGAGAGTTCAAAAAGCTGGCATATTGGCGGGCATTTTTGGCAAAACCAGCATCCGGTGAAACAATCACCAGGTTGTCGAGCTCTTTTTCCTTGATATATCTTGAGAGGAGGGGAATGGCTGACAAATGATCAACCGGCTTTTTAAAGAACCCTTGAATTTGCGGACTGTGCAGGTCCATTGTCAGAAGGCGGTCAATTCCAGTGATTTCGAGGCAATCAGCACAGACGCGCGCCCTGATGGAAACGCGGGGTTCGTCTTTTTTATCACCCTTGGCATAACTGAAATAGGGGATGATGGCTGTTACGGATTTTGCACTGGCTCTTTTAAAAGCGTCAATCCAAAACAACAGTTCCATGAACTCATCATTGGGGTGAACAGCAATGGATTGAACGATGTAAATATCTTTGCCTCTGACCTTTTCACGGATTTTGACAAAGGTATTGCCTTCACGAAAGGTGATCACATGAGATTGACCAGGATCGATCTTGAGATGTTTGCACATATTGTTCACAAACTCGATACTGGCTGAGCCTGCGAATATTTGGATCGGTCGTTCTTCATAGGCCATATGAGGGGTTCCTTTCGCAACGATCAGGGCTGTTTTTCACCCCAATCTTACCATTGGATAGCCTGTTTGTACGGACAAATTTAGGATTTCAGCCATCCATTTTGGGCGGCAATTGCAATGGCTGCCGCGCGAGAATCCACCCCAAGTTTGTTATAGATACTGGCCAGGTGCGCTTTGACCGTGCGTTCGGTGATGCCCAACGCCAAGGCGATCTCTTTGCTTCGATCTCCCTTTGCAACGGCATTGAGCACTTCAAATTCACGAGTTGTGAAAGGCATTTCATTAACCCTCTTGCTTGTTCCATTTTGCATGCCGGTTAATAGACGCTGCATGATGTCGGGAGTGAGCAGGGTTTCACCGCGGGCGGCAGCCCGGATGGCATTAAAAAGGGTTTCACGATCGGTGTCTTTCAGCAGAAACCCCTTGGCGCCAGCCTGCAATCCGCGAAACATGAGCTCATTTTCATTAAAGGTGGTTAGAATGAGCACGGCTATTTCAGGCATGTCTGCGTGAAGATGTTGGATGGCGGTTAAACCGTCCATGCCGGGCATACGAAGATCCATCAGCACCACATCAGGGTGAGTTTTTTCACAAACCTCAAGCGCTTCAGTACCATCGCTGGCTTCACCAACGAAGGATAGATCCTCCTCGGTTTCGAGGATCATCTTAATCCCCTGACGGATAATCAAATGATCGTCTGCGATCACGATGCGGATTGTCATAGGGATGGAATCCGGATTATTATTTTGGTTCCAACATTAGGAAGGCTGGTGATCTCGGCAGAACCACCAGCCAATCTTGCTCTTTCTTGAATCCCTCGCAAGCCGTAATGACCTACAGTGGGTACGGAATGAATGTCAAATCCGCAACCGTCATCTTCAATTGTCATGACCAAGTCGTTATTTTCTTTTTCGGCAAGGATTCTCGCTTTGGAAGCTTTTGCGTGGCGCGAAGTATTTGTCAGAGCTTCAGCGGTAATTTTGCTAAGGGTGTTGATTGTTTCAGGTGAAATACTCTCATTGATATTGGAAGTGAAGTAGCAAGGAACGCTCGTCTCTTTTGCAAAATTGGTTGCCAATGTTGAAATTGTCTCTTTAAAATTTATAACTTTTTCATAACGGAGATTGTCAATCACGTGGCGGGCATCTGCCAGAGTTTTGCGGGCGTTTTCCATGGTGAGTTGAAGGATGGCTTTGGATTTCTCGATTCTTCCTTGAGCGAGATGGGCATCGGCGGCTTCAAGTTGCAGGATCATCCCGGCAAGACCTTGCGAAAGTGTATCGTGAAGTTCCCGTGCCATGCGTTGGCGTTCTGCGGCGATGGAGAGGTCCTCCACCTGTGCGGTGTATTCAGTCAATTGACGGTTGGCGATTTCAAGGTCACGGAGCAGTTGCTGGGCATAATCATTGGATTTTGCCTGTCTGGAATACATTTCCACGTATAAGATCACAAAGACCAACATGGCTGTTAAGGGTAAAACATAGATCATGATTTTGGTGTCTTTGGATTCCCACAGATAAAAACCGACAATAGAAAAAAGATAAAATACCCCAGCCAATACTCCGCGAGGTGAAATGCCGAAAACGCCGATTATTTCTCCAGTCAAGGCCATCGAGAGAGCCAAAACAAGCCCAATATTAGGCAGAATATAGATCATGGAAACAGCCAGAATACTCTGAACCAGTATGTAAAGGTAAACAAGGTGGGTTTTCTGAAAGATCAGGTTTAACATCCAGTGGAGAGCCAGATGAATAAGAAAGATCGCAACAAAGGGAATCAGCCGGTCGGTTTGATGCATCTCTTCTGTGGAGATAATCAATGATATGGAAAGACCGGATAAAACCACAGTCATAAACCATAAGAACCTTCGGGCTTCTTTTTCCGTATTAATTAATATATTAGATTTATTCATTCAAACTTCATTGTATTCCACCTTTAGAGGTTTTACCATTGGCTGCTCGTACACTGTACGAAAGGACAGGGATTAACCGAACTGTCGGACAGTGGTTACAATGAGTTTTTTTCTTATACTACTCTTGAAAGAATTATTCAAGATGAGGAGATTTTCATGGAACCAGCACTTATTGTTCGTAATCTACACAAGACCTTTCGAAATGGAACCAGCCTGAAAGCTGTGGACGGCGTCAATTTTGAAATAAAGGCAGGAGAAATCTTTAGCCTGTTGGGACCGAACGGCGCAGGGAAAACCACCACTATTTCAATGTGTTCCGCATTGCTCAAACCTGATAATGGCGGAAGTGAGATCAACATCATGGGGCATTCACTGATGCAAGAACCCCTGGCAGCTAAAGCCATGCTTGGTGTGGTTCCTCAGGATATCGCTTTATATGAAGACATGACCGCCCGCGAGAATTTGACCTTTTGGGGCAAAATGTATGGGCTGCGTGGAGAAACACTTAAAAAACGCGTGGCAGAAGTTTTGGATTTAATCAATTTGACTGACCGTGCGAATGACCGGGTTGGAAAATACTCTGGGGGGATGAAAAGACGGGTGAATATCGGTGTGGCACTACTGCACAAACCGAAATTGATTTACATGGATGAACCCACTGTTGGCATCGATCCGCAGAGCCGGCGAGCGATTTTGGATGGTGTTAAGGCTTTACGCGATCAGGGCATGACCGTTCTCTATACCACTCACTACATGGAAGAAGCTCAGGAGCTTTCAGACCGCGTTGCTATTATGGATCACGGTAAGTTGATCGCCAACGGTACACATGATGAATTGATCAAGTTGGTGGGGCAAAAAGCACGCATTACCCTATTTGTCACCGCCGATGTTGAAAAAGTATCTGAAGCCTGGAAGGGCTGTACTGGTGTATCCAGTTTGATTATAGATGAAGCAAAAGTTTCATTATTGGCTGATGATTCGAACATAGTGCTGCCAAGGCTGTTTGAGGTGGCAGCAAAACATGATGTGCGTATTTCTTCAGTGGATATTCAGGAACCCAACCTCGAAATGGTGTTTCTGCATTTGACCGGCCGCGCCTTGCGTGATGAGTAAGAGGTGATGCCATGAAGATATTGACTATCGCGGTTAAAGATTTGACCAGATCGTTCAGAAGTGCTTTTTCGATTGTATTTATGTTTGTCATCCCCTTGCTGGTGACAGGTATGTTTTATCTGATGTTTGGAAACATGTCAGAAGATGATGAGGCGGCAATTCCAGCTACTAAAGTGGTGGTGGTCAATCTAGACAAAGGCAGCAGTCAACTGGGCAACATGGGGGAGCAGTTTATCAATTCCATTCAGGCAGACCAACTGGCATCAATTATGGATGTATCCGTTGAACAAGAGGTGGCGAAAGCTCTGGAAAAGCTAGATGCGCAAGAAGCCGGGGTGATCCTGGTGATTCCGGAAGACTTTACAGCCGATTTTTCCGATCAAAACGAAATTGCCAATGTTGATTTTTTACAGGATCCTACCCTGACCGTCGGACCACAAATTGTCTCTTCGGTCGTAAATCAAATTTTGGATGCTTTTGCAGGGATCAGAATTGAAGTCGCTGAAATTCTGAAACTGGTTGAAGCAGGAAAAATTTCACCAGATCAGATCTCACCATTGGTTGACCAATATGTGGCACTTTCTATGGAAAAGGGTGATGAGAATCAGTTGATTGAAACTCGAACCCCGCAAATGAAACCCGAAACAAGTTTTCTTGTCAATCTGGTAGGCCCCATCATGGGGGGTATGATGATCTTCTATGCCTTTTTCACAGGAGTTAATACTGCCAACAGCATTTTGCATGAGGATGAAGATGGAACCCTGCCCAGATTGTTCACCACTCCAACCTCTCAACGCGAAATTTTAGCAGGCAAGTTCCTGTCTGTCGGGTTGACCGTAATTGTGCAAGTGTTGGTTTTACTCATTTCAGCCAGCTTATTATTTGGAATTTATTGGGGTTCATTCGCTGTTGTGGCTTTCATCGTGTTAGGGTTGATTTGTGCAGCTACCTCATTTGGCATTCTGGTGTGTTCATTTTTGAAGAATACCAAACAAGGGGGCATCATCTTTGGTGGTTTATTAACCGTCACCGGTATGTTGGGAATGATCAATGTTTTTACCGGTAATACTGCGAACAAGGCTCTTTCAACGGCTTCATTGTTTGTGCCGCAAGGATGGGCATGCCAGGCATTGCTTGCCTCAATGAACGGTGCCGGTATAGAGAAAACCTACCCTTATGTGTTGGTATTAATCGCCATGAGTGTTGTTTTTTTTGTTGTCGGCGTTTGGCGTTTTCAGAAACGCTATGAATGACAAATTAGGCAAGTGATTAGATAGGAGCTACTCATGGAATCCATTTTTATTATTGCAATGAAAGACTTGAAACAGATCATTCGTGACCGAAAGACTTTTCTGTTTTTGCTAATTATGCCGATTATGTTCACATTTTTGTTCGGTATAGCTTTCAGACAAGAGCCATCTTCAAACAAAGAGACCCGGTTGCCGGTTGGCATCATTAATCTGGATGCGAACGATTCAATTTCAGACAAACTTCTTTCGCTGTTGGATAACTCAACGATCATTCATCTGGAATCAGGAGAAAACGAGCAGGAACTTGCCAAATTATTAGAAGACGAAAAGATTACGGCGTATTTGGTAATTCCACAAGGATATGGCGTGTCAATGGCAACAGATCAACCGAAAAAACTTGTTTTGGTTGCTAATACCAGTTCGGTGAACGGCTTGAACACGAAAAATGAAATCAACGCCCAGGCTAACCGTTTGGTCAGTGCTGTGCGTATTGCCCAATTGCTGGTTTCAAGTAATACAGAACTTTTTTCTAGCATTATCACCAATGTTCTTGAGCAATGGCAAAATCCTCCAGTACAGTTGGTTAAAGGAGGCGCTTCATTTATCGATCTCGATGAACTTGCCCATCTCAAAGTTGAAGAAGCTGCAATTTCAAAACTTGAAAGCAACGCCTATGCTCACAGCTCACCCAGTATGATTCTGCAATTCGCGGTTGCTGGGTTGCTCACCTGCGCGCAGGTGATTGTCTCAGAACGCAAGAGTCGTTGTTTGCAGCGCTTACTGACCACATCCACAAGTCGCACGCAAATTCTTCTGGGTCATTACCTTGCAATTTTCTTGCTGATTCTGATGCAGTTTGCTACCTTGATCCTTTTTGGGCAATTTGTGCTCAAGCTGGCATATTTCAGCCAACCGTTGGCTATCCTGATCACGGCAGTAACCGCAGCGTTGTGTGTCGCTGCAATGGGTTTGTTGATTGGTGTTCTGGCAAAAAAAGAAGAACAGGCAATTTCTTTTTCCTTGATTGCCATGTTTGTTTTATCTGGGGCTGGAGGGGCATGGGTACCGTTGGAATATACCGGCAAAACATTTCAAGCGATTGGCAGCGTGACCCCGCTTGCCTGGGGGATGACCGGGTTTGAAAACGTCTTGATCCGAGGGCTGGGCGTGGAGTCTGTCTGGCTGCCTGCGGTCGCGTTGTTGGGATATACCTTATTGTTTTTCATCCTGGCAGCAGTAAAGTTCAGGTCGGAATAATCATTAGTCAAGTGATCATCTGCCCTTCGAACCATTGAAGGGCAGATGAATTTTTGCCAAAAGGGTTTGGACAGGACGAAATTCATCAATATTTCAAGGTAAGTTGTAAAATCAGACATGTTTGAAACGACAACTTTTTAATCAACACATTTGAGAAAGTGATGAGAGAATGACTCAGAGGATCGTCCCCGCCAAACCTGTCGATACCCAACGCCGCTATGATTTAGATTGGCTTCGCGTGGCAGCAGTGTTGTTATTGATCCCGTTTCACGGTGCGCTGACTTTTAATTTGAATCCCTATTCAGTGGTGTATGTCAAAGACACGGTTGAGAGCCAGTTTCTGATTGATATGTGCAGCTTAATTCATCAGTTTCACATGCCGCTTTTGTTTGCCATCGCCGGGGCATCCACGTTCTTCGCGCTTCAAAAGCGGCGCCCGGGCGATTACCTGGTGGAGCGTGTAAAACGGCTGCTGATTCCGGCATTTTTTACGATAATGATCCTTGTCCCTCCCATGACTTATATTTCAAGATTATGGCTGGGGAATGAAATTCCGTTTTTGCAGCATTACACAGGTTTTTTCAGAATTGATCCCAATGAATTGACAGGCATTGGCGGAACGTTTACCCCCGGGCATGTGTGGTTTATCTTGTACCTATTCCTCTTTTCTGTGATTGGATTGCCCGTGTTTCTTGCAGAAAAAAGAAACCGGCAATCAGCTTTTGCCCAAAAAGCGGCGGCATTTTTTGTAAAACCCTTCGCGCTTTACCTTTTCTTGATTCCACTTTCTCTTGGCGCAGGGATTGATCTGTTGGGCGATAAAAACCCGATCTACTATTTCGGCACCTTTCTGTTGGGGTATCTGATCATGACCGATGCTCGTTATCAAAAGGCGGTGGATCGTGAAGCGTTCTTTAGCCTGGCATTGGGTGTCGTTTTGTTTGTTGGCAGCATGATGTGGAAGACAGATTATTCCGCCTGGTCGGCAGGTTGGATTGGTAAAGGATTGATGGAGCAAGGGGTGAGACTCTTTCTGCTTTTCGGGTTGCTCGGAATTGGCCATCGCTTGATTATAAGGGGCAACCAGATGTTGGATTATTTATCCAGGGCAGCTTTTCCATTCTATTTGTTGCATTTTGTGATTCTTACCACAGCAGCTTATCTCACGATCCAATTGAATACAGGTGTTGCCCTCAAGTATATTATCATGGTGGCTGCGTCAACCCTCATCACTTTTGCAGTTTATGAAATATTGCGCAGAATTCGGGTGTTTCGCTTTTTATTAGGAATCAAATAGGTCATCCATGTGTTATAAAATTTGTATAGAAAACTGAAGGTGTCTGATGAAAAAATTCTTGATCATTTTGGCAATTATCCTTGGAGTGCTGCTTGTGTTGGTTCTGTTGGTGGTCATTTTGACCCCCTGGATGGATCGTTGGGGGACCAAACCGGAAGAAAGAAATAGAACACTTCCGGGGGACGATTTGATTGACCATCCCTCCAGGGTGACAAACCGGGCGGTGACTATTAAGGCTTCAGCTGAGGATATTTATCAGTGGATTCTGCAGACGGGCGCAGATAAATCAGGCATGTACAGCTATACCTGGCTTGAAAACCTGGTAGGCTGTAAGATGGCAAAAGACGAGACGATTCATCCTGAGTGGCAAAATCTGAAAGAGGGCGATTTGATGAAAATGTGTGCCGGTGATTTTGCTCCGCCGCCTTATATTGTTGCCCGGGTTTTACCAGATGAAGCGGTCATTTTTGGACACAAAACCGGTGACCAATGGGAAGAAACCTGGCAGTTTGTGCTTTTGCCCCAGGCTGACGGTACCACCCGGTTGATTACCCGCACCAGCACCAACATGACCGGCGGTATGTGGGAAATGATCAGGCCAATTTCTTTTGTCATGGAAAGAAAAATGCTGTTGACCATCAAAAGTCTCAGCGAACGCTGAAACTACGGCAACATAAAGAGCAAGGGCATTTCAATTCAATGTCCTTGCTTTGTTTATATCTCTTTATACTCACCTAGTTTTGGGTCAGTTTACGGTATCTTACCCGGTGGGGGGTATCCGCTTCGATGCCGAGGCGCTTCTTGCGGTCCACCTCATAATCCGACCAGTTGCCGGGCTGGAACCAGACCGTGCTGTCGTCTTCAAAGGCAAGGATGTGGGTGGCAATGCGGTCGAGGAACCAGCGATCGTGAGAAACCACCACGGCACAACCAGCATAATCTTCGAGTGCCTCTTCGAGGGCGCGCAGGGTATTGACGTCCAGATCGTTGGTGGGTTCATCGAGCAGAATCACATTGCCCTGTTCGCGGAGCATTTTTGCCAGGTGGACGCGGTTGCGTTCACCGCCAGAGAGGGTGCCGACTTTTTTTTGTTGATCGGTGCCCTGGAAGTTAAAGGCACTGACGTAAGCCCGGGAATTACGTTTTTGTCCGCCGAGCATGATAAATTCTTCTCCATCGGTAATCTCTTCCCAGACTGTTTTCTCAGGGTCAAGGGCGGCGCGGCTTTGATCCACATAGGTCAGTTTTACGGTTTGCCCGATCTCGATATTGCCTTGATCTGGCTTTTCCTGACCGGTGATCAGCCGCAGCATGGTGGTTTTACCTGCACCGTTGGGGCCGATAACGCCTACGATGCTGCCCGCCGGAATGGATAGGTTCATATTATCCAGAAGCAGGCGGTCTCCGTAGGCTTTGGTGACCCCGACAAGGTCGATGACCTTGTTGCCCAGCCGCGGACCGGGTGGGATGTAGATTTCAAGTTCTTCGCGGCGTTTTTCAGCTTCTTGAGAGAGCAGGTTGTCATAGGCTGTGTAACGCGCTTTGCCCTTGGACTGGCGCGCTTTGGGGCTCATGCGAATCCACTCGAGTTCACGTTCGAGGGTTTTGAGGCGTTTTGTCTCGCTCTTTTCTTCGCGGCGGATGCGGTCTTCTTTTTGTTCGAGCCATGAAGAATAGTTACCCTCCCAGGGGATGCCGAAACCGCGATCCAGTTCAAGGATCCAGCCGGCAACGTTGTCGAGGAAGTAGCGGTCGTGGGTGACGGCGATCACCGTTCCCTTGTATTGCTGTAGATGTCTTTCCAGCCAGGCCACGGATTCGGCATCCAGGTGGTTGGTGGGTTCATCCAGCAGCAGGATATCCGGTTCTTTGAGCAGTAAACGGGTGAGTGCCACGCGGCGGCGTTCACCACCAGACAGGTTCTTTACCGGGGCGTCACCGGGTGGGCAGCGCAGGGCTTCCATGGCTACATCCAGGCGGTTTTGCAGCGTCCAGCCGTCGTGTTTTTCAATTTCATCCTGCAATTTGGCTTGTTCCGCCAGCAGGGCGTCAAAGTCGGCATCCGGTTCGGCGAAGAGGTTGTTCACCTCATCATAGCGTTTCAACACATCCACTAGCGGTTGCACAGCTTCTTCCACCACCTGTTGGACGGTCTTGTTTTCATCCAAAACAGGTTCTTGTTCAAGCAGCCCGACCGAATAACCCGGCGAGAAAACCATTTCACCGGTATAGCCCTCGTCCTTTCCGGCGATGATTTTCAACAGGGAGCTTTTACCGGCACCGTTCAGACCGAGCACACCGATCTTGGCGCCATAATAGAAACCTAGAGAGATGTCTCGAAGTACCTGTTTGTTGTTGGGTTGATAGACCCTTCCGACCTTTACCAATGAAAAGATGATTTGCTTGTCGTTCATCCTGATCCTGTTCAAATAAGTAATCTAAAGTATTACCTGATTATACCAATGCCAATAGCTGTAAACAGAATGCTAATTCGAGGCTTGATCTGCAGCAGGTTCTTCTTTGGCTGGCTCATGAACGAGAAATGAGAACAAGATCGCAGAAACAACACGCCCGATAGCAGAGAGAATCAGCAGAATTACAAATCCATAATCAGTGATCAAGGCGCTGCCCAAAAGAGCGCCAAATGCCAGTGACAGTACCACTATAATCTGATAGATGGCAGAATAGCGCGGCACCTGGGCTTTGGGGATTGAGTTCAGCATCAAGTTGAAGGAGGTCAGGTTATAGGCACCCCACATCACACCGCCAAACGCGTTGATGATTGCCACGTGCAGGGGAGTTTTGGCAAAGATCCAGGCAATGGGCATCAGGGGAATGAGCCACATACTGATCAGTTGAACTTTGCGAGGACCCCAGCGGTCAGAAAGCGAGCCGATGCGGTTAAAAACCAAAAAACCTGTCAATGAAGTGACCACAGCCATTAAACCGACAGTAGAAGCTGAAAAATGCAGGTCTTTTGCCATGAAGACGTTGAAAAAAGGGCCCGAAACATTGATTGAGAAGTTCCACAATCCGGTGATGAGGATTAAAGCAACGAATTGAGGTTGCCCCTTTAATAAACCAAGCACCGAATGTAAGGAAACCCTGGTGTTTTTTTTAACCTGGGAGATCTTTGGCTGGGTCTTGATGTGAGCGTAACTGAAGACCGAACCCACGCCCATCACAAACGCCAGCCCCATCGCGATTTGGTAGCCGAGATGGCCGGTAAAAAGGGTGATCAATTTGCCGGCAAGCAGGGTGGCCAGGATGTTGGAGATGTTCATGATAAAGTTCCTGGCGCCGAAGTAACGGCCGCGTCCTTCAATGGGCACTGTTTCATTGACCACTGACATCCATGATGGATAAGCAAAGTTGTTACACATGTCGCGCATGACAGAAAAAGCGATCGCCAACCAAACCACGTTGAGATCGCGGAACAGAATTGGCACGAACACCAGCATTAACACTGCGAAGCGGCCAATGAATCCGCCAGTAATGATGGAAATCTTCTTGTGATCTCCGATTCGCTCTGCGAGAAGTGCCCCCAAGAAGAGCATCAGCGCCCCCGAAAAGCTGGAGATGGAACTCATCAAACCAACCTGGACTTCTGTCCCCCCCAAGATCAGAACATAAAGGCTGACGTAATTAATAATGATGTTGTCACCTGCCGAAGCAAAGAGACCATCAAACCAGAACCAGCGCAGGTTTTTTTGAGCCTGTTCTTGAAGTGAACGTCCCCATGACCCGCCGACCGGCAGATCCGCCAGCCAGCGCTTAGTTTTCTTGGCAAAAAAAGGCAATCTCATTTTGTTGAATTGTTTACCATCTTGGATTGAAATATTAACAATTAGAGGGAATTATAAACCCCATCAAGCACTTTTCAGATGACAGTTCCGTTGGGCGACTTTTTTTGGGGGGAATTAATCACCCAATTTGCCAGATTGTATCTGTTCATTAAAAACCTATAATACTTATAAGACAGTTCATTATCAGTAGGAGGAAAGTGATGAAGCCTTTGGCGAAAATGACGAAGAGCGAGTTGATCTTAAAAGTAAAGGAACTGACAGTTTTTTTAGATGCCTTAAGTGAAGAAAAGAATCAACAGGAAACCATCAGCTTTCCGTGGGCTGGAAATCTTGGTAATTGGTATTGGAACGTGAAAACAAATTCCGTTTTGTTCAACAATCTAAAAGTACAAGCTTTGGGATATGATCGTTTGGAATTGCCGGAATCGGTCCAATTTGAGTTTTTTACTGAAAAGCTTCATCCTGATGATTATGATCGCGTGATGGAAAACATGCGCAGCCACCTGTACGGTATGAGCCCGGCGTACGAATGTTCTTACCGGATCAGGCACAAAAACGGCAGCTATCTCTGGTTCCATGACAGGGGCAAGATATCCAAACGGGATGAATTTGGCAAGGCTGAACTGGTGGCTGGGATTGTGTTTGATATTTCCGAGCAGAAGAAGATGGAAGAAGCCCTCAGTCAGCAAAACGAACTGCTTAAAGAAATGAGCAGCACCGATTTTCTAACCGGAATCAATAACCGCCGCACCCTGTTTGAGAAGCTTGATTATGAGATGATGCGCAGTAAACGCACCCATGAACCCCTCAGCGTTCTTCTACTTGACCTGGATTTTTTCAAGAAAATCAATGATCAATATGGCCATCTTATTGGGGATCACGTTCTGGCGAAGACTGCCAGCCTGATCAAGGATAATGTGCGGGTGACGGATATCGTGGGGCGGTACGGCGGTGAAGAGTTCATGGTCATTTTGCCTGATTGCAGCGAACACAATGCGCTCGCCGTGGCGGAAAAAATCCGCAGCGCCATTCAAGCGGAAGAATTCGAAAACCAAATCAAGGTAACAATCAGCGGTGGGTTGAAACAATATGATGGTGAATCCATTGATATTTTTATCGAACTGGTGGATCGCTGCACCTACGACGCAAAAAATTTGGGGCGTAACCGGGTAGTCAGTTTTGAACAGGTTCGTGTGCCTTGATTCGGGTTCATCAAAAAACTGAAATTATCAGGGTCTTCTTTTTCTCTGAAGGGTAAACTTTTCAGTGTGATTTATGATGATAACCAAAAAAATCTTCTCAATCTCGATGGTATTACTGTTTCTACTTGCCGCCTGTCAGCCTGACCAGGTTCAGCAGACAACTATGCCCGAAAGCAAACTGGTGATCGGCTACTATCCAGCCTGGGCAGCTCAACAAGGGCGTTTTCTAAAGGATATGCCGGTTGAATCCCTGACGCAACTCAATTATGCCTTTGCCAACGTATCCGTGGATGGGGAGTGCGTTTTGGGTGACCTGACAGAGGATGTGGAACGTGTTTACAATGCCGAGGAGAGTGTCAGCGGGCAGGCGGATGACCCCGCGGCGCTGTTTCACGGCAATTTCAACCAGGTTTTGCAGCTTAAAAAGCAGTATCCTGACCTGAAGGTGTTGATCTCGATTGGCGGCTGGACCTGGTCTGGGAACTTCTCAAACGCGGCAAAAGATGACGCGTCGCGGCAGCGTTTCGCATCCTCCTGCGTGGATTTGTTCCTCAAGCAGTACCCCGGCGTGTTTGACGGCCTGGATATTGACTGGGAATATCCGGTCAGCGGCGGTTTGAGCGACGGAATGACGGAGGACAGGCAAAACTTCACCCTGCTACTCGAAGAAGTCCGCGGGCAGCTGGATGAATTGGGTGCTGTGGATGGAAAGCATTACCTGCTGACCATTGCGGCGCCGACCGGGACTGAAATTATCCGCAACCTCGACCTGGAGGGCATCACCGCATCCGTGGACTGGATCAACCTGATGGCTTACGACTTTCACGGCTTGTGGGAAAGCACCACCAACTTCAACGCGCCTCTCTTCCGTTCAACGGATGACCCCGCGGACGCCGGGTTAACCGCGGATGCCGCGGTTCAAACCTATCTTGCGGGGGGCGTCCCGGCAGGTAAACTGGTGCTTGGCGTTCCTTTTTATGGAAAGGGCTGGGCGGGGGTTGAGAACGTCAACAACGGCTTGTACCAGGCAGCCTCCGGCATGCCGCCGGGGTCCTCTGAGGGGGCGTTTTCTTACAACGACCTTCGAGATCGCTATCTCGCGGATTGGTCGTATTTCTGGGACGATCAGGCGCATGTGCCGTGGCTGTATGATGCCGAAGAGAAGGTTTTTATCAGCTTTGACGATGCCCGTTCGCTTGAAGCTAAAGCCGGTTACGCTAAAGACCAGGGGCTGGCTGGCGTGATGATCTGGGAGATCAGCCAGGGGGATGCTTCTCTGATGCAAGCCATCCTTGAGGGGTTGGGCGAGGGTAAGCGGGAATAGAATAACAAATGACGAGATACCGATATTCATTTATCAGACAAGATTCCGGGATGCGGTGAAGGTTGTTTGACCGCTTCTGTGATGTTTTTTCCCGCTTTCGCCAAATTTCTGACCTCTTGCGGTGGGTATAATTACCGGTATTATTGATCTAGCAGGAGGCTGTCATGTCCACTTCTCCCCACAGGCGTTTTAATCCTTTGACCAATGAATGGGTGCTGGTTTCTCCGCAGCGCACCAACCGCCCCTGGCAGGGGCAGGTTGAAGAGAAAAAGAAGCTCGACCTGCCGCATTACGACACGCAGTGTTCACTCTGCCCCGGCAACCAGCGGGCGTCGGGGGCGGTGAACCCGGCTTACAGCGACACCTTCGTTTTTGACAATGATTTTCCGGCGCTGCTGCCAGAATCGGCTGCCGTCGAAGCCAGCCATCCCCTGCTGAGGCAGGAACCCGAAACGGGCTACTGCAAGGTGGTGTGTTTTTCTCCGCGCCACGATCTGACCCTGCCCGACATGAGCACCGGGGACGTTGAAAAGGTGATCGCCGCCTGGACGGACGAGAGCGAGGTGCTGGGGGCAAAGCCTGACGTGCAGTACGTGCAGGTGTTTGAGAACAAGGGCGCCATGATGGGCTGCTCCAACCCGCACCCGCACAGCCAGATTTGGGCGACCTCCACCATTCCCAACGAGCCGGCAAAAGAGTTGTCTGCTCAGCGTAATTATTATCTTGAGCGTCAATCCACGCTGCTGCTCGATTATGCCAGGGTTGAACTGGAACGAGGCGATCGCCTAGTGACTGTAAACAGCGACTTCATCGCCGTGGTGCCCTTCTGGGCGATCTGGCCCTTTGAGGTGATGGTGGTTGCCACCCGTCCACTGTTGAGATTGGCAGACTGCACCGGCGGCATCCGCACATCGCTGGCGGAGATCATGCTTCAAGTGACCAGGCGATACGATAAGCTTTTTAATGTGTCATTTCCGTATTCGATGGGTTTTCACCAGGCGCCTTATGATGGGCAGCAACATCCTGAATGGGTGCTGCACTCGCATTTTTATCCGCCCCTGCTCAGATCAGCCACCATTCGCAAGTTCATGGTGGGGTTTGAACTGCTTGCCATGCCCCAGCGCGACATCACCGCGGAATCCGCGGCGAAAGTTTTGCGAGAAATCCAGATATAATTATTACATTATTTCAGTATTGAGGAAAAGACCATGGCAAACAGAAAGAAACAGCATCAGAAACAAGCAAAAAAGAAAAACAACCTCATCTGGATTTTTGCGGCTGTGGTCGTGCTGGGGGTGATCGCGGCATTGATCGCAACCAGTCAAACGGGTCAGGCAAGCAGCAGCGTGACAGTTAAAAAAGCCTCGGAACTTTTCGCTGAAGGCGCTTATCTGCTGGATGTTCGCGAGCCCGAAGAATGGAATGAGGCGCATGTAGATGGGGCTGTATTGATTCCTCTGGAGGAACTTCCTGGTCGAGTGGATGAACTTCCCACAGATCGCGATATCCTAATCATCTGCCGCAGCGGCAACCGCAGCGCAGAAGCCAGAGATTTTCTACGCCAGGCTGGCATAATGAACACTATCAGCGTCTCCGGCGGACTCAATGCCTGGAAGGCTGCCGGGCTGCCCGTAGTCAAGGGACCTTAATCCAGTTCGGCTTGCAAGGCAAGAGCAATCTCCTCGGTGATGCCGGGGAGTTTTGTTAATTCCTCAATGGGGGCATTGCGGATGCTTTCGATATCCCCGAACTTCTCGAGCAACGCCCTGCGTCGTTTGGGTCCCACCCCGGGGATGGCATCCAGGCGGGAGGCGATACCCACCTTGCCGCGGGCTTTGCGATGGGCGGTGATGGCGAAGCGGTGGGCTTCATCCCGCACGCGCTGGATCAGGTATAACCCCTGCGAATGGCGCGGCAGGATGATGGAGTTGTCAATATGGGGTCTGAAAAGCTCTTCCTGCTGTTTGGCAAGACCCACCAGAGGCACGCGGTCGCTGAGATTAAACTCTTCGAGCACCTTGACCGCCCTGCCGAGCTGGCCCTTGCCGCCGTCCACCATCAGCAGATCGGGCAGCACCGAAAAAGAAGGATCTGGTTTGGCGCCCACTTCCTGTTTTTCCTGCGCAGAAATCCAGCGTTTGAACCGGCGGGTGAGCACCTCTTCCATGCTGGCGAAGTCGTCTGGTCCGGTGACGGTTTTGATGTTAAAGTGACGGTACATGCCTTTGCTGGGTGTGCCCTGTTCAAAGACCACCATGCTGCCCACGGAGGAAGTGCCCTGGGTGTTGGAAATGTCGTAGCACTCGATGCGGTTGGGCGGATCGGTGAGATCAAGCGCCTGCTGAAGCTCGGTGAGCGCCTGCACCTGTTTGTTTTTGTCGGCTTCCCACTGCGAGCGCAGGGCTTGCAGGGTCTCGACCGCGTTTTCGGTTGCCATTTTGACCAGGTCGCGGGAGGTGCCGCGTTTAGGCACCAGCATCTGCATCTTGCTACCGCCGCGTTTGGTGTTGAGCCAGGTTTGAATAATCTGGGCTTCTTCCACCTCGTTGGGCAATAGCACCTTGTCGGGGATCAGAGCGGCTTCGCTGTAAAACTGTTTGAGAAACTCACCAATTACCTGGTTGTCAGTGATCTCTTCGGTGCCTTCGAGGATGAAGTATTCTCGCCCCATCAGTTTGCCGTTGCGGATGAAAAATATCTGCACGCAGGCTTCGCCATCTGCACGTGCCAGCGCCAACACGTCTGAGTCGCTTTGATCGCTGGTGATGACCTTTTGCTTTTCAACCACCTTTTCGATTGAATTTAATTGGTCGCGCAGCACTGCCGCCCGTTCAAAGTTAAGGGTTTCAGCTGCTTCGTTCATCTCTTTTTGCAGGCGGTTGACAATGGAGTCTGTGTGTCCGTCGAGGAAGGAACACAGTTCGTTGATCAACTGCATGTAGCCCAACTGGGTAATGGCGCCGATACAGGGTCCGCTGCACAGTTTGATATCGTAATACAGGCAGGGGCGCGGATCCCGGCCGGTGATTTCGCGGTCGCAGGTGAGGTAGGGGAAGATTTTTCGCAGCAGGTCGAGGGTCTGGTGCACTGCCCAGACGCTGGTGTAGGGGCCGAAATAGCGCGAGCCATCCTTGACCATCACCCGCGTGACGGTAACCTTGGGAAAAGCTTGCGTCAGGTGAACCTTGATGTAGGGGTAGCGTTTATCATCCTTGAGGCGCACGTTGAAGCGCGGACGATACTTTTTGATCATGTTCATCTCAAGGATGAGCGCTTCGAGTTCCGAGCCAACCACGATCCACTCGAGGTCGTGAATCTGGGTGACCAGTTTGCGCGTCTTGCGGTCCATATCGGCGCGTTCCTGGAAGTAGGAGCGCACTCGGTTTTTGAGGTTGATGGCTTTGCCGACGTAAATGACGGTGTTGCTCACGTCACGCATGATGTAACAGCCCGGTTTGGTGGGCAGGGTGGAAAGAATGCCCTGTATGTGTTCAGAGATTTCAGCCATGGATCTATTTTAACATGGGCGTACGCAAGGTGGATAACCCGGAAAATAAGTGCTGGTTTTTGCAGGGTCAAATTTCTCTGGCAATGACCATCAGGGTTCATGCGAATCTGTTATCTCCAGGTAAAAAAACCCCCGGGGGTTTTAATCCTCCGGGGATTTCGGAAATCAATTGAAAAGATTTATGGGTTTGTGGTTGCCTGCGAATTGGGGAAGGGCAGGATGAACGGCGAGCTGCTGGGCACCAGCATCATTTCAATGTTGTCGCTGAGGTTGGTGACGTATTGATAATTGATCAAATCGGGGTTATTTTTCAACACGTCGGCGATCATCTGCAGCGCCTGGGCTTCGGCTTCCGCCTGGATCAAGCGAGCCTGGGCTTCACCTTGTGCCTTGGTCACGGCGGCATCTGCTTGACCTTTGGCGACTTCGCGAACCTGTTCGGCTTCCTGTTTTTTCTGTTCAACCACCAATTTTGCCTGCTGCGCCTGCTGTTCGGCGATCTGTTTCTGTTCCACTGAAGCGGCGTATTCTTCAGAGAAGGCGATGTTGCGCAGTACGAAATCCTGAAGCATGAGTCCGTTTTCTTCCAATTCTGTTCTTAAATTATCTTCAACACTTTGCACCATTTCAAAGCGATTGGCACTGACTACCTGGTCCACGCTGTATTGTGATACCGCATCCCGGATGATCCCACGAACTTGAGCGCGAATCAAATCTACATAACGATCCTGCCATTGGATGTGTACATCCACTACTTTAGTGGGGTCGATGGAAAAGATCACCGAGGCATCTACATAAATTTCCTGTCCGTCGAGTGTCCGAGCGGCAATGGAATCATCACCCTGTATCATACCTTCGCTGGGAGCAATGGACATGGTGTAGGTTTGCTGCGAGATGGGATAGAAAACCACGTTCTC
>CAYXWV010000003.1:0-115512 GCA_964468875.1 uncultured Anaerolinea sp. | reverse complement strand
GACCGGGAGGTCGGCGGTTCAAATCCGCCCGCCCCGACAGTAATTAACAATCCTTATTTATTCCATTATTGAAAAGACAATTAAATAATTGCCATTACCTGCTTATCGTACATTATCGGTAATGTGACTTTATCAAAACCCTTTTGATTCTTTCTACTTGTTCGTTAATAGGAGATTATGATGAACGATTATGAAGGGAATTATGTATGGTTACCATATGATCCGCCGACGCCGGAAGAGCAACTCCCGTCAAAGAAAAAATGCGAGCAATTTGAATATATCCAAATGTCTCAGTTATGCCGAATCGATCCAAGAGGAAGGGGACGGTTAAATTGGGCATGCGAAGCGTTTGGTGGCGATCGCGGAAGAAATGATGTAACACCTGATAGAATGGCAAGGGCGGTAAAACATGGCAAGAGTGTACGAAAATATGTTCTCACGCGAGCCGCGATTGATTATCTGAAGGAAGTAGGGATTGCTAATTGGTAATCTGAGTGTTTGATTCCTGCTTTTTGTCCGAATGAGAAAATATGACCGGGAGATCGGCGGTAAGTGCCCCGCAGGGGTATCAAATCCGCACTTACGGTGTGCTGTGCGACCCTCCCCGACAAAAACCACTTTTCTTCTTGATTAGTGGTTTTTATTTTATATAATGACATTATTCATCTATTCGAAACTCGGACCAACCCCCATGACAACAGTCCCTTCACAAGAATCTGAGATACTTCAAACCCTCAACCATTACCTGACCGAATTCGGCAACGCCAATGATGCGGAAGATCACGGCTACGCCTCGGATGCTCAACGCATCCGCCAGGGCGCACGCGAGAGCATTAGTAATTTGCTGCAGGAAAATCCCTTTCTGTCTGTTCTGTTTCCGAATCTGGAGCAGGCCCTCTCAACACAGGCACTCTTCGATTTTGGCTGGTCGAGTTACTGCGATTCTGTTTCAGCCCGGCTGCAGGCAATCCCCTCAGAGAACTCAAAGACGCAGAACCTTGCGTTCTGCGCCGTTTGTTCCCAGCTCAAAGAGGCTGAATATGCTTCGCAGAAATACGGCTGGCCTGAAAACGACACCTTTCTTCCTGCCGCCTCAACCTCTCTTGTGGAGGTACGTGAACTTAAACCTGTTGACAGCCGCACGTTGCACCTCTGGCAGTGTCCGCATTGCGGCACTTATTACCTCTACAAGACCGATTACGAATACCTTGTCAACGGCACCGAAGATGAGCAGTCTCTCATCCGCCTCTCGCCTGAACAAGCCGCCCAATATCTGGCAAGTTGATTTCTCAAAAACTTACTTTTATTACGAAACCGTCACTGACCGGGTTGTGATGCTATTTTTCTTTTCCACCAGGCATCGGCCGAAAGCGCGGCGCAAACCAGGATCACGCTGATCATCATGCTCGTGAAAAGCTCTTCCTTGAACATCAGCGTCATCTGCAAGGCGTTCAGGGCGCAGTGCACCAAAATGCACAGGCTGACCTTCTGACTGACGCGGTAGAGCACAGCCAGGATGAACGACATGCCGATCACCAAAATGAAGAACGACACCAGGTTGGTTTGGGATTGCGAAGAGCCCTTGATTAAGAAAAGGGGCAGGTGCCATGCCGTCCAGATCACCGCGGTGATCAGGGACGCAAGCGACAGCGGGTACTTTTTTTCCAGTTCGGGCTGCAGCAGCCAGCGCCAGCCGGTTTCTTCCATGCCGCCACCGAAGAGCATCACCGGGATCATCAGCAGCGCCTGGTAAAAGGGCGCCCCATAGGTCACCTTGCCGGCAGCCAGCGGATACAGGAAAAACAGCGCTGTAAAGACGATCACCAGAAGCCAGGCAGCCGGGCGGGTTCTGAAGTCAAAGGCTTTTTTGAGAAAGTCAATCAGGTTCCTGACCGAGCCATCCCGCTTTTTCTCAACGTATGAACCAGCCATCGGTCCAAAAGAGCCGAGCAGCATCAGCCCCATGCACCACGGATTCTCCAGTGTGAGGGGCAGCAGGCGGGTCAGCAGAATCACAATGCTCCAAAGGGCATAAGAGAAGGCAAAGGTGATTGCCAGGTAGCGGATCAGTTTTGTTTTATCCATGATGTTTTCCATTTCTATGAGTCATGTTGGTCGAAGCCTTTCATTTCAATTCCGTCAAAGGCGTAAAGTCGTTTGAGCAAGTCCCATAATTGGGTTAATTCTTCAGCGGTGAATTGATCGGCGGTGCCCTTGATCATCTCTTTGGTGGCTTTGACGAAGCCCACCGCCGCGTTCATCCCTTCCTGGGTGTAAGTGACGTTCACCGCCCGCCTGTCGGTTGGGCTGGCTGTTACCGTCACGTAATGTTTCTTTTCGAGGGTCTCGACGATCTGTTTCACGTTTTGTTTGCTCGTGCCGATTTTATCGGCGATGCGGTTATAACTGCGCGAATCCGCGGGGATGTGCTCGATTGCCAGCAGCAGCATAAACTGGCGCAGGGTGATATTGCCCGAGAGCCGGTTGCTGTACTCCTGGATCTTGTTGTTCAGCGCGAAAATGGTGGCAAAGATTTGTTGGACGTAAAAAGAATTCATGTGAAGTCCAATTCAAAAATAAGACAATATATTGTCTAAAGTATAACGCAGTTTCATTCATATCCTGGTTTTTATCTGAGAAACGACATAAATTTCACATCGTTTGCGTAAAAATACCCGTTTATATGAAGATATTCGCGACATTATTTCGGGTGGAGGAAGCGGTGAAGAACAGGGTCATACGGTTTTTTCTTCGTGTGGGCACTCGTCATCTCGGTGGGATTGATCAATGCCTTGGGGTAAAATTTCAGGAGGGCACCGGAATTTCAGGCTTGAAGCTTTTGTTGGAAGTCGCCGCCCGCGAACGCAACTTCATGTGCCTAATAAGAACCACTGGCGCGTTGATTGTTTATAACTACCTATGTATTGACCAAAGTCTGATCTATTGATCAGGGTTATATTTTAGAACGATATAGGCAATCCGAGTGCCTTGATTGACTTTGACTTTTTGGCACTCTATAATGAAGGTGACTCTGAACCACCTCCGAGTTTCACAACGCCCGCATCAATAATCGCCAAAAATATTGTCGTGTGAGTTTTCTTCCCTTCAGAGCAGGAAGGTGTTTTTGGATTAATCAGTTGTTGATCAAATAGGAGGTAAGCCGTGAATGTTCGCACATTTATGATCATTGCCGCTGTCGTTGCTGCCTTGTTTGGGTTGGGATTCATGTTAATCCCTGACTCTGTGATGAGTATTTTCGGGGTTCAAATCAACGATTCTGAACGTTTTATTTGCCGATACCTGGGATCCGCATTGTTCGGCATCGCGGTTACCTGGTGGGTGCTGCGCGCCGTGAAGACACTTGATGAAGCCCTGATCGGTGTCGCTTTTGGCGCAGCGACACTCTCATTGACTGGTTTTGTGATCGGATTATGGGATGCCATCTCTGGCACCGGCAACGGCCTGGTGTGGATCATCCCCGTGATCTATATCCTTCTTTCAATCGGATTTGTGTATGCATATCTTTCAAGGAAGAAGAAGGCCGCAAAGAGTTAGAAAGATTACAAAGAAAAAGAGGATGGAGTAACAATCAAAAAAGGGAATCTCAAGTCTCAAGATTCCCTTTTTTGTTGATGTTTTTTGGATTAAGGATTAACTGCGATTGTTTTTGTCACCACTGTTCCGGCATTGCCTTTTTCAGAGAACAGGCTGATCGTCACGGTCAGGTTATGGCCGGTTGGGTCATAGCTGAATTCGCCGGGGTTATAGGTTGCCACATCACCCGGTTCGTTGGTGGTCAGATCACCCTGCTGCAAGCCGATGCCGCAGGCTGCGTAAGCGGTGAAATTGTCTGACGAATGAGTGACGGTGGTATTGTTGGTGTTGTCAGTCGCGGTGATTTTGATGGACTGCCAGGTGAGATACCCGGTGTTCTTGATGCTCAACAGCAGGTAGTATTTGCCGGAGCAGCTTTGCAGGGATTTATACGAGACGGTGAACCCGGCCGCCGCTGTGGGGGTGATGGAAGGCGTGGCAGAAGGGACGGTGGTATAGACTGGTACGACATTGGTGGTGCCTGATTGATAGGCGGTCTGCTTCCACACCCAGCAATAATGGTTGGACGTGTCAAAATATCTCACATAGTAGAACTCGCCGTCCTCGCTTTGAGCGATGGCTTGCAGCTTGGTGCCTGCTTCAACCAGGGCGGCAATGCTAAAGCTTGTGCCCGGTCCATAACGGCAGTTGGTGTTTTGGTCAAAGGTCAGCCACAATCCGCTTTCCTGGGTGGGGGTCATGGTAATGGTGGGGGTCATGGTGAGCGTGGCTGTGCTGAACGGCGTTTTCGTCACCGCGGGGGTTGCCGATTGTTTCGCAACTACCTCTGTAAGTGAAGCTGAAAGCTGAGTCAGCTGAACGCTTTGTGCCACGATGGTGGCAAGGGCGCCGGGGTCTTCGGTGGGGGCGGCAGGGGCGCAGGCACTCAATAGGGCAATCACCAGGACTGCGCACATCATTGAGGGGATGATCTTTTTCATGTTTTTCTCTCTTTTTAACTGGCTGACCGATACGCGGTCAATGCCTTTGAAATTCAGATTTCTAATTAATAATGCAAAACCGTGATCTGTCAACCGTAACGGAAATACGAATTGCTTTAAAAGAAACTAAAAACAGCGTTACTTGTCTAACAATCCTTTAAATGAATCTAACGGAATTTTTATTGGATTTTTAGTAATAATTCCTTATAGTAAGGTTGGTTTCGTAAGGAATTACAAACTATCTTATTGTTTTGTCCAGCCCATTCAACCCTTATATTTTTGTTTCATTGAGCGTGGGGATTTTCAATAGAAATAAGGAGCTTAGATGAAAAAAGAAAAACCGTTAATGACAGAATCAAGCGGTGGAAAGATTTCTGTTTTCCAGTCCATCAATACCAGATTAATCACGTTATCCATCGCGCTGGTCGCCATTCCGGTGATCATCATCATGGTTTTGAGCCTTCAACTCAGTCGTGCTTCAATTCGCTCAACGATTGAGACAAACCTGGGGGTTACAGCTCAGAGCCAGAGTTTGACTTTTTCCAACTGGATGATGGATCAATATAATTTTGTGCAGCATCTGGCTGACACCCCGGAAGTCCGTTCAATGGACCCTGGATTGTATGAGCCATTTCTCGCGGATGCCCAGGCGACCATGGGCACATTTGATATTTTCTTTATCGCAGACACCACCGGTATGCAGTTATATAAAACCGATGGCAGCGGACTTGCAAACCTGATTGAGCGGGATTACGTTGCCAGCGCCATAAAAGGCGAGCCAATCATTGGAAAAGCTGTCATTTCAAAAACCACAGGCAAAATGTTGATCCCGATGTCGGCGCCGATTAAAAATGACAGCGGCAAGGTAATTGGCGTGGTGGCTGGGACACTCACCATGGATTTCCTTTCTTCAATTTTCAAGGAGATGCAGTTTGGTGAAACGGGTGAGGCAATCTTGTTGAATAACGAAGGATTCTTCCTGACTGCGTCCCGATTTGAAGACCACCTGCTTGCCGAGGGGAGGGTTGAAACCCGTTCCGAGCTGGAGATGCAGGTTAAGGATGATTTTTTTGCACAAGCCATGAGTGGTGAATCAGGTGTGGTGACCTTGCTTGATTACATGGGCAATTCTGCTATTACGGCTTACGCGCCGATCAAAGCCGCCAATGCCACCTGGGTGATGTTGATCAAACAGGATGAAGCAGAAGCTATGCATCAACTAAATTCTCAAGTAAATTACATCATCATTATTCTCTTGGTGCTCATTGCCGTGGGTTCGATGATTGCATTTTTCTTTGTGAGGAGTATTACCAGGATTTTACGCGGGCTTGTCAAAGCAGCTAATTTGCTCAGTGTGGGCGATCCCAAACTGACCGGCATGACCGATAAGGAGCGCGCAGAATTACGCAGTCGTAAAGACGAATTGGGCGCGGTAGCCCACGCTTTCACCCGAACGATTCAATACCAGGAAGAGATTTCCAAGTTTACACAGCAAATTGCTGATGGGGATCTAACAGTAAAAGTAGAGCCTAAGGGTGAAACCGATCTTTTGGGCAATTCGCTGAAACAGATGGTGGTGAACCTCTTCGATTTGATTAAGAATGTTAAAGAGAATGCCGAAATGGTTAATGAAGCCTCCAATAATCTGGCTTCTACGGCTGAACAGGCAGGCCATGCCACCAATCAAATTGCCACCACCATCCAGCAGGTGGCAAAGGGCACCCAAGATCAAGCCTCCGCGGTCACCAAGACGGCTTCTTCTGTTGAGCAGTTGACCCAGGCAATTGACGGGGTTGCCAAGGGCGCTCAGGACCAGAGCGAATCAGTTGCCAAGGCTTCAAACATCACGGAAATGATGAATAACGCCATTCTTCAAGTGGCTGAAAACGTTGATATGATGACCAGCGATTCGAACAAGGCAGTAGAATCAGCACGCAAGGGTTCTCAAACAGTAGAGCAAACCTTGCAAGGCATGCAGAGCATCAAGAGCAAGGTGGGCATCTCGGCTGAAAAAGTGGAAGAGATGGGCAAACGATCAGAAGAGATCGGTGCTATCGTTGCGACCATTGAAGAGATTGCCTCCCAGACAAACCTGCTGGCTCTGAATGCAGCCATTGAAGCTGCCCGGGCTGGTGAACACGGCAAGGGCTTTGCCGTGGTGGCAGATGAGGTCCGCAAGCTGGCTGAACGGTCAACCATGGCGACCAAAGAAATTGGCGATCTAATCAGCGGAATCCTTGGCACGGTTTCCGACGCCGTCAAGGCAATGGAAGAAGGGTTCAAAGAAGTGGAACAAGGCGTGATCAGCGCCAATTTGGCTGGAACTGCACTTGAGGATATTTTAGAAGTTGGTGAAGCTGTCAACAAGCAATCCACGCTTGCGCTTGAAGCCAGCAATAAGATGAAAACCGCTTCTGAAGAACTGGTCACCGCTGTGGATTCCGTTTCGGCGGTGGTGGAAGAGAACACGGCATCCACTGAAGAAATGGCAGCCAATTCTGGCGAAATCTCGCAGGCGATTGAAAATATTGCCAGTGTCAGTGAAGAGAACAGCGCCGCGGTGGAAGAGGTGAGCGCCAGCACTGAAGAAATGACTGCCCAGGTTCAGGAAGTCTCTGCGGCGGCAAGCTCATTACTCGAAATGGCGAGAAATCTGCAGCATACGGTTTCCCGCTTCAAAATCGAGGCAGAGACTCAGGTAGAGCATTAGACCGTCAGATTGTACATGGTAAGATGATTTACAAAGCCGGCTCTACTAAAAGCCGGCTTTCTTGTTTGAAAACGATCGGTATATAATCGAAAAAGTTATTTTGGAACATGATTACTGCATGTACGAGGATCAATTTCACATCGTAGATTTCGAGAAAGACAAATACTCCAGGAAGGATGAAAATGATTGAATATCGATCAGAGTTTTTTGAAACAGATGAGGTTCGACTGAATTACTACCGCACCGGTGGGTCAAAACCCTCTCTCATTTTAGCGCATGGTGTGACCGATGACGGCTTATGCTGGCCGCTGTTAGCTGCTAATCTGGCTGCCGATTTTGACCTGGTTATGGTGGATGCCCCCGGTCACGGCAAGTCCTCTGATCCGAAAAACGGTTTCACCATGCAGGGGTTGGCAGCCGCACTGGCTAACCTTGCCAGGGGTTTGAACCTTCACAATCCCATTTTTCTCGGGCATTCCATGGGTGCCATCACGGTATTGACCATGGCAGGTCTCTATCCCGATTTACCGCGCGCCATCATCCTGGAAGACCCCCCGACTTTTTGGAGGTTTGTTCCCGGTCAACAGGGTGAGGCTGAACAGTCATTGGTTCGATGGATGGAAAGCAACAAACGGAAAACCTATCAAGACTTGCTTGCTGAAGCTCGGAATAACCCCAGTTGGGCTGAAGAAGAGATCGAGCCCTGGATTAACTCAAAGCACCGTTACAGCCCCAATGCCAGCCAAATGATCCGCCTGCCTGATTTGGTCAGCCTCGATTACCCTCATCTGTTAAAGCAGGTTTCATGCGCAGCGCTGGTGCTCCACGCCGAGCCCAGTTTGGGAGCGATCCTGACAGAAGAAGACATCACCGAGTTAAAATCTTTCATCCCGCAGCTTCAATCGGCATACATTCCTGGCGCAGGGCACAGCATCCACCGCGAGGCTTACGGCGCCTATCTAAATGTTTTACGCAGGTTTTTGTCTCAATTGGGTTAATGTTTTTCCCTATTGAAAAATCCATTTTCACGTTCCATAATAAATTAATCGATTCGATCAATTGATGGAGGTGATTATGGGTATCATAACGATTTGCGCAATTGCCTTTATCGTCATTGGCATGGTTTTTTTGGCCATTAGTCTTCTGCAAATGAGAAAAGCCAAAACCGCTGAATCCTGGCCGACCATCGCTGGAACAGTTCTCTCATCAGAACTTGAAGAGCATCGTTCTCACAACAGTAAAACGCATACCACCACCGTTACCTATACTCCCAAAGTGGAGTATCAGTATGAATTATTGGGCACTAAATATTTGGGCAAGAAAATATCTTTTGGGAGTGCTGCCTACGATTACAACACAGCATCAGGCAAACTGGCTCCATATCCCAACGGGGCGGCAGTGACCGTTCATTACGACCCATCCGAGCCATCAAAGGCAGTACTTGAGCCAAAGGCGGCAGGTAGCACTCCGATGATCGTATTGGCAGCAATTTTCATCCTGGTTGGAATTGTGGTCTTAATTGTTACATAAGTGCATTTTTGTCAGAATTCATCTTTTTTAGAGATATGATAAACATCTTCCTAATTAAAAAAGTTTCAATCATCATTCTAATAGGTTTTGCCTTATATATTGGAGGGGGGAACCTCCCAGCTTACGCTGATGCAGCCCCGCCAGCCCAGCCACCGGGTGCCAACCCTGAACCTGGAAACGAAATCACTGAAGTCCGTATGGTGGCAGAGACAGTCATCATTGATGTGATGGAGAACACGCCAAAAGGAAGTTTAGGCCAGGCGAAAGTGACGGCAAATTTCACCATGCGTAACCTGGGTTCTCAGGCTGAAAGCATGGCGGCGCGCTTTCCGATGGGTGCAAGTGACGGTTATTCCAACCTGGTAAAAATCAGCGACATGCAAATCAAGGTAAACGGCTCGATCGTCAATACATGGCAGATCGAAGGCGAAGACCCCTGGGGTTATCTGGATGAAGTGCCCTGGATGGCTTTTAATGTTACCTTTCCACCAGACCAGGATGTCATGATTCAAGTCAGTTATACGCTTGAAGCCTCAGGTGAGCTGCCCTTTATCAGCTATGACTATGTTTTTTCTACCGGGGCAGCTTGGAAGGGAACCATCGGTTCCGCAACCCTGTATGTACGCTTCCCATATGAAGTCAGCGATCTGAATGTCCTTCCGTTTACATCTGGAGAGAGCATTGCCAAACATCAGCTTTCTGCACGGGAATTGAAGTGGGTATTTGATGAATTTGAGCCAACTATAGCTGACAATTTCCGCATCACCCTTGTTGCGCCTTCTATATGGCAGCAGGTGATCAAGGAACGTGTGGAAGTCAACAAACATCCTGACGATGGAGAAGCATGGGGAAGATTGGCAAAGCTTTACAAGGAGCTTGCATTTTCTTCGAGGCAAAGAGGTTTCCGATATAACGATTTCTCTTCTGACCCGGGAGCGCGCAGTCTGTTTGCCATGAGTGTGGCTTCTTATGAAAAAGCGATCGAACGCAAGTGGTATGACCCCTTGTGGCATGCCGGTTATGCTGATTTATTAGGTTATTATGCCTATTATGCAGGTTTTGAAGGGATTGATACGCGCCCTGAAGCGGAAAAAGCCTTGCAGCATATTAATATAGCCCTTGATATTAACCCCAAAGATGACAAAGTTCGAACGATTGCCGATTTGCTGGTCTGGTACCTGGATGGACAAATCAAGAAAGATGGGTACGGATACGTATTTCCTGGGCTCACGCAAACCCCCATATTTCATACTTTACCACCTGATACCATTCCATCGGCTGCAACAGCTACCTTGATCGAAATCCCAACCGCAACACCCGCATCTGAAACCATTCCAACTGAAGAGCCAACCCAAACCCCTTCGCCGGTTATATCGATATGCGGCAGCGTACTATTCTTCCCGTTGGGATTGGTTTTCCTGTACAGGATTAAACGACGATAAAAAAAAATACCCGGCTTGTAAAGTTCCAGCCGGGGATTTTTTATGAGCTTTTGATTTCTTACAAGCCCTTGATCAGGTTGCCAAGCGCCAGCAAAACAAAACCAAGGATGATGATGATGGTTGAATAACCACCAAGAGACGGAATCAATGTTGGCATCAACGCTCCCAGCACAACGATGATAATTGAAATCCAGAAGGTTATTACTTTCGGTGGGGTTAATTTCATTATATTCTCCTTATCTATATCCCAAATGAAAAGGGCATAACAGACTTGCCCACTAATTCATTATACAACACCCACCAAATAATTATTAATCGAACCAAAGACCTGAGATTTTACGCGGATTGGAATTGTTGACCACGACTCTATAAACCAATACCTTTTCTGTATAAGTGACCATATAGCGAACCGCGAAATACTCTCCGGCAATCTCAACGTTTTTAAGTTCAATGGATTCAGGTTTTCCCAAAGGGCCAAAGGTTTTGGCAAGCTGCGAAAAGTCGCTTTCCTTCATCGCAGAAAGAAGTGTGTCATCGAAGTTTTTAGTAAATACAGCATAATCGTTGGTTTCGATGCCTGTGACGATATCTTGAATGTAACTATCAGTATCTGCAAGCACTGCATCCTTTTCGGGACCATCAGGCATATACTGAGGGGTTGGGGTTGCCGCTGAACAAGCTGCAAGAAGAAAAGCGGTAATAAGAGTGACAAGTATTACGAATTTTGTTTTCATATAATCTCCAATGATAAGAAATAATGCCCGGCAATAAACCAGGAACGCTCAAATGATCTCTGTATTATAGCAATTAAGTCGTTTGATTAGGGTGGACTTCCCATAAATGACCTGGTTTTTGAAAGCGGATAACAACACTTATAAAAATTCATGCCAAAATTAGAAAAATCAATAAAAACATTGACAAAACTTAATAATATTGCTATCATAGTTAAAAATAATTTAATACTCAATGAGAGAAATTGAGAGGTAGATATGAAACAAACCACAATTCCCGTAAAACCAGATGCTCGGGTCGCAATAAAATGCGGGGCGGATCTGTCTGTGGAGGGAAGCGATACAAATAATCTTGTTGTCATCGTTGACCGAGGCGACTCTTTGCGAATGCGAGAAGAAAACGGGTTATTTCGCATTAGCGCGGATTCAGACTGCCGGGTCATGCTGCCTTCTAGTTTGATGTTGACCATTGAAAAAACTGGCGGTGATTGCCAGTTGAGCAACATTTCTGGCAGGATCATTGTTGGAAAAGTTGGCTGCGACCTCAAGCTAAAGCAGTTGGGAGGAGCGTCTATTGAATCCGTCGGAGATGAGTGCTGGATACATGATGCTGTTGGGGCGGTGGAAATTGCGAGAATTGGCAGTAACCTTACAGTGAATAATGCCCAAACCTTCATCGCCAGTTCCATAGGCGGAGACGCCCGATTGAGCAACCTGAATGGAAAAACTGAAGTTACAGCTGGAGATGAAATTGCTATTGATCTTCGGGGCATATCCGATATTCCTGAAATTCGCGCAAAGGCGGGTTCTGAGATCAAACTCTATGTCTCAAAAGAAGCAGGCTGCAATCTGAACCTTATTAGTGGAGGAGAGGAAATCAAAATTCACGCTTGCGGGCAAGACGCTGAATTGGCTAAAAGAGAATTCTCCCTTCCTCTTGGCAGTGGTGGGGCTATAGTTAACCTGACTGCGGGAGATGCAATTCAAATTACTGATCATGAAACTCCAGAATGGGAAGATGAAAAATTCAACTGGTGGGATGAAGATCATTGGAAGAATTTTGGGGTGGATATTTCAAGAAAAGTACGGGAAGGGCTTAAGGTTGCCGGTGTTTCAATCGAACATGCCATGCAACAAGCTGAAAATGCCAGTCGTGAAGCGGGCAAGCAGGTTGAGAAAGCCTTTCGTGAGCTGGATGAAAAAGGGTTTGGGCGCCGTGACAAGGTTGTGGGTTTCTCTGCTCAGGAACCTGCACAGGCGGCCAATCCAAAAGCGGGTGTTTCAGATGAAGAACGGTTGCTGGTGTTAAAGATGCTTCAGGATAAAAAGATCACCGTTGAAGAAGCGGAAAAACTTCTCAATGCTCTGGACCGATAAGGCGGATAAAAAAATGACTACTGACGAACAAAAACTTGAAATACTGCGAAAAGTTGAAAATGGCAGTCTAAGCGTCGAAGAAGGCGCGGAACTGATCGGGCAGCTTGAACAAGGCGAAGACACTCAACCACAGCCTGAAGTGTTGGATTCGATGCCTCCCATTGCGCCGATCCAGAATCCGGCTGCCTCGGGTTGTTGGAAAGCCGCCTGGAGCATGATCCTCGTGGGCGGGGCGATTCTGACCGGTTTTTCTGCCTATTGGATCTACCAGGGATATCAGAGAAGCGGGTTCGGCTGGGGGTTCTGGCTTTCATGGATTCCACTGGTCATCGGCGTCGGGTTAATGATCTTTGGCTGGGCTTTAATGGAATCTCCCTGGATGCATGTCAGGGTGGAGTCCAAAGATGAGTATAAAACCGGCCTTTATGTCTTTAGCATGCCGGTTCCATTTAACATTGCCCGGTGGGCGTTAAATAACTTTGGTCAGTACATCAAACCTACTGGAGGGATGGATACTGACTCAATCCTGATTTTGATTGACCAGGCGGAAGAATCCATCCGCAGAGGTGAACCCTTCAGAGTTCAGGTGGACGAAGAAGAAGATGGTACAAAGGTAGATGTCTTCATTAATTAATAATCATTGACCTGTCTTAATTGATTCTTGAAGCCCTGCTCAATAATGCAGGGCTTTTTTGCCTGTATAATCAAAAAATGCGCAAGATTCCATTGCTTGGGATTGTTTTAATCGGTTTGTCACTGGTCGGATTGATCGTTATTTCTCTGCCCGTTCAGTCGCAATCATTCGACGCACCATTGATGCTGGAGGGGCGCGAGCAGGGAAGCCTGACCATCACAACCCCGGTTTGGATTAAAACAGGTGATCAGCAGGAAATCAGCCTTCAAATCCACTACGCGCCTGATCAGAAAGATGACCAAAGTAATAAGATCGATTTGATCAGTCGCCTTGAAACCGGTGGTCTTGAAATCTCTCCGCGAGGAGAAGGAAGCCTCTCATTGCCGGCAGATCACACCATCGGGTTAAGGTGGCTGGTGCGTTCAATTGAACCAGACCGTTATGATGGCACCCTCTGGCTTTTTCACAAAAATGTTGATCAAAAAGATTTATTACTTGCGAAACAACTTGCATTTTCTTCACACCTTTTTCTGGGTTTGACTTACCCTGTGATCAGGATCATTTTTATCTGTACCGCGATTTTTGGGGTTTTGTTGTGTCTTCCATATGGGAAAATAAGGGGTAATACTGTTGAAAAAAGTTAGTACTTGTCTGTATTCATTCGTTATATCGCTTGACTTCAATATGATATAATTTATCAAGATGTCTACAGAATCGCCGAAAAACAAAAATAACCGTTTCAATCTGCTGGTCGCTGCGGTGACTGGACAAGTAGGCTGCCTGACGTTAGTGATCATTTTGGCTGCCGTTTTGGGGGGCAGGGCGTTGGATGCTCATTTGCAAACAAAACCCTGGTTTACGGTTGGATTGTTGGTTGCAAGTATTCCATTATCTTTGGTATTAATGTTTTTCGTTGTGAAGAAAACGGTCTCAAAATTAAAGGTGGATCAACCGCAACGAAAACAGAACGAGGAGGACGGTATTGGAAAAGACTCGTAAATGGCACTGGGGCGTCAATCGTTGGATAATTCTAGGACTTATTGTCTTATCGGTAATCGGTAACGCAGTAATTGCAAAGCCGATTCAACCGCACATTCAGGTAGCTCCTGAGAGTGTCATGCACGAACCTCTGTTCACCCTTCCGGTGATCGGAGATTTTTATTTAACCAATACATTGGTTGCCATGCTGCTGGTGGATTTGGTGATCATCATCATCGCATTACTCG
Organism: uncultured Anaerolinea sp.; assembly: GCA_964468875.1. Lineage (GTDB taxonomy): Bacteria > Chloroflexota > Anaerolineae > Anaerolineales > Anaerolineaceae > UBA6107. Next base: position 101,327 of record CAYXWV010000003.1, on the reverse strand, counting down.
TTCGCAGGGGTTCCCGTCGCAATGGACTTGAACCGAAAGGCATTGCCGGAGCGTTTGAAATGATCGTAGAAATGCTCTACAACATGACCGAATCTTCTGCCGGTAAATATGCCAAGAAAATTTTTCCCTGGTTTGCCACCATATTAATTCTGGTGTTGTTTGCCAATTTAATCAAACTGCTGCCCGGGTTTGAAACGGTTGGCATTCTCGAACACAGTGAACACGGATATGCAGTTGAATCCATTGGTGGCAACTGGTTCAAGCTGGTTGGCGAAGAAGGGGCAGAAAACGGGTACGTGCTTACCTCATTCTTTAGAGCATTGTCCACAGATTTGAACTTTACCCTGGCGCTGGCTCTGATAGCAGTTGTAATGACACAAGTGATCGGTGTTCAGGCACAAGGGTTTAAATACTTCAGTAAGTTCATTAACTTCACCACCATGTTCAAGAAGCCCTTCTTTGGCTTCATGGATTTCATTGTTGGTCTGCTCGAGTTGATCTCAGAGTTTTCGAAAATTCTCTCTTTTACCTTCCGGTTGTTCGGTAATATGTTTGCCGGTATGGTCTTGATGGCACTTGTTGGGGCGATGATTCCTGTCTTTGTGCCATCCATGATTATGATGTTTGAATTATTTATCGGCGCCATTCAGGCATACGTTTTTGGTATGCTGACCCTGACTTTCATGGCAATGGCCACTCAGGGGCACGGCGGCGAAGAAGAACACGCGTAATATTCCGATTACTGATCTGATCTTAGCGAGGAGGCTGTAAAAAATGACTGGTGATATTATCGAAGCAGCAAAATTTATTGGAGCTGGTTTGGCCATGATTGGTGCAGCAGGCGCCGGTGTAGGCATTGGCTTGAGCGTACAGGGTGCCCTTGGCGGCATGGCTCGCAACCCAGACACTTCGGGCAGCCTGATGACCAATATGATTCTCGGCATCGCATTCTCCGAAGCCATTGCTATTTATTGTTTGGTTATTGCATTCTTGATGCTTTTCGTGCTCTAGCGCATGGCTTAAGGAGGTTATTTTGGAGAAACTAGGTATTAATCTTGGTTTTTTGATCGCTCAGATTATCAACTTTGCCATCATCATGGTGGTATTGATTGCCTGGGTGTATAAACCCCTGCAAAACGCCATGAAGAAACGCAACGAAAAGATCAATCAAGGTATCGAAGATGCTCGCATTGCCGCTGATGCACGTGCCAATGCTGAAAAGGATGCCCAAGATTTAATCACTGAGGCGCAAAACAAGGCTGTTCAAATTATTCGTGAAGCCAACGAAAAAGCGGAAGCCGCTAATAAAGACGTCAAGGCAGCCGGTCAGGCAGAAATAGAAAAGCTGCGCCAATCTGCACTCGCTGATATTGCCCAGGCGAAAGAAAAAGAGCTTCTTGGCTTGCGCGGTTCAGTGGCAACATTGGCAATAGCCGCTGCTCAAAAAATCATCGGTGAAACCCTTGATGAAAAACGGCAGCATGCCCTGGTTAATGAGTTTTTCTCTGGTATCAAATCAGGCAAGCTTGTTCTTCTTCAAGATGTTGAGATGAACGGCAAAGATGCTGAAATTACCAGCGCTTTACCTCTTACAGATGAAGAACGTAAGACTGTTTCAGATGATGTCTTGAAGAAACTGGGCAGCGATGTTCAAGTGACTTATTCTGTCAAACCTGAGATCCTGGGCGGCTTGATCTTGCGTGTGGGTGACAAGGTTGTTGACGCCTCTGTTGCCAACCAGATTCAGAATTTACGCCAATCCTTAAACTAATCCATAATTGCGCGGGGGTCTTGATGAATGGTTCATTGAGACCCTCGTTGCTTATCTTAAAGTGGAAATCATGAATATGACCAGACTTATTTCGTTGCAGCAGCTTCTTGAAGACCTGCCTGTTGATTTCAACCTTTTTTTTAACTCTCAAACAAGTGTCAAAATTTCGGGAATTCATTTTGATTCGCGCGAAGTTCATCCCGGTGATTTGTTTGTGGCGATGAGCGGAGGCAGTGTCGATGGTCATGCTTTTATTCCAGCAGCCATTCAGAATGGGGCAGTAGCAGTGGTTGGAACCCAGCCCATTGAAGAATTGTCAGTTCCATATCTCAAGGTGAATGATGCACGCGAAACACTGGCTTACCTGGCGGCCTCTTTTTATGATCATCCCGGCCGGAAAATGACCGTGATTGGTGTGACCGGCACGGATGGAAAAACGACCACCTCAAACCTGCTTTTCCAAATCCTCAAAACGGCTGGCATTAAGACAGGCCTGATCTCAACGGTGAATGCTGTGATCGGAGATGAGATCATTGATACAGGCTTTCATGTCACTACACCTGAAGCCACCATGGTGCAGCGTTTGTTGGCGCAAATGGCAGACGCCGGGTTAACTCATGTCGTTCTTGAAACTACCTCTCATGGCCTTGCCCAACATCGTGTTACTGGCAGTGAGTATGATATTGCAGTTGTCACCAATATCACCCATGAACATCTTGACTATCACGGCACCTATGAAGGGTATCTCGCCGCAAAAGCCAGACTTTTTACCCTGCTTGCAGCAACAAAGGAAAAAACAAACGGTAAAATCGGGTTGTCTGTCTTAAATGCCGATGATCAGGCTTTTGTATATTTAAACAATCTTATTCGTGATAACAAGTATTGTTACAGCATCAACGGCAGAGGAGATCTCAACGCAGTCAATATTCACAATTCTGACGAAGGTGTGGATTTTGTTGTTGAGGTTGATGATCAATCAATCCCCGTTCACTGTAATCTACCCGGAGACTTCAATGTGTCCAACTGTCTGGCAGCGTTTTCAGCAGCTGTGAGAGGCCTGGGCATAGACCCGTTGGTGGCTGCCAAAGGGATTGGAAACCTGGCAGGCGTATCCGGTCGCATGGAAATGATCGACATGGGGCAGCCTTTCAGCGCCATCGTTGATTTTGCGCATACCCCCAACGCCCTTGAGCGTGCGATTGAAACCGCCCGCAAAATGACCAGCGGCAGGGTGATCGCCGTGTTTGGCTCGGCTGGGCTGCGCGACCGTGAAAAGCGGCGCATGATGGCTGAAGTCTCAGTAAGAACCGCCGACCTCACCATCCTGACCGCGGAAGATCCGCGCACCGAGTCTTTGGATGTCATCCTGACTGAAATGGCAGACGCCGCGACAAAAGCAGGTGGAACGGAAGGTGTCAATTTCTTTCGCGTTCCGGATCGCGGAGATGCGATCCGCCTGGGAGTAAAAATGTCAAAACCCGGCGACCTGGTGATGTCCTGCGGCAAGGGGCACGAACAATCCATGTGTTTCGGCACCGTCGAGTATACCTGGGATGACCGCACCGCGCTTCGCGCTGCTTTGTCTGAGTTCCTCGGCGTGGACGGCCCGGCGATGCCCGTCTTGCCAACTTCAAAAAGAGAATTGAACAAATAAACCAAGTAATTCATTAATAAACTGATTTGGTTAATTGAAATCAAGAATCCCGATAGTTCATTAAAATATTGGGATTCTTGGTTGTACTCTTAGCTAGAGTATAAATTTTTATATTGGTTATTTTTTAATTGGCAAATACAGATCCATGTTCATTTTTCCCTGGGCGATCATTTGATCATGGGTCATTCCTCGATCAGCAAGCTGTTCTTCAAACCACTGGTGTTTTCCCATCTGGTAAGGGCTGTTTTCCACCCATTCTACCAACGCTTTCCACGCGGCTGGAATAAACACGCCAGCCTGATCGATAGCACCGGCGCAGTGCGAAACGGCGTAGTACCCGCCGTCATAGTCCAGCACTTCCATATCTTCGATCTGCATGCCCTGTGGGATAGTCAGCCAGATTTCATATCCATAGTTGCTGCTTCCGGGGGTTGGATCTGGGTTGTTGAACCCGAACCAACGACCGCCCTTATTATTGAAATAGTCATTCTTCGCTGCCCATTGCATTGCCTTCTCAATGGCAATTCCTTCAGGTCCTTCTCCGAATCCGTGAAAACGGACATAACGCAAAGATGACAACTCAACGATCCTGATTTCTTGTGAACTCATTTTTTGCTCCATAAACTGAATTCCGCGCGGTTAAAAGTATTTTCTCATTAATAGGTGACACCTAATGTCACTTTCTTGCATTACAATACGCTCATGAAAGCAAACCGTTTGATCTCATTGATATTGATACTTCAGAAGCGCAAGAAGATGACCATCGCCTCATTGGCAGCGGAATTTGGAGTCTCCAGACGCACAATTCTCCGCGACTTGGAGGAATTGAGTGCGGGCGGGTTCCCTGTTTACTGCGAGCACGGTCCAGGCGGAGGTGTGCGCATCCTTGAGGATTATAGGGGAGGGGTAAAAACACTGACTCGCGATGAGGTGGACGCCCTGCAGCTTGTGCGCATCCCTGATCCCCTTGTTTCACTTGAAACCGGCAAGACCATGCAGCGGGCTCTGTTAAAGCTCATGGCTTCATTGCCCGACCATCAACAGAATTCTCCAAATCTCTACATTGACTGGAACTGGTGGCAGCAATCAGGAGTGGTGGCAGAGGGGAGATTGGAACAGTTATATAAGGCGGTTTGTGAGAGACAAACATTGAAGGTCGAATTTCCGTTGTGGAATGGGATGATTTTTTCACAGGAAGTTGACCCTTATGGAGTGGTGGCGAAAGCCGGGGAATGGTACCTGGTTTACGCGGTCAATCAACGGGTTCGCATGCGCCGTATCTCTGATTTTTTGTCCATTGAGAGAATGGATTATTTTTTCATCAGGCCCCTTGACTTTGATCTTGAAACCACGTGGAGGCAGCTTTGCGAGCAGGAAGAAAATGAGTTTTTCAACTTCCCTGTTGAACTGCATATTTCTCCGCAGATCAGCGCTTCTTTGTTGGCACCGCATTGGGGTATACCTTATAAGGTTGTGTCCATTGACAGTCAAACCAACATCGATGGCTGGCAGAAAGGCATTCTGGTCTATGAAAATTTGATCGCTGCACGAACCCATTTACTGGGTTGGGGAAATGCCGTAAAAGTGATTTCGCCTGATGCTTTGCGATTCAGCCTGCTTGATTTTGCGGCGCAAATCGGAAAAGTATATCAATAAAAAAACAGGAGCAATTTGTGAATTGCTCCTGTTGATCAATATGGTTATCTGCGGTCTCCACCGCGGCTGCGATCGCCTCCGCGATTGCCGCTTGGGCGGCTGTTGCGGTCTCCGCCGCGACGATCTCCACCACCCCGGTTGCCGCCTGGACGTCCGCCGCCGCTGCGTCCACCCTTGTCATGTTCGAGGGCTTCTTCGGGGGTCCAGCCTTCAAGCACAGCCTGGCGTGAAAGACGGATCTTGCCGTTTTCATCTACGGCTGTGACCATGACGGTCAGTTCATCGCCCATCTTGACAACGTCTTCTACTTTTTCAACACGTTCGGTGTCAAGTTGTGAAATGTGCACCATGCCGTCAATACCGGGCAAAATTTGAACAAACGCACCGAAGTCTGCCACACGTACAACCTTGCCGGTGTAGATACGGCCAATCTGAGCGGATTCAGTAAGGGAGGCAATGCGTTCGCGTACTTCAGTTTCACTCTTGCCGTCAGTGGCTGCGATGAAGACGGTACCGTCGTCGGCAATGTCAATCTTGGTATTAGTTTCTTCTTGCAATGCGCGGATCATCTTTCCGCCAGGTCCGATGATGGCACCGATCTTATCCACGGGCACCTTCATGGTGGTGATGCGGGGTACGAAGGAGCGCAGTTCAGGGCGTGGAACGGGGATGACATCAAGCATTTGATCGAGAATGAAAAGACGTGCCACGCGAGCTTGAGCCAGCGCTTCGCGCATAATTTCAGCGGTAATGCCCTTGATTTTGATATCCATTTGCAAGGCGGTAATGCCTTCAGTGGTACCAGCGACTTTGAAATCCATGTCGCCGAGGTGATCTTCGGCTCCCTGGATGTCGGTAAGAACCACGTATTTATCGCCTTCCTTGATCAGACCCATGGCAACCCCGGCAACGGGCGCCTTGATGGGAACACCGGTATCCATGAGGGCGAGGGTTGAACCACAGACAGAAGCCATAGAGGAAGAGCCGTTGGAAGCAAGCACTTCAGAGACCAGACGCAGGGTGTATGGGAATTCGGATTCAGCAGGGATAACAGGTAACAAAGCGCGTTCAGCCAGGGCGCCGTGTCCAATCTCGCGGCGGCTTTGTCCACCCATTCGTTTTACTTCGCCGGTGCAATAGGGTGGGAAGTTGTAATGGTGCATGTAGCGTTTGGAATCGTTTGGCGAAAGAGTGTCAATTTCCTGGGCTTCCTTGGGGGTTCCCAAAGTTGCCAGGGTTAACACCTGGGTTTCACCACGGGTGAACAAGCCTGAACCATGAGCACGTGGGCTGATGCCCACCTCGCACCAGATTGGGCGAATCTCGGTCAGATTGCGGCCATCCGGTCGTTTGTGCTGATCAAGAATGCGTGAGCGGACCACCCGTTTAAGGGTTTCTTCAAAAGCTTCCTTATAAGAAGCGACCTGTTCGGCGTCTTCAGTGTCAGTGTATTCAACCACGACTGAATCGCGCAGGGTATTCAGGGCATCTTGTTGTTCATGTTTACCGCGATTGGCTTCAATGGCTTCATCAATGTCACTGGCAGCCCGGTTATAGACCTTTTCAACGATGGCTTCATCCAGATCAAAGAGCTGAACTTCTCGTTTAGGTTTACCAATTTCTTGAGCCATTTGCAGCTGGGTCTGGCAAATGGTCTGAATTTCATTGTGGCCGAAGAGTAGGGCGGCTACCATAGTTTCTTCATCCACTTCATTTGAACCGCATTCAACCATCAGAATTGCATCTGAGGTGCCGGCAATCCGAAGATCGAGGTCGCTTTCGTCAATCTGATTGTAGGTGGGGTTGACAATATACTCGCCATTGACGCGTCCCACGCGCACAGCTCCCACAGGTCCACCCCAGGGGATATCCGAGATCATCAAGGCTGCTGAAGCGGCATTGATTGCCAGTACATCGAGGGGATTCTCAAGGTCGGCTGAAAGAGAGAACATGATGACCTGCACCTCGTTGCGAATTGCCTGGTTGAACAGGGGGCGCAGAGGGCGGTCAGTGAGCCGCGACACGAGGATGGCATCAGTTCCGGGACGGCCTTCACGTCTGAAGAAGGAGCCGGGGATTCTGCCGCCGGCATACATACGTTCTTCGTATTCCACGGTCAGGGGGAAGAAATCCTGCCCCATGCGGGGTTCGTTGCCCATGGTGGCGGCAGCAAAGACAACAGTCTCGCCGAATTGCACGGTGACGGAGCCACCTGCCTGAGCGGCAAGTTTGCCGGTCTCAAAAGTCAGAGGTCGTCCGCCAATGGTTGTAATATATTTCTTGGTTTCTGGTTTCATTAATAGTCCCTTTCATCCCGCCTGGTCAGGAACTGAAAACTGTCAAGGACAATACCGTCCTGAACATTTTTCAATGCCCAACCGGCGGCTACAAATTCCACACGGGTAATAATCAAAACGAGTAGATGGTCTGCTTTCTTTGCCATCTACTCGTTCAAGTTTCGGCCTTACCGGGTGCGAATGTTTAGCTTTTCGGTGATGGCTGCAAACCGGGGGAAGTCCGTCCGCCGCAGGTAAGCCAGCAATCTCCGTCGCTGTCCAACCAACTTGAACATACCACGTCGGGAGGATACATCGTTCTTGTTGTTGCGAAGGTGTTCAGTGAGCTGTTTGATACGCATGGTGAGAAGTGCAATCTGTACAGCGGCTGAACCGGTATCGCTATCGTGAAGTCTGTAATCAGCGATTTGTTGAGTTTTTGTTTCTTTTGCTAATGGCATGACAAATGCTCCTTAAAAATATTTTGCAAGTCTCCTTATCCGCAGGAACCCCACAGACAGGTCGAGTCACAGTGAGTAATTATACCAGAGGTTGAGGCGTGATGGAAGACTTAGTGTTTTTCTTGTTGTTTGCTTATGCCAGATTTCTAAGAATCTAGTTATAAGTAATATCAAATCTGTGAAGTATCTTTTGGGAAAAAAACAAAGAATTAAACCTATAATAAAAGAGGATGTTTCCATGCCATAAATTAGTTTTTCGAAAATGACAATTAGAGTTAAGAGCAATTTATTGGAGGTCGGGTATGCCAGAATTAGTCTCAATTTCTTTGGATGAATTAGTTTTTAGCCTAGCAAACTTGATGGATCGGACCATAGCTCCCCTTCGTGATCATCACCGTCGTACTGCTATCGCCGCTTATCACATCAGCGAGTACATGCCAATCACTGCTCAACAACGCCGCGACCTGGTTTTTGCCGCTGCAATCCACGATATCGGTGCTTTTTCGATTGAAGAACAACAAGCTCTCTCTGATCTACGATTTGAATATCAATATATCAATCGCCACGCAAAAGCTGCCTGGCTGCTCTTTCAACAGTTCCCCCCTTTCAACCATCTTGCTGACATTCTTCGCTACCATCATGCCTACATGAACATTATTGATGAAGTCGAACGTAAGATCATTCCTATTGAAGCTTATATATTGCAGGTTGCTGATCACGTTGCAGTGTTAACCAGCTCAATCGAAAACATCCTCGATAAATCAGGTGAAATTGGTGCAGAAGTAGAATCAAACTCAGGAATCCTTTTTGATCCTGCTGTTGTTGAGGCATTCAAGAAAGCTTCTGTCAAAGAAAATTACTGGCTTGATATACAAAATCTTTCATTGGACGTTCTATTCAGAAAGAAAATTTCACTTGATTTAATATCGATCAAAAGCAAGGAGTTGTTTGGCCTGGTTAACCTCTTTCGCAGAATCATCGACTTTCGCAGCAGGTTTACTTCCACACACACGGCTGGAGTAGGTGCTGTGGCAGCGGAAATGGCTATATTGAAAGGACTCGATGAAGAGATTGTACGAAAAGTAAAAATTGCCGGATACTTGCATGACATTGGCAAACTCACCGTCTCTTCCGAAATTCTCGATAAACCGGGCTTTCTCACTCATGAGGAGTTCAACATCATACGCGGACACACCTATTTCACCAATGAATTCTTGAGCTCAATCGAGGTCTTTTCTGAAATTGGTGCTTGGGCTTCTCAGCACCATGAGCGTTTAAACGGCAGGGGTTATCCGTTTCATTTTGAGCAAACAGAAATTTGCACTGAATCCAGAATTCTGGCTATTGCCGATGTCTTCACGGCGTTGACAGAAGATCGCCCCTACCGTAAAGGAGTGCCAGCAAAAGAAGCTATGATTGTCTTGAATGTGGGGGTGCAAAAAAGAGAAATGGACGCTGAATTGATTGAGTTGCTAAACACTCACCTGGAGCAAATTGACCAAATTCGGAAAACGGCTCAGGATGAATCCAGACTTGAATATGAACGCTTCATTGAGGAATTGACAAAATCAGGTTACTAAAAAAAAGCGCTCAAGACTGATTTTGCCGCAAGGAAGTTTTTAAGGATTGTTGGGCTTCCTCAGAGAATACCGGCAGAGCCCGGCGAATCAACCGGGGAACATTTTGTGAAGCGGTGTTAATCATAACTTGTTTCAGAAAATAGACCGTCTCTGATTCCGACTTGTCCCTCATTTTTTCCAAAATTATTAACAGGGTGCTGGTATGCCTTGAGTCTGGATTGGCAATGATGGGTTCGAGAAAATTGAAAATAATCGGAAGGTTCTTAAACTCAGGGTCCTCGATGACAGGCAGCAGTCCTAAGATAGCTTGTTTTCGCCTTATTTGATCATGGCTGGCATACCAGGCAGACAATGTCTTTAACCACAGCTCAGGCTTCTCACGGCGCATGGTTTCTGAGGCTTTGACATGCAGCATGGTGACTAGTTCGGGATGCGTTGATTGCGTTGACCAATTCTGAATCCGTTCAAGAACACTCTCAATTTGATCGGATGACAAGGCGCCCAACAGCGCGGCAGCCAATTGGCAGGGTTCAAAAGTGCCGGTTGCCCAAAGCTGATCAATGATCTTTAGCGTCTTCTGAGGCAGTTGAACGGCTTTGGGTTTAAGCGCTCGTTCAAGCTCACGATTGATCACCACCGGGGTGCGGTAAGCAGGTTGAGCGATTGTTTTCTCATAAGAATTGTTAAATTGGAAAGTCAGATCTGAATAAAAAAAATAGAGATCAGATAGATCTTTAACGAACTGCTCTGGCTGATCAAAGACCCGGCTGAGCAGTTCGATTTTGGTTCTTAAACGAGAAAACTCAATAGCAGGCATTGGAAGGGAATGATCTAATAAGCCTTGGAAAAATAAACTTTTTCATGGGCTTCCTTGCCGCAGATGATGCATTTACCCTTACCGCCGGGTTGTTCCAACGGGATGCAGCGGGTAGTGGCTTTGGTATCTTCCTTGACCTTGGCTTCACAAGCTGGGTCTCCGCACCACCATGAAAAAGCCCAACCGTTTTCGACGGTTTGTTTCAGTTCTTCATAATCTTTGGGGTCAAAAATATGAGCGTCTCTGAAGGCTTTAGCCCGTGCCAACATGTTCGCTTGAATTTCAGACAGTAATTTCTCAATGCTGACGGAAAGGTTTTCCATCGGCAGGATGGTTTTACCGTCCCGGCCGGGGATATCACGGCGGGCTGCCATGACGGAACCCTTTTCAACATCTTTGGGGCCTACCTCAAGCCTGACGGGAACCCCGCGCAGCTCCCAATCGTTGAACTTGAAACCGGGAGAGACCTCGGTGCGGTCATCCACTTTAATACGGAATTTGCCCAGCGTTTCTTTGAGTTGGTCAACAACCGGCATCACCTTGCTTTTCTCTTCATCGTTTTTGTAAATAGGCACAACCACAACCTGGATGGGTGCCAGCCGGGGCGGCAGCATCAAGCCCTGATCATCTCCGTGGGTCATGATGATGGCACCAATGAAGCGGGTGGATAAGCCCCATGAGGTGGTCCAGCAATATTGTTGAGTATTGTTTTCATCCAGATACTGGATATCGAAGGCTTTGGCAAAGTTCTGTCCAAGCAGGTGAGAGGTGCCAGCCTGCAAGGCTTTGGTATCTCCCATCATGGCTTCAATACTAAAGGTGCGCACGGCACCGGCAAAACGCTCGGTGTCGCTCTTCCGTCCTGGGATGACCGGTACGGCGGCTTCATCCATGGCGAAACGAGTATAAACCTCCAGCATCCGCATAGTCTCTTCGTCCGCTTCTTTCTCACTGGCGTGGGCGGTGTGGCCTTCCTGCCAATAGAATTCAAGCGTGCGTAAAAAAAGCCGCGTGCGCATCTCCCAACGCACCACGTTTCCCCATTGATTGATCAGAAGTGGTAGATCGCGGTAAGATTTAATCCACTTGGAGTACATATAGCCAATAATGGTTTCTGAAGTGGGGCGGACCACCAACGGTTCCTCGAGCTGCTCGCCGCCGCCGATGGTGACTACTGCCAATTCAGGAGAGAAGCCTTCCACGTGTTCTTTTTCTTTTTCAAGAAAAGATTTTGGGATGAGCAGCGGAAAGGCGGCATTGACATGCCCTGTGGCCTTGAATCGTTTATCAAGAGCTTGCTGGATGTTTTCCCACAGCGCCCATCCGTGAGGACGCACGACCATGCATCCCCGCACGGGCGCATAATCAGCCAGTTCTGCACGTTGGATGACTTGGTTATACCATTCGGAATAATTTTCGCTGCGGGTGGTTAATTTTTCATTGGCCATGGTTTTTATCCTGAGAGTTGAAAGAGTAAATTAGTCTTGGTTGATAATTTCAACCGCTTGGTTGATATCTGAAGCGTAAAAAACGGAAAAGTGATTATGGCTGCCAATATAATGACCGTGTTCAGCAAGAAAGGTCTCAACTGTCTTTTTCCAACCTTCGCCAACAAGTACCATCTTACGGGTTGGCTCGGTGGAGATAATCTCTTCATTCCACATGACAGCCAGTTCAGCCAGGGTACCAACGCCGCCCGGCATGATAACGGCTGCATCGCAATTATCGATCAGACCATACAAACGTTCGCGAAGGGTGGGGTATTTCCATTCTTCCTTCACCCATTGGTTGGCTTTTGTCCCTCGCCAATCTTCCAATTGTTTGCAAGTGGAACCGATTACATGAGTTCCAGCCTCATGAGCGCCCCTTGAGACTGCCTCCATCACGCCGATATATCCACCAGTCATCACCGTATGCCCGGATTTTCCGAGCAGGTAACCCAGTTGGCGGGCATCTTCATAGGCGGGTTCACCAGGTTTTGGTGAGGCTCCACCATATACAGCAACTTTCATTCTTTCTCCCTCTTTATTTTACCTAAATCCCATTGTCTGCCGTAATTGATCTTTAGTTTGTCAAGCACAGCCTTTTCAAGGTCAATGCCGCTGATGCGAGCCAATTGCAGCAGGTAAAGTGTTACATCTGCCAACTCGCTTTGCAATTCGTCGCAATCTTTGATCTCATCATCCCATTGAAAGTGTTCCAAGACTTCTGATGCTTCAAGCGATAAAGAGATAGCCAGATTGCGCGGCGTCTGAGGTCGGAGTGTGTCTGCGTCATACCATCCCTTGGAGGTAACGAAGCGGTCCATTTCATCCGTGAGTTCTTTAATATCCATTTTTATCTTTCATTAATTACAGTTAATGCGGCTTGTGCCGAGATGACTTGTTCCGCTTGCCAGCCTTCTTCAGAAATCATCTTTTGCAGGTGAGTGAGAACGGTCTTCTGGCTTTCTGTATCAAGTAACTGATATCGATTCACGATTCGATCAGGCTCGCGTGAAAGCAGATCACCCCAGGCTTTTTCAAGAAAAAGTTCGTTCAAAATGGTCCTCTTTGTTGATCGATTTGCTAAGATTACCAGACAAGCAATAGAGCGTCAAGCAGGGTAATAAAAGAAAAAGCTGGACGGATAACCATCCGTCCAGCTTTTGGAACAGTAGGGCGTCTACTCTTCTTTTCTGTTTTCCATTTCTTTGGTACGGGCGTCAATGATGGGTTGAGCGATGTGTGAAGGCACCACATCTGTGTGGTCAAATTCCATGCTGAAGATACCGCGTCCGCCCGTAATGGAGCGCAGGGTGGTGGTGTAGCGCAGCATTTCAGCCAGGGGAACGGTTGCGGTCACAACAGATTGACCTTTTTCAGTTTCCATGCCCTGGATGCGGGCTCGGCGTGTGTTCAGGTCGCCCATTACATCGCCCATGTTCTCTTCTGGGACGGTGATTTTGACAAGCATAATCGGTTCGCGCAGCACTGGGCCAGCCTGGCGAACAGCTTCTTCGAAGGCTTTACGGCCTGCCACTTCAAACGCAACTGGTTTGGAGTCAACAGGGTGTTCCTTGCCGTCAATGATGGAGACTTTAACGCCTGATACTGGGTAACCGGCGATAACGCCGTCTTTCATCACGGTGGCGATGCCTTTTTGAATTGAAGAGGAATAGGTCTGTGAAATGGCGCCGCCAAATACATCCCATGAATAGTCGAAATCTTTATCAGTGATGGGTGAAATGGTCATGTGAACTTCACCAAATTGGCCAGAACCGCCGGTTTGTTTCTTGTGACGGTGCATGGCTGTGGCGCTCTTGGTGATGGTTTCCTGATAGGGAACCTTGGGTTCCTGCAGGTTTACACCCACCTGGAATTTGGTCTCGGCGCGGCGAATGGCGACATCAATGTGCTGATCGCCCAACCCTTGCAGAATGGTTTGAAGGGTGGTGCCGTCGTTATACCAGGTCAGGGTCATATCTTCTTCGCAGAGACGGTGCAGGGTCGAAGAAATTTTGGTAGAGTCGCCCTGGGTTTTCGGGAAGAGCGCAACGCGATAAAGTGCGGTGGGATATTCGGGGATGGGCAGCGTCAAGGGATGCGTTTTATCGCAAATCGTGTTCGAGGTGGAGGTTTCGGTCAGTTTTGGTACGATGCAGATATCGCCGGCATGAACTACTTTCACATTGATGGATTCTTTGCCGCGCGGAATGCTGACAGTGCCTACACGTTCTTCAATCCCCTTGGTTTGATTCCAAAGGTGAGAATCTGCTGAAACAGTGCCAGAGTAGATGCGCAGATAAGTCTGCTTGCCGACAAACGGGTCAGCCGTGGTTTTCCATACATAGACTGCCAACGGACCATCATCTTTGACATCCAGTTTTTCTTCGCCAGCTTTACCGGCGGCGGTGATTGGGCCGGTATCTTTGGGTGAAGGCATCAGGTCAATGATGGCATCCAGTAATTTGAGTACGCCCATACCGGTGGAACCGGCTGAAACAAGCACGGGGGCATAACTGCAAGATTTTACCACTTCGGACAGACCCTTGATGACTTCTTCATCCGTGAGGGAGCCTGATTCAAGGTATTTTTCAAGTAGTGTGTCATCGCCTTCAGCGGCAGCTTCTACCAATTTGGCTCTGGCTTCTTCAGCATCGGCTTTAAATTCAGCCGGGATTTCTTCTGCAGTTTTTCCATCGCCCTTGTAGGCTTTCATCGAGAGCAAGTCAATCACGCCTTTGAAATCCAGTTTTTCACCCAGAGGTAGTTGAATCGGAATCAGACGGATATCTGAATATTCCTGGACAGAAACCAATGATTTTTGGAAATTAGCATTTTCGCGCTCCATCTTGTTAATCAAGAGGAAACGGGGGAGTTTAAATTTTGCCGCATAATTCAAAGCCAGTTCGGTGCCGACTTCGAGGCCGTTTACGGCATCAACAATAGCGACGACACCTTCAGCCACGCGCATGGCTGAGATGACCTCACCCACGAAATCGGTGTAACCGGGGGTATCTAAAAAGTTTATCTTTGTGTCGTGATATTCTACTGGAATGACGGAAGTGTAAAGCGAAATCTTGCGGCGTACCTCTTCGTCATCGAAATCTGAAGTAGTTGTTCCATCGTCAATTTTCCCCATGCGAGTGGTGGCGCCAGTGAAATGAAGTAAAGCCTCGCAAAGGATTGTCTTTCCTGCACCGGAGTGTGATGCCAGTACAATGTTACGGATCTTATCAGTCGAGTACTCTTTCATGAAAGGGGGCCCTTCTCTTTACTTGAGATGATTTCAATCATCCCATTTTAAGGGAATAACCAGTTCTTGTCAAAGCAAACCTAATATGCAAACCGAATAAAAACAAAAATATAATCATCATATTCGTTGTACAATCTAGTTACGGAGTTAATCATATGAAATACCGTATGCTGGTTATTGGTTTATTGGTTTTGCTTACGGTATCTCCCTCGGCGTTCGATTATTGGAGGGTGGATAATAATGGATTTACCGGAGCGCCCCCTTTTTTTCAACAGCTTACTTCAATTCCAACCTTGTCCTTTGAGCAACTGTCTTTTGGAAATCATTCAGACTGTATCGAATATAAAAACGAATCAGTTCGAATTGGAAACTGCACCTGGCCGGATGAACCTGCCGAATGGCAGAGTGGAGAAAACTGGCAGGTGAAAGAGGCTATTTCTGCCGATCTGAACCGTGACGGCAGGAATGAGCTCGTCATGGTGGTTTGGCGTCCGCATCAACCCTGGCCGATTGACCAATTTTTGCCGCATGGTGGAAGGATTGATAGTTTCCACGACCGCCGCGGGTTGAGCTGCCATATCATTCTCGTCGGCTGGGACGGCGATGAATACCGTGAGTTGTGGGCGGGATCCTCCATGATTGACCCGGTGTTTCACCTTTCGGCTGTTGACGTGGATGGTGACGGCAACCAGGAATTAATTGCCATCGAAGGGAAATATGACACTCCCAATCTTGTTGGCAGCTTGACTGTTTGGGATTGGAGTGGTTTTGGTTTCAGACTGAGAGACCGACTTGCTCGGCCCATTTCTGAATATGGGATCATTTCAGATGGACAAGACGTCTATATCGTGTCGAACTAATTTACTGGAGGAGAGAATGAAAACAAAAAAACTTTGGGCGGTAACCAGCGGCTTGTTAATTTTGGCAATGGTGCTTTCTGCTTGCAGCCTCACTTCGATCATTTCTGATAAAGTGGGCGGTTTGCTCAATAAAGCCACTCAGATGGCTGATAAGACCGAAACGCCATTTGTTACCCCGCCTGAAATTGATGCATCGGGTGTTTATGGTGCCTCTTTTGCCAATTATTCCCAGAAAAGCGTGGAATTACCAGACCAGTTTGTGGGGGGGTATAGTCTTCCTCTTAATGAAGATCAGATTGCCGGCTGGGATATGGTTGATATTACGCCATCACAAAAACAAGCTTTGTTGACCAACGGTTTCGTGGTCATTCCTCCTCCTGATAACCCAAACCAGGGTTATTCCGAGTTTTTTCAGGTCTATGAATCATTCCGTTACTCATCGACACCAGTTTTTATTACTACCGATTCCATCTTTCATGTCTATCACCTCATTTTTGACAAAATGCTGCGTGATCTTGAGCGAGAGTCCTTCATACCCATACTTGAAGAACTGACCATCGCCATGCTTAATTCAAGTCTCAATCAATATGATCAGTTGAAAGACACCCCACTTGAACAGGCAGCTTTGCGGAATCTGGCTTACTTTACCGTAGCGACAAAACTAGCTGGTCTCGAGGCGAATGTGCCTTATGAAGCAATGGAGTTGGCTAATCAGGAAATCGCCCTGATTGATTCTCATTCGCCGATTGCCACTTCTCCAATCTGGACTATGGGCGGCGAGGCTGAGGAGGATCTCTTGAATGAAGACTATTCACAATATATTCCCCGCGGCCACTATACACGTAGTGAAGCATTGGAACGGTATTTCCAGACAATGATGTGGTATGGAAGAATGACCTATCGCTTGAGCAACCAGACTGAAACGCAGCGGGCACTGCTGATGATCCAGGCAATGCGCGATGCCCAGACGGATTCCGGCCGGTCAGCACTGGAACTCTGGCAGTTGATCTATGACCCCACTGTTTTCATTGTGGGAAAATCAGATGATCTTTCGTTTTATGAATACGGTGCCATATCTGATCAAATCTTTGGAGAATCTCCGGATTTGACCAATTTTGCTGACGAGACGTTGATGGCACAGTTCAGTGAGGCAGCCAAAACTCTGCCAGCTCCTCAGATAAATTCCATGTGGGTGTATATCTGGCAGGATCGTGATGAGGTAACTCAGGGATTCCGTTTCATGGGGCAGCGTTTTACCCTCGATGAATATGTTTTTGGTCAATTGATCTATCGTAAGGTCGGCACAATTGACGACCCGCGTGCACTGCCGAAAGCTCTCGACGTCCTGGCTGCCATGGGGTCTGATGAAGCCTACACTATACTCGATGACATGGGTGAAACCCAATACCAGGATTACAACACCCAGCTGGATAAAGTAAAAAGTGAAATTGCCGGCTTGGGTGTGGATTCATGGACGCAAAACCTGTATTGGTCGTGGCTCTATGCCATGCAGCCGCTCTTCGCAGAGAAGGGGCAGCAGTTCCCGGCGTTCATGCAGAACCAGTCATGGTTGCGTAAAGACATGGCTACTGCCCTGAGTACCTGGACGGAACTGAAACATGACACGCTGCTATATTCCAAACAGGTCATGGCTGAAATGGGCGGCGGCGGTGAAGAAGAACCCCCTCACGGCTACGTGGAACCCAACCCAGAAGCGTATTCCCGACTGCTGGCACTGGCTGAGATGACCCGTTCAGGCCTGGAACAACGCGGCTTGCTGGGTGAAACCACCAAAGCCAACCTGGACGATCTCATCGAACAGCTTCAATTCATGCTTGATATTTCAATCCGTGAATTGAATGGTGTAACCATCACTGATGACGACTATTGGCGCATGTCTTACTACGGCGGCTGGCTTGAAGCCATGACACTGGCAGCTTCTGACCCCGCCGAGTCTTTCGAAGGACCCGGTGATATGCATGACCAGAAATCCGCTTTGGTGGCGGATGTTGCATCGGGTTTTGGCAGTGTTTTGGAAGAAGCGGTGGGGTACCCGACTGACATTCTGGTGGTGTCACCCGAAGCACCCTATCATTTGACCAGTGGTGGTGTTTACACTTATTATGAATTCACGGTTTCTGCCGATCAGCGTATGACGGATGAAGCCTGGTGGGAAGCGCTTGCTTCCGGCTCAGCCCCAGAAATGCCAGAATGGACACAGTCTTTCATCATTCCGTAACCCTGAAACATATACTTATGAGAGGAGCACTGGTCTCAGTGCTCCTCTTGTTAAGCGCGTGTAACACTGGTCAAAAAGAAGTGACCCTGCTCCTTGGTGGCGATGTGATGCTGGCACGCGGTGGGCAGCCTATTTTCGAAAAAAATCCGTGGCAGTCTCTGCAACAACTAGGATTGCTTGATCAAGAGGATCTTTTTTTTGTAAATTTAGAATCTCCCTTGGCAGAAGAAACCAATACTGCTGATCAAATGAACTTGTGCAGTGATGCAAATCAGGTGAAGCTGTTGGTTCAGGCGGGTGTTGACCTTGTTTCACTGGCAAATAATCATCAGGATGATTGCCATCCCGATGACGCGAAATTCACTGAAACGAATATGAAAGAGTCAGGAATCCTTGCTGTAGGCTCTACTCTGAATCCTGTATATTTAACCACCACTCAAGGCCGTTTTGCGGTTATCGCCGTTGAAACCGTCACTGATTCCCTGGAGGTCAGCACTCTGCTTCAGAGTGTTAGAGACGCTCGCCAAAAGGCAGATGTCGTGATTGTTTCACTGCATTGGGGCAGCGAATACCAAGCTGGACCATGTGAGGCACAAGAAGAATTAGCTCACAGGCTTGCAGATTCCGGCGCAGATGTCATCTGGGGGCATCATCCGCACATTTTACAGCGCATGGAATGGATCGAGACTTCGGATGAAAGATCGGTCTTGGTAATTTACAGCCTCGGCAACCTGCTTGCCGACCAGTGGATGCTCGAAGACGCCCAACGTACGGCGCTCGTCAGGCTTTCTTTTTCTGAGGGGCAGATCACCAGGGTGGAGATTATTCCGCTAAAGATGGAGCGGTCTGATGAAACCCTTCATCCGGTTCTGGAGGCAGAAGAGCGCGACCAAATTGCCGACAGGCTGCAATTGGATAACCTGGAAGGGCAGGGGGTAGCAATTTCTTTATTAAAATGACTCTATTCTATAATACGAGGTCTTTTTCCATACGCCACGAAGGTTCTGTGATGGTGCGCCAGACCCCCTTGTGATCCGGAAACGACCACACGCCGGGTTCTTCAGCCACAATTTTGAACCCTAACCGAATGTAGAGCCGGATGGCGTCTTTGTTTTTGCGGGCGACATTGAGGGTTAATTCGGTATAACCCAAGTTCAATAATGTCGATTCGACCTCATGAATCAGTCTTGAACCGATACCTTTATTCTGGTACTGCGGTTTGACCCTTAACGAATACAGATATGCCCTGTCCCATCCGTTGGCTAACTCAACGCGGGTGCTGCATAATTGCAGAAAGACCTGGCCAATCATAAAATCATTTTGGTCCACTGCGACCCAGGCTCTGGCTGAATCGTTTTGAACTTTTTTGTATACATCTGCGAAGACATTGCGAAAATGAATATACTCGCCATCCCATTCAAGGGCAGGGAGGTCTTTCTTCTCCAATGGTCGGATGATGATTCCAGCCCTGGCATCCGTTCGTATAACTTGAACATTGATCTCGCTCATAGTCACCCGATTATATTGCATCAAGAATTTTGGCGAGGTAATCCTGTTCCTGCTTTTCAGTGGTGATCTTCCCATCCAGCCTGGCATTTTTTAGCTCAATGATGATTTGAGAATAGCGAGGCCCGGGTGGAACACCCAGCGATTTTAACTTTTCTCCATCCGTAAAAGGTTCTACTGTTCGCCAATGAGTCACAAGAAGTTTTATTCTTTCGCGACTCTCTTCTTTCGTCACCAAATGATACAACGCAAACAAGGCAAATTCCGGCACCCCGCGCAACGCTCCAACATATTCGCTGGTGGTCATTTCCAACAGACGGTCTTCCAATTTTCTGAGTTTTGGGATGGTTTTTAATGCCTCGAGCAGACCATTTGAAAAATGCAGGCGTTCTCCGATCACCGTGATCGAAGATTCCGGAAGATTTGAGAACCATACCAGGTAGGCGATGACTGTTTCCACTGGTATATTTTCGGCTGGAGAGATCAGGTTCCAGGTCGAAGGGATTTCTTCAAAGAGTACGGTGTTGAGCCGGCCTGCCCAACCCTCCTCCCAACCAAGATCAGGGTGGATGGCGCTCAGGAGTGAGAGTTTCATCAGACGTTCCAACACCCTGCATGGATCAGATTCCTTGAAAATCAAGTCAAATTCATGCCTGATTCGATCACCACTGACCTGTTTGAGGTTTTCGCGGGCTTCATCCATCAATTGCAACGTTCTGGTTTCAATATGAAAGCCGAATCGTTGTTCAAAACGGACTGCCCGCAAGAGGCGGGTCGGATCATCGACGAATGAAAGCGAATGCAGCACCTTGATCTGCTTTTTTTTCAGGTCTGCCAATCCGCCCCAATAATCCTGGAGTTCGCCGAAATGAGAACCGTCCAATCGAAGTGCCAGCGTGTTGATGGTGAAATCCCGGCGGTGCAAGTCTTGTTTGATACTTGAGCTTTCAACCACCGGCAGGGCAGTCGGGCGATCATAAAATTCAGTTCGGGCGCTGATCAAATCAAGAGATTCGGGCAATTCCTGGATACTAGCGTTCTTCTCTTCGAGGCGTAGGATTAACTCAGCGCGAATGTCTTTAATCTGCCATTTTGCCGTACCAAAACGGCGATGCGTGATTACCCTTCCTCCCATTTGTTTGGCGAGGGAGTGCGCCAGTTTGATGGCGTCTCCTTCTACAACGATGTCAAAATCCTGTGAGGGGCGTTGCAAAATCAAGTCACGGACAAACCCGCCCACGATATAAAGCCCTTGAGGGTTTTGTTTAGAGATGTCGATGATTTTCATCAGCAATCCCAACCGGCAAGGTGTCATCGCTTGTTGCAACAGTTGCGCGTAATTTTGAGTCTTTGGCCTTGGCTTATCTGGCGTGTAAAGGTTTTTTAATAAATCGGTGCGCGTGACGATACCGATGATGGCGTCTGTTTCCGGGTTTACAACAGGGATCTGCCCCCAGCCGGTGGTTGCCATCAGGTCACGAACTTCAGATAACGATTGATCAGGCTGAAGCGAATAATTGCCAGATTCCATCAGGCTGCCCACTTTGAGATTCAGATGATGGCTTCGGGCACGGTCAATGGCACGCCGGGTTAACAATCCAACTACTTTATCGTTTTCCACCACAGGGTAGCCTTCATAGCCGTAACGCTGCATCACCCGGTCTGCCTCATCAATGGAGGTATTAGTAGAAAGCAGCTGCGGCTTCTTTGACATGATCTTCATGACGCTGATTGATGGATGAACATTGTTCCGAATTTCTGTTTGAAGTTTATCAAGAAGCTCCAGCCAATTACGTGGAATATTGCCTGAGGCTTCGGTGAGCAGAGCTGAAGCTGCCCGTTCATGCCCACCCCCGCCAAAACCAGTCAAGATTTGGGCGACGTTTACCTCGTCACTGGTAGACCTGGCAATGATCCTTACCCCTTCACGGGTTTTTACCATCAGAAACAAGGCATCAGGGTCAAGCAGATCGCGCAGTTTGTGCGCCACGCTCGAAATTTCTTCATTCATATCGCTGGCATCCGCGCTCGCGATGAGTATGTTTTTTCCGTAAATCGGGATTGTCTTGGCGGTTTCCATTAATTGATCAGCGAGGACGCGCTGGGCGGTGGAAAGCGCTGGGTTTAAATATTCCGCTGCGATACGCAGGCTGGCGCCTTTTTTCAGCAAATAAACCACAGCCTCTGCATCTCGTACAGTGGTGGATGCGTAGGTCAATGAACCAGTATCTTCATAAATTCCCAACAAGAGCAAAGTGGCTTGAATATCGCTCAGTTGAGCATCATATTCACGAAGCATCTCTACCAGTAGGGTGGTGGTAGCGCCGACTTTTTCAATCCTTTTGCTCCACTTCGTTGGGAAATCGGTTTTTTCCTGGTGATGGTCGATCACATGGATTTGGGTGTTCTTGTGGATACCTTTCAGGGTGATGAGTGATTGTGTATCCACCAGTGTCACGGTTTGGATGGGCTCTTTTGGCAAATCGCGCAATTCAATGAAGGGCAGTTCTGATCCATACAAGTTAATGAATTTCCGTAGATTTCGATTGATGCGGTTGGGCAGCACAGCGCAGGCTTCTTTCTTTAAAAGAGAAACGGCCAGCATGGCTGCCAGGGCATCAAAATCCGCCTGTTCATGGGTCAGAATGATTTCCATAATTTTATTGTAACATTAAGCCTTCCATCAGAATCACCACACGCCTATGGGGGTACAATATGTTCCTGCAAAATTATATTTACGAGATGATAATTTCATTTATAATTATGAAACTTATCTACTAAATTATCAAGGAAGTTTATAGTGAACGAAAAGCAGGTTTTATTGGCAGTTTTGGCTCATCCTGATGATGAGACGTTTGGCACAGGCGGGACATTGGCATATTATGCCAACAGGGGAGTTGAAGTGCATCTAATTTGCGCCACCCGCGGAGAAGCTGGAGACGTGGATACTGAATTTATGCAGGGCTTTGCCAGCGTTGCCGAACTTCGTGAACAGGAATTAAAAAACGCGCTCAACGAACTAGGGGTGAAACACCTGCATCTTTTAGATTATCGTGATTCTGGCATGGAAGGAACCCCAGATAATCATCACCCCCGCGCGTTGGCGGCTGCCAATATTGATGAAGTGGCTGAAAAAGTGGTGCACATTATCCGGCAGGTTAAACCGCAGGTGGTGGTTACTTTTGATCCGATTGGCGGTTATCGCCATCCCGATCACATTGCCATTCACAAGGCATCAGTAAAAGCATTTTATGCCGCGGGAGATGTGGCGCAATATCCCAACAGTCTTAAACCATATCAACCCAAGAAACTGTACTATCATACTTTTCCGCGAGGATTTTTGCGCTTCTCACTCTTTTTCTTGCGGCTGGCAGGCAAAGACCCTCACAAGTTTGGTAAAAACGGCGACATTGACCTGGTGCCCATCGCTGAAGCGAACTTCCCGATCAACGCGGAGATTGACTATCGCAGTGTGATTGACAAGCGGGATGCCGCGTCAGCCTGTCATGCCAGTCAGGGTGGGGCGAAAATCACCAAGGGTGTGATGCTTATGATCCGCAAGCTGTTTGGCATCAGCGATCAATACATGCGCGCGTACCCACCTCCAGGCAAACACCGCGAACGCGATCTTTTTGAAGGACTTTAAAACAAAACGACCCCGCTTTATTCTTAGAGCGGGGTCGTTTGCGCAAGTTAAAGTTATAAACGAATCACATTCCCACAAAACTCGCAGGTAATGGTGTCCTGTCCGCGCAGCACAGGTTTAGTGATGGCGCCGCCGCAATTGGGGCACTGGGTGGGGGCGGTTTTCACTTTTTCCTCGGCGGTTTTATCCACGCCAACCGTGCGGTCTGCCTCAATTTCTCTGGTTTTCACCCTGGTAATCAACTTCTGCCATTCTTCACTGTCTTGTCCATCAAGGTGCAGTTTCGCTTCTCTTGAAAAGCATCCGCTTGCCAGAACCAGTTCGATCCAGTCTTCATTCTTAAACAAGCCTTGTTTGGTGGCTTTCACCGATTCAATCGAAACTACTGGCACCTCAAAGAGTTGTTTCTGAACTAGTTCCCGTTCGGTGGTCACAAACAATACCTTTTTGGTGGCGATTTCTTCTTTCTGTTCAAAGACTAAGCGTTGATCGGTGAGAAAAAGGATCCCGTCAGGGTCGCTCTTGTCTTCCTTTTTGTCATCCATCGTCCAAACGGCTTTGACGGCCATCACCACGCTCTCGCCCGGCAGGAAGCCGAAACTGGCTGACTCACAATTGTCGAGTGTGGATTCAACCTTGTCGAGCTGGGTTTCCACCTGGTCAACCTCATTCTCAAGACCATCGAACATGGCGCGAATGGTGCGTTCTGAAGAATCAACACGAGATTTGAAATTGCTAATTTCACTTTTGACCGATGCCACGATGGCAGGTGAAGCGGCTCCGATGCGTAGCCCATTCACCCGCACTTCGAGAGGACGAATGCTGTTTTGCAGATTGCGGATTTCGTTTGTAATCTGATTTTGGATGGGGAATTTCTTGGTAGCCCACTGTTTCTGGAAGTTTTGACTCTGCTGTTCAGAGATTTTGTTATAGATATACCCGCGGTCTCTGATTTTTTGAATCCGCAAACCGAGGTTCGCGATTTGAGTGTCGAGGTCAGAGAAATCACTTTGGACCGAATTTAAACTGATTTCACTAACCAGGCTGCTAAAGTCTCGTTTGACAGAGTCAATGTCTTTTCTTAATTCTTCCATCGGGTTTGGTTTTGAATCCATCTGGCTATCTCCTCGTTCAAAATAGATACAAAACTATTATATATAAAAAAAAGAGATGAAGGTTATCCCTTCACCTCGATTTTTTTGGATTCAATCTCTTTTAGTTCGCCTGTTGCCACGAAGATGGTCCTTTCACATATGTTGGTCACGCGGTCAGCCATGCGTTCCAGGTTATGTGCCACCCACATTAACAGGTTGATATGATCAATCGCCTGAGGTTTTTCGATCATTGTATTCACCAGGCCTTTTTGAATCTTGTTGTATATCTCATCCACCTTGTCATCTTCTGCCGGAATGTTTCTGGCTGTTTCGGCATCTTCAATAACAAAGGCGCCCAGGGCACGATGCAACATTCCTAGGGCAAGGGTGCCCATTTTTTCAATTTCTTTGTAAGGAACCGGAAGCTCAAAATCATCCAGATTGATTACTACCTTGGCAATCCCTTTGGCGTAATCGCCCATGCGTTCGATTTCGGCGGATACTTCAAGCAATGCGGCCAGCAGGCGTAGGTCGTGTGCCAGCGGCTGTTGTGTGGCAATTAGAATTAATACTGAATTTTCGATTGCATATCGCTTTTCGTTGATTTGCCGGTCAGCGTTATAGACTTCATGTGCCAGTTTTTGGTCGCGTTTTTTCAACGCCTCAATGGAGCGCATGGTGGATTGTTCAACAAGGCTGCCCATGAGCAAAATTTCATCCTGCACCTGGTGGATCTGTAGCATTAAATTATCTCTTGACATCTCTCACCTCGCGGTTTGAATTATCCGAATCTTCCAGAAATGTAATCTTCTGTAGATTTGTTGGTTGGATTGGTAAATACCTGGCTGGTTACCCCGTATTCCATCATCATACCTGCACGATCCGTATCCATGGTGAAGTAGGCGGTGAAATCAGAAGCGCGGCCTGCCTGCTGCATATTGTGCGTGACGATAATGATCGTATATTGCGTTGAAAGTTCCCGCATCAGGTCTTCGATTTTCAACGTGGCAATCGGGTCGAGCGCGGAGCAGGGTTCATCCATCAGGATAATCTCGGGTTTTACTGCCAGCGCGCGAGCAATGCAAAGGCGCTGCTGTTGGCCGCCTGACAATGATAAGGCTGGTTTTTGAAGCTGGTCCTTCACTTCGTCCCAAAGAGCAGCCTTTCGAAGACAATTCTCAACAAGATCGTTCAAACTTTCTTTGTATCCGTTGATTTTTGCTCCCCAGGCAATGTTTTCAAAGATTGATTTTGGAAACGGATTCGGTTTTTGAAAAACCATGCCAATATGCTGGCGAACCTGAACCGGGTCAACATTCGGGTCGTAAATATTCTGTCCTTGAAATTCGATACTGCCGGTCACCCTCGCTCCGGGGATGAAATCATTCATCCGATTAAAAGAACGCAGCACGGTGCTTTTTCCACAGCCGGAGGGGCCGATGATTGAGGTGATTTTTTGCGGTTCAATTTTCAAATTGACATTCTTCACGGCGCGAAAATCACCGTAATAAATATCCATATTATTGGTTTCAATAGCCCATTGTTTGTTAGATTGGTCAGTCATGTGTCGCTTGCCTCTATCGGTTTTTTTGAATCTTGTTTCGCCACAAAATGGCCGCTGCGTTTAATGATAATAACATTATAAGCAATACCAGAATGGCTGCGGCAGCAATATTGCGAAACTCTTGCTGTGGACGTGTCGTCCAATTATAAATTTGAATTGGAATTGCGGTGAAATTTGAAAACAATCCTGAAGGGTCTTTTGTAATGTAAGTGGCAGCTCCAATGATAATCAGGGGGGCTGTCTCACCAAGAGCGCGAGAGATTGCCAGAATCGTGCCCGTGAGAATCCCCGGAAGGGCGTATGGCAGCACGTGGTGCCAGATGGTCTGCCATTTGGTCGCGCCCAACCCATAACTGGCTTGTCTGAGCGATTTGGGTACTGAGCGAATTGCTTCCTGGGCGTTGGTGATGATGACGGGCAGCACAAGCAGTGCCATGGTTAACCCAGCTGAAAGGATGGTTCTGCCATTGGCACCTTCCACCCCGAAAATCTGGCCGCTGGTAATTGGGTTGAAGGCTCTCACGAAGATGGTCAGACCCAGGATGCCGTAGATGATCGAGGGCACACCAGCCAGGTTATCAATATTGGTCTGAATTACACGGCTTAACCAGGTTTCGTTCCCGGCATATTCTTCAAGATAAATCGCCGAACTCACTCCCAGAGGGAACGCCACAATCAGCGTAATTAATATCAGCAAGAAAGAGCCCAATAAGGCGGTTCTTACGCCCGCCTGTTCAGGGGTTTTCGACATGGTGTCAGAGAGAAACCTGAAAGTCAACCATGATTTGAATTCAATTTGAGCATTCGGAGATTCTGATGCAATCTGTTCTCGGAAGGCGTTAGGATTCAGGATCGATTCAAACAAATGATAACTATCAATTACTCTCGATTCGAAAACCTCATTTTCGACAACCATGATCAGATCTTTGATCGATCTTTCAGTGAGCGGTTTGTCTCGATCCAGTGTTTTAACCCGGTTTTTCGACAGGTTTTCTTCGATCAATGTAATGAGTTCAGATTTGGATAATTCTTCCACCGGTTTTGAGATGAGTGAATTTCGGTCAACTTTATCTTCAACTGCCACAAGCCCAAACGCCTGGTTGACGATTGAGAGGATCAAAACTGTTAACATGATCACCCCGACCAGGGTGGAAAAATTGAGAAAGGCTTTCCATAGCCCAGCTTTGCGTTTTCGCGCTTCCAACTGCGGGTTGTGGCTTGAAACATTCCTTGAGAAAATAGTCATGCCGTTTCTCATTCATACACCTCCCGAAAACGCCTTGAAATTCGTCTGCTGATGATGTTGAGCACCAGGGTGATTAAAAAGAGCAGCAAGCCGATGGCAAAAATACTGTTGTAATCGGGGGTGTCATAACCCAGGTCGCCGCCGCTGATGCGGGCAATATAGCCGGTCATGGTTTCAGCAGCTTTCAACGGGTTGAAGGTGAAATTAGGACCCGAACCGGCGGCAATGGCTACGATCATGGTCTCACCAACGGCTCTGGAAATGCCGAGAATAACCGCAGAAATGATGCCTGAAAGCGCGGCAGGCAACACAATATGGATGGAGGTCTCCCAACGGGTGGCGCCCAAACCCAATGCGGCATCTCGCAATGACCGCGGAACAGCATGTAGTGCATCTTCACTCATTGAACTGATTAGCGGCAGAATCATGATGCCCATCACCAACCCCGCGGAGAGCATATTATAGATTTCGACATTGCTATCACCAAAAATGACCCTCAAAATGGGCGTCATGAAAGTCAAAGCAAAATTGCCGTAAACCACGGTCGGGATGCCCGCCAAAATTTCCAGTGTGGGCTTTAAAAATTTCCGGGTTCGATCAGACGCATACTCGCTAAGAAAGATTGCGGCACCCAACCCAAGTGGCAGGGCGACCAACATGGCGAAAAAACTGGTGATCAGGGTTGAGGTGACGAGTGGCAGCACGCCATACTGTTGAATGGAAGGCTGCCAGACAGTGCCAGTCAGGAATCCCTTCAGACTGACCTCATCAAGATTGAAGAATAAAAGCGATTCCTTGCTTAATTCATAGACGATCCCGATGGTGGTGAAAATGGAAACAATCCCAGCCAGGGTAAGCATCCACTTGATCAGGCTTTCACCAGGGCGGGATTTCTTTTTAAAGGGATTGATCCTTGTTTGAGTCTGTAGTGATGTGTTTTGATTTTGCACTTGGTTGACTCCAGGGAACAAAATTTGGAGTTGGTTGAATGACTGCTTTCCACTCAACCAACTCCTTGCGATAGGAGACTTACTTGAGGATGTCAGCCAATTTCTGCTGGGCTTCAGCGAGAGCGGCTTCGCTGGCAGGGAAGTAACCAACCTCACCGATGACATCATTGACACGGGTCAGGTAGAAGTTGATGAAAGCACCGACCTGGGGTTTCTCGGTGATCACACCTGCATCAGAGTAGATGAAGAGTGGGCGAGAGAGGGCGTAGCTGCCGTCTTCAGCGGTTTCGAAGGAGGGGGCAATTGAGTCCACAGAGATGGCGGTCAATTTATCAGCCTGGTCATTGTAGTAGGCGAAACCGAAGTAGCCGATGGCGTAGGGGCTTCCTTCGACACCCTGGACAAGGGTATTATCGTCTTCAGAGGTCTGGAGGTTGGAGGCGGCCAACACGAGAGCTTTGGCATCATCAAGTTCTTCGATGTCTTGGGGTTTCTGTACAACTACTTCGGTAAAGAAATCGAAGGTACCGCTGTCGGTTCCGGGGGTGTAGCGCAGGATATCCTCAGCAGGCCACTCGGGGTTGACGTCAGACCATTTCTGGGCGGTGGTGAAGATAAGAGCCAATTCTTCCATGGTGACATCAGTGAGGAATGTGTTTTCTTTGCTTACTACGATGGCGATGGCATCGGTGCCGACACGGAATTCAACGGGTGTGCGGGCGGGAGAGAGGGCGGCGCAGGCTTCAATTTCTCCGTCCTTGATGCCGCGGCTGGCGTTTGCAATATCGGTTTCACCGGTCTTGCAGAAGCGTTCGAAACCGCCACCGCTGCCAATAGAAGACAGGGTGTGCTGACCGGTGTAACCTTCTTCTTCGAACAATTTCTGGATGGCTTCACTCAGGGGATAAACGGTTGAGCTGCCTGCTGAGATGATGTCACCGGTAACAGTGGAGGGATCCACTTCGGGGAGGATGCCGGTTTCTTCAGCAACTTCGGCAGCTTCTGTAGCAGCAACTTCAGCGGTTGCTGTGGGGGCTTTGGTTTCTTCCACGGGTGCTTCAATAGCGGCTGGAGCGGCGGTTTGACAGGCAGAAAGAACAAAAGCCAAAACCAAAATTGCACTTACAACAATAAAACTTATTTTTGAACGCATATTAATCTTCTCCTTATTTTGATGTCCTAAGCATACCGAACACAAGTTAAGGAGAGAAAAAGGCAATGTTAACAGTTGGTTAAGGTTTTTTTGAATTACAGTGGAATCGAAAAGGAAAAAACGCTTCCCTGTCCTTGAATGCTTTCCACGTTGATGGTGCCGCCGTGGGCTTCAACAATATGCCGTGAAATTGAAAGTCCCAGGCCTGTACCGCCGCTCGAACGTGAGCGGTCAGACTTGTAGAACCGTTCAAAAATTCGTTCAAGATCATCGGGGGCAATTCCTGTACCGGTGTCTGTAATGCTAAACCGGATAAAAGCATCTTCATGGTTGGCTGCGACCGTGATCTTTCCGCCGGGAGGGGTGAATTTGATCGCGTTGTGAATCAGGTTGATGAATACCTGTTGAATCCGTGGAAGGTCAACATGAATGGCTGGCAGATTATTTTCGATCTGCGTTTCAATTTCGATACCGGACCGCTGGGCTTGCAGGCGCATTCGTTCAACCGGACGATTGATGATCTCATCTATCTGGCACTCTTTTTTCTCAAGCGGCACCCTGCCAGATTCGATTTTTGCCAGCTCGAGCAGTTCCTGCACCATTTGGGTGAGATTGTCTATTTCATCATCCATCTGTGAGAGAAAATTTTGTGATACGGCAGGGTCTTGCATGGCACCATTCTGGAGGGTTTCTGACAAAGCTTTTAATGATGCCAGCGGGGTGCGCAATTCATGTGAAATGTTGCTGATGAAGTCTTTCCGAATGATTTCGAGTTTACGCAGCAAGGTGATATCCTGGAAGAGTAACAGCACCTCTCCCGGAAGAATCGGTCCAAGTAACGAAGCAATTACCTGAATGTGGTCTTTTTCAAGCGAGGTTTGAATCGCGGTTGTCTGGGGGCTTCCGGTTTCGACGGTTTTTTTCCACAAGTCCACTACTTGATACTGCCTGACCATCTCGATCAACGAATCGCCTTGCAAGCTTTGCATCTCGGAATTAAACATTTTTTGGGCTGCCGGGTTGATCATGGTGACAACGCCGTCTGCATTCACCAAAATGACGCCATCACTCATGTTGTTCAGAATGGCAGACAGTTTGGTGCGTTCGGTTTCCATGGTTTGAAACTGATTCTTGATTTTTTCAACCTGATTGTTATGAGCGGTTACGACCAGACCGATTTCGTCTTTTCGCTCCTTGCCGTTGATTAATTCCATTTGGCCGGCAGTCGAAGCGTGGATTTGCTCGCTGATTTTCCGCAGCGGGTTGAACCGCCGGGTGGATTGCAAGCTGATGAACAGAATCGACAGAGCAAAACTAATCCCAGCGACAATGTAGAGCACCACGCGGAATTTTTTGATTGCTGCGTCATATTCCGAAAGCGATTTGGCTTCGCGGATTGTCCCTACGATTTTTCCATCACTTGTCACAGGTACAGCAACATAAATAAACCGCTGGTGAAGGGTTGTGCTCAACCTGATGGATGACTGGGCTTCTCCATTGAGAGCAGCAATGATTTCAGGCCTTTGCGCGTGATTCTCCATCCCCGTAATGTCATAGTCCGAATCGGCGATAACTCTTCCGTCCTCCAAAATGAATGTAACCCTGTTGCCGGTAATGTTTTTGAACAGTCTGGCTTGATCTGACTGGTCGACAACCGGGCTGTTATTTGTGATTTCTTCTACAACCTGGTTGGCGATGAGGGTGGCTTCAGAGGTTAATTCTTTTTCCCAATTGCTGAGGATGAATTTTTCAAAGAATGAGGTGGTACTGATACCGATGGCGATTAACGATACTGCCAAAAGGATCAGGTAAGGAAGAACAGTTTTCTGAACGTAAGACAGACCTTTCATCATCTCTCACCCTTCAAAACGATAACCGGAACCCCTCACAGTGACCAGGCGGGTTGGGTCAGCCGGGTCCTTTTCGATTTTTTGCCGCAGCCAGCGGATGTGGACATCCACGGTGCGGCTCTCGCCAACATAATCCCATCCCCATACCTCTTCCAAAATTCGATCTCTTGACAATGCCCTGCCGCGGTTGTTGGCAAGGTAGAGCAGCAGTTCAAACTCTTTCGGTTTCAGTTCAATGGCCTGCCCCTCGAGTTGGGCTTCGCGGCGAATTGTGTCAATGATCAGGTTGTCAAATTGCATGATCTCTTTCGACTGGGTCTCAGTCTGCGCTGGTTTGTTTTCCTCCTGCATCAGGCGCACGCGCCGCAGCATGGCTTTGACCCTGGCGAGTAATTCCCGCATAGAAAAGGGTTTCCCCATGTAATCATCCGCGCCAACCTCAAGTCCAACAATTCGGTCAATTTCATCATCCCGGGCGGTGAGCATCAAGATGGGCGTGTTTTGTTCTGCCCTCACTTTTCGGCAGACCTCAAAACCGTCCATCCCCGGCAGCATGATATCCAGCAGGATCAGGTTGGGAGACCAGGTACGGGCTTTTTCCAAAGCGTCCAGACCATCAGCGCTGGTTTCCACCTCATAACCTTCGTTGACAAGGTTGTATGCCAACGTTTCTCGTAGTGTTTTTTCGTCTTCAACCACCAGAATTCTATTTTTCATGGGCTGTAGTCAAGTGAATAAAAATCTTCATTATTTTCTCTGCCAGCACGGCGCGGTCAAAATGCTCCTTCACATAGATACGGCCGTTTTGCCCCAATTGGCGTGTTTTCATCATTTCATTCTGCATCTTTTTGATCTCATTGGCAAGAGCTTCTGAATCATCAGGGGTAATAAAAACGCCGCAGTGGGCATTCTCAACCACTTCGCGGATGACGCCGTCAATCAGCAGCAATACCGGTTTGCCTGCCGCCATGTAGTCAAACACCTTGTTGGGATAAGTGGTTTTGTACATCTCAATGGGTTTTAAAATGGCAATACAGGCATCTGCGGCAGCCAGCACTTCATTCATCTCATTTTTTGGCACCGAAGGGATAAAGAGAACATTGTTTAGTTGAGTGTATTCAGCCTGTCGGATCAAGTTGGCTTTTTCCTTGCCGTCCCCAACAAAGACATATTCGATGCTTTGATCTTCCGCAGTCAATTGAGCAGTTTTAAGAATAACTTCGAGGTTGTTCGAAATACCGTGCGCACCGGCGTACAGGACGATGAATTTGTTCTCCAATTGATGGATTTTGCGAAATTCCTCGCCAGTTTGCGTCGGGTCAAACATGGTCAGATCAACCCCGTTTTCCACCAGGGTGATCTTTTTGGCTCCCCGGCTGCGGATATGCTCGATAAAGCCGGGCGAATTGACCACCATCTCGTCTGCATGACGGTAGAGAAAACATTCCAGCCATTCCGACATGCGGATCAGGGTTTTGTTTTTGAGCACCCCCACGGCTATGGCAAAGGCGGGCCACAAGTCGCGAACCTCAAACAAAAAAGGCGCTCCCTTCAACCTTGCCAGCAGCCAGGCCGTCCAACCCTGGAAAATGGGAGGAGAAGTTCCCCAAACCGCCGAAACGTTTTTCACACCCAACCCGACGAAGAAGGACGAAAACATGAAACTAAAGAAACTCAGCACGCGGTGGAAAAAACTGCGGTGCAAGGCAGGGTAAGTGTAAGTGCGTAGAATGGTCAAGCCAGGTTCGGGTGTCTCACGGGTCACCCATCCGTTGGCACGGTTGTCACTTTTACCGGTCAGGTAGCTGACCGGGCTGGTGATGATGGTGACGGTGTGTCCGTTCTTCACCATGAATCTGGAAATTTCATGATGACGGGTGCCGCCGGGTTCATTGATGGCTGCGAACGCCTGATGGATAAGCAAAATGTGCATGGGTTACCCTTTTTGACTTTCAGGTGTGGTTTCAAATTGCCAGACTGTCATGACCTTAAGGTCAGCCGAGGTTTCGAAAACTGCTGAAAAAGATATTGCGGGTTTCTTACTGCCGTAAGTCGGTGAAACCCACCCCAAAATTAGGTTCTCACGTTTTCCGGCTAATGGCTGCCCGGCTCGGATGATGCTGACGTCAACGGCAGAGACTGCATCTTTCGCTGATTCTGCTTCGGCTGAGAGGGTGATGGTGATCTTGTGGCTGTCTTTTTGGAGCAAAAGGGTTTGACCCTCCAGCCTCCAGTCCCAATCGGGCAGCAGCCAATGAAGGGTCACCTTGACCGGGTCAGACTTGCTCGTTCGCTCAATCCAATCGTTCACCAGCAAACGGTCTTCGTTTTCAAACCAGGCGCGCCGATGATGAATCACCCCGAATGGTTTGTATCCATCATGGCTGGCAGACAAGACATTTGTCTTGTCGAGTTCTTCCCATTTCGCGTTCGCCTGTTTCAGCCACAGGAACTTACTTGCCTTGTGCATCTGGTCGGAATCATTAATGCAGATAGTGTTGTGAACCAGTGTGGACGAAAATGCGTTTTGCCATGGAGGAGCAACATTATACGAAAACGTACCTGCGTCGCGGGCAACGTTGATACCGTTCCACCAAACCTCCAGGTGGAGTTGGTCGGCGTGGGCTGGGCGCCCATGAAAGCGCACTGCACGCAGGGTTGCCCAGGTGGCTCCGCTTGAAAGCTTGTGAACCGCTGGCGAAAGCAGGTCAACCTTATGTGATATGCTCTGGTTTTGGGGCAAGTTCAGCCACGCTGAGAGTTCGTCCCAGTGCCCGGGGGGCAGGCAGGGCTGACCCAAAAAAGCCCGTGAAGCCGCTTGAAGAGTGGGGCGGTAATCCAGATATTCCGCACAGCCCATTGGCAGCAACAGGCTGCCGTCGTTATGGCCTAAATTGGGCAGGCGTCCGCTATTGTAGTTCATCTGGGCTGCCATCCAGAGGATGGCGGCGCCGAGCCTTTCGAGCACGTCAGCATGGATTTGTTGCTTAATGGCATTCGCGTAGCCATAATAAAGCAGGGAGAGCTGCATCATCAACCGGTGATAGTTGGCGCTGTGTTGCCCGTAGGTGCCGTCCGCTTCGATTTGGGAGATTATTCCACTTTTAAATTCACGAAGCCCCAACTTTAACCACTTCTTTGCGATGGGAGATGCCTTTTTGAAAATGGTGCCTGCTATTATTAATCCAAGAGCTTCACTGAGCAGATGATTATTGTTCTGTGAATGAGCGTAAGCCAGTGTTGGCGAGATTCTCGCGGCGTGCTGCCAGATGGCGGCAGATAGGGTGCGGGTTCGTTCAATGGTTGTCGCTGGGGAATCCTTGAAGATGGAATATGCCATCGTCCAGGCAATCAGCCGCATGGCGCATTCCTGCGCTGAAGACCAGTTTGGTCCGCAGTTGGCTGGGTTCAGTCTCACAAATTCTTCAAATTTCTCCCAAAAACAGGCGGCATAGCGCTCATCGGGTTGGATCACGTATGCTCTGGCAAGCTCCAGTGCCCAGGTAAAACGGGCAGGTTCCCAAACCCATTTGATATCTGTTCCATTGAGAACATCACCGTAGTTCAACCAGTGGGCGGGGTTTTCCACGCCAAAAAACGCCAGCTTTTGTTTGTTGCCTGAAAATGGGCGGTAAAAGCCGGCAATGATCTCATCCGCAGCGGCGATTTGGGCTGCTGAGTCAATTCCAGTAGAAAGCAGGCTGTCGCGTGACGGGCTGTGCAGCGGAATCTCAAGTGTGAAGTGCTCATCCTCATAATCCATCGGCAGACCGCCGCAAGGGGTTTGCCGGGCGACCTGGCCGCTCTTCTTGGCTGCGAGGTAGCGCGCGTATTCCACCAGAGAGCTGATTCCGATCTCTTTGATCAAAAGATAAGTTTTCTGCGTTTTATTCAATCGCTCACCCTTATCAGCGGTATAAATTAAAGCTGAATCTCTTTGCCATTTGCCACCGATTCGACAGCGGCAAAACAGGCTTGATGAACAGCGATAAGCTCTTCATAAGAGATGGGAGGGTTCCCTCCACTGGTAATGGTTTTTACAAAATTCGCCCAGGCAGCCTGATGCCCTTTGTCCTGTCTAAACCTTGATTTCAGAACCGATCGTCTGTCTTCGCTGCACAATTCCATTGAGCGGAAATCTTCCATAATACCGATCTTGCCGCCGCAAAAAACTTCGATACGTTCCTTGCTAAAACTCTTGTTGCCGTTGGCAAGGTAGGTCATGGTTCCCAGAGAACCGTTTTCAAAGCGGATCGTGACGGTAACATTATCCTGCTGATATTTTCCGCCATCCGGCAGCGCCAGGGCAGTCACACTGACTGGCAGGGAACCCGCCAGAAAAGTCATCAAATCAATAAAGTGACAACCTTCTCCGACGATCCTTCCGCCGCCTTGCTGCGCATCATGCAGCCAGTGATTGGCTGGCAGAAAGCCGGCGTTGATACGGTAATTGATATTCATGGGTTCAGCTGAATGATTCAGGTACTCCTTGAGTTTTATCACCAATGGCGCAAACCGGCGGTTAAACCCAACGGTGAGCAGTGGTGAATTCGGCTTGCCCAGTTCATCTTCAATTGACTTCAATTCAGAAGCGTTCAACGCCAGCGGTTTTTCACAGTAAACGGATTTTCCGTTCTTTAAGGCTTCAACCACCTGCCTGGCGTGCTGTTGGTGCCTTGTCAGGATCAAAACCGTGTTCACCTGGTCGTTTTCCAAAACATCCGCTTCATAAGAGGAGGCAGAAGAAAAACCAAATTTCTTTGCGGCGTGGGTGGCGCTCAACCCCGAGGCGGTTGCCACGCATACCAGGTCTGCCAAGCCGGTTTTCTTCACCGCAGGCAGAAAAACTGCCTGGGCATAATTACCCGCGCCCAACACTCCCAGACGTATGGGTTGGGAGGCAGCGGCAGGGGTTGGAAAAGTAACTTTACGATCCAGCACTTCCACTGATGCCTCGGGATAGGTGATTAAAACACCGAGGAAAGGCTCGTGGGTTTTACCAGTGATTAACTCGTAAGCCTGTGGGGCTTCTTCGATGGGGAAGCGGTGTGAGATGAGAGGTTTTAAATTGATCTTGTTCTGTGCCAGCAGGTCAACAAAAGCTTGCATATTGCGGCCTTCCGTCCAACGCACGTAACCGTATGGATAGTCCTTTCCACCTTCCTCATAGCTGGAATCATAACGGCCGGGACCGTATGACCGCGAGATGCGCAGATCAAGTTCTTTTTCGTAATAGATTTTTCGTGGAATGGTTAATCCCACGGCACCCACTGCCACCACAGTTCCGCGGTCGCGGCAAAGGCGGCCTGCCAGTTCAATGGGGTCGTTGGAGGATGTATCTGCGCAGATGAGCACATGGTCAAATCCGCGACCGTGAGTGAAAGCAGCGGCAAGGTCTTCACAACCTTCGCGCAGCACCGCCTCAATGTTCATGCTTTCAGCCAGCTTGATTCGCTCAGGGGCGAGATCGATGCCGAAGACCTGGCATCCGGCGGCTTTGGCAATCTCAGCCGACATCAGTCCGAGCAGCCCCAATCCGATGATACAGACACTTTCGCCCAACTGCGGTTCTGCCAGGCGGAAGCCCTGCAGGGCAACCGCCCCCAGCGTGGTGAATGCCGCGCATTCGAAATCCACGTTGTCGGGCAGGTGAACTAACAGGTTTTGAGGCACCACGCCGTACTCGGCATGGACAGCGAATCCGCCTCCTCCGCAAGCCACACGGTCGCCGGGTTTGAATCCCTGCAGGCCTTCACCCACCTCAACGATCAACCCCGCGGAGGAATAGCCTAACGCCATGGGTTGATCGAGTTTATTGAAAGCAGCTTGGATCGTGGGCAACAGCCCTTCACGACTGGCTTTGTTAAGTACCTGTTTGACCAAATCAGGCCTGGAGGTGGCTTTTCCGACCAGGTTCTTTTCGGCAAATTCAACCACCATTCGCTCCGTTCCGGCAGAAACCAGCGAATTGCGGGTTTGTACCAGGGCGGTTTTGGTTTTTACAGAGGGAACCGGCAGTTCAACGATGGAGGTTTTTCCGTCGCGCATGTTTTGCAGTATTTGTTTCATCTTGGCACCTTTCTACTTTCCTATTCTAGCTTAACAGTCCGATTTTTGTGATGATTGCATAGCAGCGGTTTTCATTCATTTTAGTTCTTCTCTGGCACAAAACCTGCACCAATAGCAGTGGAATAATTTGCATTGTGGAGGTTGGTATGTTGAAAAAACTATTTTTGTTGGTTGCCTTGCTGGGAGCCACTGCATTCATCGTTTTATTCGGAGATGATCTGGACATTTTTACCCCTGTCGGGGTAACTGAGACAGCAGTTCCCACCCAGACTGAAGTGGTGATCGTCACCACTGAAGTAACGGCGACTTCTCAACCTACCCAAACTCCTCAACCGACTGAAACCGTCCCGGCAACGGAAACCTCTCAGGCAACGGCAACCATCGAGTTTACGCCAACTATTCCGGCGACAGCTACCATAGCACCGACTGTTACTCAGAGTTATGCTGAAGACCTCTTTGAAATTCAAGAAGGTAGCCCGGTTTTCTTGTCCAATTTTGTTCATACTGCTGAAGGCTGCAACTGGAACGGTATTGCGGGGCAGATCTTTGGTTCCACTGGTCTTCCTTTGACCGATTACATCGTCAGGCTTGAAGGAACCTATAATGGAATGGTTATTGATCAAGTTGGCGTGACCGGTATCGTTGCTAACAATCCATATGGACCCGGCAGCTTTGAGTTTGTGCTTGGAAGCGTTGCCCTCGATACCCAAGATCAATTAACCATCCAGGTTTTTGATCCCATTGGTGTTGAAGTTACCAGTCCCCGCCCGTTGGATACCTCATCGCAATGCTCGCAGAATCTCCAAATCATTAATTTCATTCAAAAATAACCTGAGATTTTTGAGTCAGAACCCGGTGGAAACGCCGGGTCCTTCTATTTATCAGAATTTGATTGCTGTTTTTATCTATTGCCTTGCATGACAGGCGTAACTAGTATAATTACCAACAATGGAGGTCATGAAAATGGATGATTTTGTTCCTTCCGAGTTTATTCAGCGGACCATTCGTCATTGGTGGCTGCTTGTATTGTTAATGATTATTGGTGGCGGAGCCGGAGTTCTTGTCTCTCGTATTCAAAAACCTGTATATGAATCTCAGGCTTCCATCACTACTTCAATTGATTTTGCCTATACTGATCGTTTGAATGAAGATCAAGAAGATTATTTAATTGCGACCGTAGGTGATGTGATTTCATCTGATGCGGTTTTCACTCAGTTAAAACAAATTGCATCTGACTCTGGGGTTAACGTGGATGATGAAATGATCGGCGAAAGATTCACGAAAGCCCGCCAGGGTTATCGCTGGGAATTATCCGTCCGCGCGAATGACCCGCAGACTGCCCAAAAACTTACCCAAATCTGGGTTGACACGGCAGGTCAGCAGCTTGCTCAAATGCGCGAACGTTCACTTGATTCCTTGAAATTCCATGCGGCAGAACTGGCTTTGCAAAACTGCTTCAGTCAAATGGTCGTGCTTGAACCCGCTTCCGGAGGCTGTTCGCTAGAAAATCTGTCTGAAATTCGTCAGGCGCTTAATTCAAGCCATTCTGAAAGCGGAATGGATTCGACCACGTCTGCGATTCTCTTGTCGCGAATCAGCACCGAAATTACCGACAATGCCAGTCTCCCTGTCAATCCTTCAGTTTATAAAACCAATCTAGTTACTCTGGCTGGTGCTGTGTGCGGCTTGCTGGCAGGCTTGGTCGTCTTGTTGTTGCAAAAAACGGTTGTGAATCATGAAGCAAAACGCTAGACTCTTGAATGTATGGGAAAAGGCCTGCTGGATGATCTGGCTGGGCTTGGTGGCGGCACTGCCCGTCACCAGTTTTCCGCCTTTCGCCAGGGTTTTGCATACCACGGCTGTGGCGCCTGCATCTGGGATTTTCCTGATTTTGCTTATCATTCTCTGGCTTCCTATTTATGTGGCCAGAAAAGGACGTTTTCCGTTTCAAATCAAAACGGTGCTTCTCTTTTTGATGTTTGCCCTGTTCACCATCGGATTATCCTTCTTCCGGTATCTTCCTGATTATAAAAACTCCTCACCGCTAAAAGCCGCTGTTGAGGCGATTGCCACCCTTGGAATGGGTGTTCTCTTCTTTTTGATCACATCCGTTTTGCCGGTTTCGCAAAAAAAGATCAACCAGACGCTTGCCGTGGTGAACTGGGGTGGGCTTGCAATCCTGGTCTGGTCAACCATCCAGATTGTAGTCTCGTTTATCAACAACGATTTTACAGACGGCATGCGCTCCATTCAGCATTTCTTTTCAACCACCGTTTTGTTTGACCGGCGTGCCACTGGGTTCGCTTCTGAACCCTCATGGCTTGCTCATCAGCTTAATCTGGTTTACCTCGTTTACTGGATTTCAGCATCCATCAACCGCTTCAGCGCTCATTCCTTCAAGGTTTGGAAGTTCAGCTTCGAGAACCTGCTGTTGGCGGGAGGTTTTTTCGTTCTTTTCGCAACATTTTCCCGCGGCGGTTTGGGTGCTTTCATGCTGGTGCTTTTCTTCCTTTTCATCCTGGCTAACATCCGGTTTGCTAAATGGCTGATCAAAAAATGGAATGTAAAAAACAGGGTGCTGGTTGGGGTTGCCACCGGTCTGGTGATGTTTATTGTTTACGTGGGCATTTTGATGGCTGGGCTTTTCGTATTGAGCAAGATTGATCCGCGTATGGAAAAGGTCTTCGCATTTAATTCCGCGGCGGATAATCCGATAATGAAATTTGCGGATAATCTTCAGTTTGGCGAACGTGTCGTCTATTGGCAAACCGGTTGGAACATTTTTAATGATTTTCCGCTTACCGGCGTGGGGCTGGGTTTTTCAGGGTTTTATTTCCCTGAATATTTGCCTGACTATGCCTGGCAGCTTCCCGAGGTTAATACCTTGACCGGATGGGGGACGGGATTGCTGAATATTAAGAACCTTTGGACTAGGCTGCTGGCTGAAACAGGCATCATTGGTTTTTCGATGTTTGTAGTATTTTTGGTGATCATGGCGTACACGGCACGAGATTTATCAAAAGACAACAATAAGGTTCGCAAAACAATTGGATGGATGGGCATATTCATGCTGATCACCTTTGTTCTGGAAGAATTTAGTGTCGACAGTTTTGCTCTACCATATTATTGGTTTAGCATGGGGCTGGTTGTTGCTGCCTGGCGATGGATTAAACCGGAAGTTACGGAGTTGAATGGATAAATCAGAAAAAACAATTATTGGTGTGGTCATTGGCATTGTTACTGGCTGTATTTTAATCTCCGTGATGTGTGTCGTGGTATATCAATTAATCCAGAAGTTAAACCTGGATGCTCCTCTCATTCCCGAGATCGCGACACCGGCAATGCCTACTCAGACAACTTGCTCTGCACCGATTGTTGCTGCACTGCATAAAGTATACAACCCGGATGACCCGGTGCTGGTTAGAGCTGAAGAAACAAAATGGATTCTGGCAAATACCGAGATTCCCGCCGCGGATCTAAACGAAATGGCAGTCAGGTTATTTGGCAGAACCAGCGTGGCGACCCATCTCGAAACTCCTCCGGTTGAGTATACAATAGGTGACCGGCTTGATTTTTATAAACTGGATGGTGATAATAACAGCATTCACACAGTTGCCACCCTCCGTTATGCTACTGAAAATGTGTATTTTTGGGCGGAAGAAGACTTACAGCTTGAAAAGCGCGATGTAAAAACGCTGGTAGACATTTTTGCAAACGAAATCTACCCCACCAATCATGCCTTTTTTGGGACGGAAAACATTCCCGGGGTTGATAATGATCCCCATCTATACATCCTTTATGCACGCGGGTTGGGTGATTCGTTGGCGGGTTATTTTTCCAGCGAAGATATTGTGCTGCCCGAAGCTGTGGATTACGCCAACGGGCATGAGATGTTCGTGATCAATGCCGATGAAGACGCCCTGACGGATTCTTACACCCTTAGTACCATGGCGCATGAAATGCAGCACCTCATTTTGGGATACCGTGATCCGAATGAAGAGCTGTGGTTGAACGAGGGGTTTTCTGAGCTGGCAACCCTTATCAATGGTTATGATGCCGGTGGGTTTGATTATTCATTCACCCTACAGCCTGACATGCAATTGAATAACTGGTCGTCTGACCCTGATCTGAATGATCTCAATTACGGTGCATCTTACATGTACACCACATACCTGTTAGGTCGATTCGGGTCTGATTTCACCAGGGCATTAGTGGCAGATCCGCTAAACGGGTTTACCAGCATTGATCACTTATTTGAAAGTAGAGAAATTAAAGGCGAAGACGGTTCTCCTTATTCAGCCGATGAATTATTTAGAGATTGGACCCTTGCCAATTTTATTAATGATCCAAATATGGCAGATGGAAGATATTATTACTCTGAATATCCTGAGGTGCCTACCATCAACGATACCGAATGGCTGGCAAACTGCCGGGGTGAAATGACTTACGGTTCGGTCAATCAATACGGTACTGACTATTACACAATAGGGTGCAGCCTTCCGTATACCTTGAATTTCACCGGTTGGCCTACTGTTAACATTCTTCCCGATAATGGTGAAAATCAGACCTATTTCATGTGGTCAAACCGGGCTGATTTCTCCGACATGACTTTGACAAAAGAATTTGATTTTGCCGGTATTAACGATTCCATAGTGATGCAATTCGATACCTGGCATGATCTTGAGAGTGATTTTGACTATACCTACTTGCTGATCAGTGTTGATGGAGTCAATTGGCAAATGCTTAATGCAGGTGCTTGTGAAACCTACAATACTTACAAGGGCAGTTACGACTGCGGTTTTAATGGCGCTACATCTGGCTGGCAGCCCGAAGAGATTGACCTTTCAGCTTATGCCGGTCAGCGGATCTTTGTTCGCTTCGAATCTGTGAGTGACAGCGGCATCAGCAATGAAGGCTTTGCCATCGATAATATTCGTATCCCGGTGATCAATTATGCGGAAGATTTTGAAAGCGGAGATGGGGGATGGGTTGGGATGGGTTACTCGAGGATACAAAACAGCGTTTCTCAAACCTTCCTGGTATCGTTAATTACATCTGATCCAAATAATCCGGTTCAAAAATACTTGGTAAACGCTGATGAAGAACTTATTCTTCAAATTGATCCAAATTGTTACGAGTCAAATCCCGTTCTGGTGATCAGCGGCAATTCACGCTTTACGAGACAATTAGCTGAATATACCATCACATTAAGTGAGTAAAGTATCCCGGATGGGAGAGTGTTATTCATCAAGTTAAATTTCACACTATGATAAAAAGAAACCAGTCGAGTAACGACTGGTTTCTCGTTTTTATTCGATGGCTTTGTTTTGCATTCGCGCCAATTGTTCGTTCAGTTCATCCATCCGTGTTTTTGCGGCCAGTTTCACCTCATTTTTTACATGGGTATATGAACTTCCTAGCCGTTCGCGAAGAGCAGAACCTTTTAGTGGGGTGAACAATAATGCCAGCGCACCGCCCACCAGTGCACCAGTAAAGACTCCAAGAATAAAATTGCCAATTTTGTGCATTTTTCCTCCTTTGCTTTACTACCTAATTATAAGATTGTTTGCTAAAAAATCATTCATCCAATTTCAGCTTAACGAACAGACAGGGCGCAATTGCCGATGCCCATAGACCGATAAGAGCATATCGCAAAAACCTGAAGGCATACC
The DNA here is from genome assembly GCA_964468875.1 of uncultured Anaerolinea sp. GTDB lineage: Bacteria > Chloroflexota > Anaerolineae > Anaerolineales > Anaerolineaceae > UBA6107. The sequence continues at coordinate 58,526 of CAYXWV010000003.1, read as the reverse complement.
CGATTTGAAGCGGCTCTGCCGGAAAAACCGCCTTGAGGCCTGCATAAATTGCGATCAGTCCTACCATACCTACGAGATATCGCAAAAAACGTTTCATCCAGGAGCCCTTGACTTTTGGCAGCCCATATTTTTTGACCCACCATGCGTATCCTGAAATGAACCCAAAGGCCATGCCTGAAAGGGTGAACGCACCTTCAACATTAAAAGGATTTGGTGTCGCACCTCCTGTTTTGGCGGCATTATCGAGCCATTCAGCCGGAATCTGGAAGTTGCTGGAGAGCGACTGACCAGCCATGTAAATAGTGGCAATCACAGCCGAGAAAAAAAGTGCGTATAGAATTTGACCCCCGAGTTTCTTGGGGGCTATCCACCTGGCTACTGGTTTTTCAAGTTTGAGATAAATAAAAATTAAGCCGCAGGCAACCAGCCATCCGCCGAGAACGTCATGTAAAAAGTGCATACCCAGATAAATTCTTGAAAGACCAATGAGAATGATGATAACAATCGCGGTGATCGTAAACCATCTCTTTTTTAATGTAGCGGCGGCGATTCCCCATAAGCTGGCTGAATTCTGCGAATGACCAGAAGGCAGACCAAAGGCAGTTTCCTGACTGAACGATTTCACTCTTGTGTCATACCAGAATGGGCGTGGGGTATGAAGCAGCATCTTGAAGAAGTTGTTGAAAGTATCACTCAAGACCAGCATGAAAGCCATTCTGACCCCCATCAAAGAGTTTACACACCAATAGACCAGGGGGATCATGATAATGAAGAAAATTTCAGTGGCTAAAAAGGAAACGCCCTGAAAAGGTGCAGTTAACCAATTCCCCAAACTTTGAAAGAACAGGGTGATCTCTATTTCAAGATTCCATAAGGCTTCCATAATGGCTACTCTCCTATTGAAAATAGATTAGTAATTTAATTTTACAGCATTGATGAAAAAAAGCTTCTTTTTGATTCACTTTAGTCATCCCACAGGTGTTTGAGAAGGAAAAGTAGTTGGTTAATTCCCAAGGTGATGGGCTCGATGTCTATACTTTCGTTGAGTGTATGAATGCCTTTTCCAGTGGTAATGCCAATGCAGGTGGCTGGGTAACCTAGGCTGATAGGCAGAGACGCATCTGAAGACGATATAGACAGATGTGGCGCGATGCTTTGTTTTTCAATTGCTTCTTTTGCCAAAAGGATGAGGGGGTGTTGGAGACTTATTCTACCGGATGGTCTTGATCCAATTTCGGTGACTGAGATTGTTGTACCAGAAAATTTCCTTCGTTTGATCAATCGAACCAGGCGTTTTGTCAATGAATCAAGAGTTTCTTCATCTTCAGAACGGATGTCAATTTGCATTTCAGCCTTGCTGGCAATAGTATTGATGGACTCTCCCCCTTGAATGACTCCAATATTATAGGAACAGCGCGGCTTGTCAGGAATCCTGATTCTGGTGATTCTTGCAGCGATTCTCACCAGCGCGTGAATGGCAGATGGATCGCCGAAATTGTTCCACGAATGACCGCCCCGGGTTTCGGCTTCAATTTTTAAACGATGATTGCCCAATGCTCCGGTTTGAATGAAGCCCAACCCGATTCCTTCAAGGATAAGATAAGCACTGACCTTTGAGCCAAAACGTTTGACCACATCTTTCATCCCTTTGAGATTGCCAAGCCCTTCTTCGCACACATTGGCTACCAACCAAAGATCACCGGGTAGGTGATTTTTGGTTTTCTCCACAATATTCGCAACTGCCAAAAGGGAGGCCAACCCCAGTGAGTTATCAGCGATCCCCGGGCCTCGCACCTGATTGTTTTCAATGATAGCGGGATGATTTTGTGAAGAGATCACCGAATCAAGATGAGCGCTCAGAATCATCGGTGGTCGTTGGCCGCCTTTTATTCTGGCATAGACGTTCCCGGTTTCATCTTGGAATACCTCATCCAAATTCAAATCGGAAAACAGTTTCATCATTAGTGCTGCACGTTGACCTTCATGAAAAGTCAATGAGGGGGTTTGTTGAATTTTTATGACCCACTCAATCATTTCTTTGAGAGACTGATCATCCATTTTCATCATAGCGTTTTCACCAATTCTCTCTCAAACTTTAATCTGGTTTGTAATAAGTCTGGCATGGCATCTGCTGCGAAGAATGGACCGGTCCCCTGAACGTTGAAGGATGCTGAAACCGCACCAAACAGGATCGCTTCGATTGGGTCGAGATAGTTGTTGATTCCGGCCAAATAGCCACCACAAAATGCTTCCTGCATTCCAGTGGGGTCAATAATCTTCACAGGATAAACCGGTATGTGATATCTTTTTTCAGAAAAAGAATCATATAAGTAATAACCGAAGCGTCCATCAGAGATGACCACTTGTCGGCACCCCAGAGAACACAAATAACGTGCCATTTCCCATAAATCTTGGGACCGATTTTGAAACAATTGAGTCATTTCCACTGACGTGGTTACAAACGCACTAATGTCTTTCATCAAGATTGGTAAGGTTTCAAAATGATCCATGGTCATATATTGCTGGCTGGATTGGATGATTAGTTTTTTTGTGGATTTTGTAAATAACATGCTTGATAGCTGCAACTGCGTGTCTAAATCTGATGCGCAGAGCAGTGCAGCGTTTGCATCCCAATAATGAGCAGGAATATCTTTCGGTAGAAAAACTGATTTACGAGTGCGTAAATTATCAGATTCAACCCTGGTGTAACCAAGCAAGTCTTTGGGAAAGCTTATTCTTTTACTTGCAAAATAACCGACCGGGTTTTCATGCAATACTTCGTCTGGAGATGTGTAACCGTAAAAGATCCGATCCTGGTTGTGGTTTGCAAGAAATTGAACCCCGTCTATATCAATTTGATATTGCCTTGCTATGGTCTGAATTCCATTTTTGTTTCTCTGGGAGGTCTTACTGACCATCGCAATGCGGTTTTTCCAGCATCGCAATCCTCCGGCGGCATACAAAGCGGATCCCCCTAAAATACTCTGATGTGATTGGTTAAGGAGGTCAACGACAAACTCGGTGGCGACGCTTCCAACGATCAAATAATCGAAAAATTGGAAGTCAGGCATACCGGATTATAAACTGGATTTATAAAAAAGTCTCAATGAGCGTTTAGACTATTTTCTCGGTCCACCCTCAGCAATCATTCTCAAGAGTGAAACAACACCCATGCCGATTTTCACGCCATCGCCGGAAGTAAGCATATGTGACTCATCGCTTCCAGCTTCTTCTCTGGTTCGTATGAAAATGAACGCGGCTGCCAACCCTGCCACTAATCCTGTTGCTCCGCCAATGATATAAGCTAGCTTTTTCCAATTTGAGTTTTCTTCCATACGATCCTCCAAAGGAAGGTTATCTGACAAAAAGCGATTTAATTGCTGCCCAGAATGATTGAATACCGATAACCGGTTTTGCAGGTTTTTGGGCAATCTGTTGAACCCTCAAAGAAAAACCGATAATTCGATTGCGGATATTGCGCAATCCAGGTGGTAAAGATTGATTCCATGATCGGGTCAAGTCGCCGAGCAAAATCAGAATCACAACCACGGCAATTCCCAAAAACAAGAGGGGTAAGATCAAGAACATGATTGAAATGTTTGCCCATTGAAGTGAAGAACTTGTTCCGCCAGATGTTGAGAGCAGCAAAACCAAAAAACCCGCCAAACATACAATTGTGGTGATTAGCAGTGGCAGAAATATTTGGGTGAGTTTCTGATCATGGTGGCGGTGTTCAGGTTCTTTGATCTTGGAGCTTGATTTGGATTCCATGTAAGTATTTTAGCATGAATCTCTTCACTTCGTTTTGTAAGATGGAATGAATTAATCTATAAGAAATCAGTAAGATTTTTTTGTAGATTTCATGTATAATTGTAAAAGAATGGAATGGTTCAATTTAGATCTGTTTGGATAGATCTGGATTTTGTCGGTTCCAATATTGGCTGGAAATGTTTTTTTCACTCCGATTGGAGTTTGGATGTTTTTGCCTCTTAATGCTTGCAGGATAATGCTACAGATAGGCTCAACCTGGTCTTGTGTCAATGGTCAACCAAAAGATCAATGCACACCTAAGGTTTGTTTGAATTATTTGACTTAGAGTCAACCATTGTAGCCCTGTATGAGTAGTAAAGAAAAATTTTGGCACTAAAACATACCATCTTCATTTACGGTAAAAATTAAACAGTTCAGTGAATATTTCCGGCAGCCAAACCATGAGATTGGGTTATGGTTGTTTTTGTTTAACAAAATGGAAAACAGACAAATCACGGCCATTCGTCCACAAAAGCGTAACCCCGAACGTCTCAATATTGAGCTGGATGGAGAGTTTGCGTTTGGGCTTTCAAGAATCGTGGCGGCCTGGTTAAAAGTTGGTGATCTGCTCAGTGAGTCTAAGATTTCAGAGCTGATCAGAGCAGATACTTCAGAAGTGGCTTATCAAAAAGCCCTTCACCTGCTGGATTACCGGCCGCGAACAGGCAGAGAAATTCATATTAAATTGGCTGAAAAAGGATTTGACGAAGAAGAAATAAATCGGGTAGTACAGCGGCTAAAAAATGCAAACCTGGTACAAGACCAACAATATGCCAGAATGTGGGTTGAAAATCGCAATGAGTTTCATCCCCGCAGCCAACGACTGATCCGATATGAGTTACGAAATAAAGGTATTGACGAACAATTAATTGACACAGCTTTGGCAGAAAGTGAAACGGATGCAGAATTGGCATCCCGGGCTGCAATCAGATATGCCAGAAAATTAAACCCTTCTGATCGACTGAATTTCAAGAAACGGTTGAGCGCATACCTGGGCAGACGAGGTTTCTCATACGGAACCATTAGTCCGGTAGTCCAATCCCTCCTTAATTTATATGAAGACAGCCAAAGCCAAACTTTGGATAATGAGGATGATGAAAATGGGAAATATTAATGGCACAACAATTCTAATCGCTATATTTGTTGGACTGGTGATTGCCACGGTGGTGACCATAATCTTGGTGAAAGTGTTCACCGAAAATTATAAGAAGAAACAAAAAGACAGTGCTGACGACGTGGTCAGAATCGCTACTGAAAAAGCCAAAACCCTTGAAATTGAAGCACGTGACAAGTCCCTAAAAATTTTGCAGGACGCCGAATCTGAAAATTCACGTCGCAGAAGCGAAATTCTCCGTGAGGATGACCGCTTGCAAAAACGCAGAATGGAGCTTGATAACCGTATCGAACGCCTCGAACTCCGCGAGCAAAACATCAACAAGCGGCAGAGCGCATTAGACAAACGCGCCAACGAAATTGAAAAACTATACGCCCAGGAACTTGAAGAGCTTCAACGCATCGGACAGATGAGCATGGATGAAGCCAAACAGGTGCTGTTGAGTGAGGCTGAAAAAGAAGCCCGCAATGACATGGCACGCATCATCCGCCAAATTGAATCTGAAGCCCGCTCAGAGGGCGATAAACGCGCCCGTGAGATCATCACCGATGCCATCCAGCGCGTGGCTTCAGAGCATGTGGTGAGTGTTTCCACCTCTCTGGTTACCCTTCCGAATGAAGAAATGAAAGGCCGCATCGTTGGTCGTAATGGACGTAACATACGCGCATTTGAACAGGCTGCCGGCGTTGATGTGATCGTGGACGATACCCCCGAAGCCGTCACCATTTCCTGCTTCGACCCGGTTCGCCGTGAGATTGCCCGCCGGTCGCTTGACCGCTTGATCGTGGATGGCAGAATCCATCCTGCTCACATTGAAAAAATCCTCGCCGAAGAGGAAAAGGAAGTCGAAAAAGCCATCATTGAAGCCGGTGAAGGTGCCGCATTTGATGCTGGTGTGGCTGGCGTGCATCCCGAGGTACTCAAACTGCTTGGCCGACTCAAATTCCGTACCTCATATGGTCAGAACCAGCTTTCTCATGCCGTTGAAGTCGCCAAGCTTTCAGCCGTTTTGGCTGCGGAGCTGGGCGCCAATGTCGAAGTTGCCCGCGCAGGTGGCTTGCTGCATGACCTGGGCAAAGCCCTGGATCATAACACTGAAGGTACCCATGCTCAACTGGGAGCTGAGTATGCCAAGCGCTACGGGGTCCATCCCAAGGTGGTCAACGCCATGGCCGCCCATCATCATGAAGTGGATCAGGAATCCCTCGAGGCAGTCATCGTCGAAGCAGCGGATGCCATCTCCGGGGCACGCCCCGGCGCCCGCCGCGAAGATCTTGAGCAATACATCAAACGGCTGCGCGCGCTTGAAGAAATCGCCAACTCTTTCAAGGGTGTTCAACAAAGTTATGCCATTCAGGCTGGGCGCGAAGTGCGCATCATCGTTCGTCCCGAAGAGATTGACGATCTTGCATCCACCCGTCTTGCTCGCGATGTTGCCAAAAAGGTCGAAGAATCCATGCAATATCCGGGTCAGATCAAGGTGACCGTGATCCGCGAAACCAGGGCAATCGAATTCGCCAAGTAGATCACAAAAGAGAGGCAGATCAAGCGATCTACCTCTCTTTTTCTAATATTCCGTTTTACCCTGTGGTGTTTTCCCGACAATAACATTGTTCAGACATCAATTAATTAAGAAATCATAAAAACCTATTGACAAACGCTTTTGTTTTTGCTATAAACAACCCTATGCTTTCTGTATACACTCCTAAGCATCTGCGAATCAAAAACGCCGCTCTCATGAAGGGTCTTTGGCGCTGATTTGCTATTAGATTAATAGAAAACAGCATTTGAAAAAAACAAGCCTTCCCTTCAACGGGAAGGTTTTTTTTTGCCCTGAACCGGCATTGGTGAGAAAAACCACACTATTGTGTGATGATTCATTATTTTGCAATTAATTCTGAGGAGGATTAGTCAATGAAACAAATGAAAGCCGTTTTGCCCTTGTTGTTGGTGGTTTGCATGGTTGTTCTTTCAGCCTGCAACGCCGCCGCTCCGACCGAAGTTGCTGCTAAAGAAGCTGCTGCCACTGAAGCCGCTGCCACTGAAGCCGCCGCTTCTCCCGAAGGTTGTCTGGGAACCGCCGCAGACGCCCTGGTTGATCTTGATTGCCAGGAGATCACCATCGCCGTGGAGAATGCCTATCTGCCCTTCAACTACATTTCCGTGGCAACTGGCGAAGCCGGTGGCTGGGACTATGAAGCATGGACAGAAATCTGCACCCGCCTCCACTGCACTCCCGTTTTTGTTGAATCTGCGTGGGATGGTATGATCCAGTCTGTGTCAGATGGACAATACATGGTTGGCGCAGACGGTGTCACCCGCACCCCCGAACGTGAAGAACAGGTTGATTTCTCGATTGGCTATCAGCAGATTGAACAGAAACTTCTTGTCCGCAAGGGCGAGACTCGTTTCGCCACAATCGAAGATATCGTTGCCAACACTGAGTTCAAACTGGGCACCCAGGTGAGCACTACCAACTACGAAACTGCTGCCAAATACCTTCCCGAAGATCGCATCCAGGCTTTCGAAACCTTCCCGTTCGCCGTTCAGGCTCTCCTTTCCGGCGATCTGGATGCTATCATCATCGACAGCATCGTTGGTCTTGGATACCAAGGCACCAACGCCGATCAGCTTGACCTCATCGGCCCCGTCATTTCCAGTGATGAACTTGGGTTCATCTATCCCAAAGGCAGTGAATTAGTTGCACCCGTTGACCAGGCAATTCAATCCATGATTGACGACGGTAACATCGCAGCCCTTCAGGAAAAATTCTTCGGGCCCGAATTCACCATTACCTACGACGATATTCAATAACTTCATCATAAATGCGTTCCCCCCTGAGAAGGGGGGAGCGTAAGGAAAGAGATCAGGATGGCACAATTGGAAAATGTAAAAAGCAGGCCTCCCATACGTTCTCGTGAGTTTCGAGAATACCTCTCATTAAAACTTCAGAACGCTCCCTGGTGGGTTTTTGGCATCATCATCATCGCTTTGGTTACAGCGATCACCATCATCACCAAAGAACCATTCACGAAAGCTTTTGTCTTTATTAAGAATGGGTTGATCGTAACCATCACCACAACCATCATCGCCTTCATTTTCGCCTTGCTGCTTGGTTTGATTACTGGGTTGGGAAGAATTTCAAACAATACCTTTTTCCGCAACCTGGCTTCTCTTTATGTTGAGATCATCCGCGGTATTCCCATGTTGGTGCTGATTTTCTTCATCGCCTTTGTGGGTGTGCCCGCAGTGATGAATGGTTTACTCGCCTTTGGCGGATGGCTCACAAAAATTGGACTCGATGGAATCGGTGGTTTCTTTTCTGCCTTGAAGAAAGACGCCATTTCTATGAACGCGCGCGCTATTGTTGCGTTGGCGGTCACTTACGGTGCATTCTTGGCTGAAGTTTTCCGTGCGGGCATTCAATCCATTGGGCGCGGCCAGATGGAAGCCGCCCGTTCACAGGGTATGAGCTACTGGCAGGCGATGCGTTATATTATTCTTCCGCAGGCTATTCGCAACGTCTTGCCTGCACTTGGCAACGACTTTATCTCCATGCTTAAAGACACCTCGCTGGTTTCAGTCCTGGCTGTCCGTGATATCACCCAGATTTCAAAGTTATATGCCGGACGCACATTTGAATATCAAGAAGCCTACATTACCCTGGCGGTCTTGTATCTTACGATGACGGTCTTGCTTTCCTTTTTGATGAAATTCATCGAGAAACGGATACAAAAAAATGAACAACGCTGATGATATGGTGGTCATTCAGGACTTAAAAAAATCGTTTACCGGCATTGAAGCCCTTAACGGTGTCAACCTGACGGTAAAAAAAGGGCAGGTGATCGTTATCATCGGGCCCAGTGGTTCGGGCAAATCTACCCTTTTGCGCTGCATCAATCACCTCGAAGAAAAGACCAGCGGTGAAATTTGGGTGGATGGCGAAAAATTAACCAACAATGCCCGCCAGTTGGATAAAATGCGCTCCGAGATTGGCATGGTTTTTCAACACTTCAATCTCTATCCGCATCTTTCCGTATTGAAGAACATCACCCTTGCGCAGAAGATCGTCAAACATGTTTCAGATGCCAAAGCCGTTGAGAACGCCATGGCTCAGTTGAAACGAGTTGGCATTCCCGAAAAAGCCAACAGCTTCCCGACCCAGCTTTCAGGCGGTCAGCAGCAGCGTGTAGCCATTGCCAGAGCGCTGGCTATGAACCCAAAATTGATGCTGTTTGATGAACCCACCAGCGCCCTTGACCCTGAAATGATCAAGGAAGTTCTTGAAGTCATGACCGATCTTGCCAAAGCCGGCATCACCATGATCGTGGTCACTCACGAAATGGGTTTTGCCCGCGCGGCTGCTGACCTGGTTGTCTTCATGGATAAGGGCCAAATTGTGGAGCAGGCATCACCCGAAGAGTTCTTCTCAAATCCGCAGCAGGATCGGACAAAGCTCTTCCTTTCTCAGATTCTGAACCACTAAAATCACTAATACACTCTTTTTTTGCACACAAATTGACTTCAAGCTATAATCGATTACGGAGAATTCATCATGATTAATACTCGATTATCGCATCTTGACCAACTGATGGCGTCAAATAAACTTGACGCCATTGTGCTTAACCCTGGTCCAACGCTTACTTACCTTACCGGTCTTCATTTTCATCTGATGGAAAGACCCACTGTCTTGCTCTACCAGCGTGGAGAACAGCCGGTCATTGTCCTCCCTGAATTGGAAAGTGGAAAACTTGCCTATGCCCGCATTCCGCTGGCCGCCCACACTTTTGGTGATGATCCTTCATCCTGGCAGGCTGTTTTCGACCAGGCTTTCCGCCGTGTGAATCAACAACACCTTGTGGTTGGTTTGGAACCCATCCGGTTGCGTTATCTCGAACTGGATTTTCTGCAGAAAGCTGCTCCTGCCTGCAAGTTTATAGCAGCCGAAAACGCCATCAGCGCCTTACGCATCCAAAAAGATGCGGATGAGATCACCTGCATGCGCAAAGCTGTCCAGATCGCTCAAACCGCCTTGAAAAACACTCTTCCCATGTTGAAACCCGGCGTCAGCGAACAGGAAATTGCTTCCGAGTTGATCATCCAGCTTTACCGTGCCGGGTCGAGCACCGAACTCCCCTTTGCTCCCATTGTGGCGGGCGGACCCAACAGCGCCAACCCGCACGCCGTGCCGGGCAGCCGCAAGTTGAAAAGAGGCGACCTGGTGGTCATTGATTGGGGTGCCAGTTATAATGATCTTTATTCTGACCTGACCCGCACTTTTGCCATTGGAGAAATCTCCCCTGAACTGATGGAGATATACAATACGGTTAAGGCAGCCAACGCAACCGGCAGAGCCGCTGGAAGGCCCGGTGCGCGTGCCGGAGATATAGATATTGCCGCCCGTGCCGAGATTGATAAAGCCGGGTTTGGACTGTTCTTCACCCATCGCACTGGTCATGGCTTAGGCATGGAAGCCCACGAACAGCCCTACATCTTTGGCGGGAACGAACTCCTTTTGAATGAAGGAATGGTCTATACCGTTGAACCGGGTATCTACCTGCCTGACAAGGGTGGGGTGCGAATCGAAGACGATTTGGTCGTCACTGCTGACGGCAGCGAAAGTCTGAGTGATTTTTCAAGAGAATTGCAAATTTTGTGATTTCTGGAGGGTCTGAGATGAATGCTAACCTGACTTTGTCTTCTGCTGAACCTTTCTTCATCCCCGGTGGAAAAACCGGTTGTCTTCTTGTGCACGGGTTTACCGGCACGCCTAAAGAAATGCGCTTGTTGGCTGATTCTTTGGCTCAGGAGAATTACACCATTTTGGGCGTGCGCTTGGCGGGTCATGCCACCCAAATTGAAGATATGGAACGCCTGGTCTGGAAAGACTGGCTGGCTTCAGTGGAAGACGGCTTGAACCTATTAAAAGGTTGCACTGACCGACAGGTCGTCATGGGGCTTTCAATGGGCGGTGTTCTCTCACTCATGGCTGCAGCCCGTTATGATGTCTGCGGAGTGGTCACATTTTCTGCGCCCTGCGGGCTGCCCCCCGATCCGCGTACTAAATATCTGCGTTTGGTGGCGCCTTTTATGCGTTATGTTGATAAAGGAAAGCCCGATTGGAAGAATCCCGAGGCAATCAAGGATCATGTGGATTACAAACAATATCCCACCCGCTCGATTCTTCAATTGAAGGAACTCATTGAAACCATGCTCGCTGATTTGCCAAAGGTCAAGGTGCCAGCACTCATGGTTCAATCTCGCGCCGATCATGGAATCCCCGCTGACAGCCTTGACACAATCTACGCTGGAATTTCCTCCGCTGACAAAACCAGGCTGTGGGTTGAAAACAGCGGGCATGTGGTCATTCGTGAGCCTGACCGTGAGCAGATTTTTTCGAAAGTCAAGGGCTTTCTCAAACGGATAACTGACTAATCATGAATCGCAATCTTCTTCTGGTCACCATCTCTTTGGGAATCTGGGGGATCGGTGAAGGTTTTTTTGTCTATTTTCAGCCCCTCTATTTGCAGGAATGGGGTGCTGACCCCTTGTTGATCGGCGGTGTGCTTGGTGCCATGGGGGTTGCCATGGCGCTCGCGCAGATTCCCACCGGTTACCTCTCTGACCGTTTCGGATCGCGTTCCATCATGTGGGTTTCGTGGATTTTGGGCACCCTGGCAGCTTGGACAATGGCTTTTGCCAACTCGCTGACCATGTTTGTGATCGGCATGGTGTTATATGGGCTGACCGGTTTTGTCGTAGCGCCCATGAACAGCTACATCACCAGCTCACGCGGCAATTTATCCATCGGTAGAGCCCTCGCCATCCCCTCCGGCTTTTATAGTCTGGGTTCGGTGATCGGCCCCGTTGTTGGCGGATTGGTGGCAGATCAATGGGGTTTGAAAGCAGTTTACTTCTTTGCCGCAGGTCTTTTTGTCGTTTCTACGCTGATCGTTTTATTTGTTCGAAAGAATTCTGATCCACATTTGGCTGATCGCGAATCCAGCCAGGAGAAGGGCTTGTTGAAGAACACCCGCTTCCTCGGATTTTTGGGGCTTATCTTTATCACTCTCTTTGCCCTCTATCTACCGCAGCCGTTCACACCCAGCTTCTTGCAGAATCAGCAGCACTTTGACCGCACCACTATCGGTATTTTGGGCGCCTTTGGAAGTCTCGGTTCAGCTTTGGCAATGTTATTGTTGAGTAACCTTAATTCAACGCTTGGCTTTCTGATTGGGCAGGCTTGGCTGTTGGTTTTTTCTTTGCTCTTCCTGACCGGCAGGAATGTGGTTCTTTTTGGGCTGGGCTATTTCTTTATTGGCGGCTATCGGCTTTGCCGGGTGATGATGCTCGCCATCGCGAGACCTTTAATTCACCCAAAAGAGACCGGGTTGGCGTTTGGAATGATGGAAACCATCAGTTCCTTTACGGTAATCCTGGCACCCGTGTTGGCAGGGGTTCTTTATCGAAATAATCCCAATTCAGTTTATTGGGTAGCGCTGGCTTTGTTAATTGCAGTGCTTCTTATAAATACCATCATTCTTGGCGGAAGATTTCGCAAAAAAGCGAGGACGGCATGACATTGCAGATGGAAGTTATCCCATGCGGGCAGATGGGAAATAATGTTTGTGTTCTGTTTGACACAGAAGATCATTTGGCGGCAATTTTCGACCCTTCCTATCAACCCGATCGGGTGTTGGATTTCATCACCCAGAACGGTTTGCAGGTTCAAACCATTTTTCTCACCCACGGGCACTTTGATCATTTCGCCGGGGTGAGTTTTCTCGATGCCAATTTACCGAACCGTCCCACGCTGATAATGCATCGTGATGATCTCGAACTGTTGCGAGACGGCGGCGGATCAAAGAACTTCCACATCCCCGTCATACCCCCCGATGACCCTGACCTTTTTGTGGAGGATGGACAGGTATTGAAGTTTGGAAAACACGATATTGAGGTTCGTCTGGCGCCGGGTCACACCCCCGGTTCGGTGATCTACGTGATTCCGACGGTCAATTCGGCGGTTTGCGGCGATGTGATCTTTTATCGCGGCATCGGCCGCACCGATCTGGCTGGCGGTGATTATGAATCCCTTCTCAATAGCATACGCGAAAAGGTTTTTACCCTCCCTCCGGAGATGAGTCTCATTCCCGGTCACGGCGAGATAACCACCGTGGGGGATGAAAAGCGCCACAATCCTTTTCTTAACCAACTTTAAGAAGTTTATTTTCTGACGGATGATTCGGGCTATAATTGACCCACCTTACGCTATGGATTCCATGATGAAATTTCGACTTCTCTCAACCCTCCTTGTTGCATCATTTTTGGCTATCGCGCTTGCTGGCTGCCAGGCAGCTTCTTCCCTTTTTGTGAAACCTACCGAGACTCCGCTGCCGCCGACTGCCACCGCTACTCTGGCACCAACGACAACGGTTACTTGCACACCCACCATCACTCCCACGCCGACCCCTCAGCCAACTGCCACGCCGGTTTTATTAACCATCCCGGCTGGCACGATTCAGGCACCCATATTGCTTTATCACCATGTTACCGATTCCGCTGATAAACTTGACAGCCGATATAATGTGTCTCCCGCCGTTTTTGAAGAACAGATGAAATGGCTTTATAACAACGGCTACCAGACCATTTCTGTTACCCGGCTGGCGGAACTCGTTCGCGCCGGAGGTCAGGTTCCGGAGCGCCCCGTAGTGATCACCTTTGACGACGGCAACCTGGACGTTTTTGAGTACGCCTTTCCGGCTATGCAGAAGTATGGATTCGCGGGCACCTTCTATATTGTTGAGAATTATCTGGACAGCCAGGAAATGATCTCGACCGACCAGGTGCAGCAGCTCATTCAAAGTGGATGGGAGATTGGCTTGCATAGCCGCACTCATGCCAACCTGACTGGTGCGGGGGTCGATTTGGCGGACGAAATCCGTCTGGCAAAACTGGACATGGAAGAGAAACTCGGCATCGCGGTCAATTCATTTGCCTACCCATTTGGCGCGATCAACCCGGATGTGATTCGTCTGACCGCCAGTTATGGGTTTACTTCTGCCGTTGGCTTGGGTGTCTCAACCAATCATTCTCTAAACACTATTTATTACCTTGATCGGATCGAAATCCAAAACGACTACGACATGACCAAATTCATCAGCCTCATGCCCTGGAGTGGTCCGCTGCAATAATCTTTTCCTTAAAGTTTGTGGATCAACCTTTTTTCAAATACAATCTTATTCAGCATTTGATCAGGTTCTATTGTTCCGGATGGAGGTGAAATTTGAGCAAGGCTATCACCGATTTGACCAGCGATCATCAAACCATCCTGAGCGCGCTTGATGTGTTTTCCAAAATGTTGAATATAATCCAGCAGACCCAAACCGCCGATTTGGATGAACTGGATGAGTTCATTGCCTTTCTCAAGGAGTTTGCCGACAAATGCCACCATGGTAAAGAAGAGGGCATTCTCTTTCCGGCGATGATCGCATTTGGTTTGCCAGACCGCGGCGGTCCCATTGGCGTAATGATGGCGGAGCACATCCAGGGCAGGGGATTTATCTTTGAAATGGAAGATGCCCTCGAAAACGAAGAGCCTGATCTGCGCCGTTTTGAGAAAGCCGGCCGCCAGTATATTGATTTACTCAGCGCTCACATTCAAAAAGAAAATACCGTTCTGTTTCCCATGGCTGACCGTATCATCCCTGAAAAAGACCTCGTCGGCATGTATCTTGTGTTTGAAGAGCATGAAGAGAAAGTCATCGGGTCCGGGCGCCATGCCGAACTGCAAGCCCTGTTGGATCAACTGAAAAAGAAATACGCATAACAGCAAATCCGCTTCTCTTACCTCCTCTTTTTTGTTCTTGATTACTGGTTTTGTTCACGAAGAATAAGTTGATCATTTACCCAATTTTTATTCTTTTTGTTCGTTAATTCGCGTAGAATAAACATAGCATGAGTGAAAACCAGGAAAAAATTGATGGAACCTGCCAGGTGACCATTTCGGAAGATGGAATGAGCGCCTGGATGACGTTAACTGCTCCGCAGAATGACGGCAGCCCGGTCACCCTTGAGATGGTCAACCGCGTGCTCGAAGAAAACGGTATTTGTGTCAACATTAACCAACTGGCAGTCGAGCAGATCATCTATCTCAAAATGTGGGATCGCAGCCATCTGATAGCCTCCGGGATCCCGCCGGAAGACGGCCGTGACGGCTACATCCAATATTATTTTCCGACGTCCGAAGAAATTATTCCCACTGTCGAGAGCGGGGATGGCAGGGTCGATTTTCGCAATCTCAATCTCATACACAACGTAAAAAAGGGCGATCTGCTTGCGGAGCGTTTTCCTGCTGTTGAAGGAAAGTCAGGTCAGACCGTCACCGGCAAGGTGATCCTACCCAAAGCGGTGAACAATCCTCCCCTGGCAGGCGGTCGTGACACCGAGCTTGAATCGTCAGGCGCCCGGCTCTTGGCTTCCAAGGACGGCCATGTTTCGATGGTGGATGGCAAGCCCACTGTTATCTCCGTTTATTCGGTGAAAGGGGATGTCAACTTTTCTGTTGGCAATATTGATTTTGTAGGCAACGTGCAGATTACAGGAGATGTGAAAGCCGGGTTCAGCGTGCGTTCTGGCGGAGATGTTGAAATTTTCGGCATGGTCGAAGCCGCTGATGTGTTCGCCGAAGGCAACATCTTAATCAAAAACGGTGTGTTTGGCGCCGGAAAGTGCCATCTCGCCGCGGGCGGCAACATTCTGGCACGTTATGTTGAAAACGCGTCGCTGCGCGCCGGCAAAGACATCACCGTCAATGACAGCATCTCACGCTCACAAGTGAGGGCAGGCGGCAAGATCAAGGTAAAAAGCAATTCAGGCGACCTGATTGGCGGCCATTACGAAGCACTCGATGAAATTTCAGCCGGCGTCTTTGGGTCTGATCTGCATGTGCCCACCGAACTTGAATTGGGGGTGGAGCCGAAGTTCCGCGCGCAGTATGGCGAGTTGATCTCAAAATTCAACGAAAAGAAGAAACAGCTTCAAATGCTTGAAGGCTATATTATCGAGTATAAAAACTATCGTGAAAATAAAAAAGAAGTTTCCGAATCATACAAACGCACGATTCGCGAACGTCTGCGCAACTACGCGTATCTGAAAAATGAAATGGAAGACCTGAACTGCAAAATTCAGGTTTACGAAGAGGAATTGTCCAAGCTCAGTAACGGTTTGGTCAAAGCCACCCAAAAGGTCTATCCGGGGGTGACCGTCACCATCATCAAAACCAGTTACGTGGTCGAAACTGAAATCAGCCGCACCATGTTTATCTACGATCAGGGAGAGGTCAAGCCGGTTCCGTTGAGGGGATAAATATCAGTTTATTACATAAACCATATCAGTTGATTCTTATAACATTTTCATGTTTATGAGGATAAATTAGAGAGCGGGCTGAAGTTAGCCCGCTCTCCATATGCACGTGGCTTAATCTGGAGGTGTTGGATCAGTGAAACTCCAGGGGATATCTCGGCTGCATCCGCCGGTTGTCAGCCGGATCACCGCTGTCCCAGATCCTTCCATTGAAATTTCTTGACTTGTAAACTGTACGATATTAGGTCCTTCGCTTAAACTTGCGTTGCCTGTTCCAGAACCAGTGATGGTCAGGTTAGGGTGACCCGTAACTACTTGATAAGAAAATGCTGTTCCTTCCGGTACATCAGGGACTGTAGCCATTAGATAAAGATGTTCCTCCGGGAAAACTAGCCCGTAATAATCAAAAGCCCATGAACTCATATCAAAATCACAGTTTGATGGCGGCACAGATCCTGCCGGAGACCCATTCCCCTTTTCATAAGAGGGGCGGGTCCAATAGCCAAACATGGCATACTTGCCGGCTTTCGGTGCTTTGGCGCATGCCACCCAGTGACCCTCTGCGTTTGAATCCCATCCCAGCGTGGTGGGCAATTTAACCCATTGACCAGATTTCCACTGGTAAATATCAGCAGTCCAGCCATAACGGCCCCCGTTGAAATTGTGGCAGATCGTGCCCTTTTCGGCGACTTCGACGCCGTTGCCTAACTGCTGCACCCATTCATTGGGGGGAGGGGTCAGGTGAGGAAGAATAATGAATTCTGTTCCTCTTGACCATTCACCTGGGGCGATGCCGTCAGCGGCTTTTGCAATACTTGTGATTGAAGAAAAAACGAGGGTTAATACCACAAGAATGATTAATAAGAATTTACTTGATTTCATCGTCTATCTCCTTATACTAATATTTTTTAAATATAAAATATTACAAAGAAAAAAGCATAAAAAATTGATAAATATTGTTGAAAGCGAGCGGTTTGTGTTGAGAACAAATCAATTGCTGATTCGGCTGATTCAAGAAGAGTGTTTTCACGATAGAGTTTTTTACGTATTACCATATGTTTTTTGGTTTTTCCTTATTTGTTTTTTAACTATAATTATTCACAAAGGAGAATCGTATGAAAAATAACTATAAATCCATAATTGCTTTTGTTGTTGTTGTTCTACTTCTCTTATCGGTAATATCTCAACCGGTGCAGGCAAAACCCAAAGCGACGGGCTCGTCGCAGGGAATCGCTGCCGGCGCCTGGCAGGTGGATTCTGGCACTAGTAATGCTTATGACATTTCCGCCATATCTTCCGATGCGCCATCCTGGCTTCAACTCCTGGCTGGTGGGATAAAATTGACGGAACCATCGAAGATTTGCCATCCTCTGCGCGGTGGTCAATTTGGCTGGGTTGGTGAAATTCGCCAATACAAAGATGGAAAATGGCTCAAGCTGCCGACCGTCAATGATTGGGTGCCCAATAAAGAAGGCATTTACATGTCTTGTGCTGAAGCCCCTCAAGCCGGCATCTACGCGTTATTTGGTTATTACATCAGGCCCCTAGGTTACATTGATGAAAACCCCAACCCTCCAGCGCCCCCCTTCGATTGCAGTTCTGTAACTTGGATTGTGAATGTGTCGGCTTGCGATGGAACCACTTGCGAATTTTATGGAGATGTACTTAATGTACCAACTAATACAATCTTAAGCATTATAGTGGATTCTGCCGCCAGTGATCCAGATACGTTGAGTGGCTCTTCTACTACCGCGATCAACTCTGTAGGGGATTATTTTAGAATCGTCGAAGTTGGTGGAACACCAACTTCCTTGGCGGTGGACTATTCACTTCCAGCGTTGGGTTGTACATATCGTTATGAGCATGGATTTGAATGACCAATTCCTCAGCGCGAAATAGTTAAACAATTGAAAGTATTAAGCCCAAAGACACCCCTGAAAAGGTGTCTTTTTTCATCAAATCAATCACTCAAAAGTCCATTGATCCCAAAATTGAAAGATATTTCAAAAGACATGTATTGACAAAATAGAACAAATATGCTATGATAACTAAGCGTTATGAAACTGGTATTGTTTTGATCGTGTATAATCCAGAAACCAATCAAATCACCCATCAGAACAGAAAATTCGATCGTGTAAAATCAATCTTAATTACTGAACCTTAACGAAAAGTATGATTTTCAGACAACCATGATTCATGAAAACGAAAATCGAATATTTCACTTCTTGGCTTAATCTGAAGCAGAAATGGCATTCGTTTCGAGTCGTTTTCAACTCAAGAAACGAATGCACGAATCAACTTAAAGAAAACTGGTGATAAAATAAAAAGGATCATCTCATGGCTCAAAATAATCATCAATGATTATCATTTATCTTTTCACCAATTATCTTGACAGACACCGTCCTCTCAGGTAAAATCTCTCCTGCAATTGTGGAAAGAACGTGTGAGGGCCTGTAGCGCAGTTGGGAGCGCGCTTCAATCGCACTGAAGAGGCCGGGGGTTCGAATCCCCCCAGGTCCACTGGCAAGACAGGCTCGACCAAACACAATTTATTGGGCCCATAGCGCAGTTGGGAGCGCGCCTCAATGGCATTGAGGAGGCCGAGAGTTCGAACCTCTCTGGGTCCACAAAGCAACATCAGGAGTAGTAAGTCATCCGTCAGCGAGTTGGCGAAAGATGTGTGAGGTCAACATTGCGCAGCGGAGCGCAGCAGACCGAACTCGCCTGACCTCTCCAAAATGGAGATAAGCTTTTCCGGTGAAAGAATGCAGCACTAGCCGGGGACGGGTATGCCCGTTACAGCTCCACGAGCGGTCTGGTAGACCAGACAAGCAGGGTGGTACCGCGGAGAACCTCTTCGTCCCTGATGGGCGAGGAGATTTTTGTTTAATATCCTTTACTCTGGAGTGAGAATGGCAAATCAACAAACCCCAATCTATAACCCGAACGAGATCGAAGGCAAATGGCAAAAGAAATGGGAACAAGATCACCTTTATGAAGCTGATATTGATCACAGTAAACCCAAGTTCTACGCTCTTACCATGCTTCCGTATCCTTCGGGCGATCTTCACATTGGGCACTGGTACGCCATGGCTCCCTCAGATGCGCGTGCCCGCTATAAACGCATGAACGGCTTCAATGTCATGTTCCCCATGGGCTTTGATGCTTTTGGTCTGCCGGCTGAGAACGCTGCCATCAAGCGCAAAATTCACCCCAAGACCTGGACTTACGCCAACATCGATCGCATGCGCGCCCAGTTTAAGACCATGGGTGCCATGTTTGATTGGCGCCGTGAGATGATCTCAGCCGATGAAAAATACTACAAATGGACGCAGTGGTTCTTTTTGCAGCTTTACAAAAATGGGCTGGCATATCGCAAACAATCCCCTGTAGACTGGTGCCCGAATTGCAACACCACCCTGGCGCGCGAACAGGTTTGGGGTGATGACAGGCACTGCGAACGCTGTGGCACCCCTGTGATCAAGAAAGACCTGACCCAGTGGTTTTTCCGCATCACGAAATATGCTGAAGAGCTGTTGCGTTATGATGGCCTCGATTGGCCCGAACGTGTGCGTACCCTGCAAACCAACTGGATTGGCAAATCGGAAGGCGCCCTGGTGACCTTTAAAACTGAGGGCGGCGATTCTCTCGAAATCTTCACCACTCGGCCTGATACTCTGTGGGGTGTCACCTTCATGGTGCTTGCGCCCGAGCATCCCCTGGTGAAGAAATTGACCACGCCTGATCAACAGGCTGAAGTGGATCAATATATTCTGGATGCCTCGCGCCAGACTGATATTCAACGTGAAGCCTCTGACAAGGTGAAGACCGGTGTGTTTACCGGCGGGTATGCGATCAATCCGGTTAATGGTGACAAAATCCCCGTCTGGATTGCCGATTATGTATTAATGACCTACGGCACCGGTGCAATTATGGCAGTGCCTGCCCACGACCAGCGCGATTTTGAATTTGCCCGCACCTTCAACCTGCCCATCAAGGTGGTGGTGCAGCCTGCCGGTGTTTCATTGATCAAACCCGAAGACATGGTTGCGGCTGTTCCCGCAGTAGGGACCATGGTCAACTCGGGTGAACTGACTGGCACACCGGGTGATCAATCCTTCCAGAAAGCAGTTGAGTTTGTCCAAAAAATCGGGGTTGGCAAGGGTTCCACCAATTACCGCTTGCGCGACTGGCTGATCTCAAGGCAGCGTTATTGGGGTGCTCCCATCCCTATGGTTCATTGCCCGACCTGCGGCACGCAGCCTGTTCCTGAAGAACAACTGCCCGTGGTGCTGCCCGAAGATGTAGAATGGAAACCCACCGGCGAAAGCCCGTTGAAACTCCATCCAACCTGGCGCTTCGCCACTTGCCCGAAATGCGGCGGTAAAGCCGAACGCGACACCGACACCATGGATACTTTCATGTGCTCCTCATGGTATCACCTGCGCTATCTCAGCCCGGATTACGACAAGAATCCCTTTGATCCGGAAGAATATAATTATTGGATGCCCGTGGATATTTACACCGGGGGCATTGAACACGCCAACATGCATTTGCTTTACACCCGTTTCTTCCATAAAGCCCTGCGTGACATGGGTATTGCCAAGGGCGACGAACCCATGACACAGCTGCGCAACCAGGGCATGGTACTGGGTGAAGATTCCGAGAAAATGTCAAAGAGCCGCGGAAACGTGGTGGCGCCTGACAGCCTGGTGCAGTCTTACGGGGCTGACACCACCCGTGCCTACCTGATGTTCTTCTCCCGGTGGGACATGGGCGGCCCCTGGAGCAGTGGCGGCATTGACGGTACCTCCCGTTGGCTGCGCCGCATCTGGGCGATGGTGCTTGAACCCATTAATGCCGGCAAGCCATCTGAAGAATCCATCAAGACCTTGCGCCGCAAAGTTCATCAAGCGCTCAAATCGGTTACTCGGGACTTTGAAACCTTTGAGTTCAACACCATTGTCTCTGGTTTGATGGAATTGCTCAACGACATGACACGCATGAAAGCTGACCTTTTCGGCAGTCCGGCATGGAACGAAGCCATTGAGATTTATCTGAAGATGCTGGCTCCTGTGGCACCTCACATCAGCGAGGAATTGTGGCAGATTCTTGGTAAGCCATATTCCATCCACACTCAGGATTGGCCCAAGGTGGATGAAGCCGCCGCTGCGGATGAAGAGATTACACTCGTCTTGCAGGTCAACGGCAAGCTGCGCGACCGGATCGTTGTCCCTGCCAATATTTCTGATGAGGATGCCAAAAAATCCGCACTGGCAAGTGAAGCCATCCAAAAGAGTCTCGAAGGCAAAACACCCCGGCAGGTGATCTATGTGAAGGGAAGATTGGTCAATATTGTTCTCTAGAGATACTTGATCAGATATTCTCATCGTGTTCTTTCGTATCTTCAGTCGTCAGGCTGAAGATGCGTTTTTAACGCCAGGCTTATTGTATAGTAGTTGGTTTTTTCTACAATAGAAGTATGCAAAAAATAGGTTTCCTTTTCATATTGTTGATTTTAATGGCGGCTTGTAACCGTCCTTCAGAATTTCAGGACACTAAAGAAATCACAGAGACTCTCGGTAAAACAGATGGGGATAGTCTTGAAACCGGGGTTATTGAAAATCTAGTTAAGCCCACAAAAACACCCAGGGTTGTTTCAACCTGGGATTGGCCTAGATCAACTCCAGAAGAACAAGGGCTTTCATCTGAAGTTTTGGCAAATATGCTTGAGAAAATTGACCGGGAGGATATGCCGATTCACAGTATTCTAGTGATCCGACATGGCGTTTTGGTCTTGGAAGCATACGTCCATCCGTTCAATTCTCAAACCCGGCATGGCGTCTATTCTGTCACAAAAAGCGTGACGTCAGCTTTAACCGGCATTGCGATGAATAATGGATTGCTGGGGGAGGTTGGTTCACCGGTTGCTTCCTATTTTCCGGAGGTGATGATTGATGATCCAGTAAAAAGCGAGATCACCATTGAGAATTTGTTATCAATGAACAGTGGAGTTGAGTGGACTGAACCATTGCATTCTGGTTTAAGTGACCTCTGGTGGATTCTTGAGGCGGATGATCCAGTTCAATATTTCTTCACTCCTGCAGTAATTAAAAAACCCGGGTCAACCTTTAACTATAATTCAGGTGGAACTCATGTGTTGTCGGTTATGATCCAAAACGCCAGCGGAATGAAGGCGGCAAAATTTGCAGAAGAGCATCTTTTCAGTGCCCTTGGGATTTACGATTATTATTGGAACAGGGATTTATCAGGGCATTCTGTAGGTGGAACAGGTCTTGAACTGCTGCCTGTCGATATGGCCAAAATCGGACAATTGTATTTGAATAAAGGAACCTGGCAAGGGGAACAGGTCATCCCTGCCAGGTGGGTCGAAGCGTCAGCCTGTGCTCATTCCTATCCTTCAGAAATTATAGGATACGGATACCAGTGGTGGATTAGACCACAGGGAGATTATTATGCCTTAGGGTGGGGAGGGCAGCAAATCCGCGTGTTTCCTGATCAGGATATGGTGTTGGTCATTACCTCTGGTTCAAGTGGAAATGAAATTCTTCATGATGATCTTGTTGATCAATTCATCCTCCCGGCTATTGTTTCTGATCATCCCCTGGCGAGTATTCTGGACAATGACAACAGGTTGAATAATGCTCTTGATAAACTCGCTGCTCCAGAATTGCACACCTTTTCTGCTAGATCTTCTCTAGCAGATCAAGTCACCGGTAAAGAGTGGCTGGTCACCGGCATGGGGGATTGGAGTATGTTCTCTCTTGACTTTTCAGGAGAAGAGTCTGCTTTGTTAACCCTGACTACTGATGGTGATCCAATATTGCTTGAAGTTGGGTTGGATGGTTATTTCCGGATTACCGACACCATTATTTATGGACCTGTTGCCATGCTCGGGTATTGGAACTCTGATGACACTTTTGTGATTGAACAACAGAATTTACGTGAGGCTGACCGTCGAACAACATTTATTACCTTTACAGATGATCAGGCGTCCTTGTTGAGTGAATGGTTTGTTGAACCTTATATCGAAGAAACCGTTGCAGAAGTTTTCAACTAAAAACTTGTAGGGTTTGATTCCAAAAAGGTATATATAATTCAAGAAACGCCATTACTAGAGAAAGAGAATGCCATGAGATTAGCCGAATTAAACTGGATGGAAGTGGAAACCTACTTGATAAAGGATGACCGTTTAATGTTGGTGTTGGGTTCTACCGAACAGCATGGTTATATCAGCATCGGTGCAGACGTGAAGATTCCGCTTTCACTGGCTGATGCTGCTTCCCAACAATCGGGTGTACTGGTGGCGCCTCCACTCAGTTTTGGTTGTTCATCTGATTTCACCAAATTTCCTGGCACGATCAGTCTGCGTGTAAAAACGCTGGTTGGTGTTGTTGACGACATGGTCCGTTCTCTCTACGGACAAGGATTCAAACGCTTTTTGGTGGTCAACGGGCATGGCGGAAATGAACCCGCGAGAATTTCACTAGGCGAACTGGTGAATGAACTTCGTGGTCTGCAGATCGCGTGGTATGACTGGTGGAATGCTCCTTCCGTGGCGGCTATTTGCAAACAATACAACCTGATTGGTTATCATGCTTCCTGGATTGAAGCCTTTCCATTTGTCAGGCAGGCGAATATGCCTTCTGGAGAGAAAGCAGCATTCACCACCCATCGAATTCTAAGCGCAGACGAGACCAGACGGGCGCTTGGAGACGGGGTCTATGGTGGGCTGTATCACGTGGATGAAGCTGTCATGAGCGAAATCTTTGCGGCCAGTTTACGAGATCTGCTATTTTTGTTGCAATTCAGCGAGTAATTTCTCTCTGTTTATTAATTGTCATAACTCCATAATTTCTGTCAAGACATCTGGGATTAATAACCAGATGTCGATTTATTCTTAATAATATTTGACGTTCTTTATCCGATCAGGCACAATTGTCTCATGAACAACAATCTGAGATTAATCCGGAAAGCCCGATCTGCGGGATTTCTTCTACCACTCATTGTAATATGCGGGTTTCTCGCTGGCGGGTTGGTGATCTGGCAGTCGTGGTTGCTCAGCGGGGTGATAAATCGTGTATTCCTTGACGGCTTTTCTCTTTTGCAGGTGGTTCCGCTTTTGCGCTGGATTGTTCTGATTGTTTTTTGCAAGGCTCTCTTCACCTTTTTCAATGAAAACCTTTCGGTCAAATTGGCAGTCAGGTTGAAAAATGAGCTTCGAAACGAACTTTTGCAAAAAATCAATCGACTGGGACCTGTTTTCTTGAAAGGGGAACAGGCAGGGGAACTAGCCACTACTGCACTTCAAGGATTGGATGCCCTTGACGCCTATTTTGGGCAGTTTCTGCCGCAGATTCTTTTGGCAGCTTTGCTTCCGTTAACCATTCTGGTGGTGATCTTTCCCATCGACCTATTGACATCTATTGTTTTTCTCATTACGGCTCCTTTGATCCCTCTATTTATGATTCTGATAGGCAAGACCGCTGAAAAACAAACAAGACGTCAGTGGAAGGCTTTAACCAGACTGGGCACTTATTTTCTTGACACCCTGCAAGGTTTGTCAACATTGATCATGATGGGCAGAAGTCGGGATCGCGCCGGGCAGATCAGAGAGGTTAGCGATCAATATCGCCTGGTGACCCTCAAGGTTTTGAGAATAACCTTTCTTTCAGCCTTTGCTCTCGAATTGATTGCTACGCTCTCGACTGCTCTGGTCGCCGTAGAAATTGGACTGCGTTTGCTTTACAGTCGCATTGAATTTCAGCAGGCCTTTTTTATCCTGTTGATTGCGCCCGAGTTTTACCTGCCGCTGCGCAATCTGAGCATGCGTTATCACGCCGGTATGAATGGCTTGACTGCCGCGAAACGTGTCTTTGACCTTTTTGATTTTCCGGAACAAAACAAAACAACTCTTCCAACCTCCAACAAAGCTCCTGTTTTTTCTGAATCATTTACTTTGACTTTCAGAGAGGTATCTTATCAATACCCAGGTAGCCCTCAACCGGCTTTGCAGCGGATTAACCTTGAAATTCACTCCGGCAATCATTACGCCTTGATCGGCGAAAGCGGATCAGGGAAAAGCACGCTTGCCCGTCTGCTCATGCGGTGGATTGAACCTTTGAGCGGACAAATCATGCTTAATGGAGTGGATATGCGTTCATATGATGCCATCGAATGGCGCCGTTGGATCGCCTGGATGCCACAATCACCGCATCTCTTCAATGCCAGCCTGTTAGAGAACATCAGGCTAATGGACGAGACAGTAAAACCCTCAGCGGTTGCTTCCATACTCAATGAATTCTCTCTCGATGACAGGATCATTAATACCGAACAGGGATTGAACTTGTCCTTGATGGAAGAGGGCAGCCGATTGAGCGGAGGAGAGGCACACCGGATTGCGCTGGCAAGAACTCTTTTGAAGAACGCGCCTTTCTTGGTAATGGATGAACCAACCGCCCATCTTGATTTAGAACTTGAAAATGAGTTGATGCGGGCTTTGTTATGGATTACAGCAGGTCGAACCTCATTAACCATAGCTCACCGCTACGCCACCATACTAAACGCTGATTGGGTGTTCGTGTTGAAAAATGGTTGCTTGGTCGAACAAGGCTCCCATCAAGAATTGCAGCAACTCGATCGCGAATATTTTCGCTTGAACCAGGCTTCAGGGAGGGCAAAATGAGTGCCTTTCTTCGGTTGCTAAGATTTCTGAAACCCTTTACTGGCGAAGTGCTGCTGTCTATTTTGATGGGGGTTGTCACCATTGCCTCAGGAATTGGGTTGATGGGCACTTCAGCTTACTTGATCGCAACCGCGGCACTCCACCCATCTATTGCAGATTTACAGATAGCCATCGTCGGTGTTAGGTTTTTTGGCATCAGTCGGGCTGTATTTCGTTATCTTGAACGGTTAATTTCACATTCAGTGAACCTGCATGTTTTATCTCGCCTGCGCGAGTGGTTTTACCTGCGGGTTGAATCTTCACCTCCTGAAGAGTATCAGACTCATCGAACGGGTGATTTACTAGATCGGGTGATGGGAAACCTCGAAACCCTTGAGAATATTTACGTGCGGGTGATTTCTCCGTTAGTTGTTGCTATTGTGA
Source organism: uncultured Anaerolinea sp. (assembly GCA_964468875.1). GTDB lineage: Bacteria > Chloroflexota > Anaerolineae > Anaerolineales > Anaerolineaceae > UBA6107. Next base: position 32,112 of record CAYXWV010000003.1, on the reverse strand, counting down.
TCGTCACTGGTATCAGTTATTTCGTGGGAGGATACGCAAGGGAATTGGGCTTCATCCTAGCTGTTGGTCTTGCACTGAATGGGTTTTTGCTGCCCGCTTTTTCTATCGTCCTGACAAGAAGACCTGCAAAAGAATTATCGGCTGTGCGGGCAGATCTATCTTCCAGAGTTATTGAATATCTCAATGGTTTGGAAGATTTGCAGAGCAGCGGAGCCGACTTGCGTTGGGTGGAGTCAATTAACCAATTAGGCGAGTCAACGGGAAAAACTCAATTGGTTTATTCCCGTCTTAACGCGCTTAATTCAAGCCTGGCATTGATCATTCTTAATTTCACCATTCTTGGGTTATTATGGGTGGCCATTCCGCTGGTTGATCAGGGGAAGATTGGTGGCGTTTCTCTGGCTGTGATTGTGCTAGTTGGAATGTCCAGCTTTGAGTCGGTCAGCATACTTCCACAGGCGGCGGTTAACCTGACTGCCAGTCTTGAAGCTGCCAAGCGTTTGTTCGCACTCGGCAGGGATACACCCTCAACTGAAAAAGACCAGAATCAATCATTGGATTGGGTTCCATCACAAATTGAATTACAAAATGTCACCTTTGAATATAACCGAGCGCAAAGTTTTAAATTAAACCAAATCTCTTTTAAGATTGAAAAAGGGAAGAAACTAGCCTTGATAGGTCCTAGTGGATCAGGCAAGACAAGCCTGACCAATCTTTTACTACGTTTTTGGTCACCGACGAGTGGAAAAATCATGTTGGATGAAGTCAACGTTGATACTTTAAATCTTCAGCAAGTTATTTCATGTTTTGCAGTGATCTCGCAGAGGTCACATTTGTTTAGCGTAAGCCTACGCGAAAATCTCTTGTTGGCGTCTGTTGGTGTAAAAGATGATGAATTAATTCAGGCTTTACATCAGGTTGAATTGGATGAATGGTTTTCGGGTTTACCGGAAGGTTTGGATACATGGTTGGGAGATGACGGTTTGCGTATTAGTGGGGGAGAACGTCAACGATTATTAATTGCCCGAGCGATTCTAATGGATCGACCTTTTTTGATTCTTGATGAACCAACGGCCAATCTAGATCCTATAAACAGTAAAAAGATCATGCAGACCATTTTTCGAATAAGTGAGTCGAGAGGGTTATTGTGGATTACGCATGATCTTTCGTTGCTTGACGAAGCCGATAAAATACTCCTTTTAGAAAACGGTTCGATCATAGAAAGCGGAACATATGATTTGTTGATGAAAGAAAACTCCAAATTAACTTCATGGCTTGAGTTGAACGCTCATTACTTCGAATAGAAAAAACCCACACTGAAGAAATTCTTCCTGAGTGTGGGTTTTTTTGAGGAGAATACGAGCAGGATTATAATTCAAAAAATCCAGAACCAAGATTAAAAATGGTTTAGAGTTTCTTAAACTTTCTCGATTTCAAGAACTCGATAGATATCTTTTTCAGAGACAGGACCTTCTCTCAAAATGATGGGTTCGTCACCACTGCAATCTACCACGGTGGAGGGAATTCCACCTGGGCAGGTGCCGCCATCAATGATCATGGGAACACGGTTATGTAATTGATCGTAGACATCCTGTGCTGTTTTGGTACTTGGCTTTCCAGATAAATTGGCAGAGGTGGTGGCAAGCGGACCAAAATCCTTAAGCATTTCGAGAACGACAGGATGGTCCGGAATGCGGATACCAATTCGATCTGTATTTGAGATCAGTTCAGGAATGGTGTTCTTTTTTGGAACAATTACTGTCAGCCCACCAGGCCAAAAAGCTTCACAAAGACGAACTGCCATATCGGTCATGTGGTCAGTAATTGATTTAGCTTGATCCATTGAACCAATTAAGACGGCAATGGCTTTGTTGGATTCACGCCCCTTGGCTTCAAAGAGTTTGATGATGCCTGAAGCCTGAAATACGTCCGAGCCCAGACCATAAACTGTATCGGTTGGAAAAGCAACGATTTCACCTTCTCTGAATAATGTCACAGCTGTATTTATGGAATCTTGTTGATCTGCGGGTACGATTATTGTCTGCATGAATACCTCTTCTATACCTGAATTTTAATAATTCTGGGAAGATTGGCAAGGTCATTCAGGAGGGTAATACTTGCCCGTGGTAGCAGTGTTTTGGCCAAATCCAACACAGAATTTGCAAGACTTGATTCGATTTCCAGGATGAGCAATCCCCCCGGATAAAGGTGTTCTTGTGATTGTGACAACAAACGTTCGATCAAACGCAGCCCGTCTTTTCCGCCGTCAAGGGCGAGCAAAGGTTCGTGTTTTGCCACTGGTAGGGTAGCAAGGATATCGCTTGGTATATAAGGTAGGTTGGCAGTAATCAAATCAAATTGATATGGACAATTTTGGAAGAGATCACTATTTACAAACGAAATTTGTTCATGGACGTGAAATTGATCAGCATTTTTTCGGGCAACATCCAGTGCGGTGGTAGAAATATCAATGGCGGTAATTTGCAGATCCTTAAACCGGTCTGCAAGAACAACCGGAATGATTCCCGAACCGGTTCCGACATCAGCTAAATATCTTTTTGTGGGATGAGCTTCAAGCCACTCAATACACTCTTCTATCAATTGTTCAGTTTCAGGGCGGGGGATGAGCACATCGGGGGTAACAAAAAAATCAAGACCAAAAAATGCCTGTTTGCCAATGATGTAGGGAAGTGGTTCACCGTTTTCCAGCCGCCGGAATTGTGTGTTTGCTTTATTCAGCATAGAAGGTTCAATCGTATCGTCGAGATGAGTAATTAGCCATTCTCGTTTTTTTTCCAGAACGAATGCTAATAACACCTGTGTTTCAAGAAAGGGAAACTCAGATCGGTTGGCAATTTTTTTTGCAGAATCAGATAGCCATTCTTTTATACTATTCTTCGTCATCATCCCCGCTGGTGGATAATCGCTCGGTCTCGTCTCGTTGGGCTAATTCATCAATAAATAGATCAATGTCTCCTGCCATCACGGCAGCAATATTGTACGAAGAAATATTAATACGGTGGTCGGTAACCCGACTTTGCGGGAAGTTGTAAGTCCGGATTTTCTCAGAACGGTCTCCTGAACCGATTTGAGAGCGGCGGGTTTCTTCACGTTCATTCTGAACACGTAGCATTTCAAGATCATACAGACGTGAACGTAAAATACTCAAGGCTCGAAGACGGTTTTGAAGCTGTGAGCGTTCATCCTGACAGGCAACAACAATACCAGTAGGTTTATGGGTGATGCGAACTGCGGTTGAGTTTTTCTGTACGTTTTGACCGCCAGCACCTGAAGAACGAAAAACATCTACTTCTATGTCATTTTCAGGGATTTGAATATCCACATCTTCAACCTCGGCCATACATGCCACAGTGACTGTGGAAGTATGGATGCGGCCGGATGATTCAGTAGCAGGAATGCGTTGCACTCTATGGACGCCTGATTCAAACTTGAAGCGGGAATAGGCGCCCTTGCCTTTGACTATGAAGATCACTTCTTTATAGCCGCCAATTCCGATTTCGTTGGATGAAATAATTTCTGTATTCCACCGGTGTAGTTCTGCATAATGCATATACATACGCATTAACTCGGCTGCAAAGAGTGCTGCTTCATCGCCACCGGCGCCAGCTCTGATCTCGACGTAAACGTTGTGATCATCTCTGGGATCTTTAGGAACCAGCATAGTTTTTAATTGCTCTTCAATCTCTTCAATTTGGGGTGTCAGGCTTTCAATTTCACTCTTTGCCAGATTGACGAGTTCTTCATCACCACTGGATTCAAGCTCCTTCGCCTGATCAAATTTGGCTAAAAGGTCACGATATGAAGTAGAAAGTTGAAAAATTGGTTCCAGGTCAGAACGTTCCTTGGCAAACTCGGCAACTTTTTGATAATCTTCCATGTTGAATTCAATCAACCTGGTCAATTCGTTGTATCTTTCCTGGATTTGGATGATTTTTTCGAGCATAAAAACCTATCATGGATAAAATATTTTTAATACGAGTGAATTATACCAGCCTTGATTCAATCGCGCTTTAATAAAAGACACTGGCTGAACCTTAAGAACAGCCAGTGTCTATGATAACCAATAATCTTAGAGTAATTCTTTTGGAATATTGCCGCCGTTTGCAGCGATTCTCTTAAGAACTTCTTTGTGAAGCCAGACATTCATTTCGGCGAAATCACCACCCATTTTTTCTTTCGGGCAGCCCAATTCGGTGGCAAGCTCTTTGCGTGCCGTCAAACTGCTGTCGAGATCAAGAAGTTTAAGCAGGTCAACGATGGATACCTTCCAATCCAGTTTCTGGGGAGCAACTTTTGCCAAGCCATCCAGTTTGTTGACAACGTCAACTTCGCTCATTGCTACAACGGTTGGCTTCATAGCGGCCATCTGATTTGGGCCAGGAGCAATCGTGGCATTTGGTTTAATGGCCGCGGAACTGGCAGGTGACGCGGTGGGTTTTGGCTTTGGTGTAACTGGAGCGGCACTTACTAATGGCTTTTTCTCTTCTTCAGGTTTCTTCAGGCCAAGCTTTTCAAGTATCGAACTAAACAATCCCATGTGATTTATCCTTTCTATTACTAATGATTTTTCCTGCCTGAATTTATTATATAGTTTGATTAGTTTGAAAAGCAAGGGGCATGTGCTAAAGGATAGTATATTTTAAGATAAATTCCAAAACGGTTTGTTTAAATATTTATAATTAATATATAATAAATCCTCAATAATATTTTTTGGAGGATAGTATGTCTAATCGTGAAATAGTTAAATCAGAAAAAGCACCTACCGCCGTTGGTCCTTATTCAATGGCTGTCATCGGAGGATCTTTTGTTTTCACATCAGGTCAATTGGGAATCGATCCGCAAACCAATCAGATGGTGGAAGGTGGCGTAGAAGCAGAAACCCGACAGGCGCTTTCAAATTTATCTGCCGTGTTGGAAGCAGCTAATTCCTGTCTGGAAAATGTGGTAAAAGCAACAGTTTTTTTGCGAGATATCAACGATTTTGGAAAGATGAACGCAATTTATGCAGAGTTCTTCTCGAACAATCCACCTGCTCGTTCTGCGATCCAGGTAGCTGCGCTGCCAAAGAATGGGGCAGTTGAGATTGAAGCTGTTGCGTTGATTCGAAACGAATAAGAAAAAGCAAACGCACAGCAAAACCGATGATGATCACCTTTTGGTGTTAGCATCGGTTTTTTTGTATTGATTTTTCGCCGTTTTTTTCTCTCGCTTCTGATTTCATACAGGTATTCATTCGATAAGGAGAAGAATATAAAGTAAAATACTGCTAAGGTGAAGTGTTCATGAGTAATCCTGAAGTTTCCATTGTCATCCCATGTCTGAATGAAGAAAAGACAATCCTAAGTTTGCTTTGTTCAATTTTTCAACAGACTTATCCAAAAGAAAAACTCGAAGTGATTATCGCGGATGGTATTTCGGAGGACAAAACCAGAAGCCTGATCTCTGATTTCCAGTCCAAACATAATCAATTTGCTATTCGCGTCGTTGATAATCCAGCGCGTAGGATTCCAACCGGATTAAATCTTGCCATTAAAAAGGCTCGTGGGTTGATTATCACCCGGATGGATGCACACGCCATACCCATGTCTGACTATGTCGAACGAAGCGTGAACGCACTCAAATACGGAATGGGTGACAATGTTGGAGGCGTGATCGTTGTGAAACCGGGGGCTGATACCTGGATTGGGCGCAGTATTTCGGTGGCAACTGCCCATCCGTTAGGGGTGGGTGATGCCAAATACCGTTATGCAACTCAGGCGGGAGAAGCAGATACGGTTGCCTTTGGTACCTTGTATCGTTCGAAAATTGAAAAAATAGGTTTCTTCAATGAAAACTTGAGAGCAAATGAAGATTATGAGTTCAATTCTCGGTTGCGAGCCTCAGGTGGCAAAGTTTGGATCGATCCACAGATTAAAGCAGTGTATTATTCCCGACCGACACTTACTGCGTTGGCGAAACAATATTTTTGGTATGGTTTCTGGAAAGTAAAAATGCTTCAGCTTTATCCAAAAACACTTCGATGGCGGCAAGCGCTACCTCCAATTTTTGTTTTTGGAGTTTTGATGTTATTATTATTGGCTGGATTTGTTCATTTGGCCAGAGTATTATTGGCTTTTGGCTTTGGTTCATACTTGCTGATTCTGATGGCAGCATCCACTAAAATTGCGGTTTCGAAAGATGATTTCAGCCTTGTGATTGGAATTCCTCTCGCGATTATGACGATGCATTTTTGTTGGGGTACCGGATTTTGGTGGAGTTTGATTAATCTAGGAAAAAAGGCTTAACAAGCATGGAGCGAAACCAGCTGACGGGAAAACTCCGTATTCGTGGCACCGAACGGAAATTTATCTTATTGTTTGGTGATCTGATTGTATCTTCCATTTCGGTAATCATAGCTTTATATTTTTGGGCTCAAAATGACTGGCTCGATTTTTCTTGGGCGTTTATCAATCAACGTGCGCCTATTTGGTTTTATCTTATGCCGCTGGTGTGGTGTTTGATGATGGTGGAGCTTTATGATCTTCGCAAAGCGGCTCATCATCGGGATGTTATTAAAGGGGTTGGTACGGCAGCCTTTATTGGCGTGGTGCTTTATCTGATTGTTTTTTTCCTGGCCTCAACAAATTCGCTACCAAGAAGGGGTGTCGCGGTTTTCTTGCTTTCAACCGTTCTCCTTACTATTCTTTGGCGTTTTCTTTATATTTACATCTTCAATGCTCCTCTATTCAGCCGCAGGGTTTTGGTCATCGGTGCCGGCAGGGCTGGTTCGACCCTGGCAGGGATGATCAAGCAGCTAAAACCAGAGCCATATATATTGATCGGTTATATTGATGATGACCCTCAAAAACAAGGCAATGTGATTGAGGAGGTTCCTGTAATCGGTGATGGATCAGATTTGTTGCAGCGGATCAAAGAGAACAATATTACTGATTTAATCTTTGCCATTTCAGGAGAATTGAACCCGGTTCTATTTCGCTCAATTCTAACTGCTCAAGAAGAAGGAATCGAAGTTAGTTCACTACCTACGATTTATGAGGAAACTTTTGGCAGGGTGCCGATCTTATTGTTACAATCTGATTGGATATTAAGATCATTCCTTGACCAGGCGCATACTTCGTGGATTTATGAAGCCATCAAGCGGTTGTCTGATATATTTAGCGGTTTAATCGGTTTGGTCGTGTTGATTATTCTTTATCCGTTCGTAGCTTTATCCATTCTCGCCGATGATGGAGCACCAATTTTCTATAGCCAGATGCGAGTAGGGAAGAACGGTAAACCTTACAAAATTTACAAATTTCGAACCATGTGTAAAGATTCAAACAGCGATGGCGTAGCTCGGATGACGGCCGCAAAAGATCAACGCATTACCCGGTTGGGAAAACTCCTACGTCGCAGTCATGTAGATGAACTCCCGCAGGTGATTAATATTCTCAAGGGTGAAAACAGCCTGATCGGGCCTCGTGCCGAACAAATAGAATTGGTCAATCAATTTCAGGAGCAAATTCCATTTTATCGCGCAAGGCTGTTTGTCAAACCCGGATTAACTGGCTGGGCTCAAATCAATCAACGTTATGCTTCAAATGTTGAAGACACCGTTGTAAAACTAGAATATGATCTCTATTACATTAAACACAGGAATCTGCTAATGGACTTTAATATTGCAATCAGAACGATTGGCGCAGTCTTGGGTTTCAGGGGATTGTAATGAAATCAAAACCAAATATTCGAAACAGATATTTACTGCTTCTTGATTTGTTGTTTATCATCATCTCAGTGTTAGGTGCATATGCGCTGCGACTTGAGGTTGGCGCATTATTCTTTTTCTACCTACCCTCGGCATATTGGATGATTGGCATTTCTCTGTTTGTCAAATCCATTGTCTATTTTTTCTTCGGTATGTATCGGCGGATGTGGGTTTATGCCAGTATCAGGGAACTGCGCTTAATAGTTGCCGCGGTTACCACCGCTTCAATTATGGTGGGTGGTATCATGGTTTTTGTTTCTACCTTGAAGGTATTCAATGGCTTTCCGCGTTTAGTATTGATTATTGACTGGTTACTCTCAATTATTCTTGTTGGTGGCGTAAGGCTTCTAGTTAGAGTAATTGCCGAAAGTACAAATTCTTATTCAACCCCGCTTAACACTAATCAGGCAAAAAGAGCCTTGATTGTTGGTGCAGGTGATGCCGGTGAACTGGTTGTTCGTGAATTGCAGAAAAACACTGAGCTCAATATTACTCCGGTCGGTTTCTTGGATGATAATCCGGTCAAACAAAAGCAACAAATCCACGGTATTCCGGTTATTGGAAACCTATCAGACATTGGCAAGGTTTTGGAGCAAAAACAAATTAACGAGGTTGTTATTGCCATCCCTCGAGCAGGTGGTAAAACCATTCGTATGGTCGCGGATATCTGTCGATTGAAAGGGGTTCCCTTCCGTACTATGCCGGGGATTTATGAACTATTGGGCGGCAAGGTAAGCATCAACCGGCTGCGTGAAGTGGATATTACAGACCTTTTGAGGAGACAGCCTTCCCGTATGAAAGAAGAGCTGGTTGGATATACCTTGTCTGGTAAAAGGGTGATGGTCACAGGAGCCGGCGGTTCGATTGGACGGGAACTTTGCCGCCAGATCTCCCGTTGGAACCCTTCAGGATTGATTCTTCTAGGCCATGGTGAAAACAGCATTTTTGAAACCTTACTTGAGATTCAAGAGATTCACCCCTCCTTACCGATCTATCCTGTGATTGTAGATATTAAAGACAGCCAGCATCTGGATATGATTTTTGAGAAACATAAACCAGACGTGGTCTTTCATGCCGCGGCGCACAAGCATGTGCCGCTGATGGAAATGAACGTGGATGAAGCTGTTATAAACAATGTTCGCGGTACCCGAAATATCGTCACTGCTTGTGAAAAATTCCAAGTGAAGCGATTAGTAATGATCTCTACGGATAAAGCTATTAAACCAATCAATATCATGGGTGCAACCAAACGTTTCTCTGAGATGATTGTTCTTGATGCAGCGCAACGCTCAGGTTTAGCCTATTCTGTGGTGCGGTTCGGCAACGTTCTGGGCAGCCGCGGAAGTGTGGTTCCTCTCTTTAAAAGGCAAATTGCCCGGGGTGGACCGGTTACCATTACCCATCCCGATATGAAGCGTTACTTTATGACAATTCCTGAAGCTGTCTATCTGGTTCTGCAGGCAGCCGGGATGAGCAGCGGCGGAGAAATGTATGTTTTAAACATGGGTCAACAGGTGAAGATTCTGGATCTTGCAGAAGACCTGATCCGACTTTCGGGTTTGGAACCCGGCAAGGATATTGAAATTGCCTTTACTGGCATTCGGCCTGGCGAAAAACTCAGTGAAGACTTGTGGGAAGAGGGCAATCAGTTCAAACCTACCCAACATCCTGATATTTTCCAGTATGATGATCCGAATAATCTGGTCGGCAATCAATTGACGAAAAGTATTGACCAACTTCTGGCTTTTGCTGACAAGGGCGAGTCCGCGGAAATTATCCGCTTTGTGGATGACACCATCCCAGGAGCCGAGTTGGGTTCAACACCGCCGCTCGACATCAACTCCATAGAATAATATGCGTATATCCTTATCTGAGTGGAATGATTTTATTGCAGATCACCCCGAGGCTCACGTTTTGCAAAGCGGAGCTTGGGGTGAATTAAAATCCGTGTTCGGCTGGAAAGCCGTGCGAGTTGTTAACGGAGGGGTAGGGGCACAAATTCTCTTTCGCAAATTACCAGCGGGGTTTTCCATCGGCTATATACCCAAAGGGCCAGTAGGGTTTGATTCGCCCCTATTTTCTGAACTTGACGAGATTTGTCGGGAAGAGAAGGCGGTTTTTCTGAAAATCGAACCTGATTTATGGGAACCAACCCCAATTCCCGATGTGTTTATGAACATAGGGTGGCGGCATACACGCCCGATTCAGCCTCAACGCACCGTAATGGTGCCACTGAATAGTTCTGACGTGGAACTACTTGCCGCTATGAAGCAAAAAACGCGTTATAACATACGTCTGTCAGAAAAGAAAGATATAAAGGTCGCTGTATCAACAGATGTGATAAGCTTTCATGAAATGAGTCTGGCTACCGGCAAACGGGATGGTTTCGGAGTGCATGCATTGAACTACTATCAAAAGGCACTCGATCTGTTTCGTCCTGATGGACATGCTGATTTGATCCTTGCCACTTATCAGGGCAACCCTGTGGCTGGTTTAATTGCTTTTGCCATGGGGGATACCGCCTGGTATATGTACGGTGCCTCAAGTGATGAAGAACGCAACCGCATGCCTACTTACCTGATTCAATGGGAAGCCATGCGTTGGGCAAAGGAAAAGGGGTGTCTTCGTTACGATTTATGGGGTATTCCCGATCTGGATGAAGAAAAACTGGAAGAGACTTTTTCGAACAAACAAAGTCATGATGGGCTTTGGGGGGTTTACCGATTCAAACGAGGATTTGGCGGAGAAATTATGCGATCCCTCGGCGCGTGGGATAAGGTCTATATGCCAGGTTTGTATCAGCTCTACAAAATGATGATGCATCTACGTGGCAGGAGTATGGAATGAAAGCAAATTTTTGTCTCAATTGTGGTTCTCCACTTCATACCAAACTCCAGGACGGCAGAGATCGGGCAGTATGCACGATATGTGGATGGATTCACTATGAACAACGCAAGGTTAGTGCCGGTGTAAGAGTGGAAAAAGATAGAGGTTTATTACTCGTTCAACGAGGAATTGAACCCTGGTATCAGCATTGGTGCATGCCCGCCGGATTTGTTGAAGTGGATGAAGATCCGGCTGATGCAGCTGTGCGTGAAGCCTATGAAGAAACCGGGCTAAAAGTTCAAATCAAAGGTTTGGCTGGAACCTATACCTATTGTGACGACCCCCGAGGAAATGGAATTGTGCTTCTATATGATGCAGTAATTATTGGTGGAGTGCTTCAAAAAACTAACGAAACCTTACAAGCTGGCTTTTTTACATGTGAAGAAATTGATCAGATGAAATTCGCTGGTGCCAGTACAGATAGACAGGTTCGTGATTGGGTAAAACTTGCCAAGAACAGCAATGAGGCAAATTCATGAGTGGGAAAAATTGGGACGAGACCTTTTCGGTCTTGCCCGATGCTCACTTTTTACAAACCTCTGAATGGGCAGAGGTAAAAAAAGAAGTTGGTTGGCATGCGTGCCAGTTTTTGTGGAAGGATGATCTCGAGCATGTGATTGGGGCAGCAAATCTGTTGACCCGCACCATAAAACCATTTGGAATCGGCCCCACCATAACTATCGGATATATTCCCCGCGGACCAATGTTTGATTGGCAAGATAAAAAACTGGTTCATCGGGCTTTTACTGAAATAGAACAATATTGCCGGCAGAATGGGCTAATTTTCGTTAAAATAGACCCTGAGCTGGTCATGGGCAGGGGAATTCCCGGCAGCGAGAATGATCGGATAAATTATCACTATGAATCTATCGCTAACGATCTTCAAACCCGTGGGTGGCGCTTATCTTCAGAACAAATTCAATTTAAAAACACGGCTGTGCTTGACCTGAACGGAAGCGAAGAAGATTGGTTAAAACGTATGAAACAAAAGGCCCGCTATAACCTACGTTTGGCGCAGCGGAGTGGTGTGATAGTTCGCAGGGCAACTGACGAAGAACTTCCTCTGCTTTATAAAATGTATACACAAACTGCTACTCGTGATGGCTTTATCATCCGCGAGATGGAGTATTACTTACGTGTTTGGCGTTTGTTCATGCAAAGCAAAATGGCAGAAGCATTGATTGCTGAAGTGGAAGGAGAGCCCGTTGCCGGGTTGGTTTTGTTCCACTTAGGCAGGCGAGCCTGGTACTTTTATGGCATGTCTACCGCACTACATCGCGAAAAGATGCCCAACTATCTCTTGCAGTGGGAAGCCATGCGGCTTGCCAAAGAAAAAGGCTGTAATGAGTATGATTTATGGGGGGCACCAGATACCTTTAACCAACAAGACCGGATGTATGGTGTTTTTAGGTTTAAAGATGGACTGGGTGCGGAGGTTATCCGCACCTCCGGCGCCTGGGATTTTGTCAACAAACCATTCTTGTACTGGGTCTATCAAAATGGGCTGCCATTGATTCAATCTATCACCCGTATGCTCCGTGGACAAAGGCTGTCCAGAGAAGCGCGTCAAAGCGTTAAATAGAAAATTATTCCTCCTGGTACAATCAAATCATGAATCTGGATATTGACACAACATTTAAAGTAATCATGGTGCTGTTGGGGATTGGCATTATTGCCAGTATCAGCATGGCGATTAAATCTTTAAACGCTGCCCGGAATTTGAGCTTCTATCGAAAGCGGCAAGACCTCGTGGAATATGGATGGAAAATGCTCCTCTTCGCTGTGATTATTGCGGCTGTGGGATTTGTTTTTTATCGTTTTGGAGAACCGATTGCCTATCATTATTTTCCACCTTCGCCTACTATTACCAGAACACCCACAATTACCACCACACCCACGATTACCCAGACTTTGGTGAACACCTTGACCCCTTCGATCACCCCGACCCTGGCGCAGACTTATACGCCAATGCTTCCGGGGCCAGTGCAAACTGAGATCCAAACACCTGTTCCTGAAGATAAAGAAGCATTATTTAGTCCGGTTACGTTTTCCACTGAGACTGATGAATCTGGCGTGGTGATCAATACCACGGATACTTTTGCCCTTCCTATAACCCAATTGTTTGGTGGATATACCTTTGATCAAATGACAACCGGTGTACAATGGACGGCTGTCTGGCTTCGTGAAGACGAGGTTGTATGTTATGAAACAAAAGCCTGGGAATATGGACCGGGCGGCAGCGGATATACAGATGCGTGCAATCAAAAGCTTTCTGCTGATCAGTGGCTTCCCGGTGAATGGGAGGTGCAAATTTTCGTTGGGCAGACTTGGAAGAGTTCAGGAAGATTCACCATCCTAGGGAATGAGCCCGCGTCTGATCCATCTACCTCGCCTACCTTGACATTGAGCGTACCACTTATTACTGAGAACCCATAGACTTTTTGGGTTATATTTAACCTGAGGATGTGATAACCAGTACTTTGGTTATGTTAGAATGAAAACAAAGATACTCATGTTTTATCATCTCGTTGAGATCGGGTCACAATATGAATAACTCCATTTTTGGTTATCTGCAATTGATCCGTTATCAGAAATTGATCTGGGCTTTATTGACATATTCCATTGGGGTGGGGCTTGCTCAACATAATGGTGCAGAACTTGACTGGGTGAATATTCTACTTGGCGCTTTATTGGCGTTATTTTTGATAATTATGCGTGATTTTCTTTCCGCATATTTTGATCATCCCGCTTCTCTTTCGTCCACATTGCAAAAAGATGATCTGCGTTATGAACAGATGAGCATGCTTGAGCGGTCAACTTTGTTGGTGATCTCACTGACCATTCTTACCGCCGGTGCCTTGGCAACTGTATTATTGATGATTCGCCAGTTGTTGAGTTTATCTTCACTAATTATTATCGGAATCGCTTTTTTGATTAGTTATTTTCTCGTTGTTCCACCTGTCCAACTTGATAAAAGGGGGTACGGCGAATTTTCTGAAGCGATCTTGATCTGTAATCTGATCCCCGCAATTGGGTTGCTACTTTCGGAATCTGAGTTGCATGTTCTGCTGTTGATGTTGACCCTTCCGTTAACTTTACTCTATATCGCCTTTCAGATTGTACTTGGACTTGAATCTTATGCGTTTGCTCGAGCGCACCAAATTCAATCACTGGTCACCCGGTTAGATTGGCAGAAAGCCATGTCGCTACACAATTACCTGATTTTGCTGGCTTTCTTTTTTGTGGGGCTGTTTGCCCTACTTGGTCAACCTTGGTCATTAACCTGGCCGATGTTTTTGCCTTTGATGATAGGCGTTTATCAGATCGTTCAAATCTTCGGTATTTTGTCTGGAAAACCTCCACGTTGGAAGCTGCTCAAACTCACCGCAGGTGGGTCGTTCATCATCATGGCATATCTTATCTCTTTTACACTCTGGATCTCCTGATTCGTTTGTTCTTATTCTTATCTTTTTCTAATACATATCTGTATAATAAGATAAAAATAGGAGAAATATTATGATTCTTTCAGAGAACATATTAGCACCTGATTTTTCATTACCTGATGAGGGTGGTCTGAACCGAAAATTGTCTGATTTTCGCGGGAAAGATGTGGTGCTGTATTTTTATCCAAAAGACGATACGCCGGGATGCACTACAGAAGCCTGCGCATTTAGAGACGACTATTCAGATTATGAAAAAGCCAGCGTGGTGATTCTAGGGGTGAGCGCAGACAGTCCCAAATCTCACGCTAAATTTAAGGAAAAATATCAACTGCCCTTTCCCTTGTTATCTGACGAGGCTCATGAAGTTTGTGAACAGTACGGGGTTTGGGTGCAGAAAAAGATGATGGGGCGCGAGTATATGGGCATTGCCAGAACCACTTTTTTGATCTCGAAAGATGGGATGATCAAGAAGGTTTTTGAGAATGTGAAACCAACCGATCATAGTGCCGAGATTTTGTCTCTTCTCTAAAAAAAAGCGGAGATTATGCTCTCCGCGTTTTTTTGTTATTGCAGGCTAATCAGTCGCTTGCCTTTATCCCAGAGTTGTTCTAAACGGTAGTAATTGCGTTGGTCCGGCGAAAAGATGTGTACCACCACGTCAATCAAGTCGGCGATCATCCAGCCAGTTCGAGGGTCGCCTTCAATTTGGATTGGTTGGGAGAATTCGCTCTTGGCAAAATCGTGTACAGCCTTTGCCATGGCGTCCAGCATACGGTCACTGGTACCGTTGCAAATGATGAAATAACTGGTGAAAGAAGATACCTCATGAATATCGAGTAAAACGATTTTTTCGGCTTTCTTCTCTTCAAGAAAATTTACAATTGCGCGTGCTTTTTCTAATGCTTCCAGATTACACCTCTTATTTTTGATAAAACGATTCTATCACACCTTGCCAGCCGTTTTCAGCTGGTGTTTAGAAAGCGGGGTATAAATGGGACCACCTGGTTGAAGTGTCGACTTATAATGGACAACTCTTTGTGCCTGCCATTCGTGACATTTTTGTACTTTAAACGATTGCATTTCGTGAGTCACATTTTTAATTATCGCCGGGTCAGCATAATCTGATACTCTGCCAATAGTCAGATGCGGCGAGAATTTCTTTCCGTCAGATGGGATGTTCAAGCTCGCTAAGCGGGTATCCAGATCCTGATAATATACTTGCAGGTTTTCAGAGGGCTTTAGTCCTATCCAGATCGTCCGTACTCGCTGCCAGGAGGGGAACGCCCCGATACCGTTGAGAGCCAACGGAAACGCCTCATATTCGGAGCAGAGATCTGCCAAAACTAGACGGATTAATTCAATCTGTTGAATGGGGGTCTCCCCCATAAATTTTAAAGTCAGGTGCAGATGTTCAGTTTTCACCCACCGCACCCCAGATGGGGTTTGTTGTTTCCAGTGGTGGATCAACTGATCCAAATAATCGAGAATGTCTCGATCGAGTTCCAATGCAACAAATGTTCTGATTCCATCTTTCATCAAGTTTATTAAATCATCCTAAAAAGGGTATTGACGCCTACACATTTTACCCGATTCATGGTATAAGACAAATACCCTGCTGTGTACGTGATGTTACAACATCGGTTTTGAGCCAACACCTTAAAAATTGGGTTCCTCACTCAGTAGAGCAACGCGATAGGCTTCGGCCAAGGCGGCGCATCTTTGGCGGTTCCCATTCCTGCTTCGGCAGGTTCAAAACTATGTAACACACGGCATGGCGGGGTCTTTTATAAGCAGCTTGAAGGCTGTTTTTTTATTGGCTCAAATGAAGAATAATATTGATAATAAATCTTATTCTACAAATAAAAAAAACAGAAAAGAGTTAATCTTTTCTGTTTTTAGTAATCAATAATAACCTTAATTAATAAAATTTCACAATAGAGCCTTCAGCACGGTATTCATCTTTCTTTTTGTCATAGAAAAGATTGACATTCTCCAACTGTTTTTCATTACCGTGCAAGGCTCTGCTTAAGTCGGCTACCGAAAATAAGGTTGTGTCAAAACCAACGCCACCGTAAACCATTCCATCGGCATCATACTTATTTTTAGTGGCGTTTGCTACACCTCTTGAAATATTGACCATTACACCATCCTCGTCCTTGCGGTAGAAATTGATGTGCCGTGATGTACCAGAACGGGAAACTTTTGTCACTTCTGTATAAATTTTAGTTCCTTCTGGAAGGACATTTCGCAGACTTTCAACGGCTTCTTGTTGCCTGAAATCATCAGGGGATAGTGCTACAACCGACCCCCCAATATTTTTACTTATTGAATTTGATTTGTGGGTTTTACCATTACAACTCATACTTTCATCTCCCATTATTTGATAATTATAAGATGAAAGTATGAGAATAAATTACATATTATGCGAATGAGGGTGCAACCAACTTAAAATCTTCCCATCGAATCGAGTAATCAACGGAATATGCAGTTGATAGAATTTTCTGCGATTTATCACGTTCACGAACACCTTTTTGCAAGTCAAGCCATTTGAACCATGCCATGTAATTGTTCAGGTACTTCGTTGCAACACCTTGAAAACGCATCATCCAATGTTTCATACGACTATGATAGGCATTTACGTGCTGAATGTGGTAAATATCCAGTTTGAATTTGCCCGATGGAATCTGTTTGATTTGGATATTGTGGTCTTTGGCAAAAGTTTTGTACCCTTTTAAGCTATCGGTACAAAGAACCGAATCAGGAGCAAGCCGACCATCAAAGAACCGTTCAATCTCAACGTGGTTGGGACGGCTTCTACCAGTCGGTTCTGATAAGATATGACCAGAACGGTCTAGTGAGCAAATCACACAAATCTGTTCCTTTGAAAGACCCCTTAAAGTGGCAACACCGCCACGAGTTCTAGGCAATCTACCCATTTTCTTCCAATCTATATTCCGCTTGCCTTTGTGGGATTCCAAAAAGTATGTTTCATCGGTTTCAACTAACCCATCGAGCGTGTCATTTTTGATTTCATCAGCGATTGCAAAAAGAATTTTATGTCGCCAAAAGAAGGCGGTTCTGGCTGAAATCTCGACTTCCTCATGGCAACGCTTCAATGAGAACCCACGAATCATGCACCAAGCAAAAAGTACCCATTGTTTCAGGTCTTTTTTGGTCGAATGAAGAACAGTATTGGTCGTCTCGCCAAAAGTTTTGTCGCACTCCTTGCATAAGAATCTTTGACGACCCCCATGAGTGCCATTTTTGACTATGGAAGTTGATTCGCAGAACGGGCATTTTCTATCGTGCGAATAACGAGCATCCGTTAGTTCATCACGGTCAAAATCACTCCACAGTTCGCCGTGTATAAGCGAATTGCTCAAGAGTGAGATTATTTTTCGTTTTTCGGAATCGGTAAGTTCTTTTAGCTGGTCAGCTATTTCGGAAATGGTGGCTTCTCTCTCGCCCAAAGTTAAGTGTCCTGTCTCAAATGTAAGTTCTCGGCTCGTTGTAATTACTAATAGATTACCATTATATCACAAATTCATAATAAAATCAATACTTTCCTTCATTTGAGCCTTTTTATTCCTATTTTTCGTTGACATCAGCGTCTTGAATTGCTACACTTACTTTTGACAGCAAAGGAGGTATTATGGCAAATAGTTATCGTTTAATTCTGCAAAGCGGCACCGCAATGGGTACGGAATTCCCGTTAGAGAAGAGTGAGATTATTCTTGGTCGTGATCTAGGCAATGATGTGGTCATTAATGATCCTGAAGTTTCGCGCCGCCATTTGCGCTTGGTGATGGATGGGGCAACCTTTCGATTGGAAGATCTGGGTTCTACAAACGGGACCTTTGTGCATGGGCAACGACTCTCAAGCCCGATCTTGCTGCGTCCCGGAGAGATCATCACTCTCGGAGAAAAAGTGGTGCTACGTTATGAGGTGACTTCATCATCTGACCCGAACGCTACAGTGGTTGCCCAGAGAGCACAACTTGACAGCACCAGCGCAGCGGTCCGACAGGCGGCACCGACCCCCGCTGCAGCGGCTCAACCAGTCATACCTCCTGCGTCGCAGGTTATTCCTCCATCTGCTCAAAACTACCCTCTTCCTCCACGTCCGCAGCCGACATATCAACCCGTACAGGCAGCACCAGCTTACCCACCCATGGCAGCCAATATTCCGGTGCAAGTCGCCGCACCAAAAAAGAAATCAAAGCTGGTGCTGGTTTTGATCATTGTGGCGGCTGTGATTCTCGTATTTTGTGTGATTCCTGCCATCATAGTGGATGCCACCAATAGCTATTGTGCCTTGGCGCCTGGGATTATGAATTCTCTGTTCGGGCAAGTTTGCCCGTAACTATTAATCCTGAATACAAACACTGGCTCCCAATGAAAGCCAGTGTTTTTTTATCGGTTATCTCTTATAATACAAACAGTATTTATTGTTTTTGAATTGTTCAGGTTAACTCAGGACGGACATCAATGGAAGACTCATCACAGGAAGCATCACCACGTTGGAGTGGAACCATAAAACTGGTTGTGGCTTTATTGGCCGGTATTGTTGTATTTTATTTAATCTATCGTTTTAAAAATTATCTTGCGCCACTTTTACTCTCTTTTTTACTGGCATATTTGTTCCATCCGCTTGCCAGTACCTTGCATCGAAAATTAAAAATACCATGGCGGGTAATCTCGACGCTGATTTTTTTACTTGTTTTTCTCGTTGTTTTGGGATTATTGACCTGGGGCGGAATCAGCATTGTTGAGCAGGTGCAAAATCTTGTTAAATATCTTCAAGATCTGGTTGGAAATCTTCCCGAATTCTTTGCCAATTTATCCAGTAAACCGGTAGAAATTGGTCCCTTCCATTTAGATTTTTCCAGAATGGACTTGAACGCTTTGTGGGCGCAGTTTCAGGGGGTTGTTGAGCCTATCCTGGCAAAAATTGGTTCACTGATTGGTTCGGTTGCGTCTGGAGCCGCTTCGACCATCATTGGATTGATCTTCATTCTTCTGATTGCTTATTTCATTATGGTTGAAACTGACGGCGTTCGTGAACAGATGATAAAGATCAATATACCAAACTACAAAGCCGATCTTGATAAGTTAGGTACCCAAATTTCAAAAATCTGGAACGCCTTCTTACGTGGACAGTTAATCGTTTTCGCAATTACAGTAGTTTTTTATACCTTCCTGCTGGGAGTGCTTGGCGTTCGTTATTTCTTCCTGTTGGCTCTATTGGCAGGGTTGGCAAGATTTGTCCCATATGTCGGACCCTTCGTAGCCTGGACGACTTATGGTCTGGTTGCCTTGTTCCAGACCAACTACTTTGGATTACTTCCATTTCCATTCGCGTTGATTGTAGTAGGCTGTGCCTGGGTGTCAGATGTGATCATGGATAACTTCGTTAGTCCACGGGTTATGTCAAATGCGTTAAAGGTTCATCCTGCTGCGGTCCTGGTCATGGTGATTATTACCGGTAGTCTATTTGGTTTTATCGGCGTGATTCTATCAGCGCCAATTTTGGCATCTTTAAAGTTGATTTCGAATTATGTTTTCAAGAAATTGATGGATCTTGATCCCTGGGAAGGGTTGCATATGATCCCCCCCCCGGTTCCGTTGGCAATAACCCTTGGCAACTTCTGGGCTCGAATAAAAAAGTTATTGCCAAAGGATAAAAAAAGTAATTCTAACAGACTAAAGAAATAATAAATCCGATTTCATTCTAATAAAGGAGATTGATATGACAGGCGATTACGAACCAAAAGTGGTGACCTTAGCTGAGACTGAAAGTTATGCAATTTGGTCGGCTGAAGAACCGGATGGCGAAACAACTTATAACCTTGAGTTGAATAATGTTACCATCCACATGTTCGAAGAAGAGTGGAAAGAATTTAAAGAACTGGTAAAGAAGTTAAAATAGTCTGAAATTTAAAACGGAACAGGCAAGCGCAAGCTTGCCTGTATTCATTTATTGGCTTAGAATTCATGCGGTTTTGTAAAGAATATTTTTTTGAAGGGTTTATTAAATGAATCTAGATCAATCGGAACACTTTGCTGCTCTTGACGTTGACAATATGTTAAGTCATATTGTTGGCTTGCCTGAGCAATTACTCGAAGCCTGGAACCTGGGATTGACTCAGCCATTGCCAATCATGAAACCAGTGAAAGCCATCGTTGTGGCTGGCATGGGCGGATCTGCGATTGGTGCAGACTTATTGGCTTCATTTATCTCTGACACAGCCAGAGTACCAGTGATCATTCATCGTGACTATGGTCTCCCTGCTTTCGCAGCCGGAGAGAGCACTTTGGTGGTGGTCTCGTCTCATTCAGGTAATACCGAAGAATCGCTGTCCGCTTTTGAGGCTGCCCGTCAAAATCACTGTCAAATTGTGACGGTGACGACCGGTGGAAAAATTCTTGCAGAAGCTCAAAATGCCGGAGTGCCGGTTTGGAAGTTCGAACACAAAGGGCAGCCGCGTGCAGCAGTTGGGTTTTCATTTGGCTTGTTGTTGGCTTTAGTAGAACGATTAGGGTTAATTCAAGGTTTGTCAGACGATATCAAAAACTGCGTCAGAGTTATGCAGGAACTCCGCGGGAATCTGATGGCAGATGTGGCAGTAAAAGACAACCTCGCGAAGAGATTGGCCGGACAACTGGTTGGAAGACACATCACCGTATTTGCCAGCGGATTTATGACGCCTGTCGCCCGGCGTTGGAAGTGCCAGATCAATGAAGTTGCCAAAGCTGTTGCCAGTTTCGAAGCTCTACCTGAAGCAGATCACAACACCCTGGCTGGCATTTGTTATCCCGAAGATGAGCTAGATAAGGAAATCGCTATTTTCCTGCAAGCGTCTGCGGATTCAAATCGAAATCAGAAAAGAGTGACTGAAACCCGCCAGATCATGATGGTTGAAGGTCTAAACACCGATCTGATCGAGTGCAGGGGTAAGAACCGGCTTGAGCAGATGTGGACATCCGTTCTTTTTGGCGATTTCGTCTCCTATTATCTGGCAATGATCTATGAGGTTGATCCGACTGCCATCGCCCCTATTTGGTCATTGAAAGAAGCCATGAGCAAATAGATAGAATGGGGATTGTTGCTGAGTCAGACGGATATCCTAATTGGATATCCGTTTTATTATCAATCTTGATGATAAAAGCGAATAAAAAACATTTGCGTGATTTACAGTGTGGTAATAGAATAGAAGCTATATGTTCACAGCCCTTTCATAGATGGATAAAAGATGCAGCGTGTAATCAAAATAATCATCAACGGGTTACTCATCACCCTTTTTCTGACTTCTTGTAGCAAACCTGTTTCCACCGTAAACCCTCAATCGATGGGGGAAGAATCCACTCAAGAATCTCAACCAACAGAATTCAGCACACAGAACCCTGAAGTACTTTCAACGGAGCAACCAATTGCCGCCGAAGGTGGCGAATTGACCGATTACGACAGATGCGGAACTGGGAATTTGGTCGAAGTGCCATATTTTTTCATGGATGATTATCAAAACATATCTCCTACTCAACTTATACGCATCTTACCGACGAGCGATAATGTGCGCACAGACGCGATGGCAATCACTTGTCTTGTTCACGAAGAAGGCTGGCAAAGCAACCCTGACGAAGTGGAAAACGGATATGAAAACGAGATCATTTTCTTCGACAAACACGGCAAGAGTCACCAGTACCGTATTGTTATTGGGGGGCATTATATTAACCCATACGATCCAACGCATAAAGATATCACCGCCTCTGTCAATGGGGTAGATGAGCATTTTTTCACGGTAGAAGAATGGATTAGGATTACAAAGGAAGATTTTCAAAACAAGGGGGTTAGGCAGATCGGAGTATCTATTTATCTTGAAGATACTCAGGGAAATATGTCAAAAGTACTCAGCCAGACATATAGTTTTCGAGAGACAAACCTTCAGATCGCAAGAGCTTTGCAAACAGGGGAAGGCTACCCTGATCAGGTTCCCGATGGATTTTTCCTTTTTGCCACAAAGTCCTGGTTAATCATTCCAGAATAAACCTCTCTTTTTTTACTAGAAACATGGAGTATTTTGAAAAATAGAAAATTTGTGCTACAATAATACCATGAACAAGAAGCGGATGAGGAAAATATTGCATCTTGATCTGGATGCTTTTTTTTGTGCGGTGGAGGAATTAAACGATCCCTCACTGGCTGGAAAGGTGTTTGCAGTTGGGGGAGTTGCCGAGCATCGAGGTGTGGTTTCTACCTGTTCATATCCTGCTCGAAAAATAGGAATTCACTCTGCCATGCCAACCGCGCAAGCGTTCAAGCTATGTCCAAACCTGATTTTGATATCAGGCAGACATGGAGATTATATTACTAAATCGCGCGAGGTGATGGCAATCATCCATCAGTTGACTGGTCTTGTTGAACAGATCTCAGTGGACGAAGCCTTCATGGATGTGACTGATCTGCCTGAAGACAGCGAAACGATTGCCCGACGACTACAAGCCGAGGTAATGGCTAAAACCAGATTGCCGTGTTCCATCGGGGTTGCCTCAAACAAGTTGGTGGCAAAGATGGCGACAGATGCCGGAAAAGCCCGCAATAGGGGCAACGGATATCCTCAGGCGATATTGGTGGTGCCACCCGGGGAAGAAGCTCGGTTTCTGGCTCCGTTGCCCATAAAAGCCATGTGGGGTGTCGGTCCGAAAATGGAAACCACACTGAAGAATGCTGGAATCCATACCATCGGCGACATTATCAGTTGGAGCAAGTCTGATTTGGAGCATCAATTTGGCAAATACGGCACCGAACTTTTTGACCGGGCGAGGGGCATTGATGACCGGCCAGTTTCAGATGAACGCGAAGTAAAATCCATGAGCCAGGAAACCACCTTTGCCAAAGATGTTGTTGACTTGATCAAGCTGCGACAAACGCTTAAGGATCTTTCTGCTCATGTCGGGTTTAATCTGCGTAGAGATGGTTATTGTGCCAGGGTTGTTCGGCTAAAGATCCGTTGGGCAGATTTTAGCACCCACACTCGGCAGGTTTCATTGACCAACCCCACTGACCAGGATGGGGTTATCTATTCAAACATTGAGACACTTTTTAAGTCGATCTGGGAAAGCGGCAAACCGGTCAGATTAATAGGGGTAGCGGTGGCCGATCTGATTGAAACCATACACCAGATGTCTTTATGGGAGACACCCACTGAAAAAGAACGCCGCCTGCTAACCGCGCTGGATGATTTACAAGATCGATTTGGAAAAGGAACCATCAAACACGCACATAAAATTGTTAAAAAAGGGTAGATGCTCCTTTTTGCTATTTTTCACGTAATAATATTGAAGGTTTCATAGGGAGCGTGTAATAATGAGCGGTTTTATTACAGAATCAGTCAGCAAGATTTCAGATGGGTTTGGAAGCACATTAAAGATGCTTGCTTTCATGGGGTTAACCACATTGACGGTTATCCCCATCCGTACGTGGTTCGGCTTAACTGGTGTGATCGTCTTGCTGATATTGTTGCTGCTGTTGGCTGTCTTTTACTTTTTCCGTTCGCTTCGACACCAGTTGGAAAAATCTCAAAAAGCGTGGTGCGGCATGGCAGCAGGGGTGCTCTTGTGGCAGGTTACCCGTTATTTACCTGAAGTGACCGGCATGGGTTGGCTGGATGAGATCGGCATCCTCTATTGGCTTGGGCTTGCCTGTTTGACAGGCATTTTATGGCGTAAAGTTTTACCAACCAGTGTGAAATTTACATTACTGACATTTCTATTGAATTGGATTGGGCACTTATACCTTATCTGGATGAGGAATCCGCTCACCCAACTCAGTCTGATTACCACCCTGGTTCCATATATTCGATATCTTGGAATATTAGGGGTTCCAGTCGTTATCTGGTGGATGGTGACACGCAGCCGCAGCAGCATGCAACGAAGATATGCAGGGCTGATTCTCTATTTTTGCGTATTGTTATCTTTACTTGCCTTCTAAGTTCAATCGTGATTTCTTAGCATTTCATCATAGACGTTTCTGATGCGGGTGGCAATTTTGTCCCAGCTATACCAAGTGGCATATTCAGCAGCCTGACGGCCAAGTCGCTGTCGCAGTTCAGGCTGTTGAATTAATAATGTTAGTTTCTTGCTCAAAGCAGCTGCGTCACCGCCTGGTACCACATAACCGGTGATGCCATCCTGCACCAGAAAAGCCAGCCCGCCTACTTGAGAGGCAATGACGGGGGTACCGCAGGCCATTGCTTCAAGCGCCACCATTCCAAATGATTCATAATAACTGGGCATGATCAAAATATCGGCAGCTGAATAATAATAAGGCAGTGTTTCCTGAGCTTGTTTTCCTAAAAATACAACAACGTCTTCGAGTTTTAAATCCACGCATAACGCTCGCAAGCGAGCCATTTCAGTAGTCATTTGATCAGAGGGTGCATCCGGGTCGCCGCCAATGATTGCCAAAGAACAGCAAAGTTTTTCGAGTAGACCAGATTCCCTGACCAGTGCTAATGCGCGGATGAGGGTGTCGACACCTTTTAATGGCTCAATGCGGCCTACAAACAATAGCAAGCGTGGGCAGTTATGATGGCCGATGGCTTCTTTGGCTTCGTCATCTGGAATGGGGTAGAAACGGCTGATATCCACACCGGGTGGGATGGTGATAATTTTTTGTTCATCCACCCCGTAGAGGAATTGAAGTTGAGCTTCTTCTGCCTGTGTGGCAGCTACAATTTTGTCAGCGGATTGCATTACCTGGCATTCGCCATCAATACGGTATTCACCTTCCATCTCGGCAGAAGATTGGGCGATACGGTTCTTCATTAATCCGAGGGTGTGGAACATTTGCAGTACAGGTACATTCCATTCGGCTTTAAGTTGCTCTGCTGCCAGGCCTGACATCCAGTAATGGCTGTGAATCAGATCATAATGGATTCCCTTTTCTAACGAAAAATTTTTGATCTCTTCAGCGAATGTTGGGATGTGAGAAGACAATTCTTTCTTAGGCAGGGGATTCTCAGGACCCGCAGGAACATGAACAACTCGGTTGCCGTAACCAAGACAATGAATGACATGAGGGACGTGCTCATCTTGAGATCGGGTAAATACATCCACATGGATTCCGTCACGCCCAAGCTGCCTGGTAAGCTCGGCTACATAAACATTCATGCCGCCAGTGTCTTTACCGCCCAATGTGGCAAGAGGACAGGTATGGTATGAAAGCATGGCTATGTTCAAATGATTTCCTTGCCTTTTCAGTAGGGGTGCTGTTATAATTTGCTCGCTTTTATTATAAGCCACCATAGCTCAGTTGGTAGAGCGACCGCTTCGTAAGTGGTAGGTCCAGGGTTCGATCCCCTGTGGTGGCTCTTTCCTTTTTATTTTAGAAAAACAATCGCACGACTCATAAAAATTTCAGGGCGTTCAACTTCCATGAAACCGAGTTCATAGCATAAATCAACCGTTTTTTCAAAATTGGATTTGGTCACGTGAATAACTGGTTCAACGATCATTAAAATTCCATCGTAAGCTATTAGATCGCGAATTTCTTCCAGAAATGCTTTACGCTGACTTACCTCATGCACCATCCAAAATGCGAACGCCATCTCAACCGGCTCGATTTTGCCGATCTTCTCAAAGGTGCATAGATGGGGTTCGATTCGATCAGTTAAATTCGCCCGTGTTGCTCTTTTTTGTAGTCCGGCCAGCATTTCAGGTTGTAAGTCAGCAGCGATCACTTTACCTTTTTCACCTGTGAGACGGGCAAATTCGATTGAGAAGTATCCCATTCCACAACCGATATCAAGAATTTTGTCTCCGGGGTTGACGTAGTGTTTTAATATCTCATGAGGATCTTGAACCAACCGCCGAATTGGGTTGTCAAAGGCGTAAATGAGCCACCAAGGACACGTAAATTTGGGATGCATTTCTTTGTTCATATTCTCCACCATACCCGGAATGCCCAGTTATGTTATCTATTATATCCAAGAGGCGTCATCTGGGGAGTGAAAAAAGATTTATTTGAAGGATCATATCTATACTAAAGAATGTTTGATAAATTATCGTCAGTTTCTCATGTTTTTTTTTACTTTCAACTATAATTGCTTCATGACCAATAAATCATCTCCCCTTGTAATTGGTGTTGCTGGTGGATCCGGATCAGGAAAAACGACTGTCGCTCAAATGGTACTTAAAAGGGTTGGAAAGCAGCGTATCGCTTTTTTACAGCATGATTCGTATTATCGAGAATTAACTGGGTTACCCCAGGCTCAACGTGCCCAGGTGAATTTTGACCATCCAGACTCACTTGAATCGGAGATGCTGCATGACCATATCCTTCAGTTGAAGGATTGGAAAACCATTGAAGTGCCGGTTTATGATTTCACCACCCACAGCCGTACTGATCAAACCATTCACATAGAACCACGGAGGGTGATTCTGGTGGAGGGGATTTTAATCTTCGCTGATCCACGATTACGTGATCTCTTTGATGTTAAAATTTTCGTCGACACCGATTCAGACATCCGCTTCATCCGCCGCCTAAACCGCGACATCACAGAACGAGGCAGAACAACCGAAAATGTAGTCAAACAATACTTAAGTACGGTGCGTCCAATGCATTTAGAATTTGTGGAACCCTCCAAACGGTATGCTGATGTAATTATTCCTGAGGGGGGTATGAACGTGGTTGCTATTGATATGGTGATTGCTCGCATTGAATCCCTGTTGGAAGAAGAACGCAAGAGCGCATGAAATTGACGGGTTGGAAACTGAACTTGGTAAGGGTATTAGTCCTTGCTGCCGTCATCGGATTAACTGTTTTGCTGTTTATTAATCGCGATAAAGTTAAGCAGCTGGAAGGGTTGGGATATCCTGGTGTTTTTTTTGTTTCTCTTCTCTCAAATGCCACCCTGATCTTACCGGTTCCGGGCGTGTTGTTTACATCAGCAATGGGAGCTGTTTTCAATCCTTGGTTGGTTGCCCTGGCAGCGGGGACTGGTGCGACCATCGGTGAACTCTCGGGTTATCTGGCGGGCTTCAGCGGGCAGGCAGTGATTGAAAATCGAAAATGGTATGACCGGGTATCTGGATGGATGAAAAAATACGGTGATATTACCGTACTACTACTTGCATTTATCCCAAATCCCGTATTTGATATTGCCGGAATGGTTGCTGGTGCCTTGAGACTTCCATTATGGCGTTACCTTCTGTGGAGTTGGATTGGAAAGATTGGAAAAATGTTATTGTTTGCCTTTGGCGGTGCAACCGTTCTTGGCTGGCTGTAAAAAATTCTCGAGATGTTTTTTTTATTACGGCAAATGTCTAATAAAATATAATCAAAGAGAACCTTTCCTTTAAATTGTGCAGGATGTTTTTCGGAATAAACACAGGTTTGGTGATGACTTCCAATATACGAATTTTGGTAGCTGAAGATAACGAAGTAAACCAGCATCTTATCCAACGTATTTTGTCGCGTTTAGGTTATGAGCCTGTACTGGCAAAAAACGGTGTTCAAGTACTGAACAAGATGGACAAGCAATCTTTTGATTTAATCCTAATGGATATTCAAATGCCAGAAATGGATGGCATCACCACCACGAAGTTAATTCGGGCTCATTATGAATCAGAAAAACAGCCTGTGATCTTTGCTTTGACGGCTGAGACCGCCACTGAAGGCATAGAGAAGTATTATTCGGCGGGGATGAACGGCATTCTATCTAAACCAATTCAAATTGATCAACTTGTAAAGGTTATTGATGGCGTCTCATCTAAAGCTAATCACACTCCTGTTGAAATTCATTCTGATAACAAAGCTGTTGCGTTAACCTCTTTTTCTGTTTTGGATGCTGATGTAATTGTGGAATTTATGGAATTGATGGGTGATGACGGCACAGATGCTGCAAAACATCTGATTGACCTATTCTTTCAGGGTACTCCTGAGTTGATTCAAAAAATTGAAACAGCTTATGGCCAACAGGATTTAGCTGAAGTAAAAAAACTGGTTCATACACTAAAAGGAAGTAGCAGCCAAATCGGCGCAAAACGACTGGAACAATTTTGTGTCAGGCTTGAAGGATTGTTGAATCAATTTGGGCTTGAACCCTTTGGTACTTTCATTACGGGCATCAAACAGGAATTTCGAATGTTGGAAGAATCGTTGAAAGATTTTCTGATTCGATTGAACAATTAAGCGAACTGATCGAGCGTGGAGGATGTGATGAGTGAAAAAGTTCAAGTGCTAATTGTTGAAGATAGTGAAATTACGCTTTACAAACTGAAAGCGATTCTCATCAGACTTGGATACGCAGTTTCGGCGCATGACCGTCCAACAAGCGCTCTAGAATGGCTTGACACCACTCAAACCATCCCTGATTTAATTATTAGCGATGTGATGATGCCTGATATGGATGGCTATACTTTCGTAAAAAAGATCAGAACTAATCCAAAAACAACCAAGGTGCCTGTAATCATGTTGACCAGCCAGACGGAGATCAAAGATAAGGTTGCTGGTTTGGAGGCTGGTGCAGATGATTTCTTGAGTAAATCTGTCAGTCCTAATGAACTGGAACTTAGGGTGAAGGCTCTTTTAACTCGCAACCAGGAAAAGGCTCTCTCCATTTCACAATCATCCTCCAAGGTTTTTTCTGTATTCAGCTTACGTGGCGGGGTGGGAACAACTTCAATCGCAGTCAATCTTTCGATCGCCATCTCTCAATTGCTTGAAATAAAGATCTGTGTCTGGGATATGGCAGTGTATGGCGGTCAGTGTGCTTTGATGATGAATTTAAGGCCAAAGAATTCGTTGGCGTTATTGGCAGGTTGGCCAGAAGGTACCATTGAAGAAGGTCTGCTTGGTTCAATGATTCTTGACCATACATCTGGGGTTTCGTTGCTGCCAGCCCCACAATTGTTTGAGGAGGGGGACCTGATTACGCGCTCAACGATTGACCTGGTGTGGACGCCATTGCAGTTAATCGCTCCATATATCGTTGTTGATGCAGGAAATCACTTTTCCGATCCGGTTATATCGATTCTCGAACGAAGCGATGCCATTTTGCTTCCACTTGCTCCTGAACTGGCATCCGTGAATGCGACATACCAGGCTATCAGAATTTTTGAAGAAATGGGTATTAACAGATCAAAAATTTTACCAGTGGTGAATATTACCATGCCAAAAAGCTCATTATCTACTGAAAAAATTGCAGAAGGGCTGAAGATGGACATATTTGCTGAGATTCCTTACGATAGCACAACTATGATTAAAGCTATCAATCAGGGTACACCCTATTTTATGCTTGCTCCCAAATCGACTGTTTGTACGGCACTCTCAAAAATGGCTTACAAATTAACCGCTGCAAAAAAGTCCTAATTAAACTGTTTTTCCTTGGTTATTTGTTGAAATCGTAATAAGAAATACTGTTGTTTTTCCCCCAACGAAACCTTGTTTGGGGAAAAACGCTATTATTCTTGAGCCGTTTTTTACAATTTTTTTATATTTTGGCAGAACAAACCTGTTATGATAATTTTATTAGCGAAGCAGAATACCGCGTAGCTTGCTACGCCGGTTCCATGCTTTGAGGTGGCTGATGCACTTGCTTTTGCGTAATACTCCGCCAGCTTGCTGCGGAGATAGCAAAAGCAAAGCCACCGGTTTATTATTGTTAGTGAGTTGAGGAAGGTACATGCCAATTAAAAAGATTACTGGTGCGGCATCCATTGAAGAAATTGAAGAACAAGTCATCGAAGAAACAAAACAGAGTGTAAATCCGAGAAGAAAAATCACCAGGGTGGTCATTTTTGTCTTATCCGCTCTGGTGGTGTTATTTATTGGTATTGATGTTTTTGTTTCCTTAAAAAGAGTATCTTTGGAAGGAACGGCAAGCATCTATGGCAGTGTAGTAAACAAACAGCAAACCCCTGTTCCCGCAGAATTATTTATCTTAAAAAAAGATTATGAAACGAAAGCCAATAGTCTGGGTGAATTTGTGTTTGAGGGGGTTCCCGCCGGTGAACACAAAGTCATTGTTGTTTGGCAGGGAATGGGTAAGGAAATTCCGCTGTCAGTAAAGCCTGGTGAACGTCTATTTGTTGGACGTGTCATGGTGGAAGAGACTCAACTTCCACCAGGGGAGTAGACATGTTCAGATCAACAATAGAAAGAAACATAACTGAAAAAGGTCAATCGCTGATTGAATACTTAC
Organism: uncultured Anaerolinea sp.; assembly: GCA_964468875.1. Classification (GTDB taxonomy): domain Bacteria; phylum Chloroflexota; class Anaerolineae; order Anaerolineales; family Anaerolineaceae; genus UBA6107. The sequence continues at coordinate 1,816 of CAYXWV010000003.1, read as the reverse complement.
TAATTCTTGCGCTGTTAGTCGTTCTTAGCGCTGTTGGACTTCATTTGACGGGTGTTGAAACAATTGATTTGTTTAACAGAATCGGGGCTGTGTTTGGAGTGTCCGCAGACCAGAATCCTGGCGAATCGACCAGCGAGCCAACTGATAATCCAAATGTAGTTTATGCCATAGATGATTTTTCTGATCTTGATGACTGGAAGAAGATTACAGGTCCGCAATGCTGGAAAATCGTTGGAGGTGTGCTCTCGGTTGCGAAAAATACATGCACCTCAGTGTTGATGTATGAACCGTCGATACCAGATGATTATACTTACACCATGAACACGGCTCAACTGGTTAGCGGCAACGGTTATGGGTTGATGTTCAGGCTGGCTGATGAGAATAGCAGTTTTTCCGGTTATTCGTTTCAGGTGGATCCCGGCTATAGCAATCAGTTAATCTTCAGAAGATTTGATAGGGGATCTGAACTGGCAGTGCCGTTGGCTTCAACCAACTTTCCGGATGGATTTGATGCAACGGTACCGCATCAGGTCAGCGTTAATGTTGTAGGAGATACCTTCACTGCATTTATTGATGGTGCTCAGGTGCTGACCGCCACCGATAGCACTTATACGAGTGGTACTACCGGATTGAGAATATGGGATAGTTCCCAGGCAAGTTTCGATGATTTTCGTGTTTCGTCGCCCTGAACAACAAGGAAGTGAAATCACAGTCAGAACGAGGAAAAATTAATTAATGAAAACCTGACGGTTCATTTCTTCCATCAGGTTTTTTTTATTTAAAATGAGATTTTGTTGTCTGTTCTTCAGTTCAACGATTTAGAAAGTGATTATTTTATCTTGAACTCTACATCAGCGGGCATGCCGGGTTTCAACTGATGATCAGTGTTGGTGATCTCAATTTTCACAGCATAAACAGTGGCTTTGCGGCCGGTGTCAGTCTGTACGTTGCGGGGGGTGAACTCGGCTTCATCTGCGATGTTGGTGATCGTACCTCTGAAAACCTCGCCTGAGAAAGAATCCACTGTAATATTTACTAAATCGCCAACATTTACTTTTCCATACTGATCTTCGGGCAAATACACGACCAGTTTGAGGGTGTCGAGTTGGGCAACACGCATCACACTGCCGCCTGCCACTGCCAGGTCGCCGATTTCGATACTGCGAGTCAAGACAACACCAGAAATGGGTGATTTGACAGTAGTGCGATCAAACTGGAGCTGTGCCAGCTTTTCAGCTTGCTTAGCTTGTTCGAGACCCGCCTGGGCTTGTTTGACGCCTGCTGATGCGGCTTCATAGGCTTTTTGCGCGGCAATCACCTGAAGCGATTGGTCGCCAGTTTGCAAAGCGAGCAGGGCGCTGCGAGCGCTATCCAGGTTGGTTTGGGCGACTGTCACGCGGGCACGAGCCTGTACGATGGTTTCTGCGGCGGAGGTAGTCAACAATTTGTCGTAATCAGCCAACGCAGAATCAAATTCAGTCTGAGCGTCATCGAGTAATTCCTGAGCAGCATCTTCAAGATTCTCATCTGTTGAACTGGTCAGGTTTTGAGTTGTTTCAGTCACAGACAAGGCATTTTGGGCGGCAGCAAGCCGTTTTTCAGCCGCCAGAAAATCTTTGCTGCTGGCATCTTTCTGTTCTTTTTCAAGGTCTCGCAGGGCAGTGTTGAGGGTTTCCTGGGCATTATCCACTTGCGTCTGGGCTGCCTCAATCAATTCTGTTTTATTAAAATACCAGGCCGGTCGGTAGTCGTCGGCAGTTGAAGCAGACAAGACCGCTTGCCGGGTCGGCAGGTCTGCTGCCAGGGAAGCCTGCAG
>CAYXWV010000002.1:0-116568 GCA_964468875.1 uncultured Anaerolinea sp. | reverse complement strand
AAACGAATCGAAAACGAATCTGATTTGTATACATATTTATTATTTTCAGCGCTTTCTTATTTTTCGTTTTGCAAAGTACCTGGCAGAAGTTTTTCCATGAAGTTTTTAAGGTTCGGGAAATGAGAACATTTCACTATTATTACGTATATAATAGGTCTTTTGTTCTATATTGTCAAGTGCATTCAGATGTTCAATTACTTGTATGACATCACAGCCAGTTCGATGTTTAGCCAAAAGAATAACCAACATTCCAATTAATCCAAAGGATGACAGTGGGTTCCTCCTTCGGAGGATTTCATGCTTCGGCGAAAGAACATCGCCTCGCAATGACAGCAGAGGGTATGGGGGATTGCCCTGGATAACCATCCGGGCTCTCAATGACAGGTTATCTCTTTTTTCGTACAGCCATAATGACTGCCAGTAAAGGCAGCGCAGCAGCACCACCGCAGAAAGGAAGCCCTTTGCGGGCTGGGGTTTCCTCGGTTTCTTCAATTACCTGAGGTTCTGATGCTTGGGCAGTAGGAACCACAACAGGCTGGTCAACATCCCCGGAGAACAAGGTGATCTCATCCACCTGAAGGGTGCCCTGCCCTTCTGACGGCATGCCAAAAGCGATGCCCAGAATTCGATCTGAAGTGGTCAGGGGTTGGCCGGCGTTCTCTTCCCATTCCACCCGCTTGAACGCCTCCCACGGTAGGCTCAACTGCGTCCAGCCGCTGCCGTCACCCGGTGCATCAAGTGGAAAGTAATAAGACTGGCGGTCTTCAGCGCTTCCGGCATACACGTCCACATGGAAGATGCCCCCTGAAGGATTAATCATCATGCTGACGCCACTCGCGGAACTCCAATTCTGCGGTTCTGCTAAACTGATCCCGCAAGTTGCCCAGCCATCTTGGGCAACATCAAATTGAAGTTGAAGGGATTTGCTGCCAGCGTAGCCGCCGTCGATCAATTCACACTCAAGCATGGTTTGACCGCTTTCATCGGAATAGGCTTCCCAAATTAGAAGACCAGACTCAAAGTTTTCAGCAAAGGCAGTTTCAATGGAATCAGGCATAACGCCTGCCGCGGTGGGCTCAAGTGTTGGTTGATCGGTTTGATCTTCGATGGACGCAGGTAAAGAAGCCTGCCAGCGGTGATAAAAGGCATTCAACATGGGGATAAATTCTGCGGTAGCTTTCTGGTTACCCTCCCGTGAGGGGTGATCATCCCCTGAGGGATAAACCAGCAAGTTTTGCCCTTGATTGTACGTATGTTCAACCTGCCCATCAACCACGCGGTGATGATTCTCCGGACCTGTCAGCACATTGTAAAAATCGAAAACCGCCACGTTATTGAGGGTATAGTTGTTCTCATTGAGCCAATCGTTGACCAACCAATCATTAAAAGCCCTGGCATTTTTGGCATGATTGCTATATGAAAGCGGTGGAGCCGTAATTACTACAAAGAGTTTATCCGGACGAATGGCAAAGTATTTTAAGATCTCATTGTAAACAAATTTTGCATGCCCCACAGACAACCAGCCGTCGGGGTTAGGTGGGTCATCCGGTTTACCTTCCAGGTCAGAATTAGGAAAACAGGATTTGAATAGGATAATCTGGTTCTCGCCATCGGGCGCCTGCTCAATGCGGGGCCAGGCACCAAAATCGCCAAAGTTTTGATCCGTCTCTGAATAGAGAGCATCCAGATAAATGCTGCTGCGTTCTCCGCTGAACCAATCCAGCCAATTGGGGATATCGGTGGCATCACCAATGGAATCGGGTCCCCAACCATAATTGATTGCGCTCACGAAGTAATTATTCTCCATCAAAGCACGACCCAGGCTGCCACCCAATTCGTTTTGCTGCAGATCAGCGAGCCAATTTCCTCCGGTTGAATGGTGAATGAAGATCAAACGGACAGGTTCTGATGGCGGTGTGGTGTCAACGCTTTGCTGATTGACACTTGCAGGCTGCGCAGCAATCAACATTACCGAGAAAATAATGAAAGCAAACCATATCTGTTTCATTTTCTCCTCCATCATCTTTCATCGATAAATCAATTGTACAGACAATTAGTTCATTTCCAAGCAAGAGATTCGAAAGCTCTCCCTATTAAGTAGATAGAAATTATCCAAGTTTTGGGAGGTAAAATGGGACATCTGTACGTTGGTAATTTTTTCGAGATGGGATATTATGGTCTCAGCACAAGAAATTAGTGGTACGGGCTTAGTGGTAGTTTCCTTCATCTCCTTACTGGTAGTTAATGGTAGCCTCATCAACAATGAAGACCCCGCTCAGGGGTCTTTGTTGTTAACGACGGCATTCTGCAATCCATTCGGATTGTTTTTCCAATATTCTCTTTACAAAACAAAACCACGGGAGTAAACTTCCCCTTAGAACATATTTTCTTGCATCATGTAACTGGCGGGGTGATTCGATTTCCACGATTTTTTCAGGTATTCGTTTATCTCTGCCTTTCTGACAATGATCACTTTTTTTTGCCGAAAGGACTCATGCAATGGATATTTACCAGGCATTTAATCAACGCAAGACTGTGCGGGATTTTGAACAAATTGAAGGCTCGCCGCGCCCCATTAATGACTCGATCATTCGCAAAGTGATCGACGCGGGCTTCACCGCCCCCACCAATGATCACATGCGCGACTGGCATTTTGTGCTGCTCAACAATCTCGAAGAACGCAACCAGTTGATCAAGAAAGTTCTTAAACCAGTCAATGAAAAACGCGCAGAATTCATCATCAACCAATGGGGGTTGAAAGACCTTGATCAACGTGACATGTATCTCAAGGCGATTCCGCGGCAGTTTTCAATGCTCAATACCTGCGGCTGCCTGATTTTGCCTTTCTATCGTCAAGACAAACCGCTGCTCAAACCCGCTGATCTCTCAGAGTTGAATTATTTCGCTTCGATCTGGCTGTGCATCGAAAACATAATCAATGCCGCGTCCGCGGAAGGTATTTTCGGCGTGGTGCGCATCCCTGGAGAAGAAGAAAGGCAGATCGTGAAGACAAACCTCGGAGCACCTGCCAATTATGAGTTCCCCTGCTGGCTTGCCCTGGGTTATCCCGCGGCGGATGCCACCCGCGCTCCCCAAGTCAATATCGACTTTTCCAACAGAATCCATAACAATAAGTGGTAAGGTTTTCGAGGAGCACCAAGAACCGAAGAGTGTAGAAATACCAGGCTGTTAACAAACGACCTCTTGACGAAAAAATAAAAACTACTATAATCCCTATTGTTATATAACTTATATAACAATAGGGATTTGTTACGATTAAGGGAGCATATGATTGATCAAAGTAAAAATGAACGTTCACCAGCGGGATTAATCGTCATTGAACCAGCCAGCGAGACCCCGATCTACCAACAGATCAGGAATCAAATCATTTTAACGATTGCTGAAGGACGACTTCAAGAAGGCTCTCCCCTGCCCGCGACACGCCAGCTTGGCCAGGATTTCGGGATCAACTTTCACACTGTCAACAAAGCCTATGATCAACTACGCCAGGAAGGCTTCGTCAGTCTCACGCGAAAACAAGGAAGTGTTGTGCATATTGATCAAAACCCTGCTCAGCGAACCATTGAAGCATGGCAAGAGCGCCTGCGCGTCATTCTCGCAGAAGCTGTCGCCCGCGGAATGCCTGAGGATGTAATTCTTTTGGAATGCAAGAAGTCGCTGGATTCCTTTAGCGACCGATAAAGTAACCCTGGAAGAAAAAGAAAGAAGTTTAAAAATGAACGCTGCCCTGCCCGTTTTGTTCACCTTGTTATGCCTTGTGCTGCTTGCCATGCCCTGGCTGCTGCTGCCGGCAATTCCGTTTGGCGTGAGGGTTCCGCTGGAATTCGCTGAACACGAATCCATCAAAAATGAACGGCGGAAGTATTTCATCAGGATGCTCATTCTTGAAGCATTGCTTGGCCTGACAATGGTTATGCTGGATGCAACCAAAGCCTTTCCATACTGCCTGGCTGCGCTGCTGATCACAAGCATCGGTTTTTACCTCGCCAGCCATCGTGTGCTCACAAAGACAAAAAATGAATTGGGTTGGTATGAAGGCAAACGCCAGGTGGTGGCTGCCAGCGCCCGCCCCCGTTCCAACCGCCCTTCGCGTCCATTCTGGTTATTATTAGCTTTGGCGGGTCTCCCTATGATTGTCACAGCCGGGATTTTAGTCTTGAATTATGGTAAGATTCCGGCAGGGGTGAACTCTCAATTGCCATTCAACCTGGGAGCTTCGAATCGAGATGGTTCGTTAATTAGTACGTTTCTGCCTGTCATTGGTCAATTGGGAATCATCGTGGTGTTTGGCGGATTAGCCTGGCTGCGTATTTATGGAAGACAACCCATTGAAATTGAAGACCCCGAAACGGGAGAAACTTATCACAACCTGAACCTGGTGCTTGGACAGGTCATTTACCTGCTGGTTGCTTTCAGTATAAACGGCACCATTTTGCTTTCGGCATTGGCTGGCTGGAAAATAATCCCGAACATTGATAATTATCAACCACTGATCATTCTAGCCCCTGTAGCGTTGTGGCTGCTGGTAACCCCGCTCGTATTAATGGCTTTTCGCAAGAAGCAACAGAAACCAGCCAACCCGCAACATACGGTTTCATGGGATGACGACCGCTATTGGAAGTTGGGGCTTTATTATTTCAATCGCGAGGATCCCTCCATTATGGTCAATAAGCGGTTTGGGGTTGGCAGGACCCTCAATTTTGGGAATCCGCTTTCGTGGGTCGCGATTGTTGTAATCATCGGGGTCATACTGTTTCGAGTATTAAGTTCATAGTTGACGAATAAGTTACAATCCATAAAGTAACGCGATCCTAAGATGGGACAACAAAGAGCTCCTGAATTTGTCACATTCAGGAGCTCTGATTAATTCAGAAAATCTTATAACTTAAATTGCTCTACCATCGTTTTTAGCAATTGAGACAATTTTGACAATTCAGTAGCAGAACGGTAAACCTCTTCACTCTGGGCTGTCATTTCTTCTGTTGAAGCAGAGACCTGCTCAACTGCCGCAGAATTCTCTTCAGATACGGAAGCAATATTCTCAATGGATTGGTTCACTTCCGTTGAGAAAGCAGCCATTTCTTCAGTTGAAGCCGTGTTTTGTTCAATGACCGCTGAGACGGAATCTACGGCGCCAACCAGTTCACCGGCAGAAGCAGACATTTGTTCTGCCGCCGCGGCTGCAGACTCGGCTTCCATTTTCAATTTCCGAGAAACCTCTTCAATGGCAGTTAACGCCTTGCCAGCATTTTCAGCGGTCTTAAGACCTTCATCCACTTCATTCGCACCATCCTGCATGGCTGCCATGGCTTCTTCAATGGTGAGTTGGATGGATTTCACCAATTCTCCGATCTCTTTGGCAGATGAAGAAGAACGGTCTGCCAGTTTTCGAACTTCATCCGCTACCACGGCAAAACCCTTACCCGCTTCACCAGCGCGGGCAGCTTCAATGGCAGCATTAAGAGAAAGCAGATTGGTTTGAGAAGCGATGTCTTCGATCATACTCAGAATTTTGCCAATTTCTTCCGAACGGGAGCCCATTTCCAGAACTTTGCCAGTAGAAAGGTCAACCTTTTCCTTGATCCTTACCATACCTTCGAGGGTGTCCTTGACGGTAAGACTGCCCTCCTTTGCAGCAGAAGCAGCGTTATCCGATTCGCGCACAACGGCGGCCGCATTGCCTGCCACCTGGTTGATAACGGTATTTAATTGCTCTGTCAACCCGGAAGCCTTGCTGGCGGCGTTGGCTTGTTCCTGGGCACCCTGAGCCACACCATCAATTGCCCTTCCCATCTGTTCAACAGAAAGGGCGGTCTTATTCACTGATTCGGTCTGGGTGGTGATTCCGGCTGCCACTTGCTGGATGGTACGTGCAATTTGGGAAATGGCTTCTGAGGATTCGCTCGATGCATTGGTGAGCATCATTGATGAATTACTCAATTGTTCAGCATCCTCAGACAAATGAGTCATGATGCGGTGCAAATGATCGGTCATCTTGTTGATACTGATCGCCAGCTCGTCTTTCTCTCCGTGAACATCCACGTTGACAGTCAGGTCTCCCAGAGCAATCAGATTCATCTTGTCAGCCATGTACGCCATATAAGCCTGGGCGGCGCCCAGAGCACGTCCAATGGCACCAAATTCATCCTTACGCGAGTTATTACGTTTCTTTACTTCATCTGAAAGCTCTCGTGACAAGTCTCCATTCTTTAAGCGATTTAGTGAGCCTATAAAAATGTTAACTGGTTTGGAAATGTTTCTAGCAACAGCCAATCCCAGGCTGATACCGACCAATAGCGCCAGTGCAATGCCTGCAATCATAATCCACATGGAAGTTTGGACAATTACTCGTGTGTTGTCACCTGATGCAGATGCAGAAACAGTGCTTAGATATCCAGCCAACAAAGTCAAGATGACTATCAGTGTTTGAACCAGGGTTATCCCCAAAATTTTTGTTCGAATACTTATATGGTCCAGGAACCTCATAAAACCTCCATAAAAAACCAGCACGCTCGCTTTTCCAAGATTGCGTTCTTCAAACATGAAAAACCATATCAATATAAAAATACTTATTCCGAACCCCAAACACCAATAAACATCCCCTTTTTTACCGATATTTTTGTCCCCTCAATTTATAACGGAAAGGAAGTTTAATTCATGTAAACAAAGGATAAATAATTAATGTAGGTTTTTTAGTAACCTGCAAAAATTAAGAAAAGGTGGGGAGATATTATTTTTAATCGTTGCTATTATTTAGAGTAGGGGTTAATATTTATGACAAAAAATAGGTCTGAAGCCACATTGATTATTTTATTGATTGTGTATAATTCGCGTGTTGGTCGGTAATCATTCTTTTTTTTTTGAGGAAGTTTTTATGTTGAAAGTTCAAATCATCACAGATACAGATTCAAATATTCCAATTGACCTGGCAAAGAAGCATAACATCTTGCTCGTTCCTATCACCATTCAGTTTGGTGAAGAATCATTTGAAGATACAGTTGAAATCCAAAACCCTGCCTTGTTCGAACGTATTGATAAAACTGGAAAGCTTCCAACTACCGCAGCCCCCTCACCAGCAGCTTTTACAAAAGCCTATCAACAGGCATTCGATCATGGAGCAGAATCCATCATCTGCATATGTGTTGGCAGCGCAATCAGTCGAACTTATGAATCCGCTTTGGGTGCGATGGAAGAATTTTCTGGCAAGAAGATCACCGTAATTGATTCGGGCCACTTGAGCATGTCTGAAGGCTTTATGGCAATCGCCGCTTCTGAAGTAATTGCGGCAGGGGGTTCTCATGAAGATGCTGTGAAAACCGCTGAAAGCATGAGAAATCGCTCCTATATTTACGGCTCTCTTTCAACCCTCAAGTATCTGGCTTTGGGAGGACGAGTCAGTAGCCTGGCAGCCAGCATGGCAAATATGCTAAATATTCGCCCAATTCTGGCAATGATTGATGGCAAATTGGGTCTGTTAGAGAAAGTTCGAACACGTAAAGCTGCCATGGACAGGCTTGTCGAGTTGGTAGCTGCCGCCGTTGATTCTAAATCAGTGGAACGTATTTGCCTGATCCATGTGCTTAACCCTGAAGATGCCACACTGCTTGGCAATCAACTTCGCAGCAAAATGGATTTACCCAAAGAAATTTCCTTGATCGATTTTGGTCCCGGATTGTCTGTGCATACCGGAACAGGCACAATTGGGGTAATTATCGTCACCAAAGAATAGAATTGCGTATTATAAAACAGACAGTTCATTCATTCATGAGCTGTCTGTTTTTTTTGTATTAATTTGAAATGATTGCCTGCACCCTGCCAACCTTGCCGCCTGAAATAACGACCTTTATTCCATGCGGATGCGTCGGGCTCTTGGTTAGCAGTTTTACCACCGTCCCCTCAGTAAGTTCACCCGTAGGTTGGTTCTGTTTCTCGATGATCTGAACTTTTGAACCAATATGTATTTCACTGCGTGCCGGGACGAAGGGTGGCATTTGATAACCTTTTCAGTCTTAATCAGCCAGGCGAAGAATAACCGGCTTACCACGTAACCGGAATTTGCTTTCACTTGCCTTGAGAACAACTTTGACATGTTGTTCCATGACATCCACAAAAGTATGATCATTGTGAATATCAATTTCACCAATGGCTCGGCCTGGAATGCCTGATTCTCCGGCAATAGCGCCGACCACATCACCAGGGCGAATGCCGTTTACATTGCCCAGGTTCATCCACAAACGCACCATGCCTTGTTCTCGAGGAGCACCCGAGGCGGGTTTTCGCGAAGAAGACTTGCTGGGTTTTGTGCCCCATTTCTCTTGCTGTCGATCAGCCATGCCACGCTTATCATCGAATTTTTTGCGTTTTGATTCTCTGGCAATATCTGGAACTTCAATAGATTTCACAGCCCCTTCATTTGCGCGCAAAATTCGAATGGCAGCCACAGCAATTTCAGTGGGGGTCAACCCTAGTTCAGAAATGTGGTCAATCAAAGCTTTTTCAGCCGGTGAAACACCTGCTACCAACTGCCCTGAAAGGCGGGTGATTAACCGTTCTTCTCGTCTGGCTTTTACAGCATCAATAGACGGCAGAGAGAACTCGTTGATCACCTGTTTAGTGTAAGACTGGATTTGATTGAGTTTTCCGCGTTCACGGGGGGTGAGCAAGGTAATGGCGACGCCTTTCTTGCCGGCACGACCAGTTCTACCGATGCGGTGCACATAATCCTCCGCATCAGCGGGGATATCATAATTGAACACATGAGAAACCCCGGCAATATCCAGACCACGGGCAGCTACATCAGTAGCAACCATAATTGTGATCTGCCCCTGTCGGAATTTGTTTAATACCTGTTCGCGACGTTCCTGGCTCAAGTCACCATGCAGTGAATCGGTGGCAAAACCGAGGTTAATGAGCTCATCTGATAACTCCTGAGTGCGAACCTTGGTACGTGCAAAGATCAAGGCGCTGGTAACTTCTTCAGTTTCAAGCATGCGAGTGAGAGCCGAAAGTTTATTCTCTTCGTGAATACGACAGAAACGCTGCTCGGTATCAGCAACAGTAAGTTTTTCTGGACTGACTGAAATTCTGGCCGGTTGACGAAGGTAGCGGTTTGCCAATTTCATGATGGCTTGAGGCAGGGTCGCGCTGAAAAGGGCAATTTGCCTTTCTTCAGCCAAGGCGGCAAGAATGGTTTCAACATCTTCAATGAACCCCATTGCCAGCATTTCATCTGCTTCATCGAGAACGAGCATTTTTACCTGGGCAAGATCCAACACTTTTTGACTCATTAAGTCAAGCAGACGGCCTGGGGTGCCAACCACTACGTCCACGCCGCGCTGCAAGGCACGAATCTGGACAGAATAAGACTGCCCGCCATAGACTGGCAGCACCCTTACCTTTGTGTTTTGTGACAATTGAAGAGCAGCATCTGCCACTTGTTTAGCCAATTCACGGGTTGGGGCAAGCACTAATGCCTGGGCTTTGCCATTGGAGGGCTCCAAACCTTGGAGCAGAGGCAGCATGAAAGCGGCAGTCTTGCCGGTGCCGGTTTGTGCCTGGCCAATTACGTCACGACCTTCTAGCAAAATGGGAATTGCGGAACTTTGAATGGGGGTGGGTTCAGTAAAACCCATTTTTTCGACTGCCTGCACAAAATCTGAATGCAGACCTAATGACTCAAAAGGTGAAACCATAAACTACTCCTAATAACACACAAAAAAATACCCTTCCGGAACCGGCAGGGTATTTGTACCAAGCGCGATCAAAAACCTGCGGGAATTTCTTCCGCGAATTGATTATACCATCATTTTTGTCCGATTTCAGTTCGAAACCCGTCCTTTATCATGAAAGATCATCTTGTGAAACCTCCGGAATCCCGTATAATTGGGGTGCCAAAAATTTCTCAGGAGAATAGAATGCCCAAGCGTTTAATTCTGGTTGCCGGTAATATTGGCTCTGGAAAAACCTCATTGACTGAACGGATCGGTGAAAGACTCGGCTGGAAGACAGCCTACGAATCAGTTGCCGACAACCCTTATCTTCCCAATTTTTATGCCAACATGAAAGAGTGGTCTTTCCACCTTCAGGTTTTTTTTCTCGGGCATCGCGCCCAGCAACATCTGGATATGTACAACGATCCGCAATCAGCAATCATTGACCGTTCTATTTATGAAGATGCTTTCATTTTCGCCAGGGCACTGAATTCAATGGGGAATATTGATGAACGCGATTATCAAACCTACCGACAGATATTCAATCTTGTGACTAAAACGCTGCCTGCCCCTTCTCTGCTGATTTATTTAAAAGCCCCGGTGGACGTGTTGATGAGCCGCATTCACAAACGAGGTCGCGAGATGGAGTCTACTATCAGCAGAGACTATCTTGGGCTGCTTGATTCTTACTATGGTGATTGGATTGATAACTTTGATCTTTGCCCGGTGCTCACCCTTAAAACCGATGATCTTGATTTTGTTCACCAATCCAAGCATCTTGACACTGTTGTCGAACGCATCCAGGAACGATTATCTGGTAAAGAAGAGATGTCTTTTTAGATATTTTTTTGTTATTAGAAAAAGATTAAAACTGCAACTTTTTTTCGTTGCCTGCGTATATTTGCTTAGATACAAAAATAATATTTGGGGCTCTTGTGATAAATCTGGAACAGGAATGGCTTGAAAAGGCCCGCCATGGAGACGAAGACGCTTTCACCACATTGGTAGAGACCTACCAGACACCGGTGTACAATTTGTGCTACCGGATGCTTGGAGACGGCGGTTCCGCTGAAGATGCTGCACAAGAGACGTTTTGGAGAGCCTGGCAAAACCTTAACCGTTACGACCCGCAACGCTCTTTCATTACCTGGCTTCTTTCAATTGCTGCACATTTTTGTATCGATCAACAACGCAAGCGCAAGATCTCGTTGTTCGAGTTGGATGAGTTCCCGGATTTCGATTTGAGCGATCCGCAGGAACCAACCCCAGAAAAAGTGGTTACTTTGAACGAAGAAGATGCCGCCTTGCACGCGTTGATTAATCAGCTAGGTCCCCAGGATCGTGCAGCCGTGATACTAAAGTATTGGAATGATTGTTCAGAGGAAGAAATTAGTCAAATGTTAAATTTAACGGTAAGCGCAGTAAAAAGCAGGCTGCACCGCTCACGCCGTCAGCTTGCAGAAATGATCTCAGCAGGTCCAACCACCAACCTGAAGAAGAGGAGGCAAAATGAATCACCAGCTTTATGAAAACTGGATACTTGACGACATCCAGCTCACGCCGCAAGAGCAAGATTCATTGAATCAGCACCTGAAGGAATGCCATGAATGCTACAAGTTGTATCACTCTTGGAACAAGGTTCAGACACAGATAAAATCTGCACCTGTGGCGCCCGCCCCGGCAGGTTTCGTCAACAGATGGAAGGTGGACTTTGCCTCACGCAAACAAGCACAAGAACGCCGCCAAGCCAGAACCCTTTTGATCGGCTTGAGCAGCGGAGCTTTCGCGATCATGATCGCCCTGGGCATTATTTTGCTGCCCAATTTCTCGTTTATCTCATTAATGGTAGGTTTCTTAACGATTCTGGTTAAAATGGCGACCGGGTTGCAAAGCTTGTGGACAATTGTCAGCACTCTGGTATCCTCTGCATCCCCCAGCACATTGATCATTTGCGGTTTGATTGTTGCAGGCTGGATCAGTCTGGCTGCCCTGGTATGGGGACTTTCAATTTGGAAAATCACAGCCAAAGGGGTTAAGAATCAATGAAAATATTTTATCGCATCCTCATTGCTATCGCGTTACTGGTAATTATCGTTGCTACTCCGGTGGGAGTGTTTGCAAATTCACCGTCAAAGATCATTAACGGTGATCAAATTGTGATCGCAAACACCTACCGTCTCGCTTCAGGCGATGAACTGACGGGCAACCTGGCGGTAATCGGCGGTACTGCCTCTCTGGATGAGGGGTCTGTGATGACAGGTGATGTTTTTCTCACCGGCGGCACGATCACCGTCAGCGGCACTGTTAACGGGGATTTTATTGCCATCGGCGGCGCAGTCAATATTGATGACACTGCCGTAGTCAACGGCAACATTTCATTGATTGGCGCCACGCTCAAGAACTCTCCGCTGGCAGAAATCAACGGCGAGATCACCGAGCAGTCACCCCAGTTTTTAGACTTTGATTTTTCGAATCCCAAAAATATCGAATTGCCCTTCAATCTTAGCAAAAACCCGTTGACCAAGATGCTTCAATCAGCACTGCAGGCTCTTGCCATGGCTGCTCTGGCAGTGATAATCGGTTTGCTCTTCCCACAGCAACTCAAACGGATTTCAGCAACCTTTTCATCCGAACCGTTGGTGACTGGTGGAGTGGGTTTGCTTTCTATCGTAATTTCGGCAATCGTATTGGTCTTGTTCACAGTGACAATCATCTTGATTCCGATCTCAATCTTGAGCGCTATTTTCGTGGGTATCGCCATTCTATTTGGCTGGGTGGCAATCGGCTGCGAAATAGGAAATCGTGTGGCTGGATTGTTCAAAACCTCCTGGCACCCATCTATCGCATCAGGCATCGGCGTGCTCCTGTTGGGGTTGGTAACCGGTTTTGCCACCTTGATCCCCTGCATTGGCTGGTTGGTAGGATTTGTGGTTGCAATCCTCGGATTGGGCGCTGTGGTGATCTCCCGGTTCGGCTCATCCAAATATGCCAACAAAGTGGCGAAAGCCGTCATGCCAGACGCTCCAATCGATCCGCTTCCACCGGTACCACCACAATCCATATCTTAGTAAATCGCTGGCGGTTTGAAGATCAAACCGCCAGTTGTCTCAAAGGAGAAAAATGAAATTTACGAAAATAATTCCTCTTATATTAATTGCACTGGCCATGATGGCTTGCTCAATTTCGGTGAATGTTCCAACCACTGAAACCGGGTTAACCGATACTTTTGAATTCAATGAGAAGTTAGACAGTCATTCAGACTATAACGAAGTTTCCATAGATATGGGTGCAGGCACACTGGATATTGCCGCGGGTGCCAGCAACCTTGTGGAAGGAACAATCAAATACAACGTGGATGCCTGGGAACCAAGAATCAACCGCTATTCGAACGAGATTAATATCCGTCAAACTACAGATGCCAATATGGGTATCCCCACTGGTAACATCATTAACGATTGGGATGTAAAACTTGGCGATATGCCGATCTCTCTGGAATTGAACGCAGGTGCCTATGAAGGCAATCTGGATTTGAGCGAGTTATCAATCGTCAGACTCGCCATCTCTGATGGGGCGAGCAAGGCTACTGTTCGATTTGATTCACCGAATCCCGTCAAAATGGAAGAGCTAACTTACGAAACCGGAGCATCAAATGTAGAGCTAATCGGTTTGGGAAATGCAAATGTCTCTAAAGTTTATTTTGACAGCGGTGTTGGATCTTACACTCTTGACTTCAGTGGTGAGATTAAGGATGATATTGAGGTTTTTGCCGATTCAGGGATGAGTGATATAACCATCACCATTCCGGAAAACGCACAGGCAAAAGTAATTCTTGACGGCGGATTGAGCAATGTAGATGTCAACGGCACCTGGACGATTTCTGGCAATGTTTACGAATGCGGCGATTCCGGCCCGATGATCACTATTCGGTTGGATATGGCTGTGGGCAATCTGAATCTACGGCGCGAGTAATCAACCAAACTGTATATGCAAAAGGTTCCGGCAGCTCACACCGGAACCTTTTTTGTTGATGGAAATATCTGACCAATGTTAAATTTCTTGACGAGAGGGTTATAATTTCAATTCTTTTATTATTGTGATTTAGGGTTTAGGCTATGCTTTCTCCAACTACGTGGATTACCCTGGTGATCGTTTTTCTCACTTATATCGGTATCGCCATCGGGTTTATTCCCCGGCTGCAACTGAATCGAACCACGATCGCTGTGGTGGGCGTGGGGCTGCTGTTGGTTTTCCAACAAATTCAGTTTCCACAGTTAATCCAGTTTATCGACCTGGATACGATCATTTTATTATTCAGTATGATGGTGATCAACGCCAATCTGCGTCTGTCAGGTTTTTTCAGGTTAACCGGGGCATTCTTGCTGCACATGACCCGCAAACCGCGTATTTTTCTGGCAATTGAGATTGTTCTGGTGGGTGTGTTGAGCGCCCTGTTTCTCAACGATACCATCTGCCTGATGTTGACTCCCTTCCTGTTGGAACTGCTTCTTGCCATGGAGCGCAACCCAATCCCCTATTTGATCGCCCTGGCAACGGCTGCCAATATCGGTTCTGTGGCGACGCTAACGGGCAATCCGCAGAACATGATCATCGGCATCGCCAGCAACATCAGCTATCTCAAATTCACCGGCTCCCTGGCACCCATCGCAATCCTAAGTCTGGCAGTGATTTGGATTGTTATGATTTTATTCTACCGAAGTGAATTTCACCCGAAGAATTTCTTCAAGATTGCCCAGCCGCAGACAATTCGTTATCATAAGCCTTTGATGCTTAAAACGCTTGCGATCACAGCCGGGCTGCTGGCAGCATTTTTGCTCGGAGCACCTGTTGCGCTGGCTGCGTTTCTGGCAGCCTGTGTGTTACTGATCACCAGAAGGGTCAAACCCGATAAAATTTTTGCCAGCTTTGACTGGGAGATCTTGGTTTTCTTCAGCGCGTTGTTTATCAT
This sequence comes from uncultured Anaerolinea sp., assembly GCA_964468875.1. Classification (GTDB taxonomy): domain Bacteria; phylum Chloroflexota; class Anaerolineae; order Anaerolineales; family Anaerolineaceae; genus UBA6107. Next base: position 101,871 of record CAYXWV010000002.1, on the reverse strand, counting down.
TACCGGATCACTGGAAACAAACGGGGTCACCCAAAAGTTGATGACGCTGGTAAACATATCAGGCAGAGAAAACCCGCTGAATCTCAGTCTGATCAGCGCGGGGTTGAGCAACCTGGTTTCAAATGTGCCAGCCGTGTTGCTGCTCAAGCCGTTGGTCAGCTCGATATCGGCGCAAACAGCTGGTTGGTTAACCCTGGCAGCCTCTTCAACGCTTGCCGGAAACCTCACGCTGCTGGGGTCCGTGGCGAACCTGATCGTGGCGGAATCTGCCAAGAAGATGCACGTCAACCTGACCTTTTGGGAATATACGCGAACAGGAATTATCATCACCCTCATCACCCTGGCAATCAGCACAGTTTGGATCTCGCTTTTCCTCTGGTAAGCAACTTGTGCAATCACGCATCTTACAATATAGTTAATTCATGGATGAACCTTCTGGGATCAGTCACAAAAGCCCCGTTCCGCTGATTGAAGTAAAGGGATCGCATTCTTCAATCGGCAGGCAAATGGGTGAAGCCCTGCGTCCGCTCGTGCAACACAGTATCGAGAACGCAAAAGAGATCATTGAAACTTCCCAAAACGACCTTCACCTCAGTTGGGAAGGTGCAAAGAACCAGGCTCAAAAGTACCTGCCATTCGCACAAGAACGATATCCAATATATATCGAAGAAATGAAGGGCATTGCTGAAGGTGCCAACGTGAACCTCACGGAAGTGGCAGTGGTGAACTGCCTCGAAGGTGTCACCGTAGATGCCTTGCACCTCACCAAATGCACCAGCCTTTCGGTCAATGAGCGGTACACGCAAAACAAACATGTTTTGATCGCCCACAATGAAGACTGGATGCCATTTGATGAGCCAGATGTCTTTTTGGTGCTTGCCAGGCCTGACGATGAACCTCCCTTTTTAGCCATGAGTTATGGCGGGCTGCTGCCCAATATCGGATTCAATGCCGCCGGGATTGCCCAGTGCTGCGATACGGTTTATCCGACTGACACGCGAATTGGAATTCCCCGCGTGGTGGTCTCAAGGGCAGTTTTGGGAGCGAGAACTATCGGCAGCGCCATCAGGCATATGCTGATACCATTGCGCGCCGCAGGGTATAACCATCTGTTAGCCCATGAAAGTGGAGAGATGTTCAATGTTGAAGTAAGCGCCCTTAACTTCGATATTCTATCAGGATCGGAAGGATATCTTGTTCATACCAACAACTATCTTTCACCCAAAATGCAGGCCATTGAGGCATCTCCTGACGAATTAATCCATACCCGGGTCAGGTATTTCAGAGCCCTTCACTTGTTAACAAAAACACAAGAACACACTTTAAAAACGCTTCAGACGATCATGTCTGATCACGTAAACCACCCTGATTCTATTTGCAATCACTCCATATTTGATATTGACCCGAAAGATAGGCAAAAAACGATTGTGAGCATGGTAATGGATTTGACAGATAGAAAAATGGAAGTTGCCTGGGGAAACCCATGTTTAAACACGTTCCATAGCTATGACGTGGAACTGTAATTTGAGAATTTATTGATACAAACCCAATTGCTGAATAGCTTCAAACACGCAATCTCGTAAATAATAACGATAACCCATATGGTCGGCAATACGCTGCCTGATCTCTTTGGATGAGATCTCGAGAATGGGGGCATCCACAATTGCCACCTTACGTGAAACACCAGGCAGCACCTTTTCAAGGGACTCAAGATCGACTTTGTCTTCGTGACGGCGCATGACCCCAATGCCGTCACATTCCCTGATAAAATCCTGCGGGCGATTCCAGGTCGGCAAGTCGTGCAAAGAATCACCACCCATCAGGTAGAACATTTCAGCCCCAGGATAATCCTTTTTTAGCAATCTGACTGTATCAATGGCAAAATGCGGACCCGGCCGGTCGATATCAATGCGTGAGAGGAGAAATGCCGGATTGCCAGCAATGGATTTGTTTACCAATTCAACACGCTGTTCGATTGGACTAATGTTGACGTATCGTTTGTGAGGTGGGTTGTCGGTTACCACCCACAACAATAGATCAAGTGACAACTGCGATCGGCATTCCTCAGCAAGAATGAGATGTCCGACATGCGGGGGGTCGAAAGTGCCGCCAAAAATGCCTACGCGCATCGCTAATCCTGCCACTCCAATTCAAAGTCATTAATAAAGACGGTATCTCCCTCTTCTATGCCTTCTTTACGCAAAGCCTCATCTATACCTAGTTTAACCATCAAATGATGGAAACGGCGAACTGAACCGTCATGTTCCCAATAGGTCATTTCTGCGGCACGCTCAATGGATGCACCGCTTATCCTCCATCCATCAGCTTCACGGGTAATGGTGAAATCGCGCGGGTCCTGTTCAGGACGATAGAGCGGAATAGTCTCTATAAGAGGCTCTTCCGGCACAGTTTGAAGCAGCTCATGAGCCTTCCACAAAACTGTAGTCAGGTTTTCATGGCTTACAGCAGAAATTGCATATGGAGAATACCCTTTTTTGGTTAATGCCTTCTGCAATGTTTTCCACTTTTCCTGCACATCGGGCAGATCCACTTTGTTGACCACCACGACCTGGGGTTTCTTGCCCAGAAGAGGATCAAAGAGAGCCAATTCAGAGTTAATTTGGGTAAAGTCAGCCAGCGGATCCTCCGCCATGCCATCCAAAATATGGATAATCACGCGTGTGCGTTGAATGTGCTTCAGGAAGTCAAACCCCAGCCCCACCCCCTGGTGAGCGCCTTCAATTAAACCGGGAATATCAGCGATAATCAACGAGTTTTCTTCATCCAGGTTGGCGACCCCTAAATTTGGTTCAATGGTTGTAAAAGGATAATTGGCAATTTTTGGGTTGGCATTGCTGACCGCCGCAAGAAAACTCGATTTTCCGGCATTGGGTACGCCCACCAAACCGATATCAGCAAGCAACTTCAATTGCAAGCGAAGATTTTTCTCTTCAGGCGGTTCTCCCTTTTCAGCGGTTCTCGGTGCCTGGTTGCGCGAAGTGGCAAAATGCTGATTCCCAAGACCGCCCCTGCCTCCTTTGCATATGCGCAACTCCTGACCGTTCAACACCAGGTCGCCCAACAGTTCTCCGTTGTCATCGTCATAAATAATCGTGCCTGGGGGAACATGAATCACGAGGTTTTTTGCGCTTCTGCCGGTCATGTTGCTGGCGCCGCCATTTTGCCCGTCTTCGGCGACAAACTTGCGTTTATATCTGAAGCTTTGCAAGGTATTGAGGGTATTCTTCACTTGAAACACCACATCTCCCCCCCTGCCGCCATCACCACCATCTGGCCCCCCCCGGGGAACATATTTTTCACGATGGAAATGCACCATGCCCGCACCACCGCGGCCAGATCTGACATATATTTTTGCTTCATCAATAAACATGTTGTTCTTTCTGAAAAAGATCAGGAATCAGGTTTGGCTGCTCTTACGATCAGTTTACACCCGATTCCTGATGACTGTACTGGTTAATTATTTACCAAATTTGGCTTTAAGAATCTCAGTGAGGGTAGGCTGACCGATCTCTTGCAGTTCATAGCCCACCCGCTGCATGGGTTTGTTCACCTTGATGATGCGGGTGAGGTCGATGGGGGTGGCTGAAACCACCAGATCAACATCGGCTTTGTTGATGGTTTTTTCCAGATCTTTGACCATTTTGTCGCCGTAACCCATGGCGGGAAGAATGCAGCCAGTGTTGGGATATTTCACGTAGGTGTCGTGAATGCTCCCCACTGCGAACGGGCGGGGATCAACAATTTCGCCAGCACCAAAACGCCGTGCAGCGACCCATCCAGCACCGTACTTCATTTCACCGTGGGTAAGAGTGGGGCCATCTTCAATGACCAGCACTCGTTTACCACGGATGGCTTCCGGATCGTTTACGAACAATGGAGAGGCGCCCTCAATGACAATAGCATTGGGATTCATCTCGTAAAGTGAATTGCGTACTTCGATCACCTTGTCAGGGTCAGCGGTGTCCACCTTATTGATGACAAAGACATCCGCCATGCGGCAGTTGGCTTCACCGGGGTGGTAAGCCTGTTCATGCCCGGCGCGGTGCGGATCAGCGACGACAATATTCAGATCGGGTGTATAGAAAGAGAAGTCATTATTGCCGCCATCCCAAAGGACGATGTCCACTTCCTGTTCAGCCTGGCGCAAAATGGCTTCATAATCAACACCAGCGTAAACGATCACACCGTTGTCAAGATGAGGTTCGTATTCTTCACGCTCTTCAATGGTGCATTCGTGTTTATCGAGGTCTGCATAGGTGGCAAAGCGTTGTACTTTTTGTTTGACAAGATCTCCGTAAGGCATGGGATGGCGAATAGCAGCCACTTTGAATCCCATTCCACGAAGAATTTCAGAAACACGCCGGGTGGTCTGGCTCTTGCCTGACCCAGTGCGGACTGCACAGATGGAGATCACTGGTTTGGTTGATTTGACCTGGGTCGTGTTCGTTCCCATCATTCTGAAGTCAGCTCCGGCGGCTAAAACAATGGAAGCCTTGTGCATCACCACTTCGTGAGGCACATCACTATAAGCAAAAACGACTTGATCCACTTTATTTTCTTTGATTAATTTAACCAGGTCGCTTTCCGGGAAAATCGGAATGCCTGCCGGGTAAAGAGAACCAGCCAATTCAGCAGGATATTTTCTACCTTCGATATTTGGGATTTGAGTTGCGGTGAATGCCACAACTTCATACTCCTTGTTGTCGCGATAAAACACATTGAAATTGTGAAAATCGCGGCCGGCTGCTCCCATGATCAACGTTCGAATTCTAGACATTTAGATCATCTCCTTAAAATAATTTGGTTTACGAGCCTTTTTTCACATCGCTTGTGGGGCTGTGATGCCCAGTAACGCCAAACTATTCGAGATCGCCTGTTTTGCCGCGGCGACCAGGCGGATTCTGGCACTCTTGACAGGTTCCTCGGCAATTAAGACCGGGCACTGTGTATAGAAATCATTAAACGCTCTGGCGAGTTCATACGCCATGTTGCAGATGGTTAGGGGTTTCAGGTCTTTAGCAGCTTTTTGAATTTCACCCGACATGCGGCTGATCAGGTCAATCAGGGTAATTTCACTTTGAGTAAGTTCATACGGCTCTGATGAATCTGGTAAGGGCGCATTGAATTTGCGCAAAATGCTGTTTGCGCGGACACAGGCGTATTGAATATAGGGCGCTGCCTGACCGTTGAAATCCAGTGCGGATTCCCAGTCAAAGGTGACAATTTTGCCGCTTTCACGTGAGAGCATGGGGAATTTGACCGCGCCAATACCGACTGCTTCTGCCACTTTGAGCTTGTTCTCTTCACTGAGATCAGGGTTCTTTTCACGCACCACTTCAAGGGCGCGATTGGTGGCTTCACGTAACAAATCTTCAAGCAAGACAACCGTTCCTTCACGAGATGCCATCACCACGTTGCCAGGAAGATTGACCAATTCGTATGAAACGTGCTGGCAGCGGGTTGCCCAATCGTAACCAGCCAGTTCGAGGGTTTTGAAAACCTGCTGGAAGTGCAATGATTGGCGCACATCCACCACGTAGTAAGCCTTTTCGAGATTCGGATAATCAGTGAATTTTTGTTTTGCGAGAGCCAGGTCTTCGGTTGCATAGAGAGCCGTGCCGTCAGAACGCTGTACCACGATCACGCGGTACTTTTCTTCTTTCAAGCCAAGTTTTTCATCGATTTTAACGATTACGGCACCGCCGTTGGCACGGTCATCATCAGCGATACCCCGGTCAATCAGATCTTGAACAATGGCTTTGCCCGGCGCTTCAAACATCGAATTGAAGTAATAGCGGTCAAACTTGATGTCCAATTTTTCGTACATTTCTCGGAAACCGGTCAATGACCACTCGCGGGTTTCCTTCCAACAATCTACTATTTCAGGGTCTTTCTGATCCCAGCGGGTATAAACTGCCCTGACTTCAGCCTCAAGCTCCGGATTCTCTTCAAGCCGCTTGTTAGCTTCTGCGTAGAGAGCACCCATCCAGCGGGTGATATCTTTTTCAGGTTTTTCGCCCTTGTGGAATTTCAGGTAATTCCACAACCATTTGATTACGTGCAGCCCAATGTCGCCGGGGTAATTGGCGCGCACCACATCATAACCGGCAGCCTCGTTAATGCGGCAGAGCACATCACCCAAAAAAGCACTGCGCAAATGACCAACGTGGAAGGCTTTGTGGGTATTCGGTTGGGAAAATTCAAACATGATTTGTTTGCCATTAGGCTTGCCTTTGCCGTACCCGGCACCTTTGGCGAGAACTTCTTCCACCACACGCTGCGAATAGATGGAGGGAGAGAAATAGACATTCAAGTAACCGTTCACAGCTTCAATTTTGGAGATTCCTTCAGGAGCGGCAATGGAGACAGCTACTTTTTCAGCAATCTCTTTGGCTCGCAGAGCCACATTACCCTTTTCAGAGCCAAATGATTTGGCTGCCAGTTGAAAGAAAGAGGTTGCGATGCCCCACTGCCCGTTGAACGGAATCCAAGCCCAGCGGATTTCCATCTCAGGAAGGTTGTTGTTTTGTAATATCGTCTGAATTTTTTCTTCGATAGTGGATTGTTCAAGTTCAAACATCTTCGATTCCCATTCCTATAATAGCTGAGTCACATGGATTATATCACAGGGGTTTTTTGATTGGCACTTGAGGAATGCAAAAGCGGGAGGATGAACTCCCGCTTGATTGCGTTAAAAAGCTTTCGGTTATTTCTGTTCCGCCAGCAATTTCATCAGACGACTTTTGCGGCGAGCGGCGTTATTCTTGTGAATCACACCCTTCTGCGCGGCTTTGTCAAGTGCGGAAATTGCGGCGAGGGTTGCAGCCTTGGCGGCTTCACCGTCTTTGCCAGAAATGGCGACACGAGCGCGACTAACGTAGGTTCGTGCCACACCGCGGTAGACGCGATTGCGAATACGACGCTTTTCGTTCTGTTTGTTGCGTTTGATTGCAGACTTAATATTAGCCAACTTTGTTCCTCCAAAAAAACTTCTTCCAGTGCGAGGGTCGAGGGCAAGCACTGTTCAGGTGGCGGATGAATTCTACCCCAAGGGTCCAATTCTGTCCAGATGCTTTTTATTCTCGACTGTGATGCAGATGAAGAAGAACTATTTGTCTTGCAATGCAGCAACACCCGGCAGTTCAAGCCCCTCGAGCATTTCAAGGGAGGCACCGCCGCCGGTTGAAATGTGGGTAATTTTGTCAGCCAGACCAGATTGTTGGATAGCAGCCACTGATTCGCCGCCACCAATGATGGTAACACCCTTTGAAGCAGCCACAGCCCTGGCAACACCGAAGGTGCCTTCAGCAAATTTCGGGAACTCAAACACACCCATGGGGCCGTTCCAGACCACGGTAGAAGCATCAGCCAGAATCTTGCCGTATTCTTTGACAGTTTCCGGTCCGATGTCCAAGATTCTCCAGCCAGCGGCGACGCTGCCCACCTTGACGGTCTGAGAAGCAGCCTCGGCATCGAATTTGTCTGCCAGCACCATATCCACAGGCAGCACGAGTTTCTTGCCGGCTTCAGCCAGTAGAGACTTGGCAGTCTCAAGGGCTTCATCTTCAACCAAAGAATCAGCCACATCCAGTCCCTGGGCTTTGAAGAAGGTGTTCGCCATGCCGCCACCGATGAGGATTGTATCGGCTTTTTTCAAGAGGTTCTTGATTACGCCAATCTTGTCGCTGATCTTGGCGCCGCCCATGATGGCAACAAATGGTTTCTTGGGGTCGGCAACAGCCTGACCGAGATATTTGATCTCTTTTTCAAGCAAAAAACCAGCCACACCCGGAAGGAAGTGGGTGACACCCTCTGTGGAGGCGTGTGCGCGGTGGGCGGTTCCAAAGGCATCGTTGACAAACAAATCAGCCAGAGAAGCCATTTCTTTTGCCATATCCATGCCGTTCTTTTCTTCTTCAGCATGGAAGCGGGTGTTCTCAAGGAGAAGCACATCACCTGCCTTGAGGGCGGCAGCGGCTTCGGTGGCTGGGACGCCGATGCAATCAGGGGCAAAAGCGACTTTTTTGCCTAACAATTTGGCTAAATGTTCAGCCACAGGTTTCATGGAATATTTTTCTTCTGGTCCACCTTTGGGGCGGCCAAGATGGCTGCAAAGAATGACAGCAGCTCCCTGATCTAACAAGTATTTAATGGTGGGCAGGGCAGCCTGAATTCTGGTGTCGTCGCCGACCACGCCTTCTTTTAGAGGAACATTGAAATCCACACGAACAAGAACCTTCTTGCCCTTGGCATCAATATCGCGAATGGTTTTCTTGTTAAACATAATTATCTCTCCTGAAGCAAAATAGACATGATGCGCATCCGCTTTATCAGTCGCGGAATGCGCATCATGAAAGAATCAAGAATTAGAGACGAATCTCATTTTCTCACAACAAAAACTAGAGACTCTTCGCCATCTTGGCAGCCAGATCGGCAGCGCGGCAAGAATAACCCCATTCATTGTCATACCAGGTGACAACCTTGACCAGGTTGCCGCCCATGACCATGTTGGAGGGCAGGTCAACGATGGAAGATCGGGAATCGCCCTTGAAGTCCATGGAGACGAGGGGATCACCATACTCGCCGGTGGTTACTCCAAGCACACCCTTCATGGCACCCTTTGAGGCTGCGACGAAAGCTGCATTCAAATCTTCCTTGGTGATGGGTTTTTCAACAGTTGCCACAAAATCCACGATGGAGACAGTGGGGGTGGGAACGCGCAGAGAATAGCCATCGAATTTGCCTTTAAGCTCGGGGATGACCAGAGCAACAGCTTTGGCGGCACCGGTGGTGGTGGGGATGATATTCAAACCGGCGGCGCGAGAGCGGCGCATTTCTTTTTTGTGACCCTGGTCGAGGATGACCTGGTCGTTGGTGTAGGAGTGGATGGTGGTCATCACAGCATGCAGGATTTTCCAGTTGTCATTCACGACCTTGGCTGCAGGTGCGAGGCAGTTTGTGGTGCAGGAGGCATTGGAAACCACGTGGTGTTTGGCGGGGTCATAGAGGTTGTCATTGACTCCCAACACAACAGTCAAATCTTCATTCTTGGCGGGAGCCGAAATGATGACTTTCTTTGCGCCACCTTTGGTGATGTGAACATTGGCGCCAGATTTGCCCTTGTCAGGATCGCCGATTGCGTCAGTGAAGAGACCAGTAGATTCAATGACGATATCCACGCCGAGATCTTTCCAGGGAAGGTTGGCGGGTTCTCTTTCAGCCAAAACCTTAATGGGTTTTCCGTCAACGATCAAAACACCATCACCAGCTTCAACAGTGCCAGGATAAATGCCGTAGTTAGAGTCATACTTGAACAAATGAGCATTTGTCTTGGTGTCAAAGAGATCGTTGATGGCAACCACTTCCAACTCGGAGCCATGATGTTCTTTGATTGCTTTCAAAACCTGTCGGCCGATGCGGCCAAAACCATTGATACCAACTTTTACAGCCATAATAAATCCTCCTTGAGGTAATACAGATATTTTACCATGTCTAGACATGGATTAAATTTATATTAGAGATTGGAACCCTCGTCTTTGGAACTAAGCGGTCCGGTGCGCTCAAAATATAAATCCATAACCGTTTTCGCAACTTTCGATGAATCGTGCCGCCAGGGGTTCTCAACATCCAGCAAGTCGGCTTTATAGAAAGCATGAATTGATTCTTCTTCTTTAACTTTAACCCATGAAACGTCCTGTGGCAATACCCCTTCAAAGCGATGGTTGCACAAAACTACATCAAAAACACGACTACCGGCATATCTCTCGATCACTTTCACATGATCTTCACAAGAGTAACCGTCAGTTTCACCCCGCTCCGTTGCCACATTGCAAATATAAAACCGGTATGCCTTGCTGGCTTTCAGAGCATCCACCAGATCAGGGACCAATAAGTTGGCTATAATGGAAGTATAAAGACTGCCAGGCCCGACAATAATTAAATCGGCGTTTAAGATGGCCTGAACCGTTGGCGGAAAAGCCGCCGGGTTTGCAGGCTCAAGCCAGACTCGTTTGATCCTGCCGCCGGGCTTGCCAATGTTGCTTTCCCCTTTGATCTCAATGGCACCCTTTTTATTGGGTAATTTTACATCAGCCACCAGGTTTACATTCTTTAGGGTGGAAGGCAGTACCTGCCCTTCCACTGCCAACACTTTTGCAGTTTCAGCAATGGCTTCTTCAAAACTTCCAGTGATCTCGGTCAGTGCGGAGATGAGAAGATTCCCGAGTGAATGTCCGTTGACCCCGGCACTAGACGCGAACCGATATTGAAAAAGCTGGGTAAGCAACTCTTCATCATTGGAAAGGGCAGCCAGGCAATTGCGGATATCACCGGGTGGGAGAATGCCAAGCGTTCGCCTGATTTCACCTGAAGAACCGCCGTCATCAGCTACAGTTACCACGGCGGTAATATTGTGAGAATAATCCTTCAAACCCCTTAAAATCGCCGATAGACCTGTTCCGCCGCCAATTACTACAATACGTGGACCTTTTTCACGGCGGTGGTATTCAGTTACAGCATCAACGATGTTTCGTCCTGGTCGCATAAACGGACGCAGCAAAGCCCTGTTTAAACCAATTATGCCAAAAATGGTCAAGCCGACGCCGGCCAGACCAAAAATCAACGCACGGATGGTGCGATCTGCGATAAATTGAAGAGAAACGAATTTGATAACCGGCAAATACCAGGATTCTGGAGCTGTGCGATAAATATCAAGCAAAAGAAATGCGAACCCCACCCCCAGCATTGTGGTGCCTAATAGTATGACCACCACCCAGCGTTTGACACCTATGCCGGGAACCAGCCAACGAAGCTTTACAAGTATCGATTGGATAAAACGTTGAAAGCCGCGGATTCGTTTTGGACGCATACGCTCTCAATCATAGCAGTCTTTTTTCAACGCGTCAACAATCCCCAACCCACACAGTAAAGAAAGCATAAAAAATCGATAAATCGTGGAAATTATTCAGACTTATGAGAAGCATCAAGTTTGGGAATAGTGAAATAAAATTTTGCGCCCTCATTTTGTTTGCCGATTGCCCATACTCTGCCACCATGACGTTCAACGATGCGTTTTACGATCGTTAAACCAATTCCGGTTCCCTCAAACTCATCCCCTTGATATAAGCGCTGGAAAGGTTGAAAGAGGTTCTGAGCAATGCTTTGATTAAAACCGATACCGTTGTCTTCAACTAAAAAGACATTCTCTTCTTCCTTATTCTCGCAGGAAATTTTTATCACTGGTTCTTCTTTATATTCCGAATATTTGACGGCGTTTAAGATTAAATTCATCCACACCTGTCTGATTAATACCGGATCAGCAAATACTTCAGGCAAAGAGGAAAGTATAAAACTATATTTTGCAGTTTTCTTATCTTTTGTAATTTCCGCGATCACATCATTGACGATCTCGTCCATATTTACTTGCAAAAATTTCTTATCAGTCAGGCTCATTTTTGACAAAGACAGTAAATCTGTGATGAACTTATCCATTCGCTGGGTGTTTTGACACACCAATTCCAGAATGCGAACACTCTCATCATCCAGTTTGTTTCGATTGTCTTCCATCAATAATGCAGAATAGCCTTCGATAGCACGCAGGGGAGCCCGCAGATCATGAGATACAGAAAACGCAAACGCCTCGAGGTCACGGTTTGAAGCCTGTAATTGATTGGTTCTTTCGAGAATTCTATCTTCAAGGTCAAGGTTCATTTGGATAATTTTGTTTTCTGTCTGTTTGTTGATCATTGATATCGCCAGGTTATTGGCAAGGGTGATGATGTTTTTCTCATCGTCAGCAAAAACATCAGTATCTGAGCTGAATAACCCAATGATCCCCAATGTTTGATCTTCGTAATAGACAGGAACAAACAAAGCCGAACGAATAGTCTGATCTGTTCTTATCCATCGCTTATCTTTCGAGGTGTCAGGAACATATTCTGGTGTTCGATTGACCGCAACAGTCTTAACAAAGTTATGCGTGTCAGGCGGCGGATTTCTCAACAGTTCTTTGACATTCTCAAGCATATACTCCTGAACTCCGAGAGCCTCACCTATTGTGATGTTATCTAAACCTTTACTGACATCAAAAAAGAAAAGCTTCTGATAACCAGTTATTTCGTGAATCGCATTCAATACTCGTCGAAGAAGTTCGCTTGAAGAACGGTTGGTGATCAGATCACTCGTTACCTGGAAAAAGGAATTCAGCCGCTTGTTGGATTTTTCAAGCTGCAACATTTTCTTTTCCAGTTTTCGAATCAGGGCTTCGTTGTAGCCCTTGTAATAATCATTTTCTCTATCGGTAGTTTCTTCTAAAATTTTCTGCGGCTTTATAGTCTTCTTTTGCTCAAAAACCTCGTTAATGATGCCCAAGAAGATATCAGGCGCCTGGGGTTTTATCACAAAACGATCCGCGCCAAGGCTCAATGCAAATTCTTCGTCTTTCATGTCGGTATATGTAGCTGTATAGAAAATTATGGGAATATTCTTTAATTTCTCATCTTTTTTCACCGCACGACACAAGCTAAACCCATCCATAGTCGGCATCAAGATATCAGTAATGATCATATCAGGTTTGTTTTCTTTTGCGAGGGTCAAGGCTTCGACACCATTTGCAGCTTGATCCACAATGAAGCCATTTGTCGTCAGCAAGACTTCAAGCATGTATAGATTTTGCGCGTTGTCATCAACGATGAGAATTTTGGTCATTTATCCCTTCCTAACTAAATTTCACGAATAAATTTCTCCACCTGTTCCATGAAGGTGTCGGGGTCAATCGGTTTTTCTATATAACCGGTGCAGCCAGCTTTAAGCGCGTTTTCCCGATCGCCTGGCATTGCATACGATGTGACTGCAATAATGGGGGTTTCCTCGAGGGTTTTTATCTTTCGCAATTCTCTGGCTACCGTATATCCATCCATTTCAGGCAATTGGATGTCAAGCAGAATAATGGTTGGACTATGCTTCCGCGCCATCTCAAGCCCCTGAATCCCTGTGCGCGCCTGAATGACTTCATAACCATGTTTTTCGAGGATGAAGGTAACCAGATAGATGTTTTGCTCATTATCTTCAATTACTAATATTCTTGTACTCATCTTCAGCCCCTTTCAACGGCAAACTAAAAATAAAGGAACTTCCCTTGCCCCACTCGCTTTCAGCCCAAATCTTCCCATCAAGTAGATCTATGATTCGCTTGCAAATAGATAATCCCAACCCTGTCCCTTCATATTGTCTGGTCAGCCCAGTATCAATTTGTTTAAAAGGAACAAACAACTTGTCAAGGTCTTCCGGTTTGATGCCAATGCCTGTGTCAGTGACTTTTGTGATGACCTGTCCGTTTTGTAAAGCATACTCAACGATCACACTGCCTTTTTCAGTGAATTTAATCGCATTGTTGATCAAATTTAGTAAAACCTGTTCAACACGCCGTTGATCACTGTAAAAAGTTAATACAGCAGGATTCATGGATACATTAAGTAGTAACCCTTTTTTCTCTGCTGAAGGGCGGATTTTCTCAACGCTTTTTTCGATGGATTCGTTATATTTGAAATCAGCCAGCCTGATCTCAACTTCTCCAGCTTCAATCTTGGAGATATCAAGCACATCGTTGATCAGGTCAAGCAAGTGCCTGGCACTGCCCTGCACCATTTTCAATTGTTTCTCTTGTTCATCACTGAGCGGACCAACCAATTTTTGAAGCAGAATGCCGGTGAACCCGATGATTGAATTGAGCGGAGTCCGCAGTTCATGCGACATGGTCGCCAGAAAAGAGGATTTTAATCTGTCAGCTGCTTCAGCCCGTTCCACAGCCATGCGCAAATCTTCGATCTGCTTTCGTTCAGTGATGTCGGTGATGGTTCCGACATAACCGATGATTTCATTGTCCTTGTTCACTTCAGGGACTGCCTGCCCAATTACCCACACGACTGAACCATCGGGGTGAATAAAGCGATAATCAGCAGTGTTGGCTAATTTTTGTTTCGCCACGCTTGACCAGGTGTTGGAAAGTTGAAGTTTATCCTCTGGATGCACTGCATCCAGCCAACCCTCTCCCATCGCCTCAGCAGCAGGTAACCCTGATATTTTGCTCCAGGTTGGATTGACATATGTGGTGTGTCCATCGATATCAGTTCTAAAAATGCCTACGGGTGAGATATCAGCCAATGTCTGATATCGCTCTTCACTTTTGGCAAGATCTTCCATCGCCAGGTTGTGTTCATATTCAGTCTGAAGATTGTCCAGGGCAAAGGAAATATCCTGACCAATTTCTTCAAGAAGGCGTTCCTCTTCCTGGTCAAATGCCATCGGCTCGGAAGAATATACGGTAAACGCGCCCACCACCTGGGCATTCTGCCTGATTGGCACAGATGCTGTTGAGTAAAATCCATTCTTGATGGCATTTCGTTTCCATTGATTCATTCGAGGGTCTTTTTCTATATCTCTTGAAACGACATATGTTCCTTCACGAACGGCAGTTCCAGTCGGCCCTTCGCCCAAGAGCGGATTTAAATATTGAATGTGAAGATCGTCAAGGTAGCCAGTCTCGTCCCCCGCTGATGCCACCGGTTTGATCTCATTTTCTTTTTCATCAATTAACCCGATCCAGGCCATCTTAAACTTGCCATACAGTATGGTGACTTCACAAATATCACGAAAGAGATGGTCACGATCTTTGGCATGCACAATGGTTTGATTGATCTGGCTCAGTGTCGCATAGAGGCGATTAAGAAAACTAATGCGCTTTTCAGCCTGTTTTTCTTCAGTAATATCACGAACGATCGCCATCGCTTCGTTTTTTCCACAGGCGCTATACCTGGATTCATAATCCCTAACTTCACCATTCATGTTCAGTTGATACTCATAAACCAGCGTTTTTTGGGTGGCGATGGCCTTCCGAATAAATTCAAGCGCTTCATCAGCAAGTTTTTTTGGCATAACTTCATGAATGGTTTTGCCCAAGAACGTTTCGGGGGGCAGATAAAGAGCATCTTCTTTTTTTGCATGATAATCAAGGAATCGCCCTTCCCCATCGTAACGGAAGATCAGATCAGGGATGCTTTCATACAAGGCACTCATACGTGATTCGTGAGCTTTTAATTCCACAGTCTGGCGGTCTGCCAGCGCCTTGGAAGTAAAAGCGATAATGCCAAGCAAAATAAGCGCGCCACCAGCGACAGCCAGAACAATGATCGCCCATTTTGGCAGTTGTTTGGAAGGTTCCAATTGCTGCCCCAAATATTTATCGAGCAAATGATAATATTCCGATTTGGGGTCTGTTTTTTGAAATCTGATCTGTTCATCAAGCTTGCTGATTAACAGGGGGGTTTTTTCACCGTTTTTTGGTAGAGCAAATCGAATCTGCCGCGGCTGGAAGATGATGGATGTGCGAACAACATCATATTGGCTTTCATTCAGATCGCCAAAAAGATTGTTGGTAACCCCGGCATCTACCTGTCCTTTTTCAACTGCTGCCAATACGCTGTCATAACTGGGCATTTCAATAATAATGCTAGAAATATTAAAATTCGACTGCAAGTCGCGCAGCCCTTCAGGCCCGTTGAGATTGACACTTTCAGCCAACCCGGCAACCAGTTTGCCATCAAGATCAAGAAGGCTTTGTATTGTTGAATTCCTGGGCACATAAACTCGAGTCCAGTTTACCAAGACTGTTTCCTGCGAGAAGCTGAAAATTTCGGCGCGTTCCTCAGTGAGAGCGACATCGGGCATCAGGTCAATTTCATTAAGCCTGAGCTTTTCAAGACAGTTTTCCCACGAGCAATGCACCCATTCAAGTTTCCAGCCTTCTCTTTGGGCGATATAAGTGAGCAATTCGGGCCAAAATCCAGCCGCTTCCCCTTGCTCATTGGTAAAGATCTTTGGCGCGTTCTCATAAACCCCCACCCGAATCACCATTTGATCTTTCTGGGGAGAAAAACCCATCAGTGACAGACTGGTTACAAGAATAAAAAGAACCATGGCAAAATGGCACACGGTTCTTCTTGTTCTCGAAAAAAAAGAGAACGATTCTTTTTTATTCATCGAGTTATGTGAAACTGAATATGCAGAACGGTTTTGATAATCTCGATCCATCTTCTCTGTAATCCTTAATCAACGAGATAAACCGGTAACTAATAATAGGTTTTTGGATCATTTTATTCTATAGATAAGTATATATGACCACTGATTAATTAGCCTATATTTTTGCTACTCTATCTTCAACCATTTTCAATCCTGAGCACTTAACAAATCTGCAAACTCGCACATGCTATAATAAATAGGCAAATCAATAACAACTCAATATCGGCAGGTCGTTGAAGGAAGTAACCGCGTCCAACCATTCTTTTTTAGGAGGTGTGTTGTGAAACCGCTAAACTTACCAGGGCCAAAAGCCAAACGTCTCATCGAACGTGATCAGGCCGTCATTTCACCATCATATCCGCGTGCCTATCCATTCGTGATGGATCACGGTCGAGGTGTAAACGTTTGGGATGTTGACGGCAATAGATTTCTTGATTTCGCAGCCGGGATTGCGGTTACATCTACCGGGCACAGCCACCCAAAAGTAGTAAAAGCCATTCAAGACCAGGCAGAAAAATTTATTCACATTTCCTCCGATTTTTATCATCCCAAATGGATTGAATTAGCAGAATATCTTGACCTGATCGCTCCTTTTCAGGAAGACGCCATTTCTTTTATGACAAATTCAGGCGCTGAAAGCGTCGAAGCTGCCATAAAATTAGCTCGTCATTACACAGGCAGATCGCAGATTATTGCCTTCCTGGGTGGATTTCACGGCAGGACCTACGGCGCCGTTTCACTCACAGCCAGTAAACCACATTACCACCGTGGATTTTATCCACTGATGAGTGGGGTAACCCATATACCTTTTCCAGATCCTTACCGGCCTGTATTAAACTGTCTTCCTGGAGAAGATGTCGGCTCAGCCACGATTCGTTTTCTGGAAGAAGAAATATTCGGCAAGACTCTTCCGGCAGATGAAGTGGCAGCAGTAATTGTTGAACCGATCCAGGGCGAAGGCGGATATATCGTCCCACCTGATGGCTTTTTCAGACAACTGCGTGAAATCTGCACCCGCAACGGCATCTTGTTAATTGTAGATGAAGTCCAGGCAGGCATTGGTCGCACTGGAAAATGGTGGTCCATCCAAAATTTCGGTGTAGAACCAGACATCGTTGCCACGGCAAAAGGGATCGCATCCGGCATGCCGCTTGGCGCGATGATCGCTCGTAAAAGTTTAGCGACATGGCCAAAGGGATCACACGGCAATACTTATGGCGGCAACCCCCTGGCTTGCGCAGCAGCGCTTGCCACCCTTGAACTCATTGAAAACCAATATCTTGACAACGCCGTTGTTGTGGGCAATTTCATATTGGATCAGCTCACGCTGATGAAAGAGAATCATCTTTGCATTGGGTCTGTAAGAGGTATCGGTTTGATGATTGGAATCGAATTTGTTACTGACCGAGAAACCAAATCGCCGGCTGTGGAATTACGTAATCGTATAGAGTATCTTGCTTTCGAGCGCGGGTTATTGACACTTGGTTGTGGACGGAGTGTACTTCGTATTTCTCCAGCGCTGTGTATCACAAAGGAAGAGGCAGAAAGCGGACTACAAATCCTTGAAGAAGCGATTTCCATCGCAGAAAATGAATTCGTTCTGATTTCAAATAACAGCCATGTCGCTGCTGAAAAGGTATAATTGATCCATGCTGCCTGATTTTAGAGTCCGCCAGCGAGACTATCTGCTGGAAATATCTCGTGCCCTTACCCAGGAGCTTGATCTCGACAAGCTCCTGGAACGTATTTTACATATCTCGCTGGAAATGCTTGCCGGGCAAGCCGGATTAATCGCATTACGGTCCAAAGCCAACGGCTGGCAGATCAGGGTTTCATCAGGGCTGCCGGGCGCCTTTTTAAAATATCTTGAACCACAACTGGCGCAGATTCCAGAATATGAAGACCCGCAAGATTCTGAACTGAGCATCATCAACCAGATGCTTAACACTTTTACCCAGGCAGTTAGCCTGGGAAGGTTAAGCAGTGTTGGCCTGCCGTTGATCACAGGTCAACGTGTTTTGGGTGTCATTTTTGTCTTTCGTGAATTTTCCGAGTTTTCAACTAATGACAGAACCTTGCTTTCCAGTTTTGCCAACCAGACTGCCATCGCAGTTCAAAATGCACAGCTTTATGCACAAGTTGAAAATGATCGCAAACGCGTAACCGCTCTGCTTGATTCAGCGGCTGATGGAATCCTCATTCTTTCCAGCGATTTAAGTATTGAAAGAGCCAACCCTGCCTTCAGTTTTTTAATCGGTTTGCCGGTCAGCGAACTCATTCAAAAATACCATGACCAAGTAATCCGCTGGGCAAAAAAACCCCGTGATATGACCCTGACTGATGCCGTTGCTGGCGGCTGGCCGTTAACCCCCAACGCCACTCTTTACGTCGAGGGAGACATCATCCGCCCCAATTCTGTCACGCCGCTGCCGGTGGGTATCACCTATGCTCCACTGCTCTCCACAGAAGGTACTCTACTCAACATTATCACCACCCTCCGCGACATCACCCGATTTCGCGAAGCCGACGAAGCCAAAACCACTTTCATTTCAGTGGTCAGTCATGAATTAAAAACTCCTGTTGCCTTAATTAAAGGCTACGTGGGCACCTTAAGAAGAGACGATGTGCGTTGGGACCGTAAGATCGTGGATGAAAGCCTGCAGGTGATCGAAGAGGAAGCCGATCGGTTAAGCATTTATATCGAGAACCTGCTGGATGCCACCCGCTTGCAGACCAACCGCTTCAGTTTGAAACGAACTGACATTCAGATTTGCACCATCATCAAGCATGTGGCTGAACGACTTCAAACGCAAACCAAGAACCACAAGATCGCCACCAATATCGCAGATGATCTTCCGGTAATTCTCGCGGATGAAATCAGGATTAACCAGGTGATTTCAAATCTTGTCAACAACGCAATTAAGTATTCTCCCGGCGGAACAATTGAAATTGCCGCCGAGGTGCACAGCGGCAACGTAATCGTCTGTGTTAGTGATGAAGGCCCCGGGATCGACCCGAACGACGCTCCTTTTGTATTTGAACGATTCTACCGATCTTCTGGTGCAACTAAGAATACGAAGGGCGCTGGGCTGGGGTTGTTCCTTGCAAAAGCCATCGTGGAATCTCACGGCGGCCGCATCTGGATTGATCCGGAAAAGGGTAAGGGAGCCTGTATTTGCTTCTCTCTGCCCATCGCTTGATTTTTCATTTTTCGGTCTTTGCATCTAATAAGATTAGAATAGCCCTTCATTTTCCACTCGAAAATAAACATCATGTTACAAAATTTACACCCATTATTGATTGTTATTTTCCATTTCAACACTTACATTGCTGACTCAAGACAAATTCGTTGGATGGTATAATCCATTCAATCTTAACTATAGAAAGAGTCGATCATGGCAAAAATTCAAACGCAATGTCCTCGCTGCCGACAGCCAATCCTCGCTGATGTGCAGCAATTGTTCGACAATAATACCGACCCCACCGCCAAACAAAAGTTTTTAAGCCGTTCAACCAATGTAGCCAGATGCCAGGCTTGCGGATATGAAGGCATGATGTCGACTCCCATTGTGTACCACGATCCTGAAAAAGAGTTATTACTTACTTATTTTCCACCTGAATTGGGATTGCCAATCAATGAGCAGGAAAAGCAAATTGGACCGTTGATCAATCAGGTGGTTAATGGTCTGCCAGCAGAAAAACGCAAGGGATACCTTTTTCAACCGCAATCAATGTTCACTTATCAAACGCTGATTGACCGGGTTCTTGAAGCTGATGGAATCACCAAGGAAATGATCGAAGCCCAACAGAAAAAAGTGGGGCTGATTCAGCGGCTGATGACCACACCCAAAGAGGAAGATCGTTCTACGATCATCACCCAGGAAAACACCCTGATTGACGGTCAGTTTTTCAGCATTCTTTCCACACTGGCTGAATCTGCCATGATGCAAGGTGATGAAAAAGCCGCTCAATTATTGGGTGAAATTCAACAACAATTGCTCAAAGAAACGGAAGTCGGCAGAAATCTGCTTGCCCAAAGTCAGGAAACCCAGGCTGCCTTGAAAACCTTACAAGAAGCTAGTAAAACCAGTTTGACGAGAGAAATCCTGTTAGATACCCTAATGGGAATCAAGTCAGATAGCAGCCTAACGACGGTGGTTAGCCTGACACGGAACGGACTGGATTATCAGTTCTTCCAGTTGTTGAGCGAGAGAATTGATAATGAAAAGACTGAACAAAAGCAGGCAATGATTGATTTACGCGATAAGCTTTTAGAAATCACCAGACAAATTGACAACGAACTACAAAACCGACTGTCTGAAGGGGTCAAGCTTCTGAATACAATCTTGTCTGAAGAAAATACGGAAGAAGCCGTGAAGAAACACATCCCTGAACTGGATGATTTCTTCTCTCAGGCTGTTCAAAGTGAATTTGAGGCAGCCCGCCAAAAAGGCGACCTGGCCCGGATCGAAAAGATTCAAAAAGTAATTTCACTCATTGAAAAAATGACCACTCCTCCCCCAGAGCTGGAAATGATTCAAAAGTTAATTGACGCACCCGATGAAGCGGCGAAAATCAAAATTCTGGAGGATAACTCTGCCATGATCAATGATGAGTTGTTAACCGCAATCAATTCAATCATCGTAGAAGGCGAAGCCCGGAAACAATCTCCAGAACTGGTTGAATCGCTGCGCTCAGTTTACAAGCTGGCATTGCGATTTAATATGGAAAAGAATCTCAAGAAGTAGACCCTTTCAGGATTCGTAAAGCCCGGCTCATCGCCGGGCTTTTTGAAAGATCAAAAATACCTGATAATTAGTCGTTTTCAGAATATCTCAACCCATGCCCTCTAACCGTGATGATATACTGATGGTCAGGGTCTAGTTCAAGCAAACGGTCTCTCAGACGGCGAATCAGCGCGTCAAGGGCTTGTTCCGAGACTCCTTCAGCTTCTTCATCCTCCCATATGGCGCAGATCAATTCATTTCTCGCCACCACTCTTCCAGCATTGGAGACAAGTTCAGCTAACAGACGAAACTGTGGAGCAGAAAGCGGAGGAAGCAGTTCCGTGTCATTAATCCACACTCTTCTAGATTTTTCATCTACCACCAAACGTGCGTTTCTATTCATCAAAGGTGACACAAAATCTTCCATTGGCATGGTAGCGTCAGAATAATAATGGACAAATTTATAAATTATGGCAATTTGAAAGGTATCAGCATCGTTGAGGGTAACACTGTGGTCAATTATTTTGTTCGCTAAAAATGTTCCATTTTTGCTGCCGAGGTCTTCAAGCACGACTTTGCCGTTTTTCTGGATTAACCTGGCATGATGACGTGAAACCTGGCGGTCATCAATCTGGATCTGGCAATCTTCTCCCCTGCCAATAATCAATTCATCGCGGATTTCCCACCTGCGGCCATCCAAAGGTCCTTGAAGGGCAACTACAACCGGATATTCTTTTTTAATAACGTTTGATTCGGAATTTTTCACCACACCACTCTGGATAAACGAAATAAAAAAGCGAAAGACTTCTTCAGGTATAATAGTACAAAATTCTATTTTACGCCACATTAACTCTGATTTGGAAGACAAAGAATGCCCATTTCACTCAAGGCTGGAGACACATTGCGAGGCAGGTATCGCATTCGCCGCATCATCGGACAAGGCGGAATGGGTTCCATATACCTCACAGATGATCTTCGTCTTGAGGGTCGTCAATGTGCGCTCAAAGAGGTAGAACATGACCGCACACTTTCAGGAAACCTGGTCAAAGAAGCACGTGAACAATTCCTTCGAGAAGCCACTGTTCTGGCGCGACTGGATCATCCCAACCTGCCAAAAGTCTCTGATTTCTTCTCGGTAAACCAGCGTGATTATCTGGTGATGGATTTTGTCCCCGGAAAAGATTTACGTACATTGATGATTGAAGCCAAAGAAAAGGGCAACTTCCTCCCAGAGATTGAAGTACTAAATTGGTCAAATCAGCTTGCTGATGCGTTGTCTTATTTACATCATCAAAATCCGCCAATTGTACATCGTGACATAAAACCCAGCAATCTGAAATTGACCCCCAATGGTGTTTTAAAGTTGGTTGACTTCGGGCTGGTAAAATTGCTCGCGCCAGGCGAGATCACGATCACCATTTTGCAAGGTCAGGGCACAGCTCTCTATACCCCCCTTGAACAATATGGCGGTGATATCGGGCATACCGACGCACGCAGCGATATCTACGCCTTCGGTTCAACGCTGTATCATTTATTAACTGGTAAAACCCCGGCTGACGCACGCCAACGGTTTATTGATCCGAATATGCTGCTTCCCATCCGCCCGAGCAACCCGAGCGTTTCGCCGCGAACAGAAAAAGCAATTTTGTGGGCAATGAGCCTTCACCCTGATGAACGGCCAGGCTCTGTTGAAGAGTTTAGAGATGCACTCATCGGCAGCAGGCCGATCGTTATCCCGACCATCATCAAGCCGAAAACTCGACCCCAATTATTTCAAAGCAGACTTGAGTGGATGTTTTTATTCAGTATGGCAGCTTTATCGCTATTGTCACTGATCTTGACAGTGTTGAAAATCGCTCTTTAGTGTTTACCAATTCGTTCCAGTTTCACCCAGAGAGCACCTAGACCACCCCCAAGCAGACAACCGACAATCACCCAAAAAACGATGATACCTGTTCCATTAATGATGATTGAGGTTTTGGCACCTGGCATGCCAATAACAAAGTAGAGATATGCCAGATAGCCGCAAACTCCTGTTGCCAATGGAACACGTGGATTCCAGGGGTGTTTCTGTTTTTCCCATCCCCACCAATACAACAAACCCGCTGCAAAGAGAATGAGAATGGAAGAGAGGAACCAATCTCCCGCGGAAGGAACGCCCAATTCATGGTTGGTTAACGTTCGCGGGTCAGGTGTGGCAATCACTTCAGGTGTGGACGTCAGGTTAATTGATGTTTCTGTGGGCAGTGGAGTTGGCTGCATCGAAGTGATTTGGCCGCCGGCATCAGAAATTTCAAGGCTTAATATCTGCGATATCTGAGCCGGATCAGCAGTCACACGAAGTTCATAAAGTCCA
Organism: uncultured Anaerolinea sp.; assembly: GCA_964468875.1. Classification (GTDB taxonomy): domain Bacteria; phylum Chloroflexota; class Anaerolineae; order Anaerolineales; family Anaerolineaceae; genus UBA6107. Next base: position 78,693 of record CAYXWV010000002.1, on the reverse strand, counting down.
TAATTATCAATATGATACACAGTCCGCGCAATTCCATCCACTGTTTGGGTTTCTATCTGTTGAACCGTTCCGCTGGCTGACCGGGTATCGATCAAAAATCTGACCACCGTACCGTCGGGAACCGGATTGCCGTTATGATCAACAATTACACCGGTGGCGAGCGAAATGGAATCCCCTACTTTGTAAGTCAGGTTCGGGGTTGGCTCTTCTGTTGGGGTTTCGGTAGATATCTCTGGCAGAGGAACAGTTTCAACCTGCAAGGGTATTATCTGATTCGGGTCAGGTGTCGTAGCGGTAATCAGGTCATATCCAATACTTGAAAATGAGACTGGCAACACACCTGAAGGAACGATTTCCTGGAAGAGAATACGAGCGGCTACATCCACAAAAACCGGAATCTTGCTATACGCGGCATAGTAAGCTGTGAATTTTGAAATATCTGTGGCGTCAGGGTAGTAAGGAGCATTGAAAGCAAAACCGATGATATTTTTGTTTCTGGTTAACTCAGGCTGTTCGGAAAAGAATCGATGAAAAATCTCTGATTGCGCAGAGGTCTTTTGAAAATCGGTGATTGAGACCACCAGCCATTTGGCAGATTCGAGGTCAGCCGCCATATACTCCGGAGGTGCGTTGTTATCCAGCAGATTCTCGAGTTCATCAAATGAGTAAGCTGACAATTTAAAACTTTGAACTTGCTGCCCGGATTCCGGGCCATATAATCGTTCAACGGCGTCACGCAAATTTTCAGCCAGAAAGACATTCTGCAGCGCGCACGCGTTGCACTGCTGCTGCGGCAAAACATCTGATAAAAAGACAATCCGTTCGTCATATTGTGGAGGCTCAGGCAGAACGCTGTCAAGATCTGCCAGATCAGGACTCACCATGGTGATGGATTGCCTGGCGATCTCAAAGATCTGCTGCTCTGAAATCCCAACTGCATCCAGATCCGATGGAGAAGTCGTACGGTCCATTTTTCGAAAATCTGGGTAAAGCTTGTATTTGAGGGTTAGAATACGCAAAACCGCTTCATCAACACGCTGCCTGAACGCTGAATCTTCGGTATATTTCTGAACAAAATACTCGTGAGTGCGCACGATGGTTGAATAGGTATTGTTATCTCCGCTGGCGAGGATGTTGCCAATATAAAGAAGGTCGTTCCCAGCCAGAAGAGCGCTTTTGATCACCTGACGAGCATCAAAACCAGTGTTAAGCGGGTCAAAGAATTTTCTTACGGCCGCGCTGCCCAAATCGTCGCTGACAATGATCCCTCCGTTTTGTTCCCATTGTACAAACTGGTTCAAGCTCATGATTTGATCGAGCGCGGCGGAATCAAAAGAAACCGGCTTGGTGGTTGCCCGAATATTGCCTTGGAATCCCTGGTAACGAATATGTGAAAGCAGCAATCCATCTGTGATCTGGGATGGATCAGCGCTGTTCTGTGTCACAGCAAAAAAAGGCGCCAATTCAATTTGTTTTAGCTGTTCGAGAGATTTACGAACTGTAGCAACTTCATCTTCAGGTTGGCGGTCTGAACCGCCCCGCCCTGGAAAATGTGTAGCAATCACGGCAATTTTGTTTTGGCTGCCGTTGTGAACTCCCCTGATGTAAGCCTGACCCATTTCGGCCACCCAATAGGGATCTCCGCCAAAAGTCCGCACTCCCAGGTCTTCTCCAACATCTGTTTTTACAATATCAAGCACATCAAGAGATGGACCGAAAACCAGGTTAAATCCCAGCGCACTGAGCTCCTGCCCAAGAATTGTACCGACAGTTTCAGCATTTTTTGCATCCCAAGTGGCGCCGATCGCCATTTCGTTTGGAAGGGGGGTTAATCCATTGATGATTTGATCATAAGGCGAAAAATCCCCTTCTTGTGAAATGCCAATCAGAAGAGGGACGTAATTTGGAATCGAAGAGAGGTTGCCGCTGGAGTTAGGAATACTCGCGTGCGAGACATCCCAATTCACTTGCTGCAAAGATTGGATCAACGCCTGCACTGCGGGCAGGGTTCCATCAGGCCCAATGAAATTGTTGTTGTCAGCCCGTAAAACCACACCACCAATGTGTTGTTCAGTTATAAGCCGTAAAATTTCACTAGATGGGTCGGTTAAGGTGCCGTTGAAGGTAACGAGAAAAAGCTGCCCAACCTTTTCTGAGGGTGTCATACGTTCAAGCAAAGCAGCGGCATTGTCACGGGCAATGGTTTGCGTCGTCCGGGTGGAACCCCAAACAGTTCCCTGCGGTATCAGGAAACTGATCATGAGAAATATAGCCATGCTTAGTCGAAAGAATTTCTGCATTTTTCGGGCGCTGCCTGTTGGATGAAAGTGATCCATTTATGTTATTAAGCATTTATGGATGAAGAGTGGTAATTTTGACTAATGAATTGTTTATTTTAATAGTTTTCTGGCTTTTAGGGGATTATCAGTGAAAATTCCATCCACTTTTAGATCCAACATTCGTTGAAGATCTTGATCTGCATTCACCGTCCAGACGTGCACCCGTCTGCCCCGTTTATGCTCAATGTATATATATAAGCGGTCTACATCCACCAGGTTGGGATGAATGATTGCTGGAGAAACATGCCTTAGCATGAATGATCGCGAAAAGAAGCCTCCAATCCCCGGAAGACAGAGCAAGGCTACCGGGGCATCGGGGATAAGTTCTTTTATGCTCTTCAGGTTCTTGGGCAAAAAGGATGAAAAGAGCACCCGATTCTTCATATTGTGACGGCTGACAACATCAGCCACTCTCGTAATCAGATCATCTTTCGAAGAGCTGTAATTGGTCAGTTCCACGTTAACCAGCAGTTTTTGCCCCACTGCTTCGAAAACCTCATCCAAAGTCGGGATTTTCTCACCCTTATATTGAGTGTTGAATTTTGATCCTGCATCCAGCGATTTTAGGTCTGCCAGGGTCAACTCGTTGACTTTGCCGGTTCCGTCAGTTGTACGGTCAACAGTGGGATCATGGATAACCATGACCGTTCCATCTTTTGATAGTTTGGCGTCCAATTCGATTGCATCAGCCTGGTGGCTAACCGCCATCTCAAAAGAGGTGATTGTGTTTTCAGGGGCAAGCGCACAGGACCCCCGATGAGCAAAAATGACAGGATTTGTAGTATTTTCAAACATTTCACAACTCGACAAAATAGGATTCAGCCGCTTTATCAATCAGGTCTTTCGACATGACCGGTTCGACTGTCAGATAATGAGCAATATCCAGAATTTGATCACATATATCACGTGGGTGAGACGCACGCAATTTTCGTTCTGGTTTGATGTACCATTCCTGAAGCAGATAAGCAAGTGCTTGATCAGAATAGCCTATTTTTTTTACGGCAGCAACCCTTTTAAATATTTCTCGATATTCTTCGTAACTTGGATCACCGATTTCGATCTTGTGCCGCAAACGCCTTAAAAAGGCTTCATCCACCAGGTCACGGGGCGGAAGATTCGTAGAAAACATTACCAGTACATCGAATGGTACTTCAAATTTTCTGCCAGTGTGCAACGTCAAATAGTCAATGCGGTTCTCAAGTGGAACAATCCAACGGTTTAGCAAGTCGCGGGGTTGCACTTGCTGCCTGCCAAAATCATCAATTAGCAAGATACCACCATTGGCTTTGACCTGAAACGGCGCCTCGTAATATTTCAGTGATTCATCGAAAACAAGATCAAGCCCATCGAGGGTCAATTCTCCGCCAACCATGATAAATGGACGTCGAATACGCACCCAGCGTGTGTCTTTGCGCTGTGTGCCTCTGCCGTTCTGAGGAGTGGAATCGTCTTCAGGAGCGAGCTGGTGGTTGACTGAGTCAAAGAGTGTGATGACCTGCCCATCACAATAGATGGCATAGGGAATGTACATCGTTTGGGCAAGGACCAATTTGCCAATTGCCCTGGCTACACTGGTCTTGCCGTTGCCCGGAGCGCCATATATAAAAATAGAAGTGCCTGAGTTGACAGCGGGTCCCAGTTTGCGAAATGTGCTTTCCCCAAAGATCAGGTCGCCTAAAACCATCCGCATATTACGATTGTTGACATGAATGCGTTCACGACTCTGGCGGCGCACAGAATCGTTATAGACTTCCAGCGGCACCGGGGCTGGGCCAGCGTATTGGCAGCGGTCCAGCGCCTCACGGGCACGGATGATGCCGGCTCCAGTGATGACATATAAATAAGCGCTCTCTCCCAGACCTATCTGAGAGGAACGCACTTCTATCATCTTGTCACGCTTGAGGGCTTCCAGAATTTGATCCACAATGCCGGCGAAAGGCAGTGAGATCGCTTCAGCAATTTTCAAACCGGTCAGGTAACCCTGAAAATAAAGAACTTTCAGAACCAAATCTTGCAGCCAAAGCAAACCCAACCCGGTATCTTCAATATTGTTAATCGGTGGAGGTAAATAAGGCCCGGCCAGAGGTTGGGTATTCCTTACCACTTGTGTTGCCGGAATCGTTCCTGACTGGTCACTCATCCTTGGGTCCTCCCATAATATTTTTACTGATAATAGATTTAATTATAGCATGATGGAATAATCTTAATTATGGAGAGTGTTCAGATTTCATTTTTGATTTAGGCCTGAGCTGAACAACCATGGCACCTGCCAATGCCAAAACCAACCCAAAGATTCCTATTGCTGTCTGCTTTTCACCCAGGAAGAGCCAGGCAAGGATTGAGATATAAACCAGCATGGTATTGTTTAAAATGGTGGTTTCAGTTGCCATGAGAGTCTGTTGGGTATAATTCCAGAGCGAGAAGGCAACAGCGGTATTCACCACTGACAGGATGACGATGATCCAGATGCTTTTGGCTGTCAGCGGCGGCAGCCCCTGCCAAAGAATGCCGGTGGCCAGCATTAGAATTGATCCAATGGTCATGCTGATGCCAGTGATCACAATGGGATTGATGCGGGCTTTGCGGTTTACTTCCCGACCAATAATGGACCCAATACTGTTACCCAACAGGCTCAAGATTCCAAACAGCCATCCCAGCCAATTTCCGGTCGGATTATTGGAGGATGGATTGAAATAGATGATCACGCCTGCCAGATTTAGTAGGATGCCAACCCATTGCAACCATGAGAGTTTCTCGTTTAGCGTCACCGAAGAAACCAGGGCGACAAACAAAGCAGACATATTAAGGATAAGGCTGACCGTTACAGAGGGAAGATGTGCCAGGGCAAGATATTGGCCACCCTGCCCCAGGGTATAGAGAATTATGCCGTACACCACCATTTGTAGCCAATCCCGCCAGTTGAGCAACTTGATCTGCTGCCGGATTTCTTTTTTAAGAAGCAATGGAAAAAATAACAATGAAGCGAGAAGATATCTCAACCCGGCAAAGGTCATCGCGGGTACATCTTCGAGACCGATCTTAATCAACACCCAGGAAGTTGACCAGATGATAGTCACCAGAATTGCCAATATCAGCGCTTTAATTCTGGAGGGTTTGCTCATTTTCGGGAATCCGACATATCTGATGGGATCATGTCTTTAATGTTAATTTGTTGAGTTTCTTTGTCGAAATAGCGATTAATTTCAATGGTAAATAGGATGTCAAAAAGGGGTTTTGATTCCTTCCAAACCTCGTACCATTGCGCCTGGTTGAATGCCACAGCTTGATTGATCCTGCATCCGTCAATCACGCCTCTTAGATGAGTGCCATCTCTGCCAATGACCTTGAGGTCGAGAAAATTTACTCCGCGTAGAACAAACTGGGCAGAAGGGTTTCCCATTCCGGTGGGCTGCAATTGCTCAAGATCACGATAGATTGTAGGGGTGATATCGTCTATTCGAAGTTCAGCGTCAACTTTCATGACGGGTCGCAGCTTCTGATTACCGAGTTGGCGATCAGCGATTTCTATCAATTTTTCAACGAGCCGGGGCAGGTTCTGCGTCTTGACTGTGAACCCGGCTGCCATGGCATGCCCTCCGTGCCGCACCAGCAGATCGGAACATTGATCCAGGGCTTCAGTGATATGAAACTCAGAAATACTGCGGCAAGAAGCCCGGCAGAATTCCTCTTCTACCACACCGGCGATTGCAGGTCGGTAATAATGCTCGGTCAGCTTCGCGGCCACCAACCCTACAATCCCGGGATAAATCTCTTCACCTGGCAAATATCCTTGCAGGCTGACATCAGGATCCTTTTCATTCGGAATCTTGAAGAATGCCGTGATCAGGTTTTGGGTGGATTCTTCACCAATATTGGCTTTGGCATTATCCTGTGCCGTCTTTGTAGCACGCTGCCGGTCTGTGTTTTGATTGTCCAGTTCCTGGGCGATCACGCCGGCCTTTTCAGGCGAGTCAGTGACCAGCAGGTCATAAGCCTTTAATGCTGAATCCATGCGGCCGGCGGCATTCAAGCGTGGGCCCAGGATGAACCCGATGTCAGTGGCTGTGATTTTTGTGACGTCTTTGGCAGCAACGCCAGCCAATGCCTTGATGCCTACCCGCGTGCCCAATCTGATTTGGTTGATGCCACGTCGAACAAGAGTTCGGTTTTCGCCGGTAAGAGGTACGATGTCTGCGACGGTTCCTAAAGCGACCAGATCAACCCAGTCATCTGCTTTCCAGTCTCCAATAGGACGTTTGGTCAAGAGCGCCTGGGCAATCTTGTATGCCAACCCCACCCCTGCCAAATCTTTATACGGATAAGGGTCTCCCTCCCTTTTTTGACAAACCACAGCATAGGCGTCGGGCAATTCGTCTTTTGGATGATGGTGGTCGCTGATGATCAAATCAATGCCGCAGCTTTTGGCAAATTCAACCTCACGCGGAGAACGAATACCGCAATCCACGGTGAGAATCACTTTGGCACCTGAATCGGCAAGGATACCAATGGCGTCATTATTCAAGCCGTAGCCCTCTTCAAAACGGTTGGGGATAAAACGGTGCACGTTTGCGCCATACTTTTGAAGCAAAAGCACCATCAAAGCAGTGGCAGATACGCCATCAACGTCGTAGTCGCCATAAATAACAATGCCTTCGTGACGGTCGACCGCCAGCAAGAGGCGTTCAATGGCTTTTTCCATGTCGAGCAGCAGAAACGGATCATGACCAGCTGAAGAAGCGGAAAGGTAAGTCTCCGCAGAAACCTGATCAGCAAACCCTCGATTGTAAAGGATCTGTTTCAGATATCTGGGGTATCCATTCAGTTGAGCTTCACTTTCTGTTGGAATTTCTGGAAAAATCCACCAGTTTTTCATCTGCTTAGGCGGCATCTAAGTTTCCTGTGCTATTCATCAAGATAAAATCGGGGCACGCGGTCCAAGATACCGCAGATCACCTCGTAATTAATGGTGCCCCATCGGCTGGCGATTTCATCAGCAGAGATGAATGCATCTCCTTGTCTGCCGATCAAGACCATTTCATCCCCGGCTTTGGCTGTTGAATCATCAGGCAAAAGCCACATGGATTGATCCATGCATATATTTCCGGTTTGTTGAACCCGCTTTCCGCCGATCAAGGCTGTATTGCCCATTACCCGGCGAAAACCATCTGCATAACCGATGGAAGCTGCTGCAATTTTTTCAACCTGTTTCGTGTAATACTTATGCCCATAACTGATTCCAAATCCGGGAGGCAGCGTTTTAACTGAAGTTAAGCGGCATTTCCAACTCAACGCGGGCTCAAAATCTTCTGGCAGCAAAGCGAGTGGCGAAGGATTCAGACCATAAATGGAGATTCCGGGTCTTACGGCATCGTATCGTGCATCTGGAAAATTCATCGCCCCCGCTGCATTTGAAGCATGAATCATCTGCGAATGTATGCCAATGGATCTCAGCCCTTTCAACAAACGGTCAAACCTTCTGATTTGGAGTGCAGTGATTGGCTTTTGCGGCTCATCCGCGCAGGAAAAGTGGGTAAAGATTCCCTCAAAATGTAGGTTCTTCAGGTTGTTGATATGAATGCAAAATTCTTCACCTTCTTCGTAATACACCCCTAACCTGCCCATGCCGGTATCGATCTTGGCGTGCACAGACACCTTTCCGCCGGCATCTCTAGCTGCGACGTCAAATGCAGTCGCCAGGTCATAATCATTGACCATTAAACTGATGTGATATTTGATGGCATCAGCCACCCGTTCAGGGGTGGAATATCCCATCACGAGAAGTGGAATTTCGATACCAGCTTCTCTGAGACGAATGGCTTCTTCAACACGCGCGACACACAACCAGGCAGCGCCAGCCTTAACGGCTATTTTAGAAACTTCAATCAGCCCGTGACCGTAAGCATTTGCTTTGACCACTACCATGACAGGCCGTTGGGTTTGATTTTGAACCCGTTGAATGTTTCGGCGGATGGCGCCCAAGTTTACTTCCACCCAAATTGTTTGATTTTCGATATCCATTCGCTTAGTATAAACGACCTCTACAACCCCGACAAGGAAAGGAGATCAATCATTGTTCGAGTAAAATTATTACGAGAGAGAAAATGTCAAACTTGATCGTAACCGTTCTAATCATCACCACAGCCATCCTTCTGCTTAGTCTCACCCGCATGAGGCCTGATTTAATTGCCCTGATGGTCTTGTTATCTTTGGGTATCAGCGGTGTTGTAGATCAAAAAAGCATTTTTTCCGGATTTAGCAGTTCGGCTGTGATGACCATTCTAGGAATCTCGATGATCTCGGTAGCGTTGCAGCAAACCGGTGCCGCCAGCTATATAGGCAGAATAATCTACAAACTTGGAAGACGAAATGAAACCCTGTTAATACTGCTTGTTTCAATAATTAGCGCAATCTTATCCTTATTCATGAACAATATTGCCGCTGTTGGGGTGTTGATGCCAGCAGTCATGTCGCTTTCAAGGCGCAGCCAAACCTCTCCCAGCCGGTTGTTAATGCCGCTAGCTTTTGGCACAATTCTCGGCGGCATGGCCACACTGCTCACCACATCCAATATTATCGTCAGCGGGGCGCTCAAAGACGCAGGTTATTCAGGTTTTGGGCTGCTTGATTATTTTCCGGTTGGTGCTCCGGTTGCAGTATTCGGCATTCTTTATTTGATCACACTAGGCCGCAAATTGCTTCCCAAGAGTATGGAATCCACCGCTACAGCCACTCCGAAAGAACTTTCAGAACGGCTACAAGAGACTTATCAAATTCGAGATCACCTCGAATTTCTCAAAATATTGCCCAACTCACCCCTTATTGGAAAAACCATCAATTCATCCGAATTAAAGGATCAGATCAAACCGCAAGTTTTGAGGATTATTCACAAAAACAATAAACCAACTCTTCCAATCGCCGAAACAATCCTTCAGGATGGAGATGTATTGATCATCAACGGTCTACCAGCAACGGATCAACTGGAAACACTCTGGCTTGAAAATCTGCCCAAAGATAAGCAGTTACACAGTCTTGCAGATCCTTCCCTCCCACTGGCTGAAGTGATCCTTTCACCACGCTCCAGCCTGATCGGTAAAACGCTCTGCGAGATTGATTTTAGAGTGCGTTACGGTTTGATAGTTTTAGGTATTTGGCGCAGGGGTGCCGCGTTATTAAACGATTTGAGCAACCTAAAACTCGAAGCTGGAGACGCTCTGTTAATTCAAGGTAGTGCCCAAAGAATCCGTCAGATTGAATCCACTCAAGAACTCATCCTTCTGGAAGAAGACCCAGATGCCGTTCTTCGTCCGCGTAAACTTATCATGTCGGTGATAATTACGCTTTTCACACTGACTTTTGCCGCTCTGGATATTTTGCCTGTTGCACTGGTCGTGTTGGGTGGTGCAGTTTTACTTGTTTTAACCGGCTGCATGAACCTAAATGATGCCTTTCAAAAAATCGAGTGGAAAGCCATCTTTTTGATAGCCGGAATGTGGCCATTAACGATCGCCATCAGTGAATCAGGTCTGGCAGCAAGCATCATAGAGCCCTTTATGAAGCTACTTAATGGGGTTTCACCCCTGGTAATTGTGGCTTTTTTTATGCTCCTCGCTATGTTATTCACCCAGTTCTTAAGCGGACCGGTCGCACCAATCATCATCATTCCATTGGCATTAACTGCCGCCAAAACCTTTGGTATTGATCCCCACCCGCTTGCAATCGCTGTAGCGTTAGGTTGTTCACTGGCGTTTATCACACCATTGGCTCACCCAGTGAATATCATGGTAATGAATCCGGGCGGTTATTCATTCAAAGACTTCATGAAGATCGGTCTACCCCTGACCTTGATTTCCATCCTGGTCATACTTTTGGGAATTCACTTTATTTACGGTTTATAATTTACGGGATATGACTAACCCGCTTTTTCTTTTTGATCTTCTTGCTGTCGAAAAAAACGCCCGTGCAGGGGTTTTTCACACACCGCATGGCGATTTACAGACGCCTGTTTTCGCCCCGGTTGGCACACAGGCGACCGTGAAATCGCTGACACCCGCCCAACTGAAAGAGACTGGTGCCAGCCTGGTGCTTTCAAACACTTATCATCTTTATCTGCGCCCAGGCGCTGACCTTGTGGCAGAAATGGGCGGATTGCATGAGTTTATGCGCTGGCCCAACCCGATGCTCACTGATTCAGGCGGGTTTCAGGTTTTTTCCTTATCAGACATGCGAAAAGTGGATGAAGAAGGGGTTACATTCAAAAGCCACATTGATGGTTCAACCCACCGATTTACTCCTGAAAGTTCAATCAAAGTACAAGAAAAGCTCGGTGCCGACATCATCATGGCTTTTGATGAATGCGCCACCCCCAATGACCGCGCCTATATTCAAAAAGCAATGACACGCACCCATAACTGGCTCAAACGCTGCGTAGATGCCAAATCCCGACCAGATCAAGCGCTTTTCGGCATTGTTCAGGGAGGTATATTCAACGATCTTCGTCAGATCTCAGCCGAGTTTGTCTCGTCTATGGATCTGCCCGGCACCGCCATTGGTGGTCTTTCAGTTGGCGAAACCAAGACTGAAATGCATTCCGTTCTTGAGACGCTGCACCCGATTTTGCCAGCCAACAAACCCCGTTACCTGATGGGGGTTGGTTCGCCTGAAGATTTGATCAACGGTGTGATGCGTGGCGTGGACATTTTCGACTGCGTACTACCTACCCGTTTGGCTCGCCATCAATCCGCTTTTACGCCAACCGGCCGCATCAACCTGATGAATGCCGGTTTTGCCCATGATCACGCGCCAATTGATGAAACCTGTTCCTGCTACGCGTGTCAAAATTTTACCCGAGGATACATCCGCCACCTGGTGGTCGCCAAGGAAATGCTGGCGTCAACACTGATCTCGATTCACAACATCTCTTTTTTAATCAACTTGATGAAAAAGTCACGGCAAGCCATTCTTGAGGGCAAATTTGAACCTTTTGCGGCTGCTTTCTTACAGTCTTATAAGACAAACAATAAACAGGAGAAATCATGACCATCATCCAATCCATCATCCTGGGTATCATTCAGGGTTTAACTGAATTTCTGCCGATCTCTTCTTCAGCTCATCTTGTATTGGTTCCAAACCTGATGGGATGGCAAATTCCTGAATCTCAGGTGTTTCCCTTTGGAGTGCTTGTTCAATTGGGCACTCTCGCCGCTGTAATCATTTATTTCTGGTCTGATCTCTTGAAAATCATCAAGGCGTTTTTCAAAGGAATCTTTGACCGTAAACCGTTTGTAGAACCGAATGCCCGCATGGGATGGTTCCTGATCCTTGCAACCATCCCGGCAATGCTCAGCGGTCTGCTGCTGAAAGATATGGTTGAAGCCGCTTTTAATAGCCCCAACGCCACCGCATATTTTCTCTTTGGCACAGCCGCTCTGCTGGTCATCGCTGAAATTGTTGGAAAGCGCTCACGTAATCTAATGGAAATGACCTGGTTTGACTCTTTGTGGATCGGTATTTTTCAGGCTATTTCAATCTTCCCCGGAGTATCACGTTCTGGTTCAACTATCGTTGGCGGCATGACCCGCAACATGGATCGCCCCTCCGCAGCCCGATTCTCCTTTTTAATGTCCATCCCGGTGATGCTTGGCGCAGGATTGATCAGCACGCTGGATGTGATCAAAATGCCCAATATTGGCAGCTTTTTACCGGTGGTCTTGATCGGTATGGTCGTTGCCCTGGTGGTAGGTTATCTTTCAATCCATTGGCTGCTCAACTTTTTAGCCAAACGTTCATTCTTTGTTTTTGCCGGATACTGCGTACTACTTGGCGCCGTAGTGTTGATCACCGGAGCCATCCACAGCAACAATGTTCAGTCGGCAGTCATCACACCTGATGCAGAAGTCATTGAAACAACATCCGTTTTGCCGGTTAATCTTAATGAGTATGACAACCTGCTCACGGTTGCTTATACCCCTTCCATGGAATGGCTGCTACCGGCCATGTCCACCTGCGCCAGAACACAGGGCGATTTCTCAATCGTCACCCATCTCACCCCTGCCGATCAATTAAGTTCGGTCTCAGATCAAATGATCTTGCGCTGGGGTGCCCCGGCAGACATGAAGGATTACGCGGCAGTCATCGGCACGGAACGGTTGGCAATCATCGTCAATCCTCAAAATCCGCTGGTGAGCTTGCCTTTCGATCTGATGAGAAAGATCTCGACGGCTGAACTGGGAACCTGGTCGTCCGTTCAAGATCAATGCCCCGAATGCTTTTCAACCCCGCTCATCGAAGAACTTTCAACGCTTTCACCAGCGTTGATTTTTTATCCATCAGATGATGAAAGCCAGCAGTTATTTGGAAATGCTGTCATGGGCGGCCAACCTGTCGCATCCGCGCCGGCAATGCTTGTTCCGGGAGGGAAACAAATGCTTGAAAGCGTGGCGGAAAACCCCGGTGGAATCGGGTTTCTACCCGCCAGGTTTATCAACCAATCGGTCAAGGAAGTCACCATCACAGACCTTGATGCAACAACTCTGCAAATGCCCCTACTTGCCGTCTCATCCACTGAACCAACCGGCAAAGCGCGTGAATGGCTGCTTTGCCTGCAAAAAGTACTCAATCCCTAATTTGAAATTATTATTTCTAAACATTGACAAGGTTTCGAACCTTGTCAATGTTGGTTTTATCAATCAGGTTCTTTCTATTTGCTGCGAAATGTCCATTTTGCGGTTGATCCCTGGTTTGGACCTTCACGCCGAACCAACGCCACTTTTGCATATTCGAGGAACTTCTTCGAATCAATTGAACTGCAAATCATTGGATATTTCTCTTCGAGGCTCATTCCGTGAGCAATTTCACGGGCAGAAAAGGTGACTTGTTTTTCTTTCTTGACGCGCAGGGGGATGATATATTTCCCTTTAACATATTTTCTGATCGCGTCACTTTTACTTGCCTTTTTTGGTTCGACTGCAGTTTCCTTTTTCTTGAACCAATTCTTTAGAAATTCAAACATATCACCTGATCCAGCCTTTCAATGAGAAATAGTAATCTTCACAAGTATAGCGATTATTTATTAATAAAGCGATAGAGTTGCTTTCAAAAAACACCAGCTTGACCTTTCGAACAAGTGTACTATAATAGTAATCACTGATTTGCGTTTATTTAGAATCCGCTATAATTAACCCATCTACATTTGAGGAGCAAGCGCAATGGCAAAGAAAACCCCCGAAAAAAATCTGTTCGATTCCAAATTAAACTCTGAACCAATGAACGATGCCAAGCGTGCCGTTCTTGATAAAGCCCTGGGCGATATTGTTAAACGTTACGGAGAGGGCTCCATCATGCGGTTGGGTGAAGCTCACCAACTCGCAGTGGAAGTCATTCCCACCGGGTCTCTTTCGTTAGACCTTGCACTGGGTGTAGGGGGCATTCCCCGTGGCAGAATCACAGAAATCTACGGGCCTGAGTCTTCCGGCAAGACTACGTTGTGTCTGCATTGCGTGGCTGAAGCACAAAAAATTGGTGGAACTGTGGCATTCATTGACATGGAACACGCCCTCGACCCTGCTTACGCGGTCAAATTGGGTGTTGATATTGAAGCCCTGCTCGTCTCTCAACCAGACACAGGTGAACAGGCGCTTGAAATCTGTGAAACCCTGGTGCGCTCAGGCGCCGTGGACCTGGTGGTGATTGACTCTGTTGCTGCCCTCGTGCCCCGCGCCGAGATCGAAGGCGACATGGGAGACGCCAGCATGGGCATGCAGGCAAGGTTAATGTCCCAGGCGCTGCGCAAGCTTTCAGGTGCCATCAATCAAACCAAAACCACGGTCATTTTCACCAATCAACTACGCCAGAAGATCGGCATAATGTTTGGCAACCCTGAGACTACCCCCGGCGGTCTGGCGTTAAAATTTTACGCTTCCGTGCGCCTTGATACCCGCCGTATCCAATCCATCAAGGTGGGCGCCGAGATTGTCGGCAACCGAACCCGCGTGCGCGTGGTGAAAAACAAGGTTGCGCCGCCCTTCCGCACCGCCGAATTTGACATCATGTATAACGAAGGCATTTCCAAAGTTGGAGACATCATTGATCTTGCCACTGCGATGGAAGTGGTCACCAAACGCGGTGCCTTCTTTTCTTACAATGACATCCGTCTTGGACAGGGACGTGAGAACGCCAAGGAATTTCTTAAGCAGAACTTTGAGCTCTGCAACGAAATTGAGAAAACCGTCCGCGAACGCGCCGTGGGTGGAGAAATGCCCCTAGAATTTAGCGGCTCAGGCGGAGATACCAGCGACGGCGAAGACTGATTTCTATGCCTCCATCAAAAAGGGAGTTTACTATCTTGTGTAGGTTTGTTCTGGCAGTCCTGATATTTTTACTAACAGGCTGCCAGTCAATTCCACCAAGACACTCTGTGCCGGTAGAAGAACAGGCACCCCTTTTTAAGGCACCCACCTTTTTGCCAACTTCATTTCTCTTGAATGAAGTCACCCCCACCCCTGAGTACGCATCAACACAATCAGCGGCTTGCACCAATTTGCTACAATATCTTGAAGACTTGACTTACCCAGATTTCAGTGAAGTAAAACCGGGTGAAGTGATTGAGAAACAGTGGAAAGTAAAAAACGGCGGCACCTGTAACTGGGATACCGCTTATTCACTTCAATTCATCGGCGGGGACCAGATGTCTGCCGCATCCCCGCAATCACTGGTGCCTGCCCGTAACGGCACTGAAACAATTATCTCCCTCCAATTCACCGCGCCAAGCGAACCCGGAAGACATTCCAGCCATTGGAAAGCCTTCGATCCAAACGGACAGCCTTTTGGAGATTCCCTTTATCTGGATATAATGATCACAGAATAACCACAAGGAATACTCTGGCATCGGTAATGAAGGCGATTCCACAAAATAAGAGACCTCTTGCATTCATCGGCTGGATAATCGCAGTTTTGGTGATTATCTCAGCAGCTTTTTTTGCAATTCGCACCGAAGGGTTTGGCTATTTTGTCACACCCACCCCCACCCTTACACCCACCAGGACTGTACTGCGATACGGTTCTGATGCACTAGCAACAGAGACAGCCACGCCATTTCAGCCACTTCCGACCGACACGCCAACCCCCACTGCCACTTTTACGCCAACGCCCACCAACACACCCACTGCCACGGCTACTGCCACGAATACCCCTGTACCGACAAATACACCAATTCCATTGCCAACCCTGACACCAGTGGACGGTCTGCCAGCAGAATATCGCATCAGCGGGGTTACCGGCTACAACCAATCTTATAACCTTTCCTGCGAATCGCGCTCTGCCGCGGATTGGGCTGCCTACTTCGGCTACTCCATTTCTGAGAGTACGATTCTGGCATCCCTTCCTGGCTCA
This sequence comes from uncultured Anaerolinea sp., assembly GCA_964468875.1. Classification (GTDB taxonomy): domain Bacteria; phylum Chloroflexota; class Anaerolineae; order Anaerolineales; family Anaerolineaceae; genus UBA6107. Next base: position 62,968 of record CAYXWV010000002.1, on the reverse strand, counting down.
GACAACCCGGATGCAGGTTTTGTGGGCAATGTCAACGGCGCCCATGGGCAAATCCCCCCTTATGATTACGGCGTTCATGCCGCTCCCGTGGCAGTTGTATTGAACAATAACGGCGTTTCAGCCAATGCTGTGAAAGGGCTTTCGTTAACTGATATGCGAAAACAAATTGCTTCCGGAAACCCAGTAATTGCCTGGGTGGTCGGAAACGTATGGACAGGTTCCGGCGTCAGTTACACTTCGGCTGACGGTAACACTACCCTGGTCGCTTACTATGAGCATACGGTGATCGTCACCGGGTACGATTCAGAGGGATATTACTTCGTTGACGGAAGTTCGTCGTATTACCGTTCCAGTTCAGTTTTCGCCAGTTCCTTTGCCGCCCTGGGGAATATGGCGATCACTCGTTAACAGGTTTCACAAAAATAAAAACAGCGGGGTTTATATTCCCGCTGTTTCTTTTTAACCCTTTAAATACTAGGTGCCTTCCTGCCAGGAACCGAGATATTTCACCTGTTGGGGAGTCAGGGTATCAATGGAAACACCCATGGCAGAAAGTTTGAGCGCGGCGATCTTTTGATCGATTTCTTCCGGCACAGAATAGACGCGTTTTTCAAGTTTGGCAGCATTCTTGACCAGGTATTCAAGGCTAAGCGCCTGGTTGGCAAATGACATATCCATCACCGAGGCGGGATGGCCTTCAGCAGAAGCAAGGTTGATCAAACGACCTTCACCAAGGATGTAGATGCGGCGATTATCTTTGGTCATGTATTCATCCACAAAGGGACGAACCAGTCTCTTGCTCTTTGCCATAGCTTCAAGCGCAGGGATGTTGATTTCAACATTAAAATGGCCTGAATTGGCAACGATGGCAGCGTCTTTCATCACGGCAAAGTGATGTTCATCAATGACGTTTATGTCACCGGTCAGGGTGCAGAAGATATCGCCAATTTTGGCAGCATCTTCCATTTTCATCACGCGGTAACCATCCATCACGGCTTCCAACGCTTTGAGGGGATCAACTTCGGTGACGACCACGTTGGCACCCATGCCGCGGGCACGCATGGCGAGGCCGCGTCCGCACCAGCCATAACCGGCGACCACGAAGACTTTTCCAGCCAGCAGGATGTTTGTGGCGCGTACAATGCCATCAATGGTAGATTGGCCCGTGCCATAGCGATTGTCAAAGAAGTGTTTGGTCAGAGCATCATTGATAGCAATGATCGGGTAATTTAATGCACCGTCGGCAGCCATAGCATGCAAACGGATGACTCCCGTGGTGGTTTCTTCAGTACCTGAAATGACACCTTCAAGCATTTCGCGGCGGCTCGTGTGCAGCACGTTGACCAGATCAGCACCATCATCCATGGTGAAGTGCGGTTTGTGGTCAATGGCGGCATTAATGTGTTTGTAATAAGTCACATTGTCTTCGCCCTTGATCGCGTAAACCGGAATTTCATCATGATTAACCAATGAAGCAGCCACTTCATCCTGGGTAGAAAGCGGGTTGGAAGCTGTCAAGACTACATCCGCGCCGCCCGCCTGGATAGTTTTCATCAGGTTCGCGGTTTCGGTGGTCACGTGCAGACAGGCTGAAACGCGCATACCCTTGAGAGGCTGTTCTTTGGCGAAGCGTTCCTTGATCTGACGCAGCACAGGCATTTCACGTTCAGCCCATTCGATCTTGAGCCGTCCGCCATCTGCCAGTTTCATATCCTTTACATCATAATTTGTCATCAATTCCTCCGATATTGGTTATTTCAAAATATCCAACGCACCTTGATCATCAAAATAGTTTCGGTAACGTTCGACAAATTCAACAGGGGTGTAATAATGGTTCTGGGTTCCCTTCTTTTCAAGGCAGTAGGTAGCTGCCAGAGCACCCATTTGACCACAAGTTTGCAGATCCAGACCCAAGCGGTATCCGCGCAAGAAACCGCCTCTGAAGGCATCTCCAACGCCGGTGGGATCGGCAATTTCTTTAGCCGGGACTACGGGGATAAGATATTCTTTCCCTTCTGACTTTATGCTCGCTCCCTTCTCGCCTTTTGTGACGACCAGGATTTTGACACATCCTTCCATGTCTTCGGCACAGAGTTCAGTGTGTTTTTGCAGCAATTCAAATTCATACTCGTTGCAAAACACTGCGTGGGCATTCTGAACTCCTTTGCGCAAGTCTTCATGTGGATTGCGGGCGACTTGCTGTGAAGGGTCAAACAAGTAGGGGACGCCCAGTTCAATACACTCCTCCACATATTTCTTCATTGCCAACGGATCATTAGGTGAAATAACCAAATAATCTGCCTCACCCTTTTTCATTTCATAAAGAGAAAGAGAGGCGGCGTCAGCCATGGCACCGGTATAGAAACTGGCAATCTGGTTGTTTTCGAGATCGGTATTCACAAAGAAAGAGGCATTAAACTTGCCTGGTACAACCCTGGCATATTCGGTATCCACGTTGTGAGACTCCAGCCAGGAGCGGTACTCTTCGAAATCTTCTCCTACTGTGGCGAAAACCTTGGATCTTTCTCCGAGCAACGCCAGAGTGTAGGCAATATTGGGAGCCACCCCGCCGCGCTGGCGGATCATCGTATCAACCAGAAACGATAGACTGATCTTATCCAGTTGATCAGGAAGAATATTCTTCCTGAAATAACCCGGAAAAGTCATTAAATAATCATAAGCAACAGAACCAGTGATTACAAGAGACATTATTTACCATCCAATTGATTATTATAAACGCAACCAGGCAAATTTTGAGCGAATGGTGGATAAACCACACCAACCTCTGTCACCAAAGCCGTGAATAATTCATGCGGAGTGATGTCAAATGCAGGGTTGCGGACTTTCGCGCTAATTGGCGCAATGGGTTCGCCATGAAAGGTAATTCCCAATACTTCGTTAGCGTCCCGTTCTTCGATGGGGATTAAATCACCATCAGCGATGCTAAGGTCTACCGTCGAGAGCGGAAACACGCTGTAAACAGGCACATCATTGACATGTGCAGCCAGGCTAAGCATGTACGAGCCAACCTTGTTGACTACGTCTCCATTGGCTGCCACCCGATCAGCACCAAAAAAGACTTTATTAACTTTTCCAGACCGCAGGAAATAGCCGGCGGCATTATCGCAAATGATCTCGTATGAGATGTGATACTGTTCACACTCCCAGGCGGTCAGACGCGCTCCTTGCAGCCGCGGTCTGGTTTCATCAACCAACACGTGGATACGTTTGCCCTGTTCGTGAGCAAAACGAATCGCCCCCAAAGCCGTCCCCCAATCCACTACTGCAAGTGAACCGGTGTTGCAGTGATGGATGATCGTATCGCCATCTTCAATCAGGCTGGCACCGTTCTCTGCCAACCGGCGGTTAATCTGCACATCTTCTTCTGCCATTTGGTGCGCTTCTTTAAGCAACCGCTCATCCAATTCATCCTCGCTGACAAGTTCATCGTTCACGATGCGCAACATTCGGTTAATTCCCCACGAAAGGTTAACCGCAGTTGGTCTTGATGAATTCAATTGTGCTGCCGCCTGACGAAGCTGCATACGTTTTCCGATTTTGAACTGTCGGGCAGCCAGTACCATGCCATAGGCACCAGCCACAGCAAGGGCGGGCGCACCACGGATCGCCATGGAACAAATGGCATCAATCATCTGTTCCAGGGTTGAGCAGTATATATACTCAAATTTGCCCGGCAGACTGCGTTGATCAATCATTCGAACTTGTTGTTTTTCAGGAACCCATTCTATCGTACGCAAGAGACCACCAAAAAACGCCCTCTCATGAGAGCGTTCCTTCTCATAAAGTTTAGCATGAAATAACAGTCCATGCAATATTTTGCGCTTATTCCAAGATTGGTACTTCTATCTAAGTTCAGAATCCCTTGTTAATCAAGTTTAATTTCAGTCAAATACGTGAAATGATCTTAGTTACATAGTATTACTTTTGTCTTTTATAGGTGTTTTGCTGGACTATTGACATGAAATTGAACCTCCGGTATAAATTTTTCTATGAGACAAAATATCATGCTCCTCGCCATTGTCATGTGCATGGTGGTTAGCGCCTGTTCTCCTACAAACGCAAACAACCCTGGCAACAATCCTTTTTTTCCAACCGATGGTTTAGCGGCTCAATCGGTTATCCCTACCATAACCCCCACTCCGACCCCCCAGGCTAGTTTTTCTCTTGGTGAAATGCATTTGATCAGCGGGGATTATGATTTAGCGTATGCAGAGTTCCTACCTGGCAGCACCCAAACGGTTGATCAAGAACTACAAGCTTCTTCGATGCTAGGACTTGGCAAAGCGCTGCTATTAAAGAAGGATTACCGCGCCGCGGTAAATCAGTTTTCCAGTCTTTTGAACAACTTTCCGGATGGTGAAGCACGCAACACAGCATTCTTCTTCCTGGCGAAAACTTATGAAGCATTGGAGCAGCCCCGCCTGGCAGCAGATGCGTACGCCAGCTACCTCGCAGCAATGCCCAGCGCCTTGAATAGTGAAATTAACGAAATGCGTGCAGAAGCCTTGATGATTGAAGGAGATTATAACGCGGCAATTGTCGCCTTTGAATCTGCCCTGATTAATGTTGACCCGTTGGATTACGACCGCCTTCAACTAGCCCTGGCAGATGCCCTTACTAGAGCCGGGCAGCAAGATAGAGCCATTTCAGTTTATCTTTCGCTACTCGAAAGCAGCATAAGCAGTTATGTGAAATCACAATCCAACCTGTTATTAGGACGTATCTATACTCAAATGGGATTGCCCGAGCAAGCATATGCTCGATATCAGGATTCTGTCGAGAATTATAAAGAAGAGTATGATACCTATTCGGCACTGTCACAGTTGGTCGAAGAAGGGCAGGCTGTCAATCCGCTCAAACGCGGCATTATTGATTATTATGCAGGTCAATACAGCATCGCCATGGATATTTTACAGCAATATATTCTTGAAAATGAAGATCATACCGCTGAAGCCCACAGCTATCGCGCACTCAGTTTTTATGAAATAAATGAATATGAAAATGAAGTTTTAGAATGGGATAAGGTGATCAACGAACACAGCTCTGAACATGAGTATTACTTCAGAGCTTATGAGGAAAAATCCAACACACAGTGGTGGTCTCTTTATCAATATCTTGAGGCGGCAGACACCTGCCTGACCTATGTTGCTTCTGTTCCCGATGATTCGATAAATTCGCCAAAAATGCTCGATAAAGCCGCCCGCATCTATGTGGATGGGGGCTATCTTTCAATGGCAGCTCAAACTTACGAGCGGATTCTCAACGAGTATCCCGGTTCTGATCTGGCTTATTCAGGGTTATTCAAAGCAGGCATCCTATACTTCCGCCAAGAAGAATATGACAAGTCGTTAATCACCTTTGAACGGTTAATCGTACTGACTGATATTCCCAGCGAACTGGCAGCCGCCAACCTGTGGGTCGGCAAAACCCTCTACAAAATGGGTCGGACAGCTGAAGCAACAGAGTATTATCAAAAAGCCGCCGCGGCTGATCCAACCGGGTATTATAGCATTCGAGCAGATCAAATCATCAACGAGCAAAGTCCTTTCCCAGTGTTACAGAATATTGATCTGGGGATTGATCTGGATGCTGAAAAGCAAAAAGCCGATCAGTGGGTGCGCACAACCTTCCAACTGGAGCCTTCTGTTGATCTTTCCACGATGGCAGAATTATCATCGAATCCTGAATATATCAAAGCAAAGGAATATATCAGACTGGGAATGCGCGAAGAAGCCTCTAGCCAGCTTGAAACCCTGCGGACCAACCTTCTTGGAAACGCGGTTGGCACCTACAGGTTGATGAACCAGGCGCTGCAAATGGGGTTCTATCGAACGGCGATTTATGCCAGTCGTCACGTTTTGGATTTAGCCGGGTTAAGCCAGGCAGCCACTCTGACCACCCCACCTGTTTTCTTTAACCACATCCGGTTTGGAACCTTCTTCAAGGACTATGTTGTTCCTGACGCGGTTGAACATGAACTTGACCCCATGCTGATTTTCAGCCTCATCAGGCAGGAGAGCATGTTTGACAGCAGCATCGTTTCTGTGGCTTCCGCCAAGGGGTTAATGCAAATCACCCCGGGTACTGCCGTGAATATTGTCGAAAACTATGGCTGGCCACAGAACTTCACCACTGATGATTTGAATCGCCCTATGGTCAATATCCGGCTTGGGGTTCATTATTTTAGGCGCTGTCTCGATATTTATGATGGAGACTATTATGCAGCACTTTCTTCGTATAATGCAGGCGATACAGCCACTACACGATGGATGGAACTTGCAAAAGGTGATCCCGACTTGTTTTTAGAAATTATCAGTTACAGTGAAACCAAGAATTACATCATGTCGATTGCTGAGAATCATGTGGTCTACAGGGATATTTACACCCGTTAACGATGGTTAATTACCGAACCATTGATATCAAGATAGATTTTTTTCAACCCTGATAAAGTTCAAACCCTAGACAGGGATAGAATAAAAAAATCGAGCCTTCCAGATTTTGGAAGGCTCGATTGCATAGAACGCGATCTCTTACTTGGCGCGGTTCTTGAGAGCAGCCTGTGCGGCAGCCAGTCGGGCTACCGGTACGCGGAACGGTGAGCAAGACACGTAGTTGTTGCCAACACGGTGGCAGAACTCGATGGAGGCGGGATCGCCACCATGTTCACCGCAGATACCCACTTCAAGATTAACACGCTCGGCGCGGCCATCTTGAACGGCAATCTGCATCAACTTGCCAACGCCATCCTGATCCAGAGTCTGGAAAGGATTCTTGGGCAGAATGCCTTCTTCGACATACTTTACCAGGAAGTTGCGCTCGGCGTCATCACGGCTGTAGCCAAAGGTCATTTGGGTAAGGTCGTTGGTGCCGAAGGAGAAGAATTCAGCCAAACCAGCGATTTCGCCAGCAGTAACAGCGGCGCGCGGGATTTCGATCATGGTGCCAAATTTGTAGAAGAATTCAACCTTTTTTTCAGTCATGACATCTTTGGCGATGCGTTCGAGACGCGGCTGAATCCATTTGAGCTCATTAACGTGACCGGTCAAGGGGATCATGATTTCAGGTTTAGCCTTGACACCGCGTTTGGTGCAGTCGGCGGCAGCTTCTAAGATGGCGCGAACCTGCATTTCAACGATCTGGGGCATGGCAATGGAGAGACGTACACCACGCAGACCCATCATCGGGTTGGATTCGTGCAGGGCATTCACAGCGTCAAGCAGTTCTTCTTTTTCTTTCAGGCCCTTTGTTTCGCCTTTGACGCGCATGGTGATAACTTCCTCGAGGAGAGCTTCTTGCGCGGGAAGGAACTCATGCAGCGGGGGGTCGATCAAGCGGATGATCACAGGGTAGCCATCCATGGCGGTGAAGAGGCCGTCAAAGTCAGCGCGCTGGAACGGAAGCAGTTCATCCAGGGCAGCTTTACGAATCTCATCATTTTTGGCGAGGATCATACGCTGTACAACTGGCAAACGAGCGGGTTCAAAGAACATGTGCTCCGTACGGCATAGGCCGATACCCTTGGCACCGTAAGAGCGGGCGCGCTGGGCATCTTTGGGGTAGTCGGCATTTGCCCAGACCTGCAAACCAGTGGTCGGCCAACCTTCAGGGGCAGTGCGGATGCCTTTGGTTTCGCAAATTTCATCAGCCCAGGTGAGCAGTTTGAGCAGGTCAGTTTGTTCATCAAGAGTTGCGGCGGTCAGATCAAGTTTGCCAACGAAAACTTCACCGGTGGTTCCATCAAGAGAGATCCATTCACCCTCTTTGACAACTGTACCGTTGACGCTCATGACTCGTTTTTCAAGATCAATTACGACAGAAGAGGCACCCACGATACAGGGCACGCCAAACTGGCGGGCAACAACTGCGGCGTGAGAAGTGGCGCCACCTTCACTGGTGAGGATGCCCTGGGCAGACAGCATGCCATGCACGTCATCGGGTTTGGTGAACGGGCGAACCATGATAGTCTGCTGTTTTTCTTCCTTGGCCATCTTTTCGGTCTTGTCGGCATCGAAGTAAACCTGACCAACAGCGGCACCAGGTGAAGCGTTCACACCAGAAGCATAGAAGCGGCCTTCTTTTTTGGCAGCAGTTTTAGTGTCAACAGTGAACTGCGGGTGAAGCAGGGTATCAACATCGGCAGGAGAAACACGAGAAACGGCTTCTTCCTTGCTGATCAGTTTTTCGTCAACCATATCCACTGCAATCTTCACAGCGGCAGCAGCGGTACGTTTGCCATTGCGGCATTGCAGCATCCACAGACGGCCGCGTTCGATGGTGAATTCAACATCCTGCATGTCGTGATAATGAAGTTCAAGCTTCTTGACGATTTCAAGGAATTCCTTGTTAGCTTCAGGAAGATCATTGCCAAGGGTGTCAATTTTTTCAGTGTTGCGAATACCGGCAACAACATCTTCGCCCTGGGCGTTGAGCAGATAATCACCGTAGAGTTTTCGTTCACCAGTGGCAGGGTTGCGGGTGAAAGCTACACCGGTACCTGAATCATTGCCCATGTTGCCGAAGACCATGGTTACAATGTTGACTGCGGTTCCCAGATCATCGGGGATGTTGGTGGCGCGACGGTAATCAATAGCGCGTTTGCCGTTCCAGGATTTGAAAACGGCTTCGGTAGCCAGTTTAAGCTGTTCGAGAGGTTCCTGCGGGAAGTCAAAACCTTTTTCTTTCTTGGTGACGGCTTTAAAGGTTTCAACCAATGCTTTAAGATCGTCAGCGGTCAATTCAGTATCCGCTTTGAAACCTTTGGCTTTCTTGGCTTCTTCAAGGGGACCTTCGAAGGCTTCATCATCGATTCCAAGCACGACAGACCCAAACATTTGGATTAAACGGCGATAAGAGTCATAAACAAATCGTTCATTTTTTGTCAGTTCAACCATGCCTTTAGCAGTTTCATCATTCAAACCGATATTGAGCACGGTATCCATCATGCCAGGCATGGAAAATTTGGCGCCTGAACGACATGAAACCAACAGAGGATTTTCTTTGCTGCCAAATTTCTTGTCGGCAGCTTTTTCAGTTGCCTTCAAGCATTCGAGCATCTGATCCCACATACCAGCCGGGAATTTCTGATCCACCTGATAAGCATTGCAGGCTTCAGTCGTGACAGTGAAACCAGGAGGAACCGGTAAACCAATTCTGACCATTTCGGCCAGGTTGGCACCCTTGCCACCCAGGAGAGCACGAACTTTATCCCAGTCGTTACCGACATAGGCTTCGGCTTCTTTGATATCAGTAAATAAATAAACCCATTTCTTACCAGCCATTTTATCCTCCAGATAAATTGAAATCAACCTAACCCGCCGTGGCGGGAAATTTACACCAAATAAGGAATTTTACCATAATTTTATCCAACACTGATCCAGACATTTTTAAGAAATCTATACAACTCAAGCGGCGTTTTGTTAATCAGTTGAAAGGTAATTTCCTCTTCCTATGTCTGATAATTAGTCAAGCCTTAATCAACGGAGACTGTATGAAAATTCTTGTCATTGATGACGATCCTGCAATGACCGACTTACTAAAATTGATACTGGTATCCTCTGAGATGGAAGTATTACCTGCAAATTCTGGCACAGAGGGGTTAAGAAAAGTCAGAGAAGTTAATCCTGATATTGTGACCCTTGATCTGATGATGCCCGATATGGATGGTTGGCAAATTACATCAGAGATTCGCAAATTCAGCCCAGTACCAATTTTGATCCTGTCTGTGATTGACAACCCGGGTTTGGTGGCAAGAGCACTTGACGCTGGTGCAGATGATTTTCTGATTAAGCCCGCTGCCAGAAATATTCTTTTAGCCCATATCAACAACCTGGCTCGTCGCAGTAATTTGACCAAAGGAAGTAATCCGCAATTACGTATCACCCCTGAGATCTTCCCCGTTTAGCGGTTCAACTTTTTTTCCATAACAAGCTGTGCAGTCGATCATCAATCCATTGCATGGCTTGTTCTTTTGTTGTCAGTGAACCAGCAGCTTGTTCTTCACGCATTTCGTCAATGATTTTTCCAATGAGGGGACCTTGGGGGAGATCAAATTCAAACATTAATTCCTTGCCATTGAGCAGAGGTTTCGGGTTAACCACTTCTGGATGGTTAATCCAGGCGTCTACCAATTGACGGCTGATCTCAAGCAGTTTAATCCACTGATCAGTGTTCAATTCTGATGAGAGTTGGCTGCCAAAAACTGAGAGCCACAATAATACCAGATCTACACCTTGATCTCCCAATTGCTTGAAATATTGATAAATGGTTCTACTTTCCAGAGGTAAATCAAGGGTGATAAAACTCAACAATAAAAACTGATTTTGAACAATTACTTGAATATGATTGATTTCTTCATTTGAGAGCGCCAGAACACTCGCCGCTGATTCTATTCTCGCGAGGTCAATCTCCCAAAAGAGCAAGGTTAACAGGTTTATACCAAAACGAGAACGCTCAGATTGATTGACAGTGCTCAACCAACACAACAATGGTTTTCTCAAATGATTAACTGCTGTGATGAACGATGATAACACCAGGTTCTCGGTAAACTGCCTTTTCTGAGGATCTTGCATCCATGTAAAAAAATCACAAAAGATCTTTACCCGCGGGATTGCCTGATTTATGGTGAAACTTTCATCCTTAACAAAATATGGAAGCGCCCCTAGTTGTTCCAACAACCCCAATGCAACCCAGGGAGCACCATTTTCAAGCATCTTAATCAGTTCGTCACGTCGTCTCTCTTTTGAAACATTGTCAAGCATTTCAACAGCTTGTTTTATTTGTGAGAGTGTTTCTTTTTCAATCTTTAACCCATACTTAACTGAATAACGGACTGCCCGTGCCACCCGAAGTGGATCATCCTGAAAACTAGTGGACGTGCAAGCGCGTAATCTTTTTTCAGCCAGATCGCGCCCACCTTTTAACGGGTCAATAATTTCATCGGGTTTCCGCAAATCAACTGCCATAGCATTAATGGTGAAATCTCGCTGCAAGAGATCATCTTCAAGTTGTGTACCCCGAAGCTGGGTAAAATCAAAAATCTGTCCTCCCATGCTTCCTGCTCGTGATATGACTCGGCAGGCATTGCGTTCCTCATCCAAAACATAAAAGGCTCCAGAAATTTGGTTTGCCAGCTTTTTGGCAAGTTTACGCGTGTCTTCGGTACATACAATATCCAAATCATGGCTGACGTTCGACATAATTGCATCACGGACAGCCCCACCCACAAGATAGTATTGTTCGCCCGGGATCATCAGTTCTTGAATTTTCTTAATGCCTTGCTGAAGATTGATCAAAGAATGACCCTATTCGCCAGATTGATACTTGTCCAAATCAACAACACCAATAAATGGAAGGTTTCGATAGTAATCATCTATATCCAGCCCATACCCAAAGACGAATTTGTTGGGGATTGAGAAACCGGTATATTTCACGGGAACAAAAACCTCACGTCGATCAGCTTTGTCAAGCAGGGTGCAGACGCAGATGCTGGCCGGTTTTCTTGTGCTCAACAAGTCCAGTACTGCCGCAATGGTGTGCCCGCTGTCAATGATGTCTTCAACGAGAATTACATGCTTGTCTTTTACATCCACGTTGAGGTCAAGGGTAATACGCACATGCCCGCTTGATTCGTAACTACCTACACCATAAGAAGAAACAGCCATAAACTCAATGGCATGTGGAATAGTGATTTTGCGCATCAGATCGGTCAGGAACAGAACACCACCTCGCAAAATACAAACAAGGATCAGGTTATCTTTTTCTTGATAATCATTGCTGATCTCAGCACCCAATTCGGCGATTCTCGTTTGAAGTTGCTCTTCATTGATCAGCACTTCACCCAGGTATTCACGATAATCTCTCATTTAAACTCCATAACACTAATGGCTGCCAGGCACTTCATGGTGTTGACGGCAGCGCGCCTCATACATTTCAGAAGCGCCAACAATTATAATAGGATCATCATATCTGGCAGGTCTGCCATTCACCAGGCGCTGCGACCGGCTGGCAGGTTCTCCGCACACCATGCAAATTGCCTGAAGTTTGGTCACCTGTTCTGCGCGTGCCATTAGAACGGGCATGCTTCCAAAGGGTTCTCCCTTAAAATTCAAGTCCAATCCCGCAACGATCACACGAACTCCACGCTCTGCCAATTCATCCACTATGGTTTCGATTTTCGCATCTAAAAATTGAGCCTCATCAATTCCAACCACGGTAGTATCCGGGTCAATCTTTTGAAGGATTTGTTCAGCGTTCTCAACTGGTGTGGCATCAAAATCTGAACCTGCATGAGAAGTCACCTTGTCCACTCCATAACGGAGATCAATGACTGGCTTGAAGACTTGTACTTTCTGTCGGGCAATTGCGGCTCTACGTAAACGTCTGATTAATTCATCGGTTTTCCCACAAAACATTGAACCGCAGATGACTTCGACACTTCCCATTTTATGCAGCATTCCATGCCCTCCGATATTGTTTTTATCATTCTACCTTAAACCAGGGGTTCAAAACCAAAAAACCTCTTGAGATAACAAAACACCTCCGGGCACAAGAACCCGGAGGTGTTAACTTTGGTTTATTTATTAGACAACAATTTCGTCAGCAGCAGAGGGTAATTCATAACCCAGCTGGCGCAGGCTTTTCTTCATGTCAATTAACGATTTTCGGCCAAATCCTTCGATGGCAAGCAAGGCGGCTTCGCCCTCGCCCATTTTGGTGATTAATTTGCCAATTGTATCCAAACCAGCTTTTTCAAGAGCTTCAGTGGAACGAGTGGGAAGACCAATTTCTTTGACAGAACGATCTGGTGAAACTTTTGAAGTCTCTCTGGCTTTTTCTTTTTCGACAAAATCCTGGCGGGCTTGCAACTTCTTGTAGAAGCGATCAACCTGTCCTTCAATGTCGATCATACGCTGCTGCTGACCGGTGAAGAACGGGTGGCACTTTGAGCAAACCTCCGTGCGGATTTCTTGTTTGGTTGAACCGGTGGTCCATGTGTTGCCGCAAGAGCAAACCACTTTAGCATCGGGGTAATACGTCGGGTGAATCCCTTTTTTCATTTCGCTGACCTTTCTGAGATTGCTATTTTTTACAATTGTCTGCAAGTAGACGGATTTGTAAAAACCTGATTCTTATTCAGAGACAGCTGGTTTTACATGAACCTGTTTCTGACCATTGGGCAGGGTGTCATATTCCACCACGCCATGAGCAACAGCAAATAACGTATCATCAGTACCAACCTTGACGTTCAAGCCTGGTTTAATTTTTGTACCACGCTGCCGAACAAGGATGTTGCCAGACAATACCTTTTCACCGGCGTATTTCTTTACGCCGAGTCTCTGTGCATTGCTGTCGCGACCGTTACGACTGGAACCACCACCTTTTTTATGAGCCATTCTACCTACTCCGCTTTAATCGATTCGATTTGTAACCGGGTATAATATTGACGATGACCGGTCTTTACACGAATGCGTTTTTTGGGTTGATATTTGAAGATGGTCACTTTAGGACCCTTGACGTGATCAACCGCCGTTGTGATAACCTGGGCGCCCTTGATTGTGGGGGTTCCAATTGTGACATTGTCACCATCCACAAATAAAAGAACATCGTCCAAAATTACCTGTGTACCAATTTCGGTGTCCAACATTAAGTCTACATCGATTGTGGCACCTTCGACGGCTCGCAGCTGCTTGCCGCCACTCCCAACAATTGCATATTTCATTATCAATTTCTCCAATCTTCACTTCGCCGTTTCCCCGCGCCAACGCGCCGGTATACGGGGAAGTTGGGGATAAAATCCGCCTTGTTTCTTTTAATGAGCACAAGGCAGACGCTATTATAAAGGCAGCGCTCAAAGCTGTCAATGCGATTGATAGTCAATCAGAAAACTGAGCTACTTAATCGTGTGTTTTTTTCCTAATGACTCTGAATATGAATCCAGCATATCCTGGGTGAAATTCAACAATCCGCGCATTTGTTTGTTAGTCTCTTCGATCACTAACTGTTGAGTATCACTCAACTCTTGAGAAAGATCTTCAAGTGCAACCAGCCGGTCTAGTACACGCGAAAGTTGTCGTTCATCTTCCCGCTGTTCTTCTTCACGAGATAATGTGTAATTTGTCCATCTTTTTTGATCGTCTGCCTTGAAAGAAATCCATTCCTGCCTGAAGCGTTCTTCTGACAGACGGTTCATTTCTGTAATCTCATTAATCCTGCGGTTAAATCGCTCATTGATCTCTTCAAATTCATCTTGAGATCGCTTGACAGAACGATGTGTTTCTTCCAACTGAAGCAGCTGGGCATTGAAATCAACCCCCAGTCCTTCCAATTCACCGAGACGAATTTGCCATTCCTTCCACAAATTCTCCCGTTCAACCTGGAGCAGGCTTTGTTTTTCGATAAAGGCAATCTGAGCTTGCTTTCGTTCCTGTTCGGCGCTTTGAATTTCATTGATTCTGGTTTCGAGTTTGCGAATCATCTCTTTACTAAGTTCAGAAATGTTGCGATCTTCTTCAATTCGCTTGCGCAGGGCACTTGTTTCAAGCTGAATATCGCTTATTCGCTTCCCCTCTATAATTTGATCATTTAACAATGCTTTTTGCTGCAGCTGGATATCTTCATCATTATTCCGAAATTCCGGAATGCTCTTTGCGACATCATCGATTCTCTGACCTAATCTGATTTCTTCATCAATCCGCTGCTGAAGGGTTTTCTTGACCTCAGTCAAACTTTTTACATCCATCTGGTATTCAAGAAGTCTTTTTGATAATTGTTCAACATCTTCTTTACGTGCTTTATCGAGGCTGCTCTCAACAGTACTAATCTTTTTATCTGTTTCGTTGATCTTTTTCTGGATTTCTGTTCTGTATGCTGCAAAATCTGCATCAATCTTCTCAGATCGCAAAGAGTTTTTCTTAATGGATTTTATTTCCTGATCCAACGCAATTAATCGTCCGTCAATTTTGGGATACTCTTCTTTGATAGATTCCAACAAGTCAGACAATTCGGCAATCTTTTTTTTATCTTTTTGGCGTTCAGAGTCTAGCCAATCAATTCGTTTCTCAAGTTCATCAATTTCCATAATTCAAGCCTCGTTTCGAAATTCAACAATCCTAATCTTACCTTAAGATCGGTAAATTGATTACTAGTGGATCCAGTTGTGAGCCAATGATATTCGGTAATATTCCAAAGAACACAAGCACCATTATTCCAACCACCAGGAAAATAATTTGCCCAATGGTTTCATTGCGCTCCCAGGATTCAAAAACTGGTTTTGATAAAGACAGGAAGACTTTCATTGCCGCATAAATAAAGATTACCAGTGCAGCCAATACCCAAACAGTTCCAGCCGGATCGATTTGTGTTAATTGCTCAAGTAAAGCCAGCCGGGTGGGAAATTCAGCCAATAACGGACTTCCAGCTACTGATAGAAACGACAGGAACAATGCACTTGAAGCAAAAGGATAACGACGAATCATGCCTTGAAGATCATCAAGTTTGAGTGAGATGCCGGCACTATTGAAAATGGATAACGAAAGAGCCATCAAAGCCAGGGCTCCCATTCTTGGAATAAATGAGATAAAAAGAGTTAAAACACTTACCTGTGATTGAAGGCTGACTGCAATCAGGGCAAAGCCGCTTTCAAATAGAACGGCATACCCAAATAACCGCCTTCCATCTTTTTCAACGGCAGCCCAGACCCCTGATGAAGCCACCATGATGATTCCGATTAATTTCAATACAGGCTGAAGATAGAGTGATTCACGCAACCAAACCAAACCGGAAATAAAATCAAGCATGATCAACATGGTAACAATTGGGAAAACACTCAACACAAATCCACTGATATACGGATGAATATCTTGGGTTAATTGCGGAACCCAACTTTGGAAAGGAACGACAGCCAGCCAAAAAGCAAACCCCACACCCAGGAACAATACCGAACGAAGCAGTCTCCCCGTGTCAGATGGACTTGCCTGGATGCCGCCCAATAACCACCCTCCAAACAGGATTAACGGCATGGCAATGGATTGGAACATCAAGAAGCGTAAAACTCCTTTTCCAACCGGCTTACCGGGCTGCAACAATAAAGGAATGGTCATCAGCACAGCGATTTCAACCAGAATGGCTGAATACAAAAACGGGTCAACCGCCAAAGCTCCAGTGAGGACAGCGATGATTGCCAACCCAAGCGGAATGAAACGGTCAGAGACTCGAACGATATTAGCGGCACCAAACCATATGGCTGCAGAAACATAAATAAAACACAAGAAAAACTTATCAGAATTTGCAAGTAAGAATGACCTGCCCAGAATAGATAGACTGGTTCGGATCTCAATCGATGCCGGACCGATTTTCCAGATTGCTCCAAAGCTTTGAAAATAGGCAAACAATGCCAGAACAACACAAAGTGTGATGGCGGTTATCGTAACCATCCGGGTTCTTTGGCGAAAGAAGAATAAAGCCACCGCCACTACAAAAGGGATAAGAATGAAAATAACAGGTGTACTCATTCTTCATCCACCTCGAATTCATTAACGATCATATACCCACCCATCAAGGCAACCAGAAGTGAAACAAATGCCAACAAACCATTTACCAACAGAGATGTTTCATTGGTCGAAAAGGCAAGCTCAAAACCAAAGAACAGGATAATTATTGCCAACAATATTTTATGAGCCTCGTGAGAAACACCCAACTGGATCAAACCCAATCCAATAACAAGTAAAGAAGACAAGGTGATTTCAAGCGGGATGGATAGATAACCAGAAATTCCTTCTACTATGAACAGAATGATGATCACTACCAAGCCCATGGCAACTAATTTAAAGATAATTGCAGCTTTCTTTATTAAAGGCGGGGAATCTATATGCTTGTAAATTGAAATTCCCAAAATAATCAAAGCCATTAAGCCTGATATTAGTTTTATCAATGCAAACGTAAACGACCAAAATTGAACAATGATTGAAAAAGCCGAAAGGTAGATTGCTGCATAGCCAGGCAGAATCTTCTTCAACGAATCGTTTCGCAAAACATAAAAACAGGCTGCAGAGAGAACAAGGATGGGAAGAATATTTATCCAATGATCCATTATGGTTGTACCCCCTTGATAATCACGGAAGAAATTAATGCCAGAAACAAGAGGGACCACAGCAACCCGCCATCTCCTTCAAGAATGCGGGAGAAAAAATGAAGTGGATAAGACAGAAAACCCAAGAAGCCGCGCAGGAACCCAACAAACCACTCGAATTCGAAAAATCTTCCCATAAGTTTACCGACTCGTTCATAAATCGGCTTGATTTTCGTAATCGCTGGCAATGACAGGAGTTTTTGACCGATTTTAAAACGAGTGGCAACAAACGAAAGCCAAATGAAAACAAGACACATTACTGGAACCGCCCAAACCTGCGCCTCTTTAATTTCAGAAAATCGCCATATCAGGGTGAGCCACGGAACGAGAATCAGCAAAAACAATCCAATTGTATAAAAGAGCACCATCCATAATTCGACCTGAGAATTAGATTCTCTTTTCCGAACCACAAATTTCGCGAAACCAACGAACAGAAGCGATAAAGTAATCACGAGAAGAATATTCACAAATCCATTCGACTGTCTCAACACCAACCAAAGGGGTGCTGCTGGCGTGTATGGAATTCCCAATAAGCTGATTGAACAAATCACCCCCATAACCACTGACCATTTGATGGAATAAGAATGAAAAAAAACGAAACCACCACAGATAATCATGATCAAACTGTAGGCAATGATACTTTCTGTCTTTCCCTCCAAGACAGCCATTAACACGAGGCCTGAAAAAGCCAGCATCCAGAACGATCTCCCGGTTAATTCGTTTTGGGCTGTCGCCCACTTCACCGCTCCATAGAGAGCAGTAATCAAGGCAATCGGGAAAAGAAACCTATCAAATTTGGTGATTTGCAAGTGTAGCTGAGGTTGAATTTGAACAAGAAATGAAAAAACCGTCAACGGAGCAACAAATCTAAGTATTGTGCCAAGGCTGCGCCTTAATGGCAGGTTTGCCGTTAGAGGCACATGAAGTGGAAGAACCCCCAATCGTAATGTTGAACCCAGAAGAATCAATATATATACTTCTTTAGAAAACTGAATATTCTCGCTGATTACCCCATGAAAGTCAGAAAAAACCAAGGCGGCGATAATCATTGATGTGCCTAATATCCTGGTGATGAATTCTAAAACAGCAGCCTGATGAACTCGCGGGTGTTGAATAACCCTGACCAGAATGACAAATTCCACAATATCAATGATTGTCCAGGTGATGATCACTGCCAAAAGGGTTTGTGAATAAACCGAAAGCAGCCCAACCGCCGTCAAAACCATCGAGCCAGTCCAGGTGGTCAGGTAGTCTCCGCGACCCAAACGAACGGTATCCGTGAAAATCACGCCAACCAACAGGGAAACCAAGAGAAAAGCAAAAATCCATGTCTGTTTTGATAAGCTGAATAATAATGGATCCGAACCAATTCCCAACGGGCTCCAATTGAAGATTTTTAATCCTTCAGGGAGTTTAATTCGAGAAATAATATATAGAACCCAAACCAACAGCACAGCCCCGGCAGTGAACAACCAGGTTGAACCAATGGCCAATTTATAGCGTCCGAGAAGGTTTAATCCAATAGCAAATACAAGCAACAACAAAATGGGAATTAAAATCAGCATACTAAAATCACTCGATGGCTTTCATCTCAAAGGGATTGCGGTGAAGGAATTTGCCTCTACCCGGCAGCCCCAACCACTTCTCATGATCAACTATTAGCTCACCTCTCGAAAAAACCTGGATAGGAAAGCCCGACAGATTCCAACCTTCGTAAAGATTATAGTCAGTCCGGTGTTTCGAATATGCCAATCCATAATTAACCTTCTTTTGTGGATCCCAAATGACGACATCAGCGTCTGAACCAACCTGCAAGGTTCCTTTTTTGGGATAGATTCCGAAGATTTTTGCAGGATTTGAACAAGTCAATTTTACGAACTGCGAAGGCGTAAACCGTCCAGTGGCAACCATCTCCGTCCATAAAATCGGCATGCGGTCACCAATTCCGGGCAACCCATTGGGAATTTTAGTGAAATCGTCTTTTCCGAGCTCCTTGCCGGGGATTGCAACTGGTTTATCTTCATATAGGATGGGCCTGGTGCCGTCAAAGAAAAATGGACAGTGATCTGTGGCAATGGTTTGGAGAATGCCCCGCTCCAGACCCTCCCATAATCGATTTTGATCTCCCACACCGCGAACAGGAGGTGAGCAAACCCATTTGGCACCATCCGGTTTCTTTAGCGCTTCGTCCGTAAAAAAAAGATACTGAGGGCAAGTTTCGCCCATAACTTTTAATCCATGTTGTCTTGCATATTCTAGCTGATCCACTTCTCCGGCAGCATTCATGTGCACAATATAAAGCGGAGCGTCAGCCATTGCAGATAAAGCTGCCCCTCTTAACACACTTTCAACAGCTCCCCAGGCGGGTCTGGTTTTAGCATGCCAATCCGCGGAGTAATGTCCGGCGGCCAGCGCCTCCTGGATCAATAGATCAATTACGTCGCCATTTTCGGCATGAAGCATGGTGAGGATTCCGCAATCCCTGGCGATGCGCATGACCTTGAATATTTCTCCGTCTTGCAGACGAAGCCGATTATTATAAGCAGTAAAAACCTTGACACTGGTGATGCCCTCCCTCACCAACAAAGGAATCTGCTTTTCAACATCAGGGGTCAGATGAGTGATATTCGCATGAAACCCAAAATCAATCGCTGCTTTGTTCTCAGCCTTCGATCGAAGCTGTCTCACGTTATCTACCAGGTCGTCGCTGTCTTGAGAGATAAAATCAATCATGGTGGTGGTTCCACCAAAAGCCGCAGCCTTGGACCCGGTATAGTGATCATCTGAAGAAACCGTGTCAAACATTGGAAGATCGAGATGAACATGGGCATCCACGCCACCGGGCAATACATACATACCTTCGGCGTTTATTATTTTCATGTCTGGTCCCGCAAGAATCGAATCCTCTATTTGAACGATCCGCTCTCCATTGATTAAGAGATCAGTTTTGCGGCATTCTGAATCAGTGATCAGCAATCCATTCTTGATAAGTGTAGACATGTGTCTCCAGAATTACGAACAACTTAGCTCTTGTGCTGCAATTCTACCAGCAACCCTGTCAGTTTTAAACATCACTCAAATCTAAATCTATGTTTCCGTTTGTCATCAGGCTTAAAACGCTCAGTAACTCTTCTTCAGAGAAAAGTGGCAACTGTTGCTCATCTTTTCTCTGAGAGTAAACCCTTTTTCGTTCTCGCAGAGAATTCCATAATATTTCCCGGTCTTCCGATTTAACCACCAGGTCATTGATCACCTTCGCGCGGTTGACGAGACAACCCAGCGTATATAGAAAAGTGATTCGCTTCCAGTTCCCTGCGGGGATGACAGGTGACAGTTTTTGAACAGGTCCAATTTGAATCTTATAGTATTCTTCATTTGCTCTGGGGTGGTCAACTTCATCTCTTAACAAAGCAGTCCGGGTGGTTAATTCATGCCCCAATACCGGAGCATAATACTCAACTGCCCAGCGATGGGCTTCTCCAAAGCTGCTGGTTTGATAGAATGCCAGATAGTCAACCTCAATGATTTTTGGCGCCATCCTCAACGGAATTCGATACCACCCCAGCAACCTGGCGATTTCAAAGTCTTTGGCATTTGGCATGACTGCCACCAATATCAGCGCACTCTCAGAAAAGGCGTTCATCCTCCATCCATTTCCGGCCCCTGATGTTGCCACGTTATTATTGTATCTAATTCAGCGTTAAAAAAAATCAGGACCTGACAATCTTTGTCATGCCCGGAATTCAGGATTTCTACTTGAGCAAACCAACCCGCTCGTTAAATTCAATTATTATTTGGTCAATCTCATCAGCCTGTTTCTGAACACCCGTCCAGTATTGAGGATCATACCATTGCTCTTGAATTTCTTCATAAGTTTTGGCTTGTTGTTCGACCCAGGTGTAATACTTCAAATTGTGCACCCGTTTCTTTGATTCATAGGTCAATTCCAGAAGGCTGTCTGAAGTAACACCTTGAAGATATCTGCCATACACCTCAGCAGCATCAGCTTCAGTGAACGGGCCGAGTTCAGCACGCAACTCTTCTACACGACTGCCGTAAAGCTGCATAGAGTCAGTTAAAACTGTTAATACCACATCAGTCTCAGATAGTTCATAATACCTGGCGAACTTGATTGCAGAGAGCATATTGGCAATGCCTGATAACCCTAACAAGCCCAATTGATCAATGAACTCCTGTGCAACTCCTTTTTTTGCGAGAAATTTTCGACCAACAGGCTCGTTGAAAAGGCGTGTCAACCCGACCACAGCATTGTCATCTATGGCAACAATCATGTCAGTGTTTTTGATGTTATGAATCCAGGGAACGTGTTTGTCGCCAATGCCCTCAATCCGGTGCGCACCAAATCCGTTGTTGAGCAGGGTCGGGCATTGGAGCGCCTCACTGGCAATTACTTTACTGGCCGGATAATGTCCTTTCAAGTAATCACCACTGGCAATGGTGCCTGCAGAACCGGTGGTCAATGCCACACCACGATATTGATCTCCGGGGCGAAGTTCTTTGTTTAGAACTTCCTGCATGGCGTGTCCGGTGATTTCATAGTGCCATAGATAATTACCAAATTCATCAAACTGATTAAAGATCATCAAATCCTGTCCGGATTTGCGTAGTTCCCAACACTTGTCAAATATTTCCTTGACGTTCGATTCTGTGCCAGGGGTGGCAATCACCTCACCAGCAATCTTTTTAAGCCAATCAAAACGCTCTTGAGACATGCCTTCAGGCAAAATGGCAATGGACTCACAGGCCATCAACGCAGAATCGTAAGCACCGCCACGGCAGTAATTGCCAGTGGAAGGCCACACGGCTTTTTGCCGGGTTGGATCAAACTGCCCCGTAATTAAACGGGGAACCAGGCAGCCATAAGCCGCTCCAACTTTATGCGCACCGGTTGGGAACCATTTTCCCACCAGAGCAATGATACGGGCTTTTGTGCCAGTCAAGCTGTTGGGAAGCTCAAGGTAGTTGACTCCGTGAAATCCGCCGCCCTTTTCGACGGGCTCATTTTTCCATGAGATGCGAAAAAGGTTGCGAGGATGAACATCCCACAATCCGATACCGCGTAATTCATCTTTTATTCTGGCAGGGATCAAATCTGGATTTTTCATCTGCGCAAAAGTAGGCAAAATAATATTTTGCTTTCGCACGCGTTCGATAGTACGTTCGAGTCTCTCTTTTTGTACGGTTAAGTCTATTTTCGTCATTTGAGCAACTCCATTAGGTTATTTATCGTTCTTTTCAGGTGCTTCACTGGTGATATAAAGTGGACGACCTTTGGCTTCATCATAAATCCGTCCAACATACTCACCCAGAATACCCATACAAATCAGCTGAATTCCACCCAGAAAGAGGACGGCAATCAGCGTTGTTGCCTGTCCAAAGAAAAACTGCGAGCCGGTGACACGCAGGATGGCGACCACCGGAATGGCAAGGATACTAAGCCCCGCTGAAATGAACCCAAACACCATCGCAATTTGAAGGGGCATGTAAGAAAAACTGGTCACAGCAGTTAATGCCAGTTTGATCATCTTTTTGAGGGGGTATTTTGTGGAACCAGCAAAACGGGCAGCCCGTTTGTAAGACACTCCGATACTCTTGAAACCCACCCAGGCAGACATGCCGCGTAAGAATCTATGTCTTTCACGCATGCTGTTCATAATGTCAATCACTTTGCGGTCAAGCAGCCTGAAATCCCCTGTGTTCATCGGTATTTTCACATCGGTGATCCGATAGATCATTTTGTAGAATGCAGATGCCGTAAATTTTTTGAAAAAAGTTTCGCCCTCTCGTTCGGAACGAACGGCATAGACCACCTGATAACCCTCGCGCCATTTAGCAATCAACTCAAGGATTACTTCAGGGGGATCTTGAAGATCGGCATCAATGATGATCGCGGCATCTCCGCGGCAATAATCCAGGCCGGCAGTGACAGCAAGCTGATGCCCGAAATTACGGGCAAAAATAACCGGGCGAACCCGTTTATCTATCTTCGCCAACTCGCGAATCAGATCTGTGGACCCATCAGAGGAACCGTCGTCCACCATGACAAATTCCCAATCTTCTCCAGTAGTATCCATCACTTCGCTGACCCTGCGATGAAGTTCTTCAAAACAACCTTTTTCATTGAAAATAGGTGCGATGATCGAAAAAACAGGTTTCATGTGCGGGTATCCTTTATTTTTGTAGAAGCTTTTTTAGTGAGTCCAAATCGGGTTCAATCACCGGAGCCGCCTGAACAGCACGCATGGCTGAATTGATGTCTTTCAGTCCATTGCCTGTATTAATAACGACCACCGGGTCATCCGGTTGGATCATTCCCCCGAAGAGCGCTTTCTTAAGCCCCACAAAGGCAGTTGAACCAGCCGGTTCAGTGAATATACCATAATAACCCAACTCTTTAATCCCCTCAATGATTTCGTCGTCACTAACGGTCAGATAGGCGCCCTTTGTCTCACTGGCAGCTCTAACAGCTCGAACCCCGTCGCGGGGCAGATCAACACTGATCGAATCTGCGAGGGTCGTGGCTTTGACCGGTATAATTGTTTCAGAATTGGCAAAGAAGGCATTTGCCACAGCAGCTGATTTTTCAGATTGGACACCGAAAATGCGCGGCATTCGATCCAACCATCCAAGTTGAACCAGGTCTTTAAAGCCTTTGTGCAAGCCTGAGATGATGTTGCCGTCTCCCACAGAGACAAACACGCATAGTTCTCGCTCAAAATCCTTCAATGGAAGGCAAATCTGCTCCCAAATCTCAAAAGCCGCGGTTTTCTTGCCCTCAACTGTAAAAGGGTTGTACCCAGTATTTCGACAGTACCAGCCAAACTGCTCGGTGGCTTGAACTGCCAGATCAAAAGCAGCATCATAGTTGCCATCAACCAAAATGACTTTTGCGCCATAAATTAGCAACTGGGCTACCTTTGCCTGGGGTGCAGTTTTGGGGGCGATGATGACAGATTTTTGCCCGACTGACGCTGCGATGCCAGCCAGAGCGGCACCCGCGTTGCCAGTGGAGGCGGTTACCACGTATTCAGCACCAGTTTCTCGCGCTCGACTAACCACAATTGCGCTTGCTCTGTCTTTAAAAGAAGCTGTCGGATTTCTGCCTTCATCTTTGATCCACAATTGCTGTAGCCCTAGTTTTCGCAATAATGCTGGCGGAGAATAAACTGGTGTGAAACCGACACTATGAATGGGCGTTTTTTCGAATCCGGGATCTTCGATTGGCAATAAAGGAAGATATCTCCACAACGAAAAATCATTTCGTGAGGTGATATCTTCCGGTTGGTATTTGTGAAGGATGTAATCGAAATCCAAAATTACATCAAGGTTGCCTCCGCAATGTGGACAGGTATAAATGATTGACCTCGGTAAAAACTCTTTCTTGCAGATCGAACATTGATATCCTGTATATCGCGACATGGTCACCTATTCTTTTTCAAAGGGTATTCCGAGCGCTGCCGGCGGCGACGTCCGCATGGCACGCATCACCCTGGCAACGGTTCTCCTTACGTTTTCGGGCAACCCTGCCAGGGTACGGTCCACCCAATCAGCATTGCCAATGTTTACAAATAATAAAGCCAAAATCATTAATGGGAAAGGTGCAACCTGGAATATTCTTGAATTTACATTTGGCATCAAAGGCTGAAGTACAATGCCCAGGTATTGAAGCAAGACAAAGAAGTACGAGCCAAGCGCTCCCTTTAGTGGATGCCAGCCACCAAAAATGGTGATGGCAAGAATAATCCAACCGATGCCATCAAACCCGGAAAGCTGACCGTTCCAAGTTTTGACACTCAATGAATAAAGCGCCCCACCTACACCTACGAGAGCACCACCGATGGCAGTGTAGATGTAGCGCATGCGATTCACGTTGACGCCGCGGATATACGCAGCCGACGGACGTTCGCCTATACCCTGCAGGATCAAGCCTTGATGAGTCTTGAAAACCCAGAAATAGCAGGCAAAAATCAGAATGTAGCTTAAATAAGTTAATATGGTCTGTCTGAAAAGAATCGGTCCGATAAAAGGAATTTCAGACAACAATGGAATGGGGATCTGCGGCAAAAGCATGACTGGTTTTCCCACATAAGGTGCGCCCAAGAAATAAGCCAGGCTCTTGGTGGCGATTGCCAGCACATAACCGACTGCCACTTGCGATTGATTGAGCGAAATACTCATAAATGCAATGAGCAATGCCACGAGTGCACCAACGATGGCTGCCGCCAAAAAGCCGGCAAAAAAGCTGCCGGTCATTGTTCCGACCACAAAACCAATCATGGCGGTCAAAATCAGGCTGCCGTTTAATGATAGATTCATCACACCAGCGCGTTCCGTGATGGTTTCGCCTATGACGCCGAAAATGACAGGTCCAGCCCATGCAAAAATGGATCCGATGCTGATCGCCAGTGAACTATCCATTTTGCACTCCTTTCGTTCTCTTAATAAGGCGTTTACGCACGCCGTCCATGATCAACACAAAAATTACCAGCGAACCCTGAATCACTCCCGACAAGTTGGAATCAAGCCTAAGATCAATGCCCAACCCGGCTGCACCTTTGCTTAATACGATAAAAATGAAAGAGATCGGCGCTGTGATCAAGGGTTGAATATTTGCAAGCATGCCGACCATTAATCCAAGATAGCCATAGCCGCCAGAGATATTATTTCTCAAAACATGATTGAACCCTGTCACCTGCAATGCCCCGGTTAGACCAGCCAAAACACCGCAGAGAACGAAGGAAAGCAGCATATAGCGGTTGGTTGGAATGCCCAGCAAGAAGGAGGATTTGTTGTTCTTGCCGACTGCTTTAAGCTTCAAACCAAAATAGGTGCCTTTCAGAATTACAGTTACAGCGAACAATGCCACCACGGCAATCCCTACCGCCCACAAGCTGAGGTAGGTGCCTTCGATCTGTGGCAGCCAATACTTCAAGTCGAGCATCTTGGTGGAACCATTAGCGACGCCTTCTGGTTTCCATGGTCCATAAACCAGGAACAACATCACCGCGTCTGCAATGAAATTGAACCCAAGCCCGCCAAAGATTTCATTCACGCCACCAAAATTTTTGAGTAAACCAACCAGCAGTGCCCAAAAAGCACCGCCCACCATTCCGACCAGAATTGCCAGAAGAATCACCAGTCCAGCCGGTGTGTTGGAGCCGTCAAAGATGCGAATGATACCGTAGGCAAAGATTGCACCCATTTCAATCTGCCCCTCCATGCCGATATTCCACAACCCTGAAGTAAAGGTGAACATCAAACCCAGAGAAGCCAGCACCAGAGGCACCCATGCCTGCAGCACCTGGGTGGCAGAGTTAACCGACCCAAAAGCGCCTGCCAGGATCACTCCATACACACGAAACGGATTGACATCCATGATCCAAATCAAAATACTGGTCACCAGTAAAGCCAAGATCACAGCCACAACCAATGAACTTGCCTTGTTGGTAAACAAACGATAGATAAACGGATTAGGGTTTTTTGTGGTTTCTTTATTCATTGTCATTGTCCTTCTCCGTTCATGCCCCAACCCTTACCGCCAATCAATTGACCCAATTGATCAACGGTGACGTTGTTGCCGTCCAACGGTTTTGAGACCTTGCCGCCGAAAAACACGAGAATTCGGTCGCTGTATTGGATGATCTCGTCAAGGTCAGAAGAAATAAACAGAATGCTCGCCCCTTCTGCACAACGCTGCTTCATCTTGCTCCAAATGTACATGGAAGATTCAATATCCAGTCCACGAGTTGGATGATCGAGAAGCAGCAGCCTCAATGGCTGACGCAGCAATGCCAATTCAGCCCGTTGTTGGTTGCCACCGGATAACGCCTCGATCTTGCTTTCTGACGTGCCTTTGATGTTGAAGTCATTAATCCGTTTATCTGTGAGCTGCTGTGCAGCGTTGTTATCGATGAAGAAACCGCGTTGGTGTTCTGCCAGGATGAAATGTTCGCGAAGATCTAAGCCTGAGATTAAGCCTTCTTCCAATCTGGCGGCTGGAAGGAATGAGATGCCTGCTTCTTTAAAGTTGAAGTAATGCTTTCCAACAAGGTCTTTGTTCGTTCCACTATCTTCATGAAGCAAAATTTTTCCGCCGGACGGACGGATGATGCCTGCCAAAGCCCTGAGTAATAAAACCTGGCCTGAGCCTTCCATACCTGCCAGACCAATCACTTCACCTTTATTAATTTCAAAGTTCACATCATTAATTGGTAAACGAACGTCATCGATCTTGAGATCTTTGACTTCGATATTGACTTTTTCCTGGGCGCAGCATTTTTTATCAACATGGGCTAGCACTTTGCCAAACATCATCTCAACCAGTTTGTCGCTATTATATGGAGGCTTGACTTCACCTACATTCATACCCTGTCTGAATACCGCGATTTGAGTACACAAAGATTCAACTTCTTCAAGTTTGTGAGAAACAAAAATAATCACCTTGCCTTGTTCAGATAACTTTCGAACCATGGCAAAGAGCTGTATTTTTTGTGCAGATGAAATACCCGTGGTGGGTTCATCCAAGATCAACACATCCGCCCCCAACCACAACAAACGGATGATCTCAAGCTGTTGCCTTTCTCCGACTGACAGGCTGTCTATATATGCATCAGGAGAAATTGAAAAATTAAACTGATCCTGAAGTTCTACAAAATCCTGGCGCACTTTTTTGCGATTGGGAATCATTTTTTCATGACTACCAAGAATTAAGTTGTCGATTACTTTAAGCGGAGGGAAATCAAGCGGGTCCTGGTGCAGCATGCCAATTCCAAGATGCACCGAATCTGCGGGTGAAGCTATTTTGACTTCTTTTCCATCCAACAAGATACTGCCGGAATCAGAGGAAATGAAACCGGAAAGAATTTTCATTAAAGTACTTTTGCCCGCACCATTCTCACCAAGAATACCCTGCACCTCTCCTGATTTTACGGTCAGAGAGATGTTATTGTTGGCATGAACCTTGCCGAAAGTTTTATGAATATTTCTGACCTCTACATCCATGGAACCTCAATAAGCCATAATATTGAAAGGGAAGGCAATCAAGATTGCCTTCCCTTTGTGTGTATAGATGAATTACTTGGAGATGCTGTCGCCGGTCATGCCTTCGAGTAATTGAGGCAGGTACCAGATCTGTTGATCGGTAGCTTCAACACCATCAGCAAGGAATTCGGTTCCGTCCTGGAAATTCAACGGACCCTTCCAGAGGTTCAATCCGCCAGCCAGTTCGGCAATGAATTGATCAAGTTTGGCACCGTTCTCGGCAGATAAACCATCACTCTTCTTGAACCCGACAGGAGAAGTGTCAACATTATTGATGTCATTCCAATCGGGGTCTGACCAGACAAACTGGCGGGAATAGTTCTCGTCCTTAATCGATTGGATTACGGGCAGTAAGTTAACACCCCAGTTGAAATAAGGAACGCCCAGGCATGCATCCGGTGCGACGTCGCAGGCTTTTTCGTAGTCATATTGAATGGCATAGACATCCTGTCCCTGGTCGCGGAATTTCTTAGCCTCGGTCACCGCTTCGGTGGAATCAATACCAGAGATGACGACATCATAACCTTCAGTATAGAAGGTATCGGCTACCTGAGTGGGATCGAGGGTAACACCGGGGATGTTGAACCACATACCGATCCAAGTGACCTTAAAATCAATAGGAGTGGTTTCATTTCTGATGTTTTTCCAGCAATAGTCAGCACCAAGGTAGGCAGCAGCAGCGAAACGGCGGGTTTCATCATTGATCAATGGACCAAGGAAACCAATTTTGCCAGTCTTGGTGGTGAGGGCGGCAGCGCAGCCAGCCATCATTTTGCCGTATTCCATTTTTGAGAACACATCACTTTCGCTCTTCATGGATTCCTGATAGCGTTCTCCATCTTTCCAGGCAAAATCGCCGGTGAGCCAGATCACAGGAACATCAGGATGGGCTGCGGTAAATTCAGTCACGCCGTCTTTCATATCATCCGAGTTGAAAATGATTACATTCGCGCCGCTCTCAAGTAACTGCTCGGCAAACTGAGCTGCGGTGGTGTTGGGGTTGGATGCAGTGTTGACGTTCTCGGCGTAGATTAATTGAGAACCTTCAATTTTGGATTGTACATATTGGGCACCAACATAGGTGGCAGTGCTCCAACCATTGTCGGTGATGGGACCAACGGTCAAAATACCGATGGTAAAGGGTTTGTCAGAGGCGGGTTTGGCACAGGCTGACAGAACCAGAACAAGAACCAGCATAACACTTACGATCGTCCAGGTGCGTTTTGAAAACATAAAATCTCCTCCTTAGGATAGGTTCAAACACTTGTTTTAAAAATGAATCGTCTGGGAAGCAAGCAAACAATGAGTGTCTACTGCACCTCCTTTCAATTATTTCACAAGTTTTGTTTCAATACGGGCAGGTAAAAACGATCTAGTTGTCCATACAACAATACCTGGTATTGTATCTTAACCTCTCACCTGGGAATATTAAAATTTTAAAGGTGCATCTTAAAAAATCATAAGCGGGCCATACTCATATAGTATAGCCCGCTTTTTGTAAAAGAGATTAGTCTCTGGTAACTCGGGTTCCGGTTTCACCCTTCAAGGCGCGGCCAATATTTGCAGGATCGGTGATCAGGGCTTCTTTGCCGCCATTTTCAAGATAGTTAATAATGGCTTGTATCTTTGGAGCCATGGATCCCTTGGCAAAATGGATTCCCTCCGCCAGGTAGGCTTTTGCCTCAGCGAGTGTCATGTGATCGAGCCATTTCTGATCAGGTTTGCCATAGTTAATGGCAACCTTTTCGACTGCGGTAGAAATGACAAAAAGGTCAGCCTTGGTTAATTGAGCCAACAAGCTGCTGGCAAAATCCTTGTCTATCACGGCAGCAATACCTTCGCACCCCCCCTGACCGTTATCGACCACGGGGATGCCGCCGCCACCTACTGTGATTACCACAGTACCAGACTTGATCAAAGACAGAACGGATTCAATTTCAACTACTTCCTTTGGAAGAGGAGAAGCCACCACACGGCGCCATCCGCGGCCAGCGTCTTCGACGACGCTCCAGCCAAGTTCTTTCTCGCGTTTTTTGGCTTCAGCTTCATCCATAAAACCGCCAATGGGTTTGGTGGGATTTGTGAAAGCTTTGTCGTTTTTATCCACCTTAACCTGGGTGACAACCGTCGCCACCGGTTTTTTAATCCCGCGGCGGATCAATTCATTTTGAAGGGTCTGTTGAAGCGCATACCCAATTGCACCCTGGCTGTCGGCACCGCAGACTTCCAACGGAACCTCATGCATTCCTTCATATTTTGCAGCAATCTCTGAACGTCTCAGAATAAATCCCACCTGGGGTCCATTGCCATGACCAATCGCCACATCCCAGCCAGCCTCAATCATGTCTGCGATGTGTTTTGTAGTTTCTGCCGCGGCTAAATACTGATCTTCAACGGTCACTTTTTTTGGATCGATGATCAAAGAATTTCCACCAATTGCAACTACAGCTAATTTAGTCATTTTCTCCTTATTCCTTTTGTTTTGTGGGTTAGCTCATCGTCAAAGCCATCACCGCTTCCTGCACATGCATCCGGTTTTCGGCTTCGTCGTAAACAACAGATTGGGGACCATCAATTACAGCATCAGTTACTTCGATATTGCGATCTGCCGGTAATGGGTGCATAAAAATGGCATCCGGTTTGGCAAGTTTCATTCTGCGTTCGTCTGTGATCCAGCTTTTGTATTTTCCAATGATCCTGGCGCCTTCCTCAGCATCAGAAGTATGAACAAGAGCTCCCCATGATTTCGGATAAACTATGTCGGCATCCTTGAAGGCTTCATCCATGTTGTCAGTCACTTCAAAGCCCACGTTATACTTGCGAGCCTGTTCGTATGCCTGATCCATGATCTCGGGCATCAGTTTAAACTCGGGTGGATGAGCCAGAACGATATCCATCCCGAAACGAGGCATTTGCAGTACCAGAGATTGTGGAACTGAAATGGGTTTCTGATAAGAAGCGGCATATGCCCATGAAACGACCATTTTTCTCTTGCGCAAATCGCGGCCTTTTTTCTCCATGATGGTCATCAAGTCAGCCAGGCATTGGAAAGGGTGATAAACATCGCATTGCATGTTAAGCACAGGCACTCGTGAAGCTTTGGCAACTTCATTGATATATTTATTGCCCTCGCCCCAGTCGCAGTGGCGGATGGATAAGCCGTCAAAATATCTGCCGAAGATTTCGCCGATCTCTTTGGCGGTGTCGCCGTGCGAGATTTGGGTGGTACGTGATTCAATAAAAGCGGCGTGTCCTCCGAGGTGAGCCATGCCTGCCTCAAAAGATCCGCGGGTACGCGTGCTGCTGAAGAAAAAGAGCATCGCCAGCGCCTTGTCGCGCAGGTAGGGGGTAGGCTCGTTGATGGCGCGTTTGCGTTTCAGATCAAAAGCCAGCTCCAAAACTGTTTCGACCTCTTCTTTTGTAAAATCAAGATCACCAATTAAGTCACGACCGTGTAAATATGTTTGCATAGTTCTCCTTAATATCAATACTCATTTTTATAGTTAAAAGAAATTGCCATTTGTCCTGATTTGTTTTTACTTTATTCTTGATCTTTTATTATTTTTGGCAACACCGCATAAAACTCTGTGGCTTTCACCACTTCTTCGAGAGGGACACACTCCCCAACCGTGTGTGCGTAGATTTCATCGCCAGGACCGAAGCCAATGCTTGGAATGCCCGCCTTACCAGCCCAATAGATGCCATTGGTGCTGAATTCCCATTTGCCAGGTTTTTCTTCGGGCAGCCCAATCAGTTGACGGGCGGCTTGTCCGGCACGGACGAGGGTATGATTTTCTTCAAGTGCCCAAGCCGGGAAGTATTTGTCAACCGGGAAAGTAAACCCCATATAGGAAGGTTCGTCGTAGAAAAGCTCTTCCACGGTAACTGAGGAACGGTCTTTCTCAGGGATCAGGTCTTTGATCTGATGAATTGCCATTTCTTTTGTCTCGCCAAAGGTCATACGCCGGTCAATGAAAATGGTGGCTTCATCTGGAACAGCATTCAAACTTGGGGTCTTCACTTCCATATCGCTGACCGTGATTTTTGCATGCCCCAAAAAGGGATGGTCGCCAAGTTTCGGTTCCAAATCGCGGATGGCGGCAATCACCGGAAGCAGCTTATAAATGGCATTATCACCCAACTGGTTGCTGGCTGCATGAGCACTTTTTCCCTTGGCAACTATTTTCAGTTCGATTCGGCCTTTGTGCCCGCGATAGACAAGCATCTTTGTCGGCTCACCAATCACCACAAAATCGGGCTTGACTTTGGGGTCCACTTCGACAAATGTGTTGGGGGCAATTCCGTCACACCATTCTTCCATGTTGCCGAAGTAATACGCCGTCCAACCTTCCAAAAGACCCAGGTCTCGGGCGATTGCCATACCGTAGATCATGCCAGGGGTGCTGCCTTTTTCATCTACGGCACCGCGGGCGTAAAGCATGCCGTTATCCACTTTTCCGACAAACGGGTCCCACTTCCAGACGGTTGGGTCGCCAATGCCAACCGTATCAATATGTGAATCAAAGACGATTACTTTGGGTCCGCTGCCAATTCGCCCCACAACGTTGCCCATTTTGTCATACCGGGCTTCATCAAAACCCAGGCTTTTCATTTCGTTGATGATTCGTTTGCCAACCGCTTCAAGTTGAGAATCCATACTGGGAATCGCACAAATTTCTCTCATGAACTTGAGAATTGACTCACGATTATTGCTGACTGCTTTTTGAATCTCAATAATTGGATATTCCTTGCTCATAACAGGCTCCGCTCTTCTATCAACTATCCGTATTTGGCGTTTCCAACACTACGGACCACATGAAATCTGAAATATCCCGGTAGAAAATAGCTGTAAGAGAAATCAACGATTTCTCCTGCATCGCTGTAAAGCCGCGCGACAAACATCAGCAGCACATCACCACGCTGGATTTCAAGTTTTTTGGCAATTTCGGGAGGCGCTGCCACCGCCTGGATGTCAGTAAAGGATTTCGCCAAACCAATTTGGCCGCGTTTGAGCAAAAGATCAAGCACTGAACCGGTAAATCCTGCCTGTAATTCTTCTTCAGATAAAATATTGGGGGGGAGGGTGTCAGTTAAAAAGGCAACTGGCCTTCCGTCAGCATGGATCACTCGTGAAACCTTGACCAGTGAAGTACCCTCCTCCACCTGCAATTTTTCACTGTCATCCACGCCGGCAATTACGTCCTTTACCTCCAGGGCACCCATGGTTACTTTTAGTCCAATGCGGTTTGCAAGACGCTCTATACTTTCGAGAACTTCGAGACCAGTTTCTATTACTTTAGCCTGGGGGACTACGAAGGTACCCACACCCTGCCGCCGGCGAATCAATCCCTGACCTTCAAAAGTTCGCATTCCTTCTCGCAGCGTTGCCCTTGAAACGCCCAACATCTGAGCCAATTCCGGCTCAGCCGGAAGGCGTTCACCAGGAGGCGTGTTGGTAATCAACTTTGCCAACGTCGCCTGAAGCATCTGAAAAGGATGGCTGTTTGCTGTTTTTTTTGTACTATCCATGCGTTTTGGCCTCAATCTTAGAATTAGTCTGCCGGTTCGATGACCGGAATGAAATCAAATTTTGACACATCTACCAAACCCAAATCTGAGATGCGTAATTCGGGAATTACCACCAAACCCAACAAACTCAACTGCATATTCGGATTGTTAAGTTCACATCCACATTGCTTAAATCCATCCAATACGGTGGCTGCCTTTTTTGCTACGATGCTGGCCGGTTCATTGGACATTAATCCGCCAATCGGCAGATCAACAATACCCAATACTTTGCCCTGGCTGATCACAACCTGCCCACCACCGCAGGATTCCAACTCGTTTATCGCCATTGCCATGTCGGCATCATCAGTACCCACAACAATCAATTGATGACTATCATGTGCCACGGTGGTCGCCACTGCGCATGGACGGTTGAAACCGAATCCGCTCACCAACCCCACCTGCACCCTGCCTGAACCATGATGTCGTTCAACCAGCGCAATCTTGGCAATATCTCGTGACAGGTCCTGCTTGATCACACCGTCGGTGACATTCATCTGAAATTGAAGGTGGCGTGTAGGTGCCTGATTTTCAATAATGCCGATTACATTGGCTTTCACCTGTTTGTAACTCTCTGCATTCAAA
Organism: uncultured Anaerolinea sp.; assembly: GCA_964468875.1. Classification (GTDB taxonomy): domain Bacteria; phylum Chloroflexota; class Anaerolineae; order Anaerolineales; family Anaerolineaceae; genus UBA6107. Next base: position 28,611 of record CAYXWV010000002.1, on the reverse strand, counting down.
ACTAGATCGTTGGCAGTGAAATGTTTGATTAGGTGAATCGAGTGAGTTGCCCATTCAGGATATGAGATCTTGGGCAATTCAATCAACCACTGACCTTGATTCACCACTTCGGTTCCCCGGGCGATGACTTTTTCAGCCTTAAAATCATTCAGGTTCTTGACCAACACAATATCTGCGTAACGCCCCGGAGCAATTTGCCCCATTTCTTGCGCGACCCCGAAGTGTTCAGCAGTGTTGATGGTTGCCAATTGGATGGCTGTCATTGGGTCAAGCCCTTCTTCAATGGCATGCCGAACCACCCGATTCATGTGGCCTTCACGATATAGGGTTTCTGAGTGGGAATCATCCGTGCATAATATAAAATTTCGGGGGGATAAACCAGCTTTAGTTATGGCTTTTACCTGTTCAGCTACATCGTGCCAGGAAGATCCGTAACGCATCATTACCTTCATGCCCTGCCGGGCTCTGGCTATGGCTCCTTCAGTGGTCGTACCCTCATGATCGTCCTGCGGTCCACCTGCTAAATAAGCATGAAAATCCTTGCCGAAATCGGGGGATGGGTAATGCCCCCCAATCACCTTCCCGTTCAACCTGGCACAGGCCATTTCAGCATGAACCTTATCATCGCCGTTCACCACAGCCGGGTAACTCATCATTTCGCCCAGGCCGATGATCCCAGGCCATGTCATGGCTTCAGCTACTTCTGAAGGACCAAGAACCGCACCTGGTGTTTCAAAACCCGGTGCAGAGGGAACACAGGAAGGCACTTGAACAAAAACGTGAATGGGTTGTTTGGCGGCATCATCCACCATGATACGCACCCCACGCAGCCCAAACACATTGGCAATTTCATGCGGGTCAATAAACATACCTGTTGTGCCATGAGGAACCACTGCCCTTACAAATTCAGTGACAGTGACCATGCCCGATTCTACGTGCATGTGTCCATCCAGTAAGCCGGGCACCAGAAACATGCCGTTAGCGTCAATCACTTTGGTGTCAGGGCCAATGGTGTGATTTGCATTTTCGCCCACCCAGGCGATTCGCCCTGAGTAAATGGCAATATCGGTATGAGGGATGATCTCGCCAGTTTGGACACAAACCCACTGCCCGTTCTTGATTACCAATTGAGCAGGAATACGCCCCATGGCACAAGCTGCCAGTTCAACAGAGTTGCTTGATCGAAAAGAATCCATGCTCATTTTTAACCACTCTCAGTTTATTGGCCCAACAATCGTTGGGCGGCTTTGTTATGTTTCTGGATATGTGGTTCAAGGTCAAGACCAGTCAACCGGCCGTCTTTTACGACAGCCTTGCCATGCACGTAACTAAAATCAACAGGTCGAGTCTGACAGAATACCACTGCTGCCAATGGATCAGATAAGGCTCCAGCATATTCCAAATGATTCAAATTGATGCCGATGAAATCAGCACATTTGCCAGTTTCAAGAGAACCAATATCTTTACGTCCCAAGACAGCGGCACCTCCTCGGGTAGCTGCCTCAAGTACCTTCCGGCCAGACATGATTTCTTCTCCTGTAGAAGAAAGAGACGCTCCCTCTAAACCAGATTTTAAGCGGGCTAGTAACATGGCTAACCTTACCTCTGCAAGCATATTTGAGCCGTCATTGCTGGCAGAGCCATCGACGCCCAACCCAACTTTTACGCCGGCCTTGAGTAAATTTTGCAGCGGCGCAATGCCAGAAGCCAGCCGCATGTTTGATGAGGGACAATGCGCCACCCCACAGCCTTCTTTGGCGTAAACCTCAATTTCTTTTTGCGACACATGTACTGAATGGGCAAACCAGACATCCTGACCAACCCAGTCTACAGATTGCATATAAGCCACAGGCCGGTAGCCAAATTTCTCAAGGCAGAACTGTTCTTCGTCCTGGGTTTCGGCAAGATGTGTGTGCAAATGCACGCCATATTTACGTGCCAGAATGGCGCTTTCTTTCATTAAAACGCCCGTCACGCTGAAGGGGGAGCAAGGTGCCAGGACTATTTGAACCATTGATCCGGGTTCAGCCCGATGATATTTCCTGATCAGGCGCTCACTATCTGCCAGAATGGTATCTTCGGTATCCACCACACTGTCTGGGGGCAACCCGCCCTTGCTCTGCCCGAGGCTCATTGACCCGCGGGAAGCATGCAAGCGCAGCCCGATCGGCTGGGCTGCCTCAATTTCATCGTCCAGGCTGGAGCCATTGGGGAAGAGATAGAGATGGTCTGAAGCTGTTGTGCAGCCCGAAAGCGCGAGTTCCGCCAGAGCGGTTTGAGTGGAAATGCGGATATCCTCTGGTGTCATACGTGCCCAAATGGGATAAAGAGTGGTCAGCCAATTGAACAAGTTGGCATCCTGCGCTTCGGGGATGGCTCGTGTGAGCGTCTGGTAGAAATGGTGATGAGTATTGATCAGCCCGGGAAGTATCAAGTAGCCGGTTGCATTCAGCACTTCATCCGCTTTTTCAGGAAGGGTATGTGTGGGACCAACCTTTTCAATAAAGCCGTCCCTGATAAAAAGACCACCATCCGGAATTTCCCGGCGGTGGTCGTCCATGGTAGCCAAAAGGTGAGCGTGCTTAATCAGAAGAGTCGTCACTTTCGTTTTCCTTGAGCGATAGATTCTCTGGTTCAACCAGTTTGTCAGACAAATTGTGTAGTCAAAGTGTACCGAATTTTCTTCGAAAAGTCAATTGTCTGACAAGTTTTGAAGCGGAAATTTCTAATCTGCTAATTCGGCTGCTCTCAAGGTATTCTGCAACAACATGGCGATGGTCATCGGACCTACCCCGCCAGGAACGGGTGTAATGGCACCTGCCACAGGGGCAACCTCATCATAATCCACATCGCCAACCAGGCGGTATCTCTTTGGTCGACTGGAGTCATCCACATGGTTGATGCCCACATCAATCACCACCGCACCTAGTTTGACCCAATCGCCCTTCACCATCTCAGGCCGTCCGACGGCCGTGACCAATACATCTGCCCTGCGGATAATCTCAGGCAGGTTCTTGCTGCGTGAATGGCAGATGGTTACTGTGGCATTAGCACGCACCAGCAGCAAGGCAACCGGCATGCCAACAATATTTGATCTACCCAGAACCACTGCATTTAACCCTTCGAGGCTGGGGAGTTCTTTTTCAAGCAAGTACATACATCCAGCCGGTGTGCACGGGATGAACAAAGGTTCTCTGCCCTTCTGTGCCAGACGTCCGATATTCATTGGATGAAAACCATCCACATCCTTTTCGATGGAAATCGCTTTTAGCACGCTCTCTTCATCGATATGAGACGGCATGGGCAGCTGCACCAGAATGCCGTTCACCCTGGGGTCAGCATTAAGGCTCTTTACCAGGTCTTCCACCTCAGCCTGGGTGGCATTGGCAGGTAGTTGATGACCAAAAGATTCAATTCCCACCTCAAGACAGGCTTTATGCTTGGAACGTACATAAGTATGTGAACCGGGGTCATCTCCCACCAACACAGTTGCAAGTCCAGGGCGTGATTTTCCTTCGTTAATCCGCATCTCCACCGTTTTTGCCACCTCTGCGCGGATTTGTTCAGCCGCCAGTTTGCCATCAATAATCTTTCCTGTCATTAGTCACCATCCTTTTGAATGATTTGCTCTCTTATTATAGCAAGACAGACATTCAAGCACCTGCTATATGATAGAATAAATCGATTTTGGAGGATTTTTATGAGCAAAATATGCGTCATTGGCACTGGATATGTTGGGCTGGTTACTGGAACCTGTTTTTCTGATCTCGGCAATCAGGTCACCTGCCTTGATGTGGATCAGGAACGAATAAACAACCTGAATCATGGCAAAATGCCCATCTATGAACCAGGTCTTGAACAACTGGTTAACCAAAACATACAAGCCAACAGGCTTTTTTTTACCACCGATGCCAAAAAGGCATTGAAAGATGTTGAATATGCGTTTATTGCAGTAGGCACTCCATCCGGGGTGGATGGCGAAGCCGACCTGCAATATGTACGTTCAGCGGCAGAAACCATCGCCGATTTGGTTGATTCACCCATTCTGGTGATCAACAAATCCACCGTACCGGTCGGAACCGGCGATCTGGTGGCAGATGTGATCCGCCGAAGACGCGGCAGCAGCCCATTGGAATTTAGCGTGGTTTCCAATCCTGAATTTCTGCGCGAGGGTTCCGCGATCAACGACTTTATGAACCCTGATCGTGTCGTGCTGGGTTCTGAAGATCCGGCAGCAGCCAAACGCGTTGCGACGTTGTATCAACCGCTGCGTTGTTCCATCATGACCACTAACTTACGTACTGCTGAAATGATCAAGTACGCATCCAACGCCTTTTTAGCGACACGTATCTCTTTCATCAACGAAATTGGCAACATGTGTGAAGAACTCGGCGCGGATGTGAGTGAAGTTGCGCTGGGTATGGGCATGGATAAACGTATCGGACATGCCTTTTTGGATGCCGGGTTGGGCTGGGGCGGTTCCTGCTTCCCGAAGGATGTTAAAGCCCTCGAACACATGGCGGTTCTGCACGGCACCCACCCACAACTGCTTCAAGCCGTTATGGAGATTAACCGCAACCAACGCCGTCGGGCGGTGATGAAACTTCGCAAGGCGCTTGGTTCGCTCAATGAAAAGACCGTTGGCATTCTGGGGTTGTCCTTCAAGCCCAACACCGACGATATCCGCGATTCGGCTAGTCTCGAGATCATTCACTTGTTGATGAATGAAGGAGCCCGTGTACGTGCGTATGATCCACAAGCCATGGAAAATGCCGCCAAAACCCTCAAAGACGTCAAACTCTGTGACACGCCTTATGCTGTGGCTGAAGGTGCAGATGCCCTTTTGTTGGCTACAGAATGGAACGAGTTCAAACAACTAGATTTTTTGCGGATCAAGGGCTTGTTGAAATCTCCGTTGATTTTAGACGGACGAAATTTATGGGATGCCGAACAATTGAAACAAATCGGTTTTAAATACATCGGAATCGGAAAAGGCAGATAATAGCAAATTTGGTCTTACTCATTCTTCTATTGCCTCTAAATAATCAACTATCTGTTCTCTAATTTGATCCCTGATCAGACGAAAATGTTGAAGTCGCTCTGAATCTGACCCACTGAATAACGCAGGGTCAGTAAAGCCAATGTGAACATTTTTACCGTGTCCCAACCATATCGGACAGTTTGCTTCTGCGTCGCTGCATACAGTGATTACATGATCGAAAGCCTGCCCATAATACTCCTGAATGGATTTTGAGCGACCTTGATGCTCAATTCCAATTTCATGCAAAACCTGCAGAGCGTAGGGATTGATATATCCAGCAGGCAGTGTGCCCGCGCTGAAAGCTTTCCATTTGTCTGCAAGGGTGTGGTTGACAATTGCCTCCGCCATCTGCGACCGGCAGGAATTTCCAGTACATAAGAACAAAACCGTTTTCATTTCATCCTCCACGATCCATTTTACATTTGAAGAATTAATGATTCATAAACAGATTGTTAAAGATGATGAAAAAAATTCATTGACATTAACGTTACGTCATAGTTTATACTGTTGACATGGTTAACCACGAACATTTTTCTGTTAAACAGCTTTCAGAAATGGCCGGAATAAGTGTGCGCACGCTGCATTATTACGACCAGATCGGGCTGCTAAATCCGCGACGCACCCACGGAAACAATTATCGCATTTATGATCGTGAGTCATTGTTCAAGCTTCAGCAAATCATGTTTTACCGTGAGCTTGATCTCAGCCTGGAAGAGATCTCACGGATCATGAGCAAACCTGATTTCAATCTGGTCAGCGCCCTCGAAGACCACCGCGAAGCCTTGAAGACGAGGTTGGAACGGCTGAACACCCTGCTGAAGACTGTTGACCGCACGATCAATAATTTGAAAGGACAATTAACCATGTCAGAAAACCAGTTATTTAATGGGTTCAGTGAAGAACAACTGGAAGAATACGAAAAAGAAGCCGCCGAACGCTGGGACCCTGAAATGGTCCACAATTCAAACCGGAGATGGAATGCCATGTCACAAACTGCAAAAAACGCCCTGATGGATAACGGGGAAAAAATAACGCTGGCTTTTCGCGATGCCATGCCCAAGGGAGCCGCATCACCCGAAGCACAGCAGCAAGTTGCCGCATGGAAACAACATATCGGCAGTTTTTACGAATGCACCGACGAGGTGCTGCTCGGCCTCGGACAGATGTACGTGGAAGATGAACGTTTCAAGGCTTTTTATGACCGCCTTGACCCCAGGCTGGCTGAGTTTATCAACGAAGCCATTAAGGTTTTCTGCGCCGCCCGCGGAGTAACCGAATAAAGCAGGTTCGAGTACATACAACAAAAAAAACCGGTGCCCTTTCTATGATAGAGGCACCGGTGGCATTTTTAATACTGCTTGTGAAGCTTGAGATAATCCTTGAGAAACTTGCCTGTATAAGAGTTTTCCACCTCACAAATCTCGCGTGGGGTGCCAGTGGCGATTAGTTCTCCGCCGCGCTCTCCGCCTTCGGGACCCAGATCAATGAGGGTGTCAGCCACCTTGATGATGTCGAGATTATGCTCGATGATCAACACCGAGTTGCCGGCGTCCACCAGTTTCTGCAGGACCTCGATCAGCATATGCACATCAGCGGCATGCAGCCCAACCGAGGGCTCATCCAGTACGTAAAGCGTGCGCCCGGTTGCCCGGCGGCTAAGTTCCTTGGCCAATTTTACCCTCTGGGCTTCACCACCAGAAAGGGTTGTGCCGGGCTGACCAATCTTAATATAGCCCAACCCGACTTCATGCAGGGTTCGTAATTTGTTATAGATAGCGGGAATGTTGGCAAACATCTCCAAACCGGCTTCAACGGTGGTGTCGAGCACGTCGGCGATGGACATGCCCTTGAATTTTACCTGCAAGGTTTCACGGTTGAAACGCGCCCCGTGACACACATCACAGGGGACGTAGATATCAGGCAAAAACTGCATTTCAATACGCAGTTGACCATGCCCCTGGCAGGCTTCACAGCGCCCACCGTGTACGTTGAATGAGAAACGACCAGCCTTGTATCCGCGCATCTTACTCTCAGGCAGACCCGCAAAGAGGCTTCGCATCTCGTCAAACATGCCGGTATAGGTGGCCGGGTTGGAACGCGGAGATCGTCCAATGGGTGACTGGTCAATATTGATAATCTTATCAAGGTGTTCAAGCCCTTCAATACGATCATATTGACCCGCCTGGGTGTGGGCACGGTTGAGTTCGCGAGCCAGCACGTTATACAGAATATCCACCATCAGGGTGGATTTGCCAGATCCTGACACACCGGTGATACAGACGAACTGCCCGAGCGGAATTTCAACGTCAATGTTTTTGAGGTTGTTCTCTCGAGCACCAATGATTTTGAGGGTTTTCCCATTGCGCGGATGAAGCTTTTTGGGCATGGGTACCTGTTTTCGCCCTGAAAGATAGGCACCTGTCAGGCTCTTTGGATTGGATAGAATCGCCTCCACATTGCCCTCGGCGATCAATTCACCGCCGTGCACTCCCGCCCCGGGACCCAGGTCGAGGATCCAGTCCGCAGCGCGGATGGTTTCTTCGTCGTGTTCCACGACCAGCACCGTGTTGCCCAGGTCGCGCAAATGCTTGAGGGTTTCGAGCAGCTTGTCATTATCACGCGGGTGCAAACCGATGGAGGGTTCATCCAACACATAAAGCACCCCCATCAGGCGTGATCCGATTTGGGTTGCCAGACGAATGCGCTGGGCTTCGCCGCCAGATAACGAACCTGCCGCACGGTTGAGAGTAAGATAATCGAGACCCACATCCACCAGAAAACCCAACCTGGCTTTGATCTCTTTCAAGATACGTTCAGCGACAACAGTATCGCGGGTGGTCAGTGCCCCCGGCTCAGATAATCGTTTGATAAATTCAAGAGTTTTATTTACCGGCCAGCTAGTCACTTCAACAATATTGCTTTCCTGCACAGTAACAGCCAGTGCTTCAGGGCGCAGACGCTCTCCTTTACAGGTCGGGCAGGGCCGGTCGCTCATAAATTCTGATATCTTGTTGCGGATATAGTCCGATTGAGTTTCGCGGTAACGACGTTCAAGGTTGGGAATGACCCCTTCGAAATTGGTCTGGAAGGTGGTCTTGCGCTCGTTGCGACCATCCATGCTGACGGTGAACTGTTCTCCGCCAGTGCCGTAAAGGATTCGGTTGATGTCATCCTGTTTCAAGGTGTTGACCGGGGCATCCAGATCAATCTTGTAGGCTTTTGCCACGGCTTCAACCATCTGCCAGTAGTACCCGCCCTGTTCTCGCGGACCGCTCCATTCCAAAGCAATGATTGCGCCATCATTGAATGAGCGCTCCTGGTCAGGGATGAGCAGGTCGGGATCAATCTCAAGGCGGCTGCCCAGCCCCTGGCAATCGGGGCAAGCGCCGTGTGGGGTATTAAATGAAAAGGTTCGCGGTTCAATCTCAGGCAGGCTGATGCCGTGCTCGGGGCATGCCAGGTGTTCGGAAAAATATAGGTCAAGGGGTGGTTCAACCGAAAGGTTCTGCACGGTCAGGTACCCTTCGCCCACCTTCAGGCCGGTTTCCACCGAGTCGGTTAAGCGGGAACGGAAAGTGCGGGCTTCCTCTGAATCCTCGGCATGGGTGACCACCAGACGATCCACAACTGCTTCAATGGTGTGGATTTTGTAGCGGTCAAGGGTGACCTCTTCATCAAGGTTGTAAACCGTGCCATCCACCCTCACGCGCACAAACCCTGCCTTGCGCACTTCGTCAAAGACAGCCTGGTAGGTGCCTTTGCGTGCACGCACGACGGGCGCCAGAATGAGAAGTTTGGTGCCTTCGGGAAGAGCTTCGATGCGGTCTACGACTTCCTGGGCAGACTGCTTGACGACTTCCTTGCCGCACACCGGGCAATGCGGAATGCCGATGCGGGCAAAAAGTAAACGCAGGTAATCATATATTTCGGTAACCGTACCAACCGTCGAACGAGGATTATGAGAGGTACCCTTCTGGTCAATGGAGACGGCAGGTGAAAGCCCGTCAATGTAATCCACATCGGGTTTTTCCATCTGGCCGAGGAACTGGCGGGCATAGGCAGACAGCGACTCCACGTACCGGCGCTGTCCTTCGGCAAAAATGGTGTCAAACGCCAGCGAACTTTTGCCTGAACCAGATAAACCGGTGATGACCACCAGTTTGTCGCGGGGAATTTCAACGGTAATGTTCTTCAAATTGTGGGCACGTGCGCCCACCACACGGATTGAATTTTGGGTCATGTTAAGTGTCCATTAGAATAAATTTTCTATACCTGTATTGTACCACAAGGCAACAGGCAATTATAGTGGAAAACAACTCCTCATTCGAGCGACTTTTGCTTTTTTTAATTCCAAGTTTAGTTGGGCAAATCCTGCATGAAGTAAGCTTAAGAAAATGACCGATCAGGCTGTTTCGAAAAGTGGTATTGTTTATAAAGAAATGATTTGTGAAGCTAAGCGAAAAAGGAGGAAATATGAAAAAAGCTTGCATTCTTCTTATTCCGATTCTATTCATTCTGATTGGCTGCACAACTACTCACCCAAATCCGAATAACACCCCAACACAGGTGATCATTCAATATCCTGATCCAATTTTACCCGGCGCTGAACCTGAACGCTTTGGTGAAGATTTCTTTAAGGGTTCTTTTCATTCATCGCCAATTTTCTCAGCGGATGGCACTCAGATGTGGTGGGCTGGAGAATACAGCAGCGCGACAATCTACTTCAGCCAACTGAAAAATGGAGCATGGTCTGAACCCGAGGTCATCCAGTTAACCGAATCCATTAAAAATTACCGCGACCCATTCCTTTCACCGGATGGCAGCAAATTTTATTTCATCTCCGAAGAAAAATATCCCGGCTCCGAGACCGGCAGCCCAGAAAACATCTGGATAATGGAAAAAACTGCCGACGGATGGGGTGAAGCACAGCCATTGCCTGAATCGATCAACTCGCTTGAATTGCACTGGACAATTTCTGTTGATAACATAAACAATTTATACTTCTCGGCATTTGTGAACGGCAATTGGGATTTGTTTTTTTCGCAATATGATGAAAACGGCTATCAAGCCCCGCAAAACTTGGGAATTCCTCTTTCGAGTGCTGATCGGGAATTTACGCCAAATATTTCCCCTGACGGCAGTTATTTACTTTTCAGCAGAATGCCTCTGAACGCAGATATTCCATCGCTCTATATCAGCTATTGGCTGGCGAATGGCTGGTCAGATCCAGTAAAAATCGAGAACGTCCCTTACTGCATCAGCCCAATTGTCACCCCTGATCGAAAATATGTCATCTATCTAAGCAGCCCGTTTTCATTTTCCTGGCGCGATACTTCGTTTATAAGTGCGAATCAGCCCTAAATACCCGTTAGTTTGCCGACGTAAAAAACACGTAAAAAATCTTTTGTTCTATTGACTTTCTATCATTGACTATGCTAATGTCTAGACAAGAGCAAAACCAACGAAAGTTGGCGACGCAAAGCCAGAGGGTCTACCGCCAGTAAGTGGCTACAGATAGCCTGGCTGCCTTTGAAAAGCGAAACCGATGAAAATCGGTGGTGCAAAGCCACAGGATCTAAAGTCTGAACAAGACCATGATAACCGAGCTACCTTCGAGAAGAGATTGCAAACCGAGGAAATATCGGTATTGCGAAAACCAGAGTAGGACAAGGCAAGTTCCTTGTAAACCGGTTCAACCTTCGAGAAGAAGAGCAAAATCAACGAAAGTTGATGACGCAAAACCAAGGATCTAAAACCCAAAAGGTCATGACCGCCTGGTTGCCAAAGTAAATAACAGCCCCTTCATTCACCCGAAGAAGGGGCTGTTCGTTTGCGATTACTACAAACAATCACAATTTTCTGACAACTGATTACTGATTACTGTTTACTGATTACTGATCACTGTTTACTGTTTACAGTTCACATATTTTATATTATAATTATGATATAAATTGTCTTAATATCCGGGAGGACACATTGAACAATGACTTTTATCAACCCACTCGCATCGCCATCGTTGGCGTCGGTAATGTTGGCGCCACATTCGCTTATGCCCTGCTGCAAAGCGGACTGGCAGCCGAAATCGTGCTGATTGACCGCAACATGGACCGTGCCCAGGGTGAAGCCATGGATCTCAATCACGCCGTCCCTCTTGCCACGCATACTCGCATTTGGGCAGGAACCTATGCCGACACAGCTGGAGCCGCCATCACGGTGGTGACAGCCGGCTCAGGGCAAAAACCGGGCGAAACCCGACTTGACCTGGTTGCCCGCAATTATGAGATATTCAAGGGAATCATCCCTGAGATCGTCAAACATAACCCAAACGGTATTATTGTGATCGCTTCTAATCCGGTAGATATATTATCGTATGCTGCCTGGAAGTTAAGTGGACTGCCAGCCCAGCGCGTAATCGGCTCAGGCACCATCCTCGACACGGCACGTTTTAGATACTTGATCAGCGAACATGCCGGCGTAGACAGCCGCAGCGTGCATGCTTACATCATCGGCGAACACGGCGATAGTGAAGTACCGGTCTGGTCGCTGGCAAACATTGGCGGCATGGAATTGAAAGACTACTGCCCCGGCAACTGCCCCGAATATTGCGATGACTGCTGTAAAGACTTTGACTCGGGAGTTTACAAAAATATTTTCATCAAAACGCGCGATGCAGCTTATGAAATCATCAAGAAAAAGGGTGCCACTTACTATGCCATCGGCAATGGTTTGCTGCGTATCGTTGAAGCGATCTTACGTGGACAGGATTCCGTTTTATGTGTTTCAAACCTCATCACGGGATATTACGGCATCAATGACGTTTACTTAAGTCTGCCCTCAGTGATTGGCCACAACGGCATCAAACGCACAATGTTCCTGAAGTTGAACGAAAAAGAACAAAAAGGACTCCAACGCTCTGCGGATGTACTCCATGATACCCTGCACAAAATTGGCCTGAGGTAAATAATAATATCCTCCTACGGGTATAAGAAAAGATCCACCAGTACTAATCGCTGGTGGATCGATCTTTTAATAACAAATCGTTAACCGGCAATTTCATGACCACCTGTATAATTAACCCAGAATTTATTATCTAACCAAAGGATGGAACATGGAAACAACCGATAGCAAACCCATCATTGACGAGAAGCAACACAAGCTGACAATAAAAGCATGGACAATGTACGACTGGGCGAATTCAGCGTTTGCCACCACGATCATGGCAGCCGTATTCCCGGTGTTCTATGCCACCCTGGGAACCGCAGCCGATTCACCCGCCATGATGACCTCGCGTTGGGGGTTTACCACCGCCATCGCAGCCCTGATAGCGGCAGTGATCAGCCCGATTCTGGGAGCCGTGGCAGACTTCCGCGGATCGAAAAAGAAATTCCTGGCAATCTTCATGGTTTTGGGTGTGATCTCTACTGCCCTACTCTTCTTCCCGAACCAGCCGGGAAGCTGGCTGATCGCCTCATTTTTCTTCATTTTTGCCAACATCGGTTTTGCCGGCAGCCTGGTATATTACGACGCATTGCTTCCCCACGTTGCCCGTGCAGATGAAATAGACCAGGTCTCTTCCAAAGGTTACATGATGGGGTACATCGGCGGCGGCATTCTGTTGGCTGTCAACCTGGTGATGATCATGTTTGTGCCCACCTGGTTTCCAGCTTTGAACACCAGCTTGATGACCCGTCTTTCATTCCTGACTGTAGCAATTTGGTGGTTTGCGTTCTCGCTGCCTCTGTTTAAACGGGTGAAAGAACCCGAACGACGTATCGTAGCAGGTGAAGAAGGTATGAACGCAATCAAGGTCAGTTTCCAACGGCTTGGTCAAACCTTCAGAGAAATCCGCAAATACCGCGACCTTTCTCTCGGGCTGCTGGCATTCTGGATCTACGCCAACGGAATTGGCACGATCATCACCATGGCAACCGCTTACGGCAAAGAGTTACAATTTAGTAATACCACCCTGATTGGCACCTTATTGATGGTGCAATTCCTGGCGGCTCCTTTCGCCTATCTATTCGGTTGGCTATCCAAAAAACTTGGCTTGAAGAAATCCATCATTCTCAGCTTGTCTATCTACTCACTGATCGCCATTGTCGGATACTTCATGTATCATGAGTGGCAGTTTTGGGCGTTGGGCGCAGCCGTTGCCACAGTTCAGGGCGGCAGCCAGGCACTTTCGCGTTCCATGATCGGCAGAATGATGCCCAAGAGTAAATCCGCTGAATTCTACGGCTTCTTTAGCGTATTTGAAAAATTTGCTTCCATTTTGGGACCGTTAATCTTTGCCATTATCTCGCGTATCATGAACGAATCCAGACTCAGCATCGCCTCATTGATCGTCTTCTTCGCAGTTGGCGTTTTCGTTCTGACCAAGGTAAATATTGAACGCGGAGAGAAAACCGCCCTCGAAGATGAGCAGCATTTAGTCACTGTAACCAACTAATTCTGGTCGTTTTTCTTCCATGAACAAACGGGAGAGGTATTCAACCTCTCCCGTTTGTTTAATTATTCGACTACACGATTATTTTGTAATTTCGTAAAGCTCAACCAGCACTCCGCCTGTGCTTTTGGGGTGGATAAATGCCATCTTGCGACCTGGAAGCACGTTGGGTTCTTCGCTTAACAAGCGCACTCCCTTGGCTTTGAGTTCTGCCATGGTGGCAGCACAGTCATCCACCTCAAAACACAGATGGTGCATGCCTCCGCCTTTTTCGGCGACAAACTTTGCCACACCGCTGTCATCTGAGGTGGGTTGCACCAGTTCCACTTCAGTGTCACCCACTGGTAAAAAGGCTACTTTGGATTTTTGGCTGGGCACGTCCTCCACGTGGTGAAGTTCAATGCCCATGGCATCACGCCAGAATTTAAGCGCCTCTTCAATATCAGGAACTGCCACAGTAATATGATTGACTTTCTTCATGGTTGCCATATTCTCTCCTTAAATGATTAGCCCCAAACGGGAGGTTGATATTCGCCCCAGACCTTGCGCAGTACACCGCACACTTCGCCCAGGGTCAGGTCGTTTTCCATACAGTTGACCAACAGCGGCATCAGGTTGTCAGAACCGCGTGCCGCGGCATCAAGCTGCCCCATTAATTCGTTGGCTTTTACTTGATCTCGATTCTTGCGTAGTTCAGCCAGTTTGGCTACCTGGTTCTTCTCAATAGTGGGATCCACTTTCAAACGCTCAAGATCTTTGCTGTCCTCCGCCTGAAACATGTTCACCCCTACCACCACTTGCTGCTTGTTTTCCACATCCTTTTGGAAGCGGTAGGCGGAATCCTGGATTTCGTTTTGCATGTAGCCTTTTTCAATGGCTGCCATCGAACCGCCCAAATCATCAATACGGTGAATGTATTCCATAGCCCGTTTGGTAATTTCGTCAGTTAAATATTCAATGACGTAAGACCCAGCCATCGGATCAATGGTGTCAGCGATGCCGGATTCATAGGCAATAATCTGTTGCGTTCGCAGCGCAGTTCGAACCGATTTTTCAGTTGGGAGCCAGAGTGCCTCATCCATTGAATTAGTGTGTAGTGATTGCGTACCACCGAGAATGGCTGCCATCGCCTGAATTGCCACTCGAACAACGTTGTTTTCTGGCTGCTGGGCGGTAAGGGTGGATCCACCTGTCTGGGTATGAAAGCGCAGCATCCATGATTTGGGATCTTTCGCACCAAAGCGATCACGCATGATCTGCGCCCAAATGCGGCGCGCAGCCCTGAATTTGGCGATTTCTTCAAGAAAGTCATTATGAGCGGCAAAGAAGAAAGAGAGCTGCGAGGCAAATTGGTCAACTTTTTGGCCTGAATCAATAGCTGCCTGCACATAGGCGATCGCGTCGGCGATGGTAAACGCCACTTCCTGCACAGCGGTGGAACCGGCTTCTCGAATATGGTAACCCGAGATGCTGATGGTGTTCCAATTGGGCACCTCAGTCTCACAATATTTGAAAATATCAGTGATCAGCTTCAGTGAAGGTTTGGGGGGGAAGATATACGTGCCGCGCGCAACGTATTCTTTGAGAATGTCGTTTTGAATGGTTCCTCGTAGTTGTTTGCTCTCAACTCCCTGTTTTTTGCCCACCGCTATGTACATGGCAAGCAAAATGGCCGCCGGAGCGTTGATGGTCATGCTGGTTGAAACTTTGTCCAGCGGGATTTGATCAAAAAGCACCTGCATATCACGCACACTGGAAATAGATACCCCCACTTTGCCAACCTCGCCAATTGACATCGGATCATCCGCATCGTAGCCGATTTGAGTAGGAAGGTCAAAAGCAACGGAAAGCCCAGTCTGCCCCTGTTCGAGCAGGAAGCGGTAGCGCTTGTTGGATTCTTCCGCGGACGCAAAACCGGCATACTGGCGCATGGTCCAAAACCGGCTGCGATACATGGTTGGCTGCACCCCGCGGGTAAACGGAAATTCGCCCGGGAACCCCAACTGCCCCATATAATCAAATTCGCCAGGTACTGCCACCCTGGGGATGGGGATTCCTGACGGACTTAGAAACTCGGTCTTGCGTTCTTTGAATTTATCAACCGAAGGCTTTGCGACGGTTTCGTCCCAACGCTTCTTTTCTTGATCCAGATCCATTTTTCCCTCCGATGGAATTATTCCTGCTTGAGTAGTATACATTAAAGTAAATGCCAATCAAAGTGGAAGAAGCACATAGAAGTATTGACAAATAACCATTGTCAAAGCCGAAAACCAACAGAATAAGAATGGAAAATGTGATTTAGAAGAGAGAACGAACTTGCTCAACCATTTCACCTTGCATGACAATCACCAAGGCATCACCTTTGTGAACCTCGGAATTGCCATTGGGAATATTGACATGTCCGCGGTGACGGATGGAAGCCACAACGCATCCTGCTGGAAGTTGAATTTCTTTGAGGAGCTTGCCGGCTATCAGGCTTTTTGCGCCAACAACAAATTCTTGAATCTGAACCTGGTCAGGGGTAACCGCATCCAGCTTTTCCTTGCGGTTGGCATGCCGTTGATTAAGACGTTTTTTCAACGCCAGGGCATATGCATCAATGACCTCTTCACGGCGTAAAATCCCAACCATTTTCTTGGGAGAATCTGGGTTCACAACAGGTAGCTGCCCTATGGAAAGTTCGCTCATCAGTGTCAACGCACTTGATAGTGAATCATTGGGATAGGTTACCAATGGAGATTTCTGGCAAAGATCCGCAACTATTTTTTCGGAATCGCCTGATTTTTCAATATCACTTAATGTCAAAATGCCGCACAATTCTCCTGTGAAAGAGAAAACCGGCAGCCCGTTATCATGAGAGAGAGTTAATCGCTCTTTGGCATTTTCAATCGAATCTGTTTCTAGAAGAGGTGAATAATCCTTTTTCATGACCTCTTTCACCTGAAGAGTAGCTAACACATCAATTTCTTTTCCCCGGTTGAGATGGAAACCCTTGCGAGCCAGTCCTAATGAATAAACAGAATTTGGCTGAATTTTTTGTGAAACCAACATGCTGATGGCAACTGCCAACATCAATGGTAAAATGATGCGATAATCAGCGGTCATTTCAAAGAGAAGTAATGATGCAGTCAACGGTGCGTGAATCGACCCCGCCAACACTGCCGCCATCCCCACCAGAGCATAGGCTGAGGGGCTGATACCCAGCGATGGGAATAATGTTGACATAGCAATACCATAGGCGCCCCCCAATGCTGCGCCAATAAAAAGAGATGGGGCAAACACACCGCCCACAAATCCACCGCCAATGCTGAATGTTGTTAAGATCAGCTTTCCAAAAACGAACACCACTAACAGCCAGAAACCAGACTGCGCTTTCGTAAGAATTTGAGAGATTGTTTCATAACCTACTCCCAAGACCTGCGGCAGTACAATACCAACCAGCCCAACGCACAACCCGGTAAAAGCAGTCTGAAGCCAACGATCAATTTTCCATCGGTGAAAGAAATCCTGCATCCAATAAAGCAAATGAATATATAAAGCTGAAATGGGACCTGCCAGGAATCCCAACCCAACGTAAAAGAAAAGTTCCCATGCGGATTTCATGCTGTAAGCTTGCACCAGGAAAGCCGGTTGCGCTCCGCTGATGGCTTGAGTGAAGGCAGAAGATGCAACTGTAGCGATCAGAATCATGCCCAATGCACGGCCAGAGAGATCGCCAATTACGATTTCAAGGGCAAAAAACACACCAGCGATCGGGGCATTGAAGGCAGCCGCGATGGCAGCCCCTGCGCCGGCTGCCACCAGTATAATGATTTGGCTATCAGCCAGGTGAAGGAATTTTCCGATCATCGAACCAATATTGGCACCAATTTGAACCGAAGGGTCTTCGGGTCCTACAGAAGCACCAGAACCGAGGGAAATAACGGCCGCACTTGTATTGATTGGAAGGTTTTTATAACGGAGACGTCCACCAGAGACCTCTACTGCCTGAATGATTCCGGCAGTGCCATGGATTTTTTCTTTCGGGCCAAGATATTTCATTAATAAGCCAACAGCAATCCCACCTGCCAATGGAATGAGTGCAATAAACCAGTCTTTCTGATCAGAAAAACGATTCAGAAAATCGATATAAGTTGTTTGATGAATGAGATTAAAGAGAAATTTAAAAAGCCAGATACCTCCACCAGTGAGTAATCCAACCAGACAAGATAACAAGCCAAGTGAAAGTGACTTTGAAGTGAAGAAGTTATGAAAAATATTCTTAACAGGGGAAAACATCATTCGCCGAATCCGATTTAATCCTTCGGCAACTATCGTACCACCATTTCTCAAAAAAATATCGTCCATAAAAAAATATGTTATAAATAATCTGAAAAAAGGAAGTTGTTAATGAAATTTTTTATAGGTACACAAATGAGATGGATCCCCGATCCACCTCGGGGCAAAAGAACAAAGACGAAGCAACTAAGCCTTCTGTCTGAATTATTGCCGTACCTGAAATTGGATTGATTAGTTTGGCTCGTTGACGAATTAACCAAACTTCAGATATTCCATCAGGAGCGGTCTTCACCCGCTCCTTTCTTTTAAATGAGGTCGCCATGAAAAAAACTGTCGTCGCCGCTGCATTGGGAGAATGTGTTCACGTTGCAGGGGTCAATAATTTTCTTCGTTTGGCTGAAACCGCAGGCTGGCGGTCAGTTTTTCTTGGACCGGCTGTTTCAATAGATACTGTGCTGTCCACAGCAGCGAAAGAAAACGCCAGCCTAGTGGGGGTTTCTTACCGCCTGACCCCGGAAACCGGTGAACGCCTGCTGGCTGATTTTGCCGAATCAGCAGACGATCTTCGCTCGAGAGGAGTACGCTTTGTTTTCGGCGGCACCCCTCCACTGGCAGAAAAAGCCAAAAAAATGGGATTCTTTGACCAGGTATTTGAAGGCGGCGAACCTGAAGAATTGGTTTTGGCTTATCTTAAAGGCAAACAGCAATCCGGTGCAATTCAAAGTAAACCCCCACAATATACCGTTGATCGCATGCAATGGAAGTCGCCCTATCCATTGATCAGACATCACTTCGGCCTGCCCACAATGGAAGACAGCATCAGGGGAATTGAAAAGATCGCTGATTCAGGTGTGCTGGATGTAATCTCGTTGGGCATTGATCAAGATGCCCAGGAGAACTTTTTCCACCCTGAACGCCAGGACCCCCGCCGTAAAGGCGCGGGAGGGGTTCCAGTTCGCAGCCGGGAAGATTACGAAACGCTCTATCAAGCCAGCCAGCGCGGCAACTATCCGCTGATGCGAACCTACTCTGGCACTGATGACTTCATCGAGCTTGCCCGCATGTATTTAGAAACAATCAACAATGCATGGTGCGCTATTCCCCTGTTCTGGTTCAACAAAATGGATGGACGCGGTCCGTGGGATTTAGCAGGATCAATTCGTGAACACCAAAAGGTGATGCAGTGGTATGGAAAACAAAACATCCCCGTCGAGTTAAATGAGCCTCACCATTGGGGCATGCGTGATGCTTCAGACGTAATATGCGTTGTTTCAGCTTACCTGGCTGCCCATAACGCTAAAGCATTTGGGGTGAAAGATTACATTGCTCAGTTGATGTTTAACAGCCCTCCCGGTCTGTCTGACGCCATGGACCTGGCCAAGATGACTGCCATGCTGCAAATCATAGAACCTCTCCGCGGACCTGATTTTCGAGTTTGGAAACAAACCCGCACGGGGTTGCTCAGTTATCCTCTCAACCCAGATAAAGCCAGAGCGCACCTTGCAACTAGTGTTTATCTACAGATGGCATTGCGGCCAGATATCATCCACGTGGTGGGTTACAACGAAGCCGATCACGCAGCCACTGCCGAAGACGTCATTGAATCTTGCACACTTGCTCGAAAAGCGATTGAAAATGCGATAAAGGGTTCACCAGATATGCTGGCTGATCCTCGAATCAAAACCCGTAGCAAGTGGCTCGTTAATGAAGCTAATGTTTGTTTGCAAGCGATTCAACAACTATCTGCAAAAGGTGATGCTTTCATCGACGCTGAAGTATTAACCAAAGCAGTCACCAGCGGCATTATGGATGCTCCACAATTAAAAAATAACCCCTTTGCAAGAGGAATCGTCAACACCAGAATAGTCAAGGGGGCTTGCGTTTCAATTAACGATAGAGGCAAACCAACTGCCGAAATCTATCGAGTAGCCGAGCTTATGGAATCAGAAAGGAGTACATAATGTCAGAAAAAACCAAATTCACGATCATGGGTGCCGGTCATGGCGGAAAAGCCATGGCTGCTCACCTTTCTTCAATGGGATTTGACACTACGTTATACAACCGCACGCCCGATCACGTTGCCGCCATCAAGGAACTGGGAGGGCTTGATCTGGTGCACCAGGAAACCGGTCGGCGCGAATTCTGCAAGTTAGCGAAAGTAACTTCCAAAGTTGCGGAAGCTCTTGATAAAGCAGATGTGATCATGGTGGTGGTGCCTTCATCTGCACACGCCGATATCGCCAAAAGCTGCGCCACTCATTTGAAAGATGGTCAAATCATCGTTCTTCATCCCGGGCGTACCTGCGGCGCAATTGAATTTGCAAAAGTGCTAAGAGATGAACACTGTACCGCCGATGTTACCATTGCAGAAGCTGAAACCTTTATCTACGCATCCCGTTCAGACGGCCCCGCCGAAGCCAGAATATTCAGGGTAAAAGATGCCGTACCACTTGCCGCCCTACCCTCCAACCGCACCAAAACCGTTCTGGATGTGATCCACCAGGCTTACCCTCAGTACATTGATGGAGTCAACGTCTTGCAAACCGGCCTCAACAACATGGGCGCCATCTTCCACCCTGCCTTGACTATTCTCAATTCAGGTTGGATTGAATCTACTCATGGTGATTACCAGTTTTACATCGAGGGGGTCACACCATCTGTGGCGAGGGTGCTCGAAGCGCTGGATCGCGAGCGCGTGACCGTGGCTTCATCTTTGGGCATCCGCGCGAGAACCGCCATGGAATGGCTGAAACTTTCATATGATGCTACCGGGGAAGACCTGAATGAAGCCATCCATAACCAGCCAGGGTATTACGGCATCAAGGCGCCCCCCACCTTGAATCACCGATATATCTTTGAGGATGTTCCGATGAGTTTGGTACCCATCGCCTCGCTAGGTCAACGATACGGTGTTTCGGTCAAGGCAATGGATTCAATTGTTCGATTGACTTCCATTATTCATAAAACGGATTATTGGCGCCGTGGGCGCACAATTGACAAGCTTGGAATTGACAAACTCAGTGTTGGTGAGTTGATGGCTTATGTGACCGAAGGAAAAAGAGAAGAATAGTATAAGGAGTAAATCATGTCAGGAATCGCAGGGATTTCAAATCCCGCTAAAAAAGAACTTGTTGAAAATATGTTGAACAAAATGAATCACCGGGGATGGGCATGGTCTGAGATTACTGAAACTCCCAACTCTGTTGTGGGGCTTAATGGTCTGAAAATTCAAGAAAACGCCTTGCTTGAATTTAAAAACCACGGTCTTGCCAAAGACGGTGTAGTACCAGGAAGGTTTGCCCAGGTTCAATTAACCACAAAGGGACCAGTTTTAACAAGAGACCCTCTTGGTGCAGCGCCGATGTATTATGGCTGGACCAATGAAGGCGATTTTTGTTTTGCCTCTGAAATGAAAGCATTGTTGATTGCCACCCGAGACATTCATGAACTGCCGGCTGGAAGCACCATGAAAGACGGTGAGATTGAACAGCATTTTGTTCTTCAAAAACAACCCGTTGACCGCACAAGCGTAGACGTGATTGCTTCAACCCTGCGCGATCTTTTAGAACGCTCAGTCGATAAATGCATCGGCGATGGGAATGTGGGCTCCTGGTTGTCAGGTGGGTTAGATTCCAGCATTATGGCTGCCCTTGCCAGAAAGAAGGTAAAAAAGCTGCCCACTTTTGCCGCAGGTCTACCCGGTGCGCCAGACCTTGAATTTGCCCGCATCATGGCAAAGCATATTGATTCTGAACATCATGAAGTAATCGTCAATCTCGATGAAATTCTCTCAGTTATTCCCGAGGTGATTTACTTTTTGGAAACCTTTGATGCTCTATTAATCAGATCGAGCATCTTGAATTATCTGGTGGCAAGATATGCGTCTCACTTTGTGCCGGCAGTCTTTTCTGGCGAAGGTGGTGATGAATTATTCGCCGGCTATGAATACCTGAAGAACACTCCGACAGAAGAACTGCCAGATGAATTAGTTGATATTATCGGTAGGCTTCACAATACAGCCTTGCAAAGAGTGGATCGCTGTGCATCAACTCACGGCACCCTGCCGCACCTAGGTTTTCTTGACCCTGATCTGGTCGATTTCGCATTGAGAATTCCGGCAGAATATAAACTTAATCAGGGTGTTGAAAAATGGATTCTGCGAAAGGCTGTTGAAGATTTGCTTCCTCCAGTTATTTTGAATCGTACAAAAGCCAAATTCTGGCAAGGCGGAGGGTTTGAAGACTTAATTCAAAAATACGCAGACGAAAAAATCTCAGACAGTGAATTGATAGAAGAACGAACCCTTAGCAACGGTGAAGTATTAAACAGCAAGGAAGAGTTGTATTATTATCGGATTTTCAAGCAACATTTCGGTGAATTTGAAGATCTCACCTGGATGGGTAGGACCAAAGGAGCACCAGTAAGTTAATTCTTCAGACAGGCAGGTAACCAGATGGATACTCTTAATAGTATGGGTTTTGATTGGTTTGCCTGGGTAATTCTCCCGGCGATCATTTTCGTAGCCAGAGTGGTTGATGTAACCCTCGGTACCATCCGCATTATTTTCACCTCGAGAGGGTTGCAGAAGTACGCACCTGTTCTGGGTTTTTTTGAAGTATTAATCTGGATTCTGGTTATTGGTCAACTCGTTCAACATTTACACAGCGTGACGGCATACATTTGTTATGCCGGCGGTTTCGCCATGGGCAATTATGTGGGAATACTAATCGAAAACCGTTTGGCGTTTGGGACATCAATTCTACGTATTATCTTGTCAGAAGAAGGCGATCGGTTGGCAAGCGCCCTCCATCAAGCTGGTTTTGGAGTAACCCGTGTAGACGCCAAAGGTGCAACCGGCCCGGTTTTGTTGATTTACACCATTGCTAAAAGGAAAGATGTTGCTCAGGCGATGGACATCATTCACGCCACCGCCCCTAAAGCTTTTGTCACCATAGAAGAAGTCAGGTCTTCAGAAAGAGGATTCTTCACAGAAAACAAAAACCCTCAAAACTTCATTACTCTGGGGAGAAAGATCAAATGAACTGGCAGAGAGAAATCTTGTTTAAAATCACCAAGTTTTTCAACCGGTTTGTTCATCGTTTAACACCCGATGAAAGAAGAGAATTACTCACCGAAATTAAACCGGCTGCATCTCCGGGGTTTGATTTCTTTCTGCTGGTCATTCTCTCCTGCAGCATCGCCACACTTGGGTTAATCACCAATTCAGCAGCCGTGATCATCGGCGCAATGTTGCTCGCCCCACTGATGTCCCCAATTATTGGCCTGGGGTTGGCTTCCATTATAGGTGAAGATGATCTTCTCAAAAAATCTGTATCGGCACTACTCAGAGGCATCTTTCTGGCAATTCTGCTATCTTTCGTTACAGCTCTGATTAACCGTTTTTTACCTTTCGTTTCATTGCAAGAGATTCCTGCAGAAATTATGGCGAGGACTCGCCCCACTCCGATTGATTTGATGATTGCCCTTGCCGGGGGTCTTGCAGCAGCTTACGCGATGACCCGTCCAAACTTATCGGCAGCCCTGCCAGGTGTAGCGATCGCTACCGCACTAATGCCGCCGCTGTGTACAATCGGCATTGGGATCGCCTTGAATCGCTGGGATATCGCCGGCGGCGCATCGCTGCTATTCATCACCAACGCCATCACCATCACTTTTGCTTCGGCATTTGTTTTCTTTGTCAGAGGATTCTCAGTTGAAAGCATGAAGCAAAACAAGAAAATGCCACATAGTTTGGTGGTTTCTCTTTTGCTCGTCTTGATCCTTTTGGTGCCTTTAACCTATTACAGTGTAAAATTTTTCCAGGAAGCCTCTCAAAACAGATTAATCAACAATGTGGTTACCTCACAAGTCAGTCAGATGAACGATTCTCAACTTGTTGATTTAAATATCATTCACCTGGATGGAAAACTGGATATGGTCATTACCATCCGTACCAGTTCCGCGTTAAGATATGCTCAGGTGGTTGCACTTCAAGAATCCATTGTTCATGAACTTCAGATGCCGGTTTCGCTAAAAGTCGATCAGGTGATTGCAGAAGAACTTGATCCTTTAATTCCACCAACCCCCACGCTCACACCAACACTCACGCCGACCTCAACAATAGGCCCCAGCCCCACTCACACCCACACAGTCACCCCAACCGCAACTTCAACCTCAACTCCAACAGCCACACCTGCTCAGGCTTTCATTCGATTAACCGGGATTCCCCCACTGAAGCTTTATCAATCACCTGAGGGCCCGGTGATTGGCAAGTTATATAATGATCAGTCTCTGACGATTCTTTACGGACAGCAAGAAATCAACGGAATTGTCTGGACTGAGGTCCAGGACGAAGAAGGAAGAATTGGTTGGATCCCATCCATATATATCTTAACCCCCACTTCAATTGTATCCACAACTCCTCTTCCAACAAATTAATACATCAGGAGAAGAAATTATGTACATGATCATGTTTGTATTAAATGATATTGATTATTTAGATGACATTTTAGAAGCATGGCTGGAAATTGGAATTTCCGGAGCTACTATTGTTGAAAGCAGCGGACTACACCGAAGATTAAAGAAACACATCCACATGCGCTACGCGTATGACAGTTCACCCCTTATGGAAACTGGCAATATCACCCTGTTTGCCATTGTTCCTGATCAAAAAAAGGTTCAGGCTGGTTTGGCAGCCATCGAAGAAATCATCGGCGATTTGGATAAACCCAACACGGGCGTGTTCTCTTCCTGGCCTTTGTATATGACAAAGGGAATCCCTGCATCGGCTGAAGAAGAATAGGAAAGAAAAATGACCTGGATTGTTTTTTTTATCACCGCTGTCGTAATTGTTCTGGCAGCCACACAACTGGCTAAATATGGTGACATTATTGCAGTCAGAACCCGAATGGGAGGAATGTTTATCGGAGTTTTACTATTAGCCGGTGCTACTTCGCTGCCAGAAGTCTTAACCTCAGTCAGCGCACTTAGAGAAAACACCCCCAATCTGGCTGCAGGCAACCTTTTGGGCAGCAATACATTTAATATTTTCTTATTGGCCATCATTGACCTGGCAAATCGCAATCAACGCATCTTGCGCAAGGCAGCCCTCAAACACGCAGTTACAGGCAGCCTGACCGTACTCATGATCGGACTGGTTTTGTTTTTCATGCTCGCCAATATTGACATTAAGATAGGTTGGGTAGGCTTAGATAGCCTGATCCTGATCGTCGTCTATATTATTGCGGTTCGCCTGATCCACAAAGACAGCCCCACCCCATCCACCGAAAAAGAAGAAGCCATTCCTGATGGCACACCCAGTCTCATGAAAGGAATCATCGGCTTTCTTCTGGCTGCCACAGTTTTGGTCATTATCACTCCCTACATGGTCAAGAGCGCCAATGAAATCGCTGAAATTACAGGCCTGGGAACAACCTTTATCGGCACCACTTTGGTCGCTCTGGTAACCTCACTGCCTGAACTGGTTACCACACTGGCTGCCGTAAAAATAGGCGCCGCAGACATGGCAATAGGCAATCTTTTTGGAAGCAACATGTTCAATATGTTTGCACTGGGTTTAACCGACTTGTTTTACACCCAGGGGAGATTTCTTGATGCTATCGATCCTTCATTCCTTTTAATCGGTATCGCCGGATTGGTATTAACCTGTCTGGGTTTGATTGGCAACCTGATAAAACTGGAAAAGCGAATCTGGTTTATCGAAATAGATGCTTTGCTTATCATGTTGTTCTATTTTGGATCGTTATGGCTGCTCTACGTACGTTCATAAAAATGAAAAGGGATAAAAACAATAAGAAAACTGACTAAATTACATTCAAGCTTTTATAATGAAGCCTTGAATAACAAAATGGCGGCACATCGGATTGCTGACGATTGTCACCGCATGAATGGAGATCGATGACCAGCTTTTTACAATTAATTTCACTCCTCGCCATCATTTTGGTGGCTGCAAAACTGGCAGGCTACTTTAGCACCCGCATTCACCAACCCTCAGTTTTTGGTGAACTTCTGGTTGGCGTTTTGTTGGGGCCTTCACTTTTAAATATCACCCACCTTCAATTTGCAACCGATACTCACCTTCCTGAAGTGATCACTGAGTTGGGTGAAATTGGCGTTTTACTGCTCATGTTTCTGGCTGGTCTTGAACTTCATCTTCAAGATCTTGCTAAAAACACAAGAGTTGCTGCCTTATCAGGGATAATGGGTGTGATTTTACCAGTCGGAATGGGCATCGGTTTCGGAGAACTGATCGGTCTGGATTTCAATCATTCAATGTTTCTGGGTTTGACATTAGGTGCAACATCAGTATCTATTTCAGCACAAGTGCTGATCGAACTCAAAAAAATTCGCAGCAAGGTCGGTCTCGGACTGCTTGGAGCAGCCATTTTCGATGATGTACTGGTAATTTTGCTGCTTTCATCCTTTATTGCTATTCTTTCAAATCAGGGTGGTTCATCTGGTATTCTGTTGGTCTTCCTGAAGATGGTGCTATTTTTCGGCTTATCCACTGCCTTTGGGTTGTGGGTTCTACCTGCTCTGACACGTTTTGTTCAAAAACTTAACATCAGTCAAGGCGTCACCACTCTCGCTCTGGTGATCATGCTGATTTATGCCCTTTCAGCCGAACTGGTGGGCGGCATGGCAGCCATCACGGGGGCTTTCATTGGCGGATTAATGTTCGCACGCACCCCTGAAAAAGGTTACATTGAAAACAATCTGCATTCGATTGCCTATTCCTTTTTTGTGCCCATTTTCTTTGTTAGCATCGGTTTAAGTGTGAATTTGCGTGAAATAGGGCTTGATTCTTTATGGATTATTGCTGTAATTACGCTGATCGCTGTGATTGGAAAGGTGGCTGGTTCAGGGTTGGGAGCTTTGGCATCAAAATTCACTCCGCGCGAATCGTTGCAATTGGGCATCGGTATGGTTTCTCGCGGTGAGGTTGGATTAATCATCGCGAAGATCGGTTTAAGCTCAAATTACCTCTCAAATGACCTGTTTTCTGCAATTATCGCCATGATCCTGTTCACTACAGTCTTAACACCACCAATGTTGCGAGCGTCTTTCATCGAACGGAAGAAACCAAATAATCCTATAATAGAAGAAACTGTCGAGCCTGTTTCAAAGGAGAGTGCCTGATGTTTATGATATTTTTTGTCCTACACGATCCACACCGCCTTCGTGAAATCCTCGAAGCGTGGGAAGAAGCCGGTGTCAGCGGCATAACCATATTGCCCAGCACTGGTTTGAAACGGTTGGAAGCCTCAGATGTGTTACGCGAAGATCTACCGCTTATCCCAAGCCTAGAGGATTTGATTGATCAGGAAGAAAGTTTGAACCGAACTTTATTTACCATTGTCAGAGATGATGAAATGGTAAATAAGGTGATCGAAGCCACGCAAAGTGTCACCGGCGATCTCAACCTGCCGAACACCGGCATCCTTACTGTGTTGCCCGTTGCCAGAGTATATGGATTGGACAGAATGCCCTTGATTTAATGAAGTTTCTCGCCATTGACATCGGAACCGGAACCCAGGATGTTTTTCTTTTTGATTCTCGCCTGGACATTGAAAATGCTGTTAAACTGGTGCTGCCTTCCCCCACCATGCGGGTAAGGCAGCAAATTTTTCGTGCCAGTCAACAAGGGCTGGATATTGCGCTTGATGGGGTGATCATGGGCGGCGGACCCAGCACATGGGCAGTCGAAGAACATCTCCGCCGCGGATATCAGGTTTTCGCCACCCTGGAGGCCGCCAAGACCTTTGATGATGATCCCGACAAGATAAAAAATATGGGCATCCAGTTGATTAGTGATGATGAACTGGCAGCCTTGCCCTCTTCAGTAAAGCGAATCCAAACCCGCGACCTCGATATTGAATCCATTGAACAAGCATTCTCGATTTTTGATGTTTCTCTCAACGATCTTTCTCTTTTGGCGGTTTGTGTCTTTGACCACGGCTGCGCCCCCGTCAATGTTTCAGACCGAAAGTTCAGATTTGACTATTTAGATCGTACAATTCGAGCACTCAACCGGTTGAGTGCCTTTGCCTATCCATCAATGAAAATTCCATCCAGCTTGACACGTATGCAGGCAGTGGCAAAAAGCGCTCATTCGCTGCCATTCCCATTGTTGGTGATGGATAGCGCCCCCGCCGCCGTATTGGGAGCGTTAATGGACCCCTATGCCAGGAAACTTGACCGCAGCATGGTGGTGAATATTGGCAACGGCCATACTCTGGGATTCCGTCTTAGCTCCAATCGCATTGAGGGTATTTTCGAACACCATACCGGGTTTCTCGATTCAACCAAACTTGATTCGCTTCTCAGGGAATTCGCAACAGGATCATTAAAGAATGATCAGATTTTTGCTGATCATGGTCATGGAGCTCTAATCTACACAAATGATCCTTTACCACTTGATCACAATGACTTCAATCTTATTGTGACCGGTCCACGGCAAAGCATGATGGCAGCATCAAGCCTGAAACCCCATTTTGCGACGCCGTTTGGAGACATGATGATGGCAGGTTGTTTCGGGTTGCTCGCCGCCGCCGCAGATCACTTTCCGCAGTTCGCAGATGAAATTCATGAGTCACTATTAC
This sequence comes from uncultured Anaerolinea sp., assembly GCA_964468875.1. Taxonomy (GTDB): domain Bacteria; phylum Chloroflexota; class Anaerolineae; order Anaerolineales; family Anaerolineaceae; genus UBA6107. Next base: position 224 of record CAYXWV010000002.1, on the reverse strand, counting down.
ACAGCCAATCCAAAATGCTTGCGCCCTGGGATTTGATCGATTAATTTGCCACCAATTGCTTGACCGATGGGGGCTATTTTGGTAAAATTTTCTCCGTTAACATAACAACGCCTCCATCGTCTAGGGGACCAGGACGCGACCCTTTCAAGGTCTAAACCGGAGTTCGAATCTCCGTGGAGGCACAACAAAAGAAGACTCCCGAAATCGGAGTCTTCTTTTTATTC
>CAYXWV010000001.1:166548-188985 GCA_964468875.1 uncultured Anaerolinea sp. | reverse complement strand
TTTTAAATTGAGATGTGACTTTACGAAGGAATTCCTACTTCAAGATAATCGTCCTTAATTCTGACTTCATACTTGACTATGTCTTTGACCGCCGGAAAAGACAACACCTTGCCGGTGCGGATGTCAAATCTTGCCCCATGACGAGGACAAATAATCTGCTCTCCATCGAGATCACCTTCACCAACCGGTCCTTCATCGTGGGAACAACGATCTTCAATAGCAAAATATTCCCCTTTTAATGAAAAAAGAACAATGGGTTTTCCTTTAATCTCAAAGAAAAGACGTTCTCCATCAGGGATATCGGCTACCTTGGCGACTTTGTAGAATTTGGTTTCGTAAATCATCTCATCGTCCATCAGTTTAGCCTTCTTCCTCCACCAAATCATCAGTGGCTTCACCCAATCCATACACGCCAGCTTTTAATATTTTTAATGGTAATAGAGCGCATTTCAAGCGTACAGGACCGAGTTCAATTCCCAACATATCCATTACATCAGTTCTTGATAACTTCTTAATCTCTTCAAGGTTTTTTCCGATGATGGATTCTAAAAGTAAGTCCGCTGACGCTTGAGAAATCGCGCATCCATGCCCATCAAAAGCAGCTTCGCTAACGACTCCGTTTTCGTCGATACGCAGATCAATTTTGATGTGATCTCCGCACAAAGGATTTTCATCTTCAAATGAAATATCATGAGGATCAAGGCTTCCCCTGTAGCCCGGATTCTTGTAGTGCTCAATAATGACTTCTCGATATAGATCATCCATGGCTTAACCCAATCAGGCAAACATTTTAATAATTTGATGAAGTGTAATAACTAATAGATCAACATCTTCAAGAGTATTATACAAGTAAAGACTTGCTCTTGTAGAGGCGGGTAGATTAAATTTTTCATGTAATGGCATCGCGCAATGGTGTCCGGCACGAACAGCAATACCCTTTTCATCTAATAACTGCGCCACATCATGAGGGTGGATTCCCGGAAGTGAGAATGAAATAACTCCCCCCCGTCGAGACGCTTTTTCTCCCATGATCATTACGCCCGGCAGATCTTTCATTTTCTCCAATGCATATCTCATTATGATTTGTTCATGTTCTGCAATGGCATCCATTCCAATAGAGGATAGATATTCCACTGCAGCGCCGAAACCAACCGCTTCAGCTATTGAAGGAGTGCCAGCTTCAAACTTCCACGGCAACTCATTAGGCACATAACTTCGCAAGTATACTTTTCGAATCATGTCACCCCCACCCAAAAACGGCGGCATGCCATTCAGCAGCTTTTCTTTTCCATACAAGACACCTATTCCGGTCGGTCCGATCATTTTGTGAGCAGAAAAAGCCATAAAATCAACGTCCAGATCCTTGACCGAAACACCAAAATGCGGTACTGATTGAGCTCCATCAATCATAGTGATCGCGCCAACTTGCTTGGCTTTGGCAACCATTTCTTTTGCTGGATTGATTGTGCCTAAAACATTAGACATGTATGTAAAAGAGACCAGCTTTGGATTCTCGTTTAATAACTGACCATAAACTTGTTGATCCAGCTCGCCAGCATCATTAACCGGAATAAACTCCAAACGTAGATCTTTTTCTTGGGCTAAAATCTGCCAGGGCACCAGGTTGGAATGATGTTCCATCTCGGTAAGAACAATCAGATCGCCTTTATTTAGATATGTTTTGCCCCATGTTTGTGCAACCAGATTTATTGACTCCGTGGCGTTTCGGGTATAGATTACTTCTTTAGGTTTTGTAGTATCAATGAAGCGTGCAATTTTCGCACGGGCTTCTTCATAAAGGGCTGTGGCTTTTTCTGCCAGGTAGTGTACTCCTCGATGAATATTGCCGTTGGATGACCGATAGTAGTCATCCATCACCTCTATCACACTCGATGGTTTTTGCGAGGTGGCAGCCGAATCAAGATAAACTAAAGGAACGCCAGGATGTGCTTCAATCCCTAATATTGGGAAATCCTTGCGAATCTCATTAACATTGTAAGTTTTCATTATTAATCGTCTATCAGGCTACTTCAGGTTTGGATGACTTTTTCAATGGCACACGAATATGTGGACTTGTTTGAGGGTACCACAAGATATGATCAGGTACCATCCATCCATCCGTCAAAAAAACATTGGTTCTAAATTGAACTGCCACCATTTTTGGGTCTACCTGAACAACAATTCCCTTTAGCCATCCTCTGATTCGGTCGGCATTTTTTTCATGATCGCAAAAAACTTCTACGGTATCTCCAACTTCGTAAATAAATTCGTGGTCGGGTGGTGAGACAAAAGGTATTGATGCCATAGGTAATCTCCAAATTTTCATAGAATGAATCGGTGATACTATCTAATTGTATGCTTCCGATTCTTGTTTTAATCTTAATAAACGCTCATTTTTTCTTCAATAGCAGATTGAAATCGCTTCTTAACGCCCTTAAACGGGATACGCTGCATGATCGGATCAAAGAAACCCTCGACGATCAATTTTTCGGCTTCTTTTCGCGGTATTCCGCGACTTTCTAGATAAAAAACCTGATCGGAATCAATTCTGCCAACCGTGGCACCATGCGTGCAACGTACATCATCGGTTAATATTTCAAGACCTGGAATAGAATCAGCACGAGATTGATTACTTAAAATCAGATTCCGATTTGCCTGGTATCCATCCGCTTTGGTAGCATTTTCAGCCACATAAATCATTCCCTGCCATACAGACCGGCTTTCTCCAACAAGTGCTCCCTTGAAAAGTAGATCGCTTGTAGTATTTGTCGCCATATGGTTTTGCTGAGTATCATGATCAAGATGCTGTTTGCCGCTAGTGAAATAAAACCCAGACATTTTTCCAGTTGCACCAGTACCGATCAAATTTAGATCAGAAAAATTCTTGGTCAAATGGCTACCTAAGGCTCCAAAAATCCAATCCACCTCACCATCCCGGTCCACATTTACTTTTTCATGGGTAACATTCCAATCCTCTGCACCATACGATTGTAGTTCCACGAAATTTAATTTCGCATTACTGCCAACGTAAACATTCATCATTCCAGCATGCAAATTTTGACTTGAGGATTTTTTTGATGAAGCGCTTTCAAGCACATAAGTAACAGAAGAGTTCTCTTCAAGCCACACAAAAACCTGAAACGCGTGAACAACTTCGCTTCCAGTTGTCCAGAATAAACTATGCAAAGGTTTTTCTACATTCACCCCTTTTGGCACATACAGAAAAACACCATTTGTGGCTAAAGCGGCTGATAATGCAAGATATTTATCTTCATGACTATTTTTAGCATATTTTATAACCGTCTTGAGAAGATTGGAGTGTGTGAGCTGTGCAGATTGAAGATCGCAAAAGACAACTCCAAGAGCAGAAAGTTCCTGGTCAATATGGACTTCAGCTTTAGAATTTATCATTATAATTTGCCCACCATGAGCATCATCAGTCAACGGTCTGGTTAATTCTGAGGGTATATCTGAAATACTCCCTTGCGAATCAGGCAATTTCAAATTGCTTATCTGCAAACCCCTTAGACTGGTTCTCTTCCAGGCTTCATCTTTTTCGTTTGGAATTGGAAGTGACTTAAACAATTCCCACGCGTTTTTTCGGTAAGTTAAAAACGGGCTTTCCGGTCCACTGAAATCAGGCTGTATATTAAATTCTTTTGCCTGATGGTGTTTTTGTTGTGAGCTTCTGGTAACACCTGTAATATCACTCATTGCTTTACCTCTACCCAGCAGGTTAACCTACTGATCCTTCCATTTGCAATTGGATCAAGCGGTTCATTTCTACGGCGTACTCCATGGGAAGTTCTTTGACAAACGGTTCAATAAAACCGGACACAACCATGGTGGTGGCTTCTTCCTGGCTTAACCCACGGCTCATCAAATAAAACAACTGCTCTTCACCTACTTTTGATACCGTGGCTTCGTGACCGATATTAACATTCTCTTCATCAATTTCGATTGAGGGATAGGTATCTGACCTGGATTGCGGATCAAGAATTAGGGCATCACAACCGACATTCGATTTGGCATTGGTTGCTCCCTTATAGACTTTTAACAAACCGCGATAAGAAGATCTGCCGCCATTTTTGCTTATGGACTTTGAAATAATCTTTGAGCTGGTGTCAGGAGCCAGGTGAACCACCTTTCCACCCGCATCTTGAATTTGTCCTTTGCTGGCAAAAGCCACTGAAAGGATTTCCCCTTTCGCGCCCTTGCCAACCAGGTAACATGATGGATATTTCATGGTTAATTTCGAGCCAAGGTTACAATCAACCCATTCCATAGTGCCGTTTTCTTCAACTTTAGATCGTTGCGTAACCAGGTTATAGACGTTGTTCGACCAGTTCTGAATGGTAGTATATCTCACTCGGGCATCTTTCTTGACAACGATCTCAATAACGCCACTGTGGAAAGAGTTGGTGGTATAAGTTGGCGCCGTACAACCTTCCACGTAATGAACATATGAACCTTCATCAGCGATGATTAATGACCGCTCAAATTGCCCAATCTGCGCCATGTTCAACCGAAAATAAGCTTGAAGCGGCAATTCGACTCTAACACCCTTCGGAACGTAAACAAAGGAACCGCCTGACCAAACAGCTGAATTGAGTGCAGCGAACTTGTTATCCGTGATTGGTACAATTGTTCCAAAGTACTCTCTAAACAAATCAGGATGTTGCCTTAACCCATCTTCAATGCTCAGGAAGATTACTCCCTGTTTCTCGAGGTGCTCCTGAATACTGTGGTAAACCATTTCTGATTCATATTGAGCACCAACACCAGCTAAAAACTTGCGTTCTGCTTCAGGAATACCCAACTTATCAAATGTGTTCTTTATCGTATCAGGCACATCATCCCAGCTTAATGCAGATGCTTCTGATGGTCTGACATAATAATAAATTTCATCAAGGTTCAATCCTGAAATATCAGGTCCCCAAGACGGCATTGGGCGATCTTGATAATGCACCAACGCTTTTAATCTGAATTCCAGCATCCATTCTGGTTCTCGCTTCAAGGCTGAAATTTTTCTAACTACCGATTCGCTTAACCCTCGTTCTGATTTATAAACAGCAGTTTCAGGGTCGCTAAAACCATATTGATAATCGTCGATTCTTTCGAGAAAATCGGGTTTCTGTTCCATACCCATAATAAGCTCCAATTCCTTGGCGATTATGCCGCTTCGGTATTTCCATTCTCATATTTTTCACGAACCCAATCGTAGCCCTGTTCTTCAAGGTGTAATGCTAGCTCTGCTCCACCCGATTCCACGATTGTTCCACCCATCATAATGTGGACAATATCCGGTTTTATATAATTCAACATGCGCTGATAATGAGTGATCAGTATTACACCAACCCCTTGCTCTCTCAGTAAATTTACACCCTCCGAAACAATTCGAAGAGCGTCTATATCCAATCCCGAATCTGTTTCATCAAGAATGGCAATCTCAGGTTGAAGTACTGCCATTTGAAGGACCTCAGCCCGTTTCTTTTCTCCACCTGAAAAACCTTCATTCAGATAACGACCAGCAAATGAAGAATCCATTTTCAGAATTTCCATTTTTTCTTTTAATAGTTTCCGAAATTCTGGAATGGAAATACCCTTGTCGTCAGGATTGATCGCTTTTCTTCGAGCGTTTACAGCGGTACGCAGGAAATTTGCTACCGTCACACCCGGAATCGAAACCGGGTATTGAAATGCTAAAAAAAGCCCCAACCGTGACCTTTCATCAACTGACAAGTCGAATAAATTTTGATTCTTGAATATAGCTGTTCCTGCGGTAACCTCGTACGAAGGATGCCCCATCAAAGAATAAGCCAACGTTGATTTGCCGGTTCCATTCGGACCCATAATCGCATGCACTTCGCCCTGTTTGACTGAAAGATTCAAACCATTGATAATCTGTTTTCCTTCTATACTAACTTTCAAACCATTAATTACCAGTTCTGACATATTTGCTCCATGGCTGCTTAGCCTGAAATATTTTTTTAGTTTTATATCATATTTATCAATTAAATACCAACAGCAAAGCTATTATACCACACATGCCATTCGAGGTCAATATTTACCATATTTATCTACTTTATTATTCATTTCTTTTTATAATTTCTATAATATGTATCATTTTATTGACACTTATTATAAGCGATGGTATATTAATTACCATTAGAGGTATATTAGAGATAGGATGAGATGATGAAAAGTACACGAGAACGGATTTTACAAACACTTTTATCCCAGCCAGGCGCGACAATCAACGATCTTGCCGAAGCAGTCAATATCAACACAATTTCTGTCAGGCATCATTTAACAAACTTACAGGCAGAAGGCTTAATCCAGGCTAATGAAGAGCGCCACGGAGTGGGTAGGCCTCGACTAATCTATTCTCTCACCGATACCGGTCGAGAAAAGTTTCCAACCCGTTACTTCAGTCTGACCAACCGCCTGCTGGACCAACTAAAATCTTCACTGCCCGAAAAACAAATTAATGAAATGTTTATTAATATGGCAAAATCTTTGGCAATGGAACAAGGCGACAAAATGAAAAAGATGAGCCTAGAAAAAAAACTGGATTATCTCCAAAAGGTTTTGGGTGATGAAGGATTCATGATTGAGTGGGAAAAAACCGGTAATGAATATCGAATTATTGAAACTGCCTGCCCGTTTTATCATGTCGGTCAAGCCCATCCTGAAGTTTGTCTCATGGATCAAACACTAATATCCACCCTTCTTTCCATCCCCGCAGAAAAGGTTGAGTGTGTATTACACGGTGATGCCCATTGTGTTTATGTGATCAAATCTCAAAATCGGGAAAAATAATATGATGCCAAACAATGGAACTCCTGGAACCAACCGTCCTGTATGGGAGGCGGAATCTACCCACCCTGAATTATGCGATTCGCTGCGTAAAGGCTTCAGCGAAATCATGGACCCGGAGTTGGCATTAAACATCATGCAGCTTGGTCTCGTTCGTAATGTAAAAATTATTGATGATGGTGCAACCGTAAAAATGATCCTCACCACCCCTTTTTGCCCGTATGGTCCCTCAATGCTTGAATCAGCTCGAATGAAGGCTGAACAAGTGCTTGAACGGCCTACATCCATTGATTTTGCAATGGAAACCTGGGATTTCTCGATGATGGAAGAAGGACTGGGCGGCGAATGGGACTTATACTAAAATAATACCCCCGTCTTAACAAGCATTTGGTTAAGTTTTATACTCAACAGCAAAAAAATAAAAGTTGAGATAAAATTCTATCCATGATTCGCTCAGCATTTTTTGAACCAAACGAACCAGTTCAATTCTTAAAGTCGGTTGAAGACATCCCTCTTAATAAGGATTCTAAAACCGGTTTTATTTGGGTCAGCCTTGAAAACGCCAGCGAATCAGAAATTACAACCGTCCTCAAAGAGACCTTCCGATTTCACCCCCTCTCCATTGAAGACTGCCTCAGCAGCGGATACCAAGTTGCCAAAGTCGATGATTTTATCTCCTATTTATTTATCATCGCCAATGCCATCGACCCAAGCAAAGGGTTAGATGCGTTGGAAACGAATGAGATAAATATCTTCCTGGGTAAGAACTTCCTGGTTACCTGCACCACTGAAGCCAGTATGCCAGCTGTCGAAAAAACCTGGAACCGGGTTCGCAAGGATTACCGCTTATCTAATTTCGGCTCGGATTTTCTCTGTCACACCATTCTTGATGTGCTCGTAGATGACTTAATGCCTCTGATCGATCAAATGGAGACAGAAGTTGAACTGCTTGAAGATAAAGTTTTAGAGAAACCTGAACCAAAAACACTCGAACAGTTAATATCAATAAAACACGGAATAATGGAATTAAGACGCATCATTGCCCCACAGCGTGAAATGGTCAATCGATTGACTCGTGATGAATTTGAATTTATCGACGCCCAAAGCCGTATTTACTTCCGGGACATTTACGATCACCTGGTCAGAATTCAGGAACTCTCTGACACTATCAGAGATATTGTTTCAGGCGCCATGGATATTTACCTTAATTCTACTAGCCTGAAATTGAACGAGGTGATGAAAGCGCTAACCATCGTTTCAACCATTTTTCTTCCGTTATCATTTATTGCAGGTGTGTTTGGAATGAACTTTATTCATATTCCACTTACCACTCACCCTATCGGCTTTTATATTTGCTGCTTTTTTATGTTACTTATCGGATTGGGCATGTTGTTTTATTTTAAATGGAAAAAATGGTTCTAAATCATCACAAAAGGAAGAATTTAAATGGTAAAAATCATCACAGACAGTTGTTGCGATTTAAGCCCTGAACTAATTAAGCGTTTTAATATTGAAATAATTCCTTTGTCTGTCTTTGTGGACAACCATAATTATCTTGACGGGGTGGATATCACGCCGCAGCAATTGTTTGACTCTGTATCCAAGACCAATATCTTGCCAAAAACAGCAGCGCCATCAGTAGCCGCTTTTTCCAACGTATTTGAAAAATACTCGGAATTCATTTACATCAGCATCAGCTCGAAACTTTCTGCCAGCAATCAGAGCGCTCATCTTGCTCTAGAGACATTGCCCAATGTAAAAGGAAGAATCATCGATTCACATAATCTCTCAACCGGCATTGGTCTGTTGGTTTTACGCGCTGCAGAATTAAGCCAGAAAAATCTTTCACTTGACAAGATTAGTGATGAAATCAGCCGACTTGTTGGCCAAGTGAATACCTCTTTTATGATTGATACCCTTGATTACCTGTATATGGGAGGCAGGTGTTCTTCAATGGAACGCGTGGTAGGCAGTATACTGAAAATCAGACCGATCATTGAAGTACGCAAAGACGGCACGCTTGGTGTTCGTGAAAAAATCAACGGCAGTCGCAAAAAATGCCTCAATTCTCTCTTAACAGATTTTTCCAGTAAGAAAGAAATGGTTGATCCCAATCGGGTATTTGTGACACACACCACTTGTCAGGAAGACGCTGAATATCTAAAGTCAGAACTCGAAAAAACCATGCCCCTCAAAGAAATCTGCGTTACAGATGCAGGAGCCACGGTTGCAAGCCATTGCGGGCCTGGCACCATTGGAATTTTATTTTTCACAAAATAAGAAAAACCGGCTTGTTGAGTATCAGCAAGCCGGTCTCTTTTTAGATAATTCCCAGTTCTTTGCCAACTTTTTCAAATACGCTCAAGACTTTATCCATCTGGTCATCAGTGTGAGTGGCCATATAACTTGTACGCAGCAACTGATTGCCGGCCGACACAGCTGGTGAAACCACAGGGTTCACAAAAACGCCGTTTTCAAACAATTTTTTCCAAAATACAAAGGTTTTCATATCATCACCAATAATAATGGGAACCACTGGTGTGGTCGAATTGCCAATGTTGAACCCAAGAGAAGTAAACCCTTTACGCATTTTTTCTGCAACTGCAAGAACACGGCTTGCTCGTTCTGGTTCATCCCGCATCACATGCAAAGAGGCCAGAGCCGCTGCTGCATTAGCCGGTGGAATGCTGGCACTAAATATCAAGGCACGACTGACATGTTTGATATAGTGAATGGTGTTTTCCTCACCGGCGATGAATCCGCCTAGAGAGGCAAATGATTTGCTGAAAGTGGACATGATCAAATCCACATTATCAGTCACATTTAGTTCAGCGCATGTGCCGTGTCCGCCGCCTAACACACCCATTCCATGAGCATCGTCCACCATCAACCTGGCGCCATACTTCTTTGCCATCTTTTGAATTTCATCAAGAGGTGCAAGGTCGCCTTCCATGCTGAACATGCCGTCAACAACAATCAGTTTTCCGGCAGCATCGGAAATAGACTTCAAAACCCGCTCAAGATGTTCCACATCATTGTGGCGAAAACGCTCAATTTTTCCATAGCCCAATCGGGCGGCATCCACAATACTGGCATGATCCTCTTTATCAAGAATGACAACATCATCGCGTCCAATCAAGGCACTGATTGTGCCCAGGTTGGTCTGCATGCCGGTCGAGTAAACGAGAGCAGCTTCCATACCAACCCAATCAGCCAATTCTTTTTCAAGCTGTTCGTGAAGAGTTAATGTTCCATTTAAGAAACGTGAACCTGTGCAGCTGGTGCCAAAGCGTTTTATCGCATCAATTGCAGCTTCTCGAACCTTTGGATGGGTGGTCAACCCCAGATAATTGTTAGAGCCACACATGATCAGGCGCTTTCCCTGATAAATGACTTCAGTTCCTTCATTTTCATTCAGTGCAATAAAATAAGGATAAATGCCTGATGCCATGACGTCTTTCGCTGCGGTGTAATTTCTACATTTTTCAAATAAGTCCATTTTTTCCTCTGTTTAAATGATTAATCATAAAGAACAACAATTAGTTAACCCCATACCTCTTTAATGGTTGTGGCTATTAGTCATTACCGGCAATGAATCTTAAGGATTGGAACCTATCCCGCCACACAAGAGCTATGCTATGATTAAGCTATTCTACTTAAGGATGAGCAAATATGGAATGGTTTGGCGGCATTGAAGCAGGCGGTACAAAATTCAACTGTATCATCGCACACGACCCAGATCACATCGTTGCTGAAACTACGATTCCCACCCAAAAACCTGAAACAACAATCCCTGCGTTGATTGATTTTTTCAAGACAAATCAATCAAAATTTGATATTAAATTATCTGCCATGGGCATTGCCTGTTTTGGACCGGTTAACCTAGATCAAACCGATCCTCTCTTTGGTAGCATCACCTCGACCCCTAAAGTTCAGTGGCAAAACACTCCTCTGCTAAATCTTTTTAAAATAGAAATGGACATCCCAATTGGGTTTGATACCGATGTTAACGGTGCCGCCCTCGGAGAAGGAAAATGGGGAGCAGGACAGGGATTGAGTGATTTCATCTATATCACTATTGGAACCGGTATTGGTGGAGGAGTTATCAGTAACGGAAAACCTGTTCATGGATTGATTCACCCCGAATTAGGGCACATGCTAATTAAACACGACCGGTCTCGCGACCCTTTTGATGGTTTATGTCCGTTTCACGGTGACTGCCTTGAGGGATTGGCAAGCGGTCCTTCAATGACAAAACGCTGGGGAATTTCAACCCATGATATGCCTGCTGACCATCCAGCCTGGGACCTTGAAGCTCTTTACTTGGCTGAAGCCGTCCATAATATGACCTTGTTCTGCTCTCCAAAACGGATCATCATGGGCGGCGGGGTGATGAAAAAAACAGGCCTGATCAATAAAGTACGAAAAATGGCTACAGAATCGTTGAATGGTTATGTAGACTCTACCTTTATTAAAGAAGAAAATGATCACTTCATTGTTTCTCCGCAATTAGGCGACCGGGCAGGTTCTCTGGGCGCCATTGTGTTGGCTTCTCTTGCAATTCACCCTTAATCTCATTGCCTGGAGGAATTCATGCTCAATAAACGCACCTGGGCGGCTATCATCATCCTTGGATTTTTGGGCCAATTGGCCTGGGGAGTTGAAAACCAGTTCTTTAACACTTTCATTTACAAGACCATCACCCCTGATCCACGTCCGGTTTCGTGGATGGTTGCCGCCAGCGCTGTGGTTGCCACCCTGGCATCTATTTTTATGGGCGCGTTAAGCGACCGCATCCGTCCGCGTTGGGGAAGAAAACCCTTTTTGCTGATTGGTTATATCGGTTGGGGCATTACCACTGCGCTTTTCCCAACTGCCGCGTTAATTCATTCCATCGGGGCTGCCGTTTTTATGGCAATCGCTTTTGATTGTGTGATGACCTTTTTTGGATCAAGTGCAAACGATTCAGTATTCCACGCTTACGTGGCTGACATAACCACCGTTGAAAACCGTGGAAAAGTGATCGGAGTTCTCGAAATTTTAACCTGGATCGCACTGCTCATTGTTTACGGCGGAGCGGGCATTATCATTGATAAGCTTGGCTACTTTGCTTTCTTCTATATGATTGGTGGATTGGTCTTTGTTTTAGGCCTGGTTGCCAACCTTCTTTTAAAAGAACCCCCTCTGCCAAAAGAAGCGCCTAAAGGCTCTTATTGGTCTCAGATTGCAGACACTTTTCGTTGGGAAACACTCCAACAACAAGGAGATCTCTTGCTTCTTCTGATTTCAATCACTCTTTGGGGTGTGGCTCAAAACATCTTCTTTCCTTACCTGATGATCTACATCAGCACCTACCTCGAAATCCCGACGATGCAAGCCTCTCTGGTTGTCTTTCTGGCAATCCTGATTGGTGGTATTGCGACCGCCTACCCACTTGGGATTCTAACTGACCACTGGGGCAGAAAGAAAGTAGCCCTGATGGCCGTAATCGCCGAGATGGTTGGGTTGATCGCTTTTTCATTCGCTCGAACCGTACCAGTCTTGGTTGCCACCGGTATCCTTTGGCTGGCTCCAATCAGCGCCTGGACAATCGCCACAAGCGCCTGGAGCAAAGACTTGTTTCCGGAAGACAAACGCGGACAATTTGGGGGTTATGTGATCCTCTTTTCAGTCGCTCTTACCATGATTCCCGGTCCGCTTTTGGGAAGCTGGCTCATCACCACGTTTGGTCTCCCGGCTGTAATTGACGGCAAGGCAGGCTTTGTGCCAACCTCATTGATTTTCCAGGTTGGAGGCATTGCCACCTTGCTTGCGGCGATTCCGCTTCTTCGCATTGGCAGAAAAAAAACGCTTCCAGAAATATCTTCTCAGGAGTAGAAAATGGCAATACCCGAATTTGTCCTACGAAAATTGGTTGTTCCCGGTAGTTTAAAGAAATCCGGAACAGGATTTTCATTTATCCTCAATAATACATTTGCGCCCGCCACGATCACCAAATTTGAAATGATGAATAACCTCAGCACCATCCCCACGGATTCGATCTCGATTGCAACACCCGGAAAACCCATCCAAAAAGGGACAGAAATTAATGTTGAAAATCCCTTGCTCACACCGGTGGGTGTCGAAATTTTGATCTCCGTGGCTGACCAGGTTTTAACAGATCAAATTGTTGTAAAAGCTGTCACCAAGGAAGTGGGTGAGATCGTTTTTTCTCTCGCACAAACTAAAACCAAAAAGAAAGTAAAAAAGATTAGACCCTGTTTTTACTCCCGGTTTGCCGTGCCGCTAGAATCAAGTGTCAAGATAAACCTTTCCAAAAAACTCGGAACAGCCTCTCCATTCCTTCTCGGGCAGTTCGTGGAGCATCTTGAACGCTGCGTATATGACGGCATTTGGACCAGCGATGGATCAAAACTGAGACAAGACACCCTTGACCTGGTTACCCAATTAAACCCTCCCCTGATTCGTTATCCGGGTGGAAATTTCGCCAGCGGCTACCACTGGGAAGATGGAATCGGTCAAAAAGATAAACGGCAAAGAAGACACGACGCAGCCTGGCAGGCGGAAGAATCCAATCTGGTGGGTACCGATGAATTTTTGGCATTCTGTGCACAAATTAAATGTGAACCCGTCATGGTGGTTAATGATGGTTCTGGCACACCTGAAGAAGCCGCACGTTGGGTTGCCTACTGCAACGAACCTGAAACCACCGAACAAGGCAAACGTCGCGCCACCAATGGGCACCCCGCGCCTTACAATGTGAAATACTGGGGGATCGGGAATGAAGTATGGGGAGCCTGGCAAATAGGCACAACCACCGTTGAGGAATATATCAACCGTTTTCTGCGTTTTGAGAAAGCCATGCGTACGGTTGATCCAACCATCAAAATTGTGGCTGTAGGCAACCACCCGCGAACGAACAACCCTGAAGAGCCGGCATATTTATGGAACAAGGAACTACTTGCCAAAGCTGGGGATAAATTTGATTATCTTTCATGGCACATCTACCAACCGGAAACCGACGGCTGGAATGACCTGCCCGATCCGCATGAGTTGTTTAAATCGATCTGCGCTGCACCGTTGGATATAGACCGGATTACGAAGATCATTGAGAAAGAAATCTCTCAGTTTTCATCGAACCAGGAGATCAAACAGGCTCTTGATGAATGGAATGTTTGGCTGCCTCCCCTGCCCGGTGAAAGCAGCATGCACCAGGTAACTTTCACCATGCGTGACGCCTTATATACCGCATCCACCCTGTCGGTGTTTTATCGCAATAACCAGACGATGGAAATGGCTAATCTGGCACAATTGGTAAACGTGCTGCCGCTGATCAAAACCAACACTGAAACAGCCATTGCCACCACAATCTTTTTTCCTTTTATTTTGTTCAACCAGATGGAATCAACTGTTGTTGAAACTTCAAGCCAGTCTCCCGTTTTTGATAGTAAGGGGTTGGGATCCAATATCACACCCCACCAAAATGTGCCCTGGCTTGACCATCTGGTAACTTCCAGTGATGATGGAAAACGGATCACCATGATGCTCATCAACCGTCATCCTGAAAAAAGGATGATCGTTAGTTTTTCATTGGATGGTATGCCATCGGGCTCGCTCGAACTATCTGCAGCACATCCCCTTGACGCGAATACCTTCTCTCACCCAACCAAAATAAAGATCATTGATGGCAAAATGCCCAAAAAACAAAATGGCGGCTGGCAGACGGTACTTAAACCTGCTTCAGTGGTTGTTCTTGAGTTTTTGAAGGAGTAAAGATGTCAAAGCCATCACTCACTTTTTTTTGTGAAATGGAAACCAGCAAACTGACTGAATTGTTTGCCGGGAGTAAAGTCGTCAATTATTTAGCCAAACTGGATGCTAATTTGAGTCTCGGTTTGTTGGACCTTTCAGCCGAACGAGCCGAAGTGATCAAGAAATTGAACAAGGCAGGTATTCCGGTCACCGCCTGGATCTTGCTGCCAAAAGAACAAGGCTACTGGACAAGCCTTGACACGATCACCGAAACAAGACAGCGCTATATTGAATTCAAGAATTGGGCAACCAAGCATAAACTCCGCTTTGCCGCCATCGGTTTGGATATTGAGCCCAGAATCCAGGTAATGACTGCGTTGAATCAAGACCCCTTCAGGCAAATACTTCGTTTGATCAAACGCTTTTTCTTTGAAACCCGCCTGAAAAACTCGGAACTGGCTGCCAAAGCGCTCATCCAAACCATCCACGAAGACGATTATCCGGTTGAAACATATCAATTCCCAACTGTATTGGATGAACGAGCTGTCGGGTCTAAATTCTTTGCCAAAACACTTGGGCTTCCATCACTACCTTCAGATCGAGAAGTGTTAATGCTATATACCAGTTTTTTCAAAATCTACCCTGACTCGATCTTGTGGAGCTACGCTCAGGAGTGCCAGGCTGCCGGCATCGGCAGCACCGGGGGCGGTGTTGAAATTGAAGGTGTGCCGCCTTTGAAAACGCTACGCTGGATTGATCTCAAAAGAGATTTACTACTTGCCAATTTATCAGTAAGACATATTTACATCTTCAGCCTCGAAGGATGTATGGCAAACAATTTCATGGATCGTCTGGTTAACTTGGATTGGGACACACAAGTCATTCCACCTTCACGATCTGCAACTGGGATCACTGTCATACGAAAGGTTGGCCAAGGCTTTTTATGGGCGCTTGCCCATCCATTGGAAGTATTATCGGCACTAATCGTTGGAACGGTGATCATTAAAAAGATCAACAGATTTTTATCCAGAAATTAGATAAAAAAAAGGAAAGGAGATGGTACCCTTTCCTTTTTAATTTCAGTTCTTTTTGCTTCGGTAAATATCGAGGCTTTCTACAGCGTGCCGCAGATGAGGGATGACAATGCTGCCTCCAACCACAAGCGCCACATTAACAGCCTCGTACAATTCCTCATCTGTCCAACCCGCGTCAACGCAGGTAAGAACATGATAATCAATACAATCGTTACAGCGTAAAACCATGGATGCGACCAATCCTAACAATTCTTTGGTTTTTACATCAAGTATCCCTTCTTCATAGGCTTTTGAATCCAAGTTGAAAAATCGTTTTATCCCCAGATGCTCAATTTCGAGAATCCGGGAATTCATTTTTTCGCGATAGACTTGAAAGTCATCCAGTCGGTCAGGCATTACGTCTCGCTCTATAAATCTCGAAGTGATGGTTTACCAAGATGAATCCGCAGCAGACGGCGGTCTTTTGCTTTAAGGGCTTCGTAATCACCCAGCGCCTGTGCCATTGACATGGTTCCAAAAGTTAACCCCTCGCCAGGAATCTCGACATCCTTATTTGGGAAGGCTGTAAACTCGATAAACAACCCTATATTTGGACCGCCTTTGTGCAACTGCCCGGTTGAATGTAAAAACCTGGGACCAAACCCGAGGGTGACTGCGTTGCCATATTTTTCAAGAATCTGCTGACGAAGTTGCTGTAAATCAGCCTCAAGAGACGGAGTTCTGGGAAGAAATGCATTAATGGCAATATAGTCGCCTTTGCGCAAGTTCTTGTCAATAAATTGATCAATGATTTCGCGTAATGACCCGCAGCTTTTCCAGTTCATTTCCAAGTTGGAATACACATCTCCCGCTGGATAACTAATTACTGGAGTGCCAAAATCAAGTTTTCCGGTTTGCTTGAAAGAGGCCATTCCAGCCAGTGTTCTGGTTTTTGCGTCTTGAACATCAGGTTGATCGAAAGAATTTACACCCAATAATGCGCAGGAAACGGCTGTGGCAAACTCCCAAAGATAAAATTGAGAAGCTAAATCCAGAGATGAATCCGCATCCAGAGCAATCAGAGGGCGATTGATTTTGCGTAAATCGCTGCACAATTTATTTTCGGAAGCATTCTTACCCATGTAGACAAATAAACGATCATCACTGTATTTTTCAGCCGCCAGGCGGGGTTGCGCCGCGATGGGAACGATTCCCTTGCCTTCCTTGCCGCTGCTCTCAGCCACAAGCTGTTCGAGCCAATTTCCAAAGGAGCTCCATTGGGAATCGGTAATGACGGTCAATTTATCCTGGCCATTTATGGCTGCTTCAGCAATCAAGGTTCCCAAGACAACGCCCTGATTGGCAAGAATAGAGTTTTCTGGCTTGAAGGAATCAGCTGTCTTTCTGGCGTTATTGAGAAATTCGTTGACATCCATACCAACCAGAGCCGCTGGCACTAAACCAAAAGCAGTCAGAGCCGAATTTCGGCCGCCAACATTTGGGTTGGCATTAATGACCTTCCAGAATCCGCGTTCTTTAGCCAGTTGATCAAGCTTTGTCCCCGGATCAGTAATTGCGAGGAAATGGCTGCCAGTCTGATCGCCTAATTCCTTGTTTGCCTCGTTCCAGAAGTATTGGAAAAAAGCGTTGATTTCTCCAGTTGTACCTGATTTGCTGGCGACAATAAACAGTGTTTTCTTGATCGGATAGTTCTGGCGCGCGAGAAGAACTTCATCGGCATTGGTGGAATCAAGAATTCCAAGATCCAATCCTTGGTTCCCTTTGTATTCGGTCAATCCATTGATTAATCGAATTACCTCAGGCGCAAGCGAAGAACCGCCCATTCCCAGCAGCAGTGCATGAGTGAAGCCAGCGGAACGGCATTCCGCAAGTAAGGAATCCAACTGAGGAATTAACTCCTCGGAATCCCATGGTGCGCTCGTCCAATCCATACGGATACGAATTTCTTGCTGTCCTTTGGGATCCCTTGTCCAAATCTCCGCATCGTGATCAAATACCCGATGGACAAATTCATTTTGCTCTATCATGTTCAAACGATTTCGAACAACATCAGCATACGCGCAGAGCCCGCCCGCCTGTTCGAGCCTGCGTTCTTCCACGCTTTTTAGCAAATCTTCAAACGCGTCAGTAAAAGCTTTGACACCTTCATCTTCAAGTTCCTGAGTAACACGGCTCATGGAAATACCCATTGATTCTAAATTGTAAACAGCCCCTTTATAAAGGTCCAAATCTTTGTCAATGGTCACAACAGAATTGCCGTGGTCACCAAAAGCTTTTAGCGTTGCGGGGGGAACCGTGTTGACAGTGTCCTCTCCGATCAATTCTTCGATGTAAATAACATCACGATATTGCGGGTTCTTGGTGCTGGTGGAAGCCCATAATGGTCTTTGTTTCTGAGCACCTACTTTCGCCAGTTTAGCAAACCGGTCAGTTGAAAATTCTGCCACAAACAATTCATATGCCAGTTTTGCGTTGCCGATGGCTGCTTTGCCCAATAATTTGACTGCCTGCTCATCAGTGCTCTTCGAAAGTAATACATCAACCTTTGAATCCACTCTAGAAACAAAAAATGATGCCACCGAGGCGATGGAATCAACTGCTTCCTTGCGTTTTACACGATCTTCAAGACCCGACAAAAATGCATCAATTACTTCTTGGTATCTGGAAATTGAAAAGATCAAGGTTACGTTGACGTTGATCCCGGCAGCAATGGATTCACGAATAGCAGGCAAACCCTCTTTCGTAGCAGGAATTTTGATCATCAAGTTGGGTCTGTTGACCTTTTTCCATAACCGCTTCGCTTCTGAGGCAGTTCCTTTGCTGTCTCTAGCCAAGAACGGACTTACTTCAAGGCTAACGTATCCGTCTTTCTTGTTCGTTTCCTGATAAAGCGGAAGAAATAAATCAGCTGCATCTTGGATATCTTTTACCGCTAATTCCCAAAATATTTCTTCAGCAGAGAGTCCTGACCAAGCCAGTGGTTTTAGAGCAGCATCATAATCATTTGTCTTGGCGATGGCATTATGGAAAATACTCGGATTCGAGGTAACACCCTTAATTTCACCGCGGTCAATCATCCCCTTTAACTGACCATTATCCAGCAAAGATCGCTGGATGTTGTCATACCAAAGGGACTGCCCCAATTTGTGAAGAGAATCATAATTTGTCACGATTTCACCTGTTGCTTTCAATTAGTAAATTAATCGTTCTTGCCATTTGCTTCAATTTTTTGAATTTTGCCAAACCGTCGCAAATGTCTTTCTTCTGCAGAGAATTTGGCATTAACAAAAGCTTTTACCAGACCCTTAGCGATTTCAGGTCCGATGATTCTGCCGCCAATACACAAAACATTCATATTGTCGTGTTCAACGCCTTGAGCAGCAGAATAAGTGTCATGGCATAACCCGGCGTAGATGCCTTTTACCTTATTGGCAGCGATGCTGGCTCCAACACCTGATCCGCAAATGAGCACTGCTCTGTCAGCCTGTTTCTGTAAAATGGCTTTCGCGGCTTTTTCAGCGTAATCAGGGTAATCCACCGGTTCCTTGTCATATGTTCCCAAATCAAGAACCTCTGAACCGGTCTCTTCAATGGCTGCAATGACTTCATCTTTTAGAGGAAAACCAGCATGATCACATGCGACTGCGATGATCATTTTATTTCTCCGTATTCAATAAAGATTCAGCAGTAGCAACAATATTATCTACAGTAAAGCCAAATTCTTTCATCAAGGTGCCAGCCGGAGCAGAAGCTCCAAAACCTTTCATACAAATATTGCGGCCGTAGGTTCCGGTATATTTTTCCCAACCCTGGGCAATAGCGCATTCAACAGAGATACGCGCCTTAACATCAGGTAGAAGAACACTTTCTTGATATTGGCGATCTGTCTTTTCAAATAACTCCCAGCTTGGGAAGGAAACCACACGAACGCTATGGCCTTTTTCTGCCAACGCCTGCCCTGCTTTCATGATCAGATCAACCTCAGAACCTGAAGCCATCAAAATGATTTCCGGTTTGCCATTTCCAAGATCAGCGAGAATATAGGCGCCTTTTGAGGCACCGCGGACATCACCAAATTGGCTGCGGTCAATCGTAGGAAGCGCCTGGCGTGAAAGAGCCAGAACTGTTGGACCGGTCTTGTTTTCGATTGCAGACCGCCATGCTTCGACAGTCTCGTTGGCATCACACGGACGGATCACTGTCATGTTCGGGATCGCCCGCAGGGCTGCTAGATGTTCAACTGGCTGATGAGTTGGGCCGTCTTCACCCAACCCGATGCTGTCATGTGTCATAATCCAGATACATTGCAGGTCTGAAAACGCTGAAACCCTCATAGAACCACGCATATAATCCGTGAAAACGAGGAATGTAGCCCCAAAAGGAATTAATCCCTTGTGATAGGCCATGCCATTGACGATGGCACCCATGCCATGTTCACGTACACCAAAATGGAGGTAACGACCGGCATGATTATCAGACTGAAAAGCAGTGGCATCCTTGATCCATGTGTTATTGGAAGGTGTCAGATCTGCTGAACCGCCCATCAATTCCGGTAGAATACCAGCAATTGCATTGAGTGTCTGACCTGAAGCCACGCGTGAAGCAATACCCTTGGGGTCAACCTCGAAAACCGGCAGCTTGGATTCCCAACCCGCAGGAAGTTGACCGGACATGCGCCGGGAGACTTCGGCAGCCTCAGTTGGAAATGCTGTTGCATACGCATTGATTGCTGAATCCCAGAGCTTCTTTTGTTCGGCTCCGTTTTGACCTGCTTTTTCAAAGTGTTCTTTAACTCCTTCTGGAATATAAAAACGGGGTTCTTCAGGCCAGCCAAGATTCATTTTGGCAGCATTGAGTTCTTCATCACCGGGTGGTTCTCCGTGAGCCTTGGAGGTGTCCTGGCGGTTTGGCATACCAAAACCAATGTGGGTGCGACAAACAATGATGGAGGGTCGTTCGTCCAGTTTGGCGGCGGTAATCGCTTTGTCTATTTGTTCAACATCATTGCCGTCTTCAACAAAAGACACATGCCAACCGTAAGATTCAAAGCGTTTTGCGCGGTCTTCTGTAAATGAGATGGTTGTAGGGCCGTCAATCGAGATACGGTTGTCATCGTAACAGTAAATGATTTTGCCAAGTTTCAAATGACCTGCAAGAGAAGCAGCCTCACTGGCTACGCCTTCCATTAAGTCACCATCTGTGACAATGCCATAAACATAGTGGTCAACAATTTTATGGTTGGGTTTGTTAAATTCAGCAGCCAGATGGGCTTCAGCAATGGCCATCCCTACGCCGTTAGAAAGTCCTTGTCCGAGCGGGCCAGTTGTTGCATCCACACCGGGGGTAAATCCATATTCAGGATGACCAGGAGTGCATGAGCCCCATTGACGGAATTGTTTTATGTCGTCCAAACTTACATTGAAACCGGTCAGATGCAGCAAACTATATAAAAGCATTGAACCATGTCCACCCGAAAGGATGAAACGGTCGCGGTCTGCCCAATCTGGATTCTTTGGATCAAACTTCAAATGTTTTGTCCAAATAGTGTAGGCAATTGCGGCTGTTCCCATGGGCAGCCCTGGATGACCCGAGTTGGCATTTTGCACACCATCTGCCGAGAGAAATCTTAATGTATTGATTGCTTTATTTTGAAATTCGTCGTTCATCAGTCCTCCGTAAACTATTCGTAATTTTACCACTCGCAATCACAATGAGACAAAAGAAGATTGTCCAAAATGTCTGGACAATCCTTTTTTTAAGCATATATAAATTATTTTTAAATTTTTTTCCGGTTGAGTCTGAGGCTGTTGGTCACTACAAAAATACTGCTGAATGCCATTGCTGCTGCTGCAAGCATGGGCATCAGCAAACCGAAAGCAGCCACTGGTATCAAAATGACATTATAGAAGAAAGCCCAAAAAAGATTCTGCTTGATCACTCGTAAAGTCGTCCTGGATAAATTGATGGTTTTCACTACACCCTGCAAATCACCGCTGATCAGCACTACCTGCGCTGATGACATGGCGATATCTGTGCCTGTACCAATGGCAATACCTACTTCGGCTTGCGTTAATGCAGGCGCGTCGTTAATACCATCGCCAACCATGGCAACCTTTATTCCCTGTTTCTGTATCTCTTTAATCCTTTCAGCTTTTTCTTGTGGCAGCACTTCAGCCAGAACCTCATCCACTTCAACTTGTCGGGCAATCGCAAGAGCAGTTTGGAGGTTGTCGCCTGTGATCATTACTGTTCTGAATCCCATGCGGTGCAGGCTCTTGATTGCTTCAACGGAACCTTCTTTTACGGTATCTGCAACGGCAATTAACCCAACCAATGAGCCGTCAACAGCCACTAACATGACTGTCTTTCCTTCGCCCTGAAGTTTCTCGATGTCAGTTACCCCGCGGGATTGATCAATTATGGCATCCGTCACCATCTGAGGGTTCCCAACAAGCACATCCCGGCCGTTTACTTTGCCGACTACTCCTCTGCCTGTCTCTGATTTAAAGCTGTCAGGCTCAATCAACGCCAATCCCCGGTCTCTTATCTCATTCACAATAGAACTGCCCAAAGGATGTTCGCTGTTAATTTCAACAGAAGCCGCGAGTATCAAAACTTCATCAACGTCTAGATCAGATACTCTAATGATATCTGTTACTTGCGGTTTTCCACGCGTGATTGTACCGGTTTTATCAAAAACGATCATTTGCACAGTTCCAGCACTTTCAAGCGCTTCAGAATTCTTGATCAACACTCCTGACGCGGCACCTTTTCCAGTCCCGACCATGATGGCGGTCGGCGTAGCCAACCCCATGGCACAAGGACAGGCAAT
>CAYXWV010000001.1:0-166448 GCA_964468875.1 uncultured Anaerolinea sp. | reverse complement strand
TCCCGACCATGATGGCGGTCGGCGTAGCCAACCCCATGGCACAAGGACAGGCAATTACCAAGACAGCCACCATGTTGATCAAAGCTCTACTTAATTGACTATTCTCTGCCGATGGATCAATCGCAGGTGCCAAGAAAAACCAACCAACAAAAGTCAACAGCGCCAATCCGACGACTATCGGCACAAATACCTCTGAGACTCTGTCTGCCATTCTCTGAATGGGAGCCTTGCTACCCTGGGCATCTTCCACTATTTTGATAATTTGCGCCAAAACAGTTTCTCTACCTACTTTTGTCGTTTGAATTTTAACCGTTCCGGTCTTATTAATCGTTGCGCCCATCACTTGCGATCCTGCCGATTTCTCCACCGGCATGGACTCTCCCGTTAACACGGATTCATCCACCGAAGTAATGCCCTCAATAACGATTCCGTCAACCGGTATTTTTTCGCCAGGTCGAATACGGATGACGTCGCCAACCAGCACCTCCTCAATCGGAATTTCCAATTCCTGACCGTTTCGAATCACCTGGGCGGTTTTTGCTTGAAGTCCCATTAATTTCTTGATGGATTCGCTGGTTTTTCCTTTTGCCAGCGCTTCGAAATACTTACCTAGTTTAATAAGGGTGATGATAATTGCAGAAGTCTCAAAATAGACATGCCCTTGAATCAACCCCAATACCACCGGAACTGAATAGAAAAATGCTGCAGATGAGCCTAACACTACCAAGACATCCATGTTGGCAGAGCCATTCCGAATCGCGTTATATGCCCCTGAGTAATATTGTGCCCCAACAAAAAACTGAACTGGGATGGCCAGACCCATCAATATCAATCGAAACCATACTTGATGTGCTATTTCCATGGGGATTAAACCAAAGTCACCCGACATGGAAAGAATCAGAAGAGGCAGCGAAAACGCAATCCCGGTAATCAACAATCGCTTTTGATGCGAGATTTCAGCTCGCCTGGCTTTGGATTCAGCATCCTGACCATCCCCTTCAATACCAGCCAGATTGAAGCCTGTTTTTAAAAAAATCTCATTAATCTCCTTCATACTGGTTACAGTCGGGATGTATTCGATGTGAACATGCTCACTTGAGAGATTGGCACGTACACTCAGCACACCAGTGATTTCTGCGACCTTTTTTTCGATTCTGACAGCGTCACTTACGTCGCCAAGTTCTTTGATCCACAGAATGATTTCTGCCTTGGCAATCCCATACCCAGCCCTCTCAATTCTGCCAACCAGATCTGCCAGATTGGTTCCGTCTGCATCATAATCGATAGCCGCCCTTTCACTTGAAAGGTTCACTACGGCTGACTGTACCGCTTTTTCTTTTTTTAGAGATCTTTCAATGGCAGCAGCACAATTTGCGCAAGTCATACCCGTGATCGGCAGAATCACTTTTTTCGTTTCGGGCATGATCGCTTACTTCTTTACCGGATAATTAATCTCATTGAGTAGTGTCTCAATAGATTCAGGTGTCGCAGGAAGGTCGTATTGCACGACAACTTCCTTCTCAACCACATCAGCAGTAACAGAGTTCACCCCCTCCAACTCAGAAAGCTCGTTTTGGATAGTCCGCACGCAATGGTTGCAATTTATGGAAGGTACAGAAAAAGTGACCGTTTTCATTATTCCTCCTGATTAAACCTTAGCTGCCTGAGAATAGATCTCGGCAATTTCTTGCAAAACTCTCTCGCGTTCAGCAGGGTCATCACCGCGGATTGCGGTAATCACACAGGAGTTCAAGTGCTCGTCGAGAATTTGGCTGCTGACCTTATTTAATGCAGCCTGAACCGCCCGAATTTGCCTGATGATGTCAATGCAGTAATCGCCATTTTCCACCATTCGATAAATGCCTTTGATGTGCCCTTCAATGGTTTTCAGCCTCGGTAAACTGGTATCATGTTTCATAAGCCTCCTAATCCCCCCCCCATGGGGTGGATATAAATAATTAAACCATTTAACTCCGAATTGTCAATACTTTTCTAATCTGCTATTGACAGACAGCCTGATCATCCATACTATTAACTTATGAGTCATTCAACTCTTCCACTGAAAGGGCAAGCTATTTTAATTACCGGCGCCGCCAGACGGCTCGGAAAAATCATGGCACTTGCCGCTGCCCATGAAGGCGCGGATATTGTGATTCATCACGCACACTCCCCTGTTGAAGCAGCTCAGACCGCTTCAGAAATCTCCGAGATTGGAGGGACAGCATGGGTACTCTCCGCCGATCTTTCCGATCCCTGCCAGGCAACACAACTTATGGAAAAAGCATTCAACCTTGCACCGGTAACCGCGTTAATCAACAACGCCTCCATCTTTAAACCAACAGAACTGGCAAACACCTCCCAGGAGGATTGGAACCAGCATTTGCAAATCAATTTGACTTCGCCATTTCTTCTCAGTCAATCCTTTGCGGTCCATTTTGATCAATCAATAACCGGTAGAATTATTAACATACTGGATTGGCGTGCGCTCCGTCCGGGCAAGGATCACTTTGCATACACCATAAGCAAGTCCGCGTTGGCGGCAATGACCCGTTCCACTGCTGTTTCGTTGGCACCACACATTGTCGTTAACGGCATCGCGCTTGGCGCCATCCTCCCGCCGCCCGGAGAAGAATTTTCTGACAACTTCATCAGGAATGTTCCGATGCGACGCTGGTCATCTTTGGATGAACTTGGTAATTTGGTTACTTATCTCTTGACAGCACCTGCTTATCTGACTGGTGAAATTATCCACCTCGACGGTGGTAGACATCTCGTTTGACATTGAAGGAGCAACAATCATGG
Organism: uncultured Anaerolinea sp.; assembly: GCA_964468875.1. Classification (GTDB taxonomy): domain Bacteria; phylum Chloroflexota; class Anaerolineae; order Anaerolineales; family Anaerolineaceae; genus UBA6107. Next base: position 163,646 of record CAYXWV010000001.1, on the reverse strand, counting down.
ATCGAATTTTTATTAACGACTTACTCATTCGAGGGGTCATCGGAATCTCAGAACGCGAACGTGAAAACCCCCAGGATATTCTTGTCAATATCATTATTCATACCGATATCAGCGAGGCTGGCAAATCTGACAATGTGGAAGATTCGGTCAACTACCGCACCATAGCCAAAAAAGTATTGGCACACACTGAAACTATTAAGCGCTATACTGTTGAGGCTCTAGCTGAAGACATTGCCACATTATGTCTTGAAAATCCAAAAGTCAAAAGTGTGATGGTCAGGGTGGAAAAACCTGGTGCTGTCCGCTTTTCACGCTCGGTCGGCGTGGAAATTGATCGTAGTAATTCATAAATCACATGAATGAGGTTTTTCTTCTACTGGGTTCAAATATCGATCCAGAAAAGAACATACTTCTGGCATTGAACTACTTAAAAGATCACTTCACGATCCTTGATGTTTCAAATACTTGGCAGACAAAACCAGTTGGCAGCAACGAGGCTGATTTTCTCAATACCGCCGTAAAACTTCAAACTACTCTTGATGCATTTACTCTTAAAGAAAAATGCCTGTGTCATATCGAAGAAGTCTTGGGGCGCGTTCGCCTGCCAGACAAAAACGCCCCCCGCACAATTGACCTGGATATCGTCGTCTTTAACAAAAATATCCTTGATAATGCATTATTTAAATACGCTCATCTGATCTTGCCTTTTTCAGAACTGCTTCCCGATTTGATTGATCCGCTATCGCAAAAACCGTTAATCCAATTGGCGAAAGAGACCGAAAAAAAAGCACTTGCAAAAAAGTTCAAGTGTCTGATGCCATCATTTGAGAAATAAATTGATTTATTTAATCCGTCCGAAAACCCCGTCAAGAACTTTCCTTAGCGGTTCAATCCTGTTTGGCTCAAAAGGTAATTCATCAAGGGTAGTAAATGCTTCTTTGTAAAGCAACTCGAATTGCTGCTGAGTTTTGTCCTTAATCCCCTCTTCAACCAGAAGTTCAGCCAACTTTTTGGCATCTTCGTTGGATACCTTGGTTAAAACTTGCCAGTTTTCTTGAAATTTATCCGTAGCTTGAATTCCCAATAAAATTGGATAGGTTTTCTTTTTGGCAATCAAATCGCTGGTAGTTGACTTGCCGGTGACGGCATCATCCCCCCAAATTCCGAGCCAATCATCCTGAACCTGGAACGCTGCCCCCATTTGATAACCACATTTCAACATTTTTTTACTACATTCCTCACTTGTTCGCCCCAATAAAGCGCCAAGCGCGAGGCATGTCGCCAAAAGAGAACTGGTTTTTCCTTCAACCATTTCCCAATACAACTCCAAAGAAAGGTCGTCCTGATTTTCAAAAGCAATATCAAGGTGTTGTCCTCGTGTAAGCTGTAAACTGGCTGTTTGAAGCAACAACAAAGCCTGATTCACCAACAGTGGGCTATATTTCGACAGCATCCCTTGAAGTGAAAGATAGGCAACCATTAACATGGCATCACCAGCATTGATCGCCTGCGCTTCGCCCCATCTTACCCATACAGTGGGTCTGCCTCTGCGAGTGCGACTGCGATCTTGAATATCATCATGAATCAACGAAAAATTATGCACCATTTCCACCGCTGCAGCGGCTGGTAACGCATCTTGCCAATCTCCACCAGTTGCGTAACAGGATAACAAGACCAACAACGGTCTGATTCTTTTTCCCTGGGCTTCCTTACCGCCATTTTCCCCTTCCCAGCCTAATTGATAATTCAGCATCGAAACGTATTCAGCCGGATAGTTTTTGAGAATTACTTCCATTTTCGAATGAAGTTCATTATCGATGGCGGTCTGCATTTGTTTCAGTAAATCGTCAGAATCCATTCGTTTGTTTTCCTTTAATTAAGGGTGTTCCTTGTAATGACTGTAAATCTCCAACACCAATAGCAAACATGGCTATCCGCAATTCGAGAGAAATTTCATCAATCAATTTGACGACATCATCAATAGATTGACTAGCTGCACGCAAAAATCCTCCAGCCACGCCACCCAAACGTGCTCCCAATGCTACGCTTTTAGCAATGTCCAATCCCTTGCGAATTCCGCCGGAAGAAATGACCGGAAAACCCGGTAAAGCCAGACAAATATTCTCCACGGCTTCGGCAGTTGGAATTCCCCAATCCTGAAAATGACTACTGATTCGAACCCGCGCCTCGGTAGTATTACGATACTTTTCCACCTGCGACCATGAGGTTCCCCCCGCCCCAGCAACGTCAATACAACTAATGCCTAATTCAATAAATCGTCTGGCGGTTCTGACAGGAATCCCCCAACCTACCTCCTTGGCAATCACCGGAACCCCAACGTGAGAACAAACCAATTCAATCTTGTCAGAAAGATTATCAAAATTGGTTTGCCCCTCTGGTTGCAACGCCTCTTGAAGTGGGTTGAAATGTAAAATTAATGCATCGGCAAAAGCCATGTCAACCACCCGTTTGCATTCATCAATCCCGCAGCCGTTATTTAATTGGATTGCTCCGAGATTTGCATAAACAGGGATATCTGGAGCCCATTTTCGTAAGTTAAAAGTTTTCGCTGCTTCCACCGAATCGAGACCTGCCCGCCCCGAGCCAAGTGCTAGGGGAATGCCCCTGGCTTGCGCTGCAGTGGCTAGATTTATATTGATCCGAAGTGCCTCGTTGGTTCCTCCCGTCATGGAAGAGATTAAGATAGGCGCGCTGATCTGTCTGCCGAGAAAAACCTGCTGTAACTCGATTTTTTCCATATCCAGATCAGGCATTGGATTATGAACAAACCGATATTGTTCAAACCCTGAGGATAGCAATGAATCAACATCTTTGTTCAAGTTGATTTCGATATGATCTTGTTTTCTGTTTTGCGTCTGTTGAATCAAATCATCCATGTGATCCCTCATATATCATAGATAGTATAACAAATAAGCAAACTTTCATTTTATAAAGTTCATAACTAAACAACTAAAATGGTGTTTAAATAAATGAAAATTTCCATGAGTAACTATCCTTGACAGAATAATCAGGATAGTTACAATTTATGATCATCAGGAAAAATTAACCGCCAGGAGGCTTTTTAAGATGAGCGACACGCTGGAAAAAGTAAAAGAAGTGATTGTAGATGTATTAAAAGTTGACGCCAAGGAAGTAAAAGAAGAAACCCGTTTTGTCGAAGATCTCAAAGCAGATTCCATGGATCAATTCTTCCTGATTGACGGATTTTGCGAGAAATTCGATATCAACATCAATGACGAAGACGCCCGCACCATAAAGACTGTTGCTGACGCCGTAACATATATTGATTCACACAAAAAATAAAACCAAGTAGAATTACAACTTAAATTGTTATCAAGCCCGGTATTTCTTCAGGAGATCGGGCTATTTTTACACCTGCTGATTGGAGTGCTTCAATTTTATTCTTTGCAGTTCCCGTGTTTCCTTCAATGATTGCTCCGGCATGACCCATTCTCTTTCCAGTAGGTGCAGTTAAGCCAGCAATAAACGCTACAACAGGTTTGGTCATATTTTGAGAGATGAAGTCGGCTGCCAATTCTTCGTCGTTCCCGCCTATTTCGCCAATCAAAACCACGGCATCAGTTTCCGGATCCGCCTCATATAACTCAAGTGTGTCTACAAAGTTCATTCCCCTTACCGCGTCTCCTCCAATACCAACACAGGTAGATACCCCCATGTGATTCTCGCCGAGCGCATATAGAACTTCATAAGTAAGCGTTCCTGATCTCGAAACCACCCCAATGTTGCCAGGCATAGTTATATTGCCCGGTATGATACCGATTTTTGTCTCACCAGGGGTGATCAGCCCTGGACAATTTGGACCGATTAATCGAGTTGCTCTTGATGAAATATACTGCTTCACTCTCATCATGTCTTGAACAGGCGCACCCTCGGTAATGCAAACCACCAGATTGATTCCGGTGTCTACGGATTCATATATACAATCGGCAACATATTTTGCGGGCACGAAAATCACTGACGCATTGGCACCTGTAGCATCTACAGCACTTTGTACGGTATCAAAAACGGGAATCTTACCGTTTAAGACCCAATCTCCACCCTTGCCAGGTGTAACCCCAGCAACAATAGAAGTACGGTATTTCAACATTTGTTCTGTATGAAACAACCCCTCTTTACCGGTGATTCCTTGCACTACCAACCTGATCTCGTGGTTCGCTAAAATGCTCATGCCACCTCTCTAGCTTTTTGAACCGCGACACGGGCAGCCTCAACCAGACTTTTTGCCGGTATCAATCCTGTACCTTGTAATAGAGCCAAACCTTCTTCATCATTGGTTCCAATCAACCTGACGACAACTGGCACATTGACTTTCAATTCCTCACAGGCGATCATGATTCCTTTGGCAACAATGTCGCATCTTGTGATACCGCCAAAAACATTTACTAAAATAGATCTAACTTTCGGGTCTTGCAAAATCAAACGCATTGACCCAGCTACCTTATTTGCCGAGGCTCCCCCCCCAATATCCAAAAAGTTAGCCGGTTCGCCGCCCATTTCTTTAATTATATCCATGGTTGCCATCGCCAGACCTGCTCCATTCACCAGGCAGCCAATATTTCCATCCATACGAATGAACGAAACCCCAATCTTGCTGCTTTCCTGTTCCAACCCGGGATCAGTTTCAAATTCACGTAATTCGGCTAGATTCTTATGCCTAAACAATGCGTTATCGTCCAGAACAATCTTGGCGTCTAATGCTGAAATAGTCCCATCAGATGTAATCGCCAGCGGGTTAACTTCTACCAATGTGGAATCACACTCAACATAAAGTCGCCAGAGGTTTCTAACAATTTCACTAAAGGCAAGCCAATCAGAACGATCAAGGTCGATATTGATTGCCACATCTCGAATTTGATAATCTCGTAATCCGAGGAGTGGATCAATGATTCGTCTGGTTATTTTTTCCGGAGAGTTTCGAGCGACCTCTTCGATGTCCATTCCCCCTGAACTGGATGCCATTAGAACAGGTTTTTGGGTGTTTCGATCATTACTAATACTAATATAAATTTCCTTTTCTATTGAGACTGCTTGCTCAACCAATACCTTGCGTACCAAAAAACCCTTAATTTCCATTCCCAAAATCTGGTTCGCATATTCTTCTGCTTCATCCACACTTCTTGCGAGTTTTACTCCTCCAGCTTTCCCCCTTCCACCTACAAGTACCTGAGCTTTAATTATTGCTTTTCCCCCAAATATTTCACAAAATTTCATGACGTCTGCAACTGTCTCTGCCACCCGACTGTCAGGAGTTGGAATATTGTACATAGTGAACAAAACTTTAGACTGATATTCTTGAAGTTTCATCAAGCCGCCTTTTGATTTTTTATTCACTGCCCCATAAATTATACACTTTCCCCCAAAATACATAAAAACAGCCCGAGGACAAACCCGGGCTGTTGATGGTGCGTATGTTAAGATTACTCTTTCAAGAAGTTCTCGAGCGCTTCTTTACTGATGCGGTATGACTCACCAATCTTCTTTGCTTTAAGTTGTCCGGCTGTGATAGCAGATAGAACATCTGCTTCTGATACTTTTAGGACTGAAGCAGCTTCAGAGGTAGTCATCACCGAGGGGATTGCTGCGCTTGTGGCGGTCGCTGCAGCCTGCCCGGGTTGGGTTTGACCAATTCCAGCCAGTGATTGCGAGAGAACATTGCCAATCCCAAGACCTGCACCAATCCCGGCAGTCAACCCTGCACCCCCGTTGGGATTCTTGGCAGCATCACGCATGGCATCTGAAGCCTGCAATTGAGCATAGGTTGCCATATCCAACATCCCCATGGCGCGCAATTCTTCTGCAGATTTCTCGGATGGTTTCAAGTTGCCAATATAGAAAGATTTTAGCGTTACACCGAGAGCAGAGAAGTCATCCTGTGATTTCGCACGAATGCCAGCGCCAATTTCTTCAGTCAGCGCCAGAATTTCAAAAACATTTTTCTTTGCCCCAGTTTCTGAAAGCAAATCCTGCAACTTTGAGAGCAAAACGGTTCTGAAACGATCTTCAATCTCAGATAATCTGAAAGAACTCTTCGAACCGACGATTTGTGTGACAAACTGTTGCGGGTCTGAAATTTGGAAACTGTAAGTGCCATAACCCTGTAGCAATGCCACGCCTAGCCCAACACCGCTGTTTTTTACCATGATCGGCTGTGCGGTTCCCCATTTTCGATCTGGAAATTCCTTCGTTGAAACAAAATAAACTTCCGCAGTAAAGGGCGTGCGATCGTTGAACGCTTTGCCGATGAAATCAGTCAATAATGGAATGTTGGCAGTAACAATGGTGTGCCGTCCGGGACCGAATGAATCCAATGCCTGTCCATCACGGACAAAAACGACACGTTGAGATTCACGAACGATCACCTGCGAACCAATACGCAGATCTGCAATGCCTGTTTCTGGAAAACGATGCACCAACTCTTCGTTCATCTCATTTGGGTATTCAACTACATCAAATATTCTTGCCATTGGGTATCTCCCTATCTAAATAATATGAGCACTATTGATCGAACTTCATCAGTTCAGAACGTTTATTAAATACATCCACCGCATCCTGTGCTTTTTGATTCAAATTCCGAATCGCGGCTGGCATGCCATCTGTTCCAATGGAGGCTTCCAGGTTATCCACAGCACTTGTCAAATCATCACCCATGGTCATCATTGCCAAATCAAACTGGTAGAGCTTTTCCAATTCTGCTTCATTTATTTTGACTGAATCAAAGAAACCTGAGTAACCATATGCAGCGGTTTTAATACGATCAATAAACTGTCGTAACCTGGTCGCGGCAATCTCGACATCATCCAGCAATTCGAGTTGTCCGGCATTGACTAGATCTCGCTGGATGCTTGAGATTCTTTGCCATTGAACCTGATATTTATCTGCAATCGATTCTCGCAACAACTTGTCAGCATTTCTGCGGTCAACCCGTTCAATATATCCCTTGAAACCGGGGATTTTTGCCAACAGCTTCTTCAATGCATCTTGTTGAGAAGTAACCCGATCAACCAAATCGCTCATTCGTATCCTCCAGTAAACACATGATGAACTAGTTCTTTTGATTATAGTATTTTTTTGCACTGCTTACAATTAATATACGCAAAGTCAATTGGCAGGCTGCAAATATTTCATAAAAATTTTATTAGAATAACCTGCGATTTCACGCCAATCTTATGGAGATTTCATTCGATTAGTTGTTAAGTAATTGATAAGAAATAATAACACCATCGATGTATATAATCACCATAAAGAAACTCACTTCTAAAGAAAGGAGAAAACGCCATGCTATTTGCCCCAAAAGAAAAAGGTCAAGGTTTAATTGAATACGCATTGATTCTAGTTTTAATCGCTGTAGTTGTCATTGTTGTCTTGCGACTTCTGGGACCACAAATCGGCGGTATCTTTAGCAGGATTAATGCGTCCCTGTCTGCCGCCCCCAATTAGTCGTTTCCTGTCTGGCAGATCTAATCAAAGATATAAACACGTTATCACACACTGCCACTCATCACAAATTTAATAATCTATTGTTCGTCTGAAAGGAAAAATCTCATGTTATTCGCACCGAAAGAAAAGGGTCAAGGTTTGATTGAATATGCGCTGATCCTCGTTTTGATCGCAGTCGTGGTGATCGTTGTTCTTCGGCTGTTAGGTCCACAAATTGGCGGCGTCTTCAGCAAGATCAATACCTCACTGTCAGGTGTGTAATCCTTCACACACCAATATTTAGCATCAACGAAAAGGCTCTGTCAGTCAGAGCCTTTCTTTTTTGTTAACAGTAAAAATACACGAAAAACAGATAAAAATACAGTAAAGGCACTTGAATTTGCCGTATAATTAAAAAGTATATTCTCTAGGGTCGCTGGAATTGTAGGAGGAATCAATGGCTGCAGGAAAAAAACGAAGCAGTAGGATTTTTATCATCATAATTCTTATTATTGCGATTGGCGCGGTGCTTGTTTATCTTTGGATGACTGGTGGAACAACCAACCTGTTTAGCGGCACCAATCCGGCAGGCAGCAATCAACCTACAGCCACACCCGCTTTCGACATGGTGGACATTGTGATTGCATCTCAATCCATTCCGCGGGGCACTGTAATCACGAGCGATGTGCTGACCACAATCAAATATCCCCAAAATCAAATTCCTCAAGGTACCTTTTTCGTAACCATTGAAGAGGTAGTCGGACAGCGGGCAAAATACGACATCAGTCCGGCAGTTCCTGTTACTGCAAACATGCTTATAAAGGAAGATGGCGGCTCGTTAGCCTCTTTTGATATTCCCTCAGGGATGATCGCATTTCCCATCCCGGTGAGCCCTGAAACAAATGTGGCATTCGCACCTCAAAAAGGCGATCATGTCATGGTCATCGGCTGCATGCTGCTAACTGACCTGGATACTGAAACCCAAACCCGATTGCCCAATTCTGTTGAAACCACTTATGCACCTGGCCAGTTAGTAGAGGGCAAAGGGGTAATCAACTCTATCATCGTAGATCCGATAGCAGCAGGTTCATTGCAACTCTACGGCCGTTATGAACTTGACCCAGCCACGAACCAATTCGTTTTCTTGGCTGCTTCTGAATCTCAAAGGCCGCGCCTGGTTTGCCAGACCATTATCCAAGATGCTGCCATACTGAACATAGGTATGTTCGAAGCTGAAAGTGCTACAGCTGGTGCAATCGCCACGGCAACGCCAGTTGTAGAAGCAACCCCCATGGTAACCACCGCTACTGGCGGCGTATCGCAGTATTCCGGTTCAGTTACCCTGATTGTTACCCCTCAAGACACATTAATCCTGAATTACATGCTGCTTTCAGGTGCCAAGCTATCACTGGCATTACGCAGTTCAAGTGATCCGAACATAATCGTGACCGATCCTGTTACCTTACAGTACATCATGGATCAAAAGAACATTCCATCTCCTGTCAAACTTCCTTATGGTGTTGAACCAAGAGTCGATTCGCTGGCTTATCCCGGTTTTAACGACTACATTCTAATCCAACCATAAATTCGAGTCGTTTGGCTATAAACCGGAGTAACAATGGTGTCGCAGGAAAAAATAAATGTAGTGGTTGTTGACGATATTGAAGAATCGCGGGAAATGATCCTGCGTATGCTTCAATTTGATACCACAATTGAAGTAATCGGCACTGGGCGCACTGGTGTTGAAGCCATTGAGTTGGTTCAAAAATTAAAACCTGATGTTGTCGTGATGGATATCAACATGCCTGATATGGATGGTATAACGGCAACTGAAGCCATTCGAAAAAAAGTACCACATATTCAAGTCGTAGTTTTATCAGTTCAAAATGATGCCAATTACATGCGCAAAGCTATGCTGGCAGGCGCACGAGATTTCTTGACAAAACCTCCGATGATTGATGAACTTACTGCCGCCATTCGTCGGGCAGGCGAATTGGCACATGAAGAAAAGTTGAAAGCCACGACTGTCTTCTCACCTTCAGGCATGACAGGCCCCTTAACACCACAGATGATGATGCGTATGCCTGTCATGAACCTGGGCAAGGTAATTTGTGTTTATAGCCCCAAAGGTGGAACCGGCTGTACGACTCTTGCTACCAACCTGGCTGTTGCGCTTAAGAATCAAGACAACAAAGTAGCTTTGGTAGATGCCAACCTTTTATATGGCAACGTTGCCGTATTTCTCAACGAGCATGGCAAGAATTCTATATTGGATTTGCTTGATCGAGCAAATGATCTTGATCCTGAAATAATTGAAGATGTCATGGTTGAAAACAAATTAACTGGCATTCACCTGATGCCCTCTCCAAAAGATCCCGAGATTAATGATGCCCATAAGGGAGAATCCCTGCAAAAAGTAATCGCATTTCTACGACAACTATTTAGCTTTATCATCATTGACACAACTTCTTACCTCACTGAAACTGTGCAAACCTGTCTGGATGAATCAGATTACATTCTGTTGTTAACCACCCAGGATATTCCTTCAATCAAAACAATGAATCAATTTCTTACCCTGGCAGATGCTTCAAGTATCCCTCGAGATAAGATATTGTTTGTGATGAACCGTTATGATAAACGAATTGCTATTTCTCCCGAAAGAGTTGGCGAAAGTCTCAAACAACCCATTCTTGTTGCGGTTCCATTTGAAGAAAGAATCACCACAAATGCCATGAACCGGGGCATCCCCTTTATGGTGGATAACAAACTCTCTCCGGCTGGTAAAGCTGTTACTTCCATCGTTGAAACCATTCGCAGCAGAATTCAGAAAGACCAGGAAAGTGCCTCGCTTCTGTAAAGCCTGAGGAGAAACCATGTCAATTCTAAAAAGGATCCAATCCGGAGAGCCAAATCAGCCAGCAAGTCAAGGCGCTGCTCCCAATGCTGCCCAAACCTCCAGCCTGCCACTTCAGTCGCGTAAACCGCTTGCCGCACCCGGGCAATCCACACAAGATACTTACCAGGATTTAAAGAAACGTGTACAAAACAAGCTCTTAACTGAGCTTGATCCAAGTGTGGATGTCACTGAATTTAACGAAGTCAGAAAAACAATCCAGAACCTCTTTGATCAGATTCTGGTTGAAGAAAATTTCGTTCTCTCGCGAACTGAAAAAACTAGGCTGTTCGATCAAATAGTGGCTGAAATTCTTGGCCTCGGTCCGCTTCAACCTCTGCTTGAAGATGACACCATCACTGAGATCATGGTTAACGGCGCCAAGAATATTTACGTCGAACGCCGTGGAAAACTTCAACGTGTACCACTAACCTTTGAAAGCAATGAACATGTCATGCGCATCATCGAAAGAATTGTTGCCCCGCTTGGCCGCCGCATCGATGAATCAAGCCCTTATGTGGATGCCCGGCTAACTGATGGCTCTCGTGTTAACGCAATCATCCCCCCTATTTCATTGGTTGGTCCCGTACTCACTATTCGTAAATTCTCAAAAAATCCGTTCACAGTGGATCAATTAATCCAATTTGGGTCACTTACTCCTGAAGCGCTTCAATTTTTAGATGCCTGCGTTAAAGCCAGGATCAATGTTGTCATTTCAGGCGGCACAGGTTCTGGTAAAACCACACTTTTGAACGTTCTCTCCGGTTTTATTCCTTCAGATGAACGTATTGTCACCATCGAGAATGCTGCCGAGCTTCAATTGCGGCAGGAGCACGTCATTACCTTGGAATCGCGTCCACCTAACATTGAAGGAAAGGGTGAAATCACCATCCGCGACCTGGTCGTGAATGCTTTGCGTATGCGCCCTGATCGAATTATCGTGGGCGAAATACGTGATGAAGCTGCATTAGATATGCTTCAAGCCATGAACACAGGTCATGACGGCTCCATGACAACCCTACACTCCAACAGCCCGCGTGACACGCTTGCCCGTCTTGAAACCATGACCATGATGGCAGGCATGGATATTCCGATGCGCGCCATTCGAGAACAAGTCAGCTCTGCCATTGATCTGGTTGTCCATCAAGAACGTATGCGTGATGGCACACGTAAAGTAGTAAATATCACCGAGGTTACCGGTATGGAAGGTGACATCATCACCATGACCGATATTTTTATTTACGAACAACTTGGATTTGAGAATAATAAAGTAATCGGACGTATGCGTCCAACCGGTCTTCGACCCAAGTTTATGGATAAAGTAGAAGCTTCTGGAATTCATCTTCCGCCAAGCGTTTTCGGCATCGGGGTCCGCAGATAAGCGGAACTGGTCAGGATAAATAATGGATCCTTCAATCGTACTTTGGGTAGGTGGCTCTCTGGTCGGAATACTGACAATCGTCGGAATTGTGGTCTCTGTGCGCAGTCGCCGATCAGCTGAAGAAGACCGCCTTGGTGAATACGTCGAACCCATTCTTGAAGAAGAGCTGCCCTCAAGAAGAGATGCCCCCACGCCAGTAACAGATTGGTTGACCAAAAGAGTCGAAAAATCTAGCTTCGGAGACAAACTGGGCAAAGAACTGGCACAAGCTGATCTCAAATTAAAACCTGGTGAATTTGTAGCCTTGATGGTGATCTGTTGCTTTGTTGTGGCTTTGCTGGGGTGGTTCATCGGCGGTAAAAGCCTCCTCTTGGGGCTGATTGGAGCAGTGGTTGGCTTGTTACTTCCCAGACTTTACGTAAACAGTCAAAAGAAAAAACGTTTGATCAAGTTCAACGATCAACTTGGTGACATGCTCGGGTTAATGGTCAACGGTCTTCGGGCAGGTTATTCAGTCATGCAAGCCATGGAATCCGTCAGTAAAGAGCTTCCATCCCCCATCAGTGACGAGTTTCGCCGTGTTGTGCAGGAAATTCAACTGGGTGTTGCAACAGAAAAAGCACTGGAAAATTTATTACGCAGAATACCCAGCGATGATCTTGACCTGGTGATCACCGCCATGAATGTTCAACGTGAGGTTGGTGGTAACCTGGCTGAAATTCTGGATACCATTTCTCATACCATCCGCGAGAGAATCAGGCTTAAAGGTGAAATTCGAGTATTGACATCTCAAATGGATGTTTCAGCTACATTGCTATCGGTTTTACCAGTGGGTGTGATTTTAGTGCTTTATCTTATTAATCGTGATTACATCATGCTGTTGGTTTCACCTGAATCCAATTCAGGCCCTATTCCTTGCGGCTATGTAGCGTTAGGTGTCGCCGGGCTGATGATTATGGCTGGTTATTTTGTGATCAAAAAATTGGGCAATATTGAAGTCTAACCTGGAGTAATCGAATGGTTCCGATTCTGGTTCTGGTAGCGATAATCATCATCATTGCGGTAATCCTTGTAGTAATTGGCCTTCGCAATCCGCAGACCGTAAATGACCGGTTGCTTCAGGAGCGTCTTGAAGAGTTCAGCCGAACTGGAGAACAGGTTGATCTCGAAAAACTGGAGATGTCTCAACCCTTCGCTGAACGTGTAATTTATCCGCTTGCCAGAAAACTAGGTGAATTCACAATCAAATTTACCCCGCAGAACTGGCTAAATACCATCTCACGCAAACTGGAACTATCGGGCAGTCCCTCCAAAATGGATCCAACCATGTTTTTAGCACAGCAATTCATCATGGCTGTGGTCTTTGGTGGCTTGGTTTTATTTTTCCTCACAGTCGTTGCCAAGTCCTTTCCGCCTGGGCAAGTCTTTTTATTGACATTGATATCAACTTTTGTCGGCTTTTTCATGCCCCAGTATTCTCTCTCCAGAAAGATCACCTTGCGTCAGAAAAATATCCGCCGTGCCATGCCAGACGCGCTTGATTTATTAACCATCTGCGTGGAAGCCGGACTTGGATTCGACGCGGCTCTCTCCAAAGTGACTGAAAAATGGGATACCCAACTTTCTAAAGCATTTCAACGCGTGATTCAGGAAATCCAATTGGGTAAATTAAGACGAGAAGCACTGCGTGACATGGCTGAGAACATTGGCATTACTGAAATGACCAGTTTTGTCGCAGCGGTAATCCAAAGCGAACAATTGGGTGTCAGTATGGCAAAAGTACTAAGGATTCAGGCTGATCAAATGCGCATTAGACGCCGTCAACTGGCAGAAGAAGAAGCGCATAAAGCCCCGATCAAAATGTTGATCCCTTTGGCTTTACTGATTTTTCCATCTTTGTTGATCGTTTTGTTTGTTCCAGCTGTTTTAACCGTAATGCAATCTGGAATTCTGGGTGGCTTGTAGAAATAATCCTGGAGGTCGTCATCATGGCGGCGGATTCTTCCCCAACTAACACCGGGGCAATCACAATCACCAGGCTTGTCTGGAAAGCTTTAGATTGGCTTTATCCCCCTCAATGCTGTAATTGCCAGCAAGGGGGTGGTGTAATGTGCGAGAATTGCCAATCTCAAATTCACCTAATTAATGGTAGCATTTGCCAAAAATGCGGATACCCACAAAAGACAACAAACTCAACTTGTCCTGACTGCCGCACTTCTCCACCTCCATTCATTCAAATGCGTTCTTGGGGAGAGTTTTCAGGTCCACTGAGAAAAGCACTTCATTCTCTAAAATACAAAAATAATCTGGCGATGGGTATCTTTTTTGCTAAGTCTTTGGCAGAAATGGTACGGCAACTTGGATGGCAAATTGATCTTGTGGTTCCTGTTCCATTAAGTCGCAGACATTTTCAACAGCGCGGATATAATCAGGCATCCATTATTTCAAGTTCACTTGCGAAAGAACTTAGCCTCCCGCACCATTCCCATTTGATCAAACGTATTAAAGAGACCGAATCGCAAATTTCACTCGATGTTAATAAAAGATTTACAAATTTGATGGATGCTTTTTATGCAAATCCTGCTAAACTGAAAGAGAGAAAAATACTTTTAGTTGATGATGTAATCACTACTGGAGCGACAATGCAGAATTGCACAATTGCTCTTCAAAAAGCTGGAACCGATCAGGTCTATTGTTTATCCGTGGCAAGGACAATTTTGTACCGTTCACATACTTCTTGAGAGCAGATTCTCATACTCTCAAATATTTTTTTATACGAGGAGGCAACTGTATGGACCAGAAATTAGAAATAACTGTAAAGTATATGGAATTGACGGACCGGATTAAGGAGTACATTGATAAAAAAGTACCCCGTCTTGAAAGGTTGCTGCCTGCAATAGAAACGATCAAGTTTGATCTCTCTTACTCAAAAACGGCTCGTAATCGTGATGATCGTGAAGTAGCTCAGATCACCTTGCTCGGAAAAGGTTTTGTTCTGAGAACAGAAGAGCGAAATGCCGACATGCTAACAGCCATCGATATCGCCACCGATAAAATGCAGCGGCAGATTGAACGATTCAAAGGTAAACGAGCGCGCGGACGCGGAGATGGCACCCCGGCATCTGAAGTCGTGACAGGTCCCACTGAAACCGAAGAAATCCCAGGCAGTGCTATTGTCAGAAGGAAAACATTCACCCTCATTCCCATGGATGAAAATGAAGCGGTTGAGCAAATGGCTCTGGTGGCTCACGAAGATTTCTTTATCTTCTACAATGTCAACACCAACTCCATCAATGTTTTATACAAACGCCGCGATGGAAACCTGGGGCTGATCGAGCCAAAAATCGGATAATCGATTTACTTTTTCTTCACAGAGCTGGATTCCAAAAGTATCCAGCTCTTTTATTTAATAATGACATTTCACATGATCGAATTATTACCCTGATATGACCCACAATCTATCTAAAGTAATCCATAATCGGTGAAAATTTTTTCTAGAATAAGAGTAAAGAAAAAGTGAATATTCAGGAGTCCCTATGAACCTGGTTACTGGTGCGACCGGACATATTGGAAATGTTTTGGTTAAAGAATTATTAAAACGGGGAGAAAAAGTCAGAGTGTTGGTTCTGCCAGGTGAAGATCTAACACCTCTGACAGGGTTGAATATTGAAATTTTTGAAGGCAATGTCTTAAATAAAACCTCACTGATCCCGGCACTTAGAGAAGTGGATTATGTTTTTCACCTGGCAGGTATCATCTCAATCATGCCAGGCAAAAATGATTTTGTTCACGATGTCAATGTGAATGGCACCTTTAACATGTTGGAAGCTGCCATCTCATCCAAAATCAAACGTTTTATCCATACCAGTTCGATACATGCTTTTAAGCGTGTACCATATGGAATCGTAATAGATGAAAACATCCCCATAGATCCTAATTCTGCTGTCGCAGCCTATGATCAATCAAAAGCTGAAGCCACGCTGGCAGTTCTTCAAGCTACCAAAAATGGACTGCCCGGCGTCGTCGTTTGCCCCACCGGAGTCATTGGCCCCTATGACTACAAAAACTCAGAAATGGGCACATTAATCAAGGAATGGATGCTTCATCAAGTAAATTTCTTGATTGAAGGCAATTATGATTTCGTAGATGTACGTGACGTTGTCCAAGGTATGATTCTGGCAAGAGAAAAAGGCAGAATTGGGCAGGTTTACATCCTGTCTGGAGAGCAAATAAGAGTCATTGATCTCTGGCGTTTGGTAAAAGAACTTGTTTCAGGGAAACGAGCAGTATTTATTAATATACCGGTAAGGTTTGCCGCAGTTGTTGCCAGAATCACGCAATTCTATTACCGAATCTCAAATTCAAAACCCCGTTTCACCACTTATAGCATTGAAACCCTTCACACAAATGCCAATATCAGCAACATTAAGGCTCGCACGGCATTAGGCTACCAGCCAAGATCGCTACGTGAATCGATTCATGATACAGTTTCATGGTGGAGACAGCAAATTGCAAGTGGAATAAAAAAAGAAAAGTAAAATCATTCATTAATGAGCTCAACTAAATCTCAAATCGTTCTTATAACGGGCGCCTCAAGTGGAATCGGTGCGGCAACTGCTGAATATTTGGCTTATCACGGTTATCGAGTCATTCTCGTAGCTCGTCGTAAAGAAAAGTTGCAAACCCTTACTGAAAGTATTACCAGAAATCGAGGAGATGCCCTTTTTTATGAAGCAGATTTGACCATTGAGCAAGAACGCCAGGAACTTTTTGAAAGGTTGATCCAAGAGCAACTGGTTCCAGATATTCTGATTAATAACGCCGGTTTTGGATGGTATGGTCATTATGAAACCATGAGTTGGAAAACCGCCAAAGATTTGATCGCAGTGAATATCGAAGCAGTTGCTCATTTGACCAGGCTTTTTTTACCTTCAATGTTGAAGAAAAAAAAAGGGCATATCATCAACATCGGATCCATTGTCGGAAAACTACCTGAACAAGGCGTCGCCATGTATTCAGCCTCCAAAGCGTTTTTGGATGCTTTCACCACGTCAATTTACCGTGAACTTCGCGGCAGCAATGTGACCATATCAGTCGCCCGACTCGGCCCTGTAAAAACAGAATTCTTTGACGCTGCCAGAAGTCATCAAAATGGGGGAAACGTGCCGGCAGAGAAACTGGCGATCTCGTCTGAGAGGGTCGCTCAAGGTGTTCTAAAACTCATCAAACACCCTCGTAAGATTGTTTACATCCCCTGGTATGTGGCAGCATCTCCACTCCTTGAAACCTTGTTCTCATGGCTGCTAGATCTGATTGGACCTGCATTACTTGGCAAAAAGAAACCCTCATCTCAATAAACTAATTTTCAAAACCTTATTGCGCCTTGTCAGCCTTTCTGCGCTGCGCTATAATTCGACTGTTAATTTTTAGTCATGGAAAGGTTTACCCATTATGATCGATGTCAATGATCTTCGCAAAGGCGTTGTTTTTGAAATTGACGGTTATCTTTATAAAGTGCTGGAGTATTCCTTCAGCAAACCTGGTCGCGGCAATGCAACAATTCGAATCAAAGCCCGCGATCTTCGCAAGGGAAATACACTTGAAAAGACTTTCACCTCAGGTGAGCGCATTCAAGATGTCCGCCTTGATTTTCACAATGTGCAATATCTCTACAATGATGGAGAACTCTACTTCTTCATGGATCTTGAAACTTTCGAACAACCGGCCATCCCTGCTTCAGTTATTGGTGAATATGCCGGTTACCTAAAACCCGAGATGGAAGTCAAACTGACATTCTATAATAACGAACCAATTGATATTGAACTTCCCACCACGGTTGACCTCAAGGTTACTTATGCCGAGCAGGCCGTTCGCGGAGACACTGCCACCGGTGTGACCAAAAGAGTCACCACCGAGACCGGACTCGAGGTTGCCACCCCCTACTTCGTTTCAACAAATGACACGATTCGGGTGGATACCAGAACCGGCGAGTACGTCACCAGAGTGTAAACCAACTTGATCTTACCTGACTGTCCCCGCTTTGGGGACAGTTTGTTAAAGGATAACCATGCGTACACCTTTTGGCTTCGAGTGTCCCTATTTTTACGGAGATTATTTTCGCGGAAAAAACCGTGAAGAATGCCGCCTGATTGGACCCAATAACTCATCTGTCCAATGGACTGTAGATCTATGCAAGACCTGCCGCGTTCCAGGGATTACGCGCTCAAACGCCTGCCCCAATATGACACTTTATGGCACGATAAAAAAAGGATTCGTGAAATCCAAAAATCGTGTAATCGTCACCGCCTATTGTTCAAAATCCAAATCGGAAGTAAAAATTCCTGAAATTGGCTGTGAGCTTTGTCATCAAGATTTTCCGATTTCAGACATAAAAGAAGAATAAATGCCCCTTACACTACTACTTGACCTTGATGACACGCTGTTGTTGAATCCCTTTGACAGTTTCATGCCTGCCTATATCAAACTTCTTTCCAATAAGTTGATGCCGTTTGTTACACCAGAGAAAATGGTTCCTCAATTGATGGCGGCGACAGAAAAAATGATTAAGAATGGTTCTGCCAAAGAAACGCTCGAACAAGTTTTTGACAACCATTTCTACCCGCTTATCAATGTAAACAAAAATACCATTGAACCTCTTCTAATTGATTTCTATCAAAACGATTTTAATCTTTTGCAAAGCAACACCAGTGAACGTTCTGAGTCAAAAGAACTGGTAAACTATTCCATTCAACAAGATCACACACTCATTGTTGCCACCAATCCACTCTTCCCTCTTGAAGCGATGCAGTCCCGTTTGAAATGGGCAGGTTTTCAAAATCCTGAATCATCGTTTGATTTCATTACTTCTTACGAAACAATGCATTTTTCAAAACCTAATCCTGCTTATTACGCTGAAATCCTTGGCAGATTCGGTTGGCCAAATTCCCCAATCGGCATGGTTGGCAATAGTTTGTGTGATGATATTATGCCTTCTTCTTTACTTGGTATTCCCAGTTATTGGGTGGATGGCGATCTTCAAAATCTTCCTGCATCAGTGAAAGATTTTTGCACTATTGGAAAAATGAATGAAGTGATTCACTGGTTGCAGAACCTTGAGAACAAAAATGCTCAATTTGCATATAAATCCATAGAAGCAATTCTGGCAATTCTGCGTTCCACACCGGCTGTGCTCCAATACCTTACCGAAGACTTGTCCCTTGATGATTGGCAGAGAAAGTTAAATCAATCAGGATTAAGTATTCTGGAATGGAACAGTCATTTATTAGACGTGGAAATTGAAGTAAACCTTCCACGGATCAACCAGGTTCTAACTTCTGACAATCCTTTCATCGCAGGTGTTGACAGTGACGCATGGGTGGAGGAAAGACAATATCAACAGACTCGTTCACCACGAGTGTTATATGATTTTATCGAACAGCGAATGAATACGATTAACTTGCTTGAAAACTTGACCCCCGATCAATGGAACCGTCCTGCCCGCCATTCAATCTTTGGCCCATCCACACTACAAGAATTGGTGAGTTTTGTTGCAGCACATGACATAGACCATATCCGGCAGGTTTATAGCCGCTGTTCTGCAAAGATGACCCGCCGATCACATATTTTTTAACTTGTTAGAAGTTTGTTAATTTTCGAAAAAACCTGATAATTATCTGGCATCCCCTCCTTTAGATTGGTATAATCCTTTCAATGGTAACTGCTATTAGGTTACCTATAGCCGGAGGTATAGTGAAACCACGTAGTCAATCCTATGTAATCTATGTTCTACTCTTCATTGCGATCATTATTTTGATCGTCTTCAATTTGAACAAAGCCAATGCTGAAAGCACGGTTTTGACGATCAATCAACTCGCAGATGAAATTAAGCAAGGCAAGATTGCTCGGGTAGTCGAAGATGAAACAAAATTAGTCGTTTATTATTCAGACAAACTCACCGAGAAAACAGCCGTCAAAGAACCAGATACATCCCTTGTCGAACAGCTATTGTTCTATGGCGTAACCACCGATCAACTGACACCTGATAAAGTGAAGATTGAAGTAAAAGCTCCGAGCGCATTTGCTGGAGTCTTAAATGCACTCTTCTACATTTTACCCTTCCTGTTATTGGGCGGTGCTTTCTTCTTCATATTTCGGCAAGCTCAAGGCAGCAACAATGCTGCCATGTCGTTTGGAAAGTCGCGCGCTCGCATGTTCACCGGTGATCATCCTACTGTAACTTTCTCGGATGTTGCTGGCATTGATGAATCCAAAGAAGAACTCAAAGAAGTCGTTGAATTCCTACGAGAACCGCAGAAATTCCTTGCTCTTGGTGCCCGTATTCCCAAAGGTGTGCTATTAGTTGGCCCTCCCGGAACCGGCAAAACGCTGCTTGCAAAAGCCGTTTCTGGTGAAGCCGGCGTGCCCTTTTTCTCGATTTCGGGATCAGAATTTGTAGAAATGTTTGTTGGTGTGGGTGCGAGCCGTGTACGTGACCTTTTCGATCAAGCCAAACGTAATTCCCCCTGCATCGTCTTTGTGGATGAAATTGACGCGGTAGGCAGACAACGTGGAGCTGGTTTGGGCGGCAGCCATGATGAACGTGAACAAACCCTTAACCAAATGCTGGTTGAAATGGACGGTTTTGATACTGATACCAATATCATCATTATGGCAGCTACCAACCGCCCTGATATCCTCGACCCGGCTTTGCTACGTCCTGGACGTTTTGATCGCCGTGTCGTACTGGATCGCCCTGATGTACGTGGTCGTGAAGAAATTCTCAAAGTCCATATCAAGGGCAAACCGGTTGATCCATCCGTAACCCTACCCACCATCGCCAAATCTACTCCCGGATTCGTTGGAGCTGATATTGAAAACCTGGTCAATGAAGCTGCCATTCTGGCTGCCAGACGCAACAAGAAGAGTATCGGTCAGAGCGAATTTGAAGAATCCATCGAACGTGTCATTGCTGGTCCAGAACGGAAGAGCCGCTTAATCAGCGCAGAAGAAAAACGAATCGTGGCTTACCACGAAGCTGGTCACGCCGTGGTTATGAACGCACTTCCTGAAGCTGATCCTGTGCAAAAGGTTTCAATCATCGCACGCGGCATGGCTGCTGGTTATACCCTGGCATTGCCTCTGGATGATCGCACCCTCATGCCACGCAAAAAAATGCTAGCTGACATGGTTGGTCTCTTGGGTGGTCGCGCCGCTGAAGAAATCGTTTTTGACGACATCACTTCAGGCGCATCCAATGACATTGAACGTGTCACACAAATTGCCAAGAACATGGTCACCCGCCTCGGGATGAGTGCAGAACTTGGACCGATGGTTTACGGTCAAAAAGAAGAGATGATCTTCTTGGGCAGAGAAATTTCCGAACAACGGGATTACTCCGAATCTGTGGCTGAAAAGATTGACAAGGAAGTCCGCATCCTGGTTAACGATTCCTATCAAAAATCTTTGGAAATCTTGAACAAGTATCGTGCCGAGTTGGACGCCGTTGCCCAGAAACTGCTGGAAGTTGAAACCCTTTCAAAAGAAGAATTTGAAAAGATATTTCCTCCTCCAGTGCCGCATAAAAACGCAACACCAGCTTACGCAGAAAGATAATTCACACAAATCCGGGAGCCTTCAAGCTCCCGGATTTGTTTTTCTATCCAAATGTACTTTGACCAGTTCCCTGCGCAAAGTTTTTCCCACAGGTGATTTTGGCAACGCATTCACAATCTCAACTTGCCTGGGCACCTTATAGGCTGCCAGAAATTTTCGGCAGTGTTCCTGAAAATCACGCAGTTGAAACTGCTTTTCATCTTCAAACACAATCCAGGCTTTAACCGCCTCACCTGACTCTTCATCCGGAATCCCTGCCGCAGCGGTATCAATTACACCGGCATAGGTCATGATGACCTGTTCCACTTCCGCCGGCCAGACCTGCAGGCCATTCACCTTGATCAACTCCTTAAGTCTGCCGGCAATATAAAAATAACCATCTTGATCTGTTTTCGCAATATCACCCGTATGCAGCCAGCCATCTTTGAGAGCTGCTGTTGTTTCATCAGAGCAATTAATATACCCTTGCATTATCTGCGGACTGCGAATCAACAATTCACCAATTTCACCAGTCGCCACTTCCCTGTTTTCATTCTCCATGTCCACGATGCGGCAATCCACGTCTGGCAACGGCAAGCCGATTGACCCGTTGCGGTTCTCTCCCAGAATGGGGTTGCAATGAGTCGCCGTGGGTGCCTCTGATAATCCATAGCCTTCGACTAGCTTTGCTCCGGTTAGCCGTTCAAAACTAATTCTTGTCTCCTCATGCAAAGGAGCTGACCCTGAAATACAGGCTTTGATACTGTGTAAATTTACCTTGCCAGAAATCACATCTTGCTGTTGATTGATTGCCTGAAACATGGAAGGAACACCCGGAAAAAAAGTCACTTGATATTTTTGGGCAAGATTGATGATTTTTTTTACGTCTCTTGCGTCAGGTGTCAGTACGATGGTCGCCCCCATGGCGATACCCACATTTAACCCAATTACCATCCCATATACATGATAAAGTGGAATGGCCGTTAAAAATACCTCCTGCCCAATATTCATATTAGTGAGCCAGGAACTGAATTGAACTACGTTTACCACCACATTTCGATGAGAAGCCATGGCAGCTTTGGGATTGCCAGTTGTGCCGCCGCTGAACTGAAGCAAAGCTATCTGATCAGGTGAACATTTTTTTAACCCCTGTCCATCGTCGACAGAAGAATCGCTCACATCACTCAATGGAAGATTACAGTTTTTTTGTGGATCAGATTCGATTACAATCAATTCGCAATTCGTTATACTCGTCTGCAATTCTTTTAAATCATCCCACCGGCTCTTTAGCCCGATCAAAATTGCTGGTTTAGCGATATTTACCTGATATAGCCACTCAGGCAATGGATAAATCGGGTTCATCGCCGCAACACTCCCACCTGCGATTAATATTCCGAAATAGGCGACGACAAAATCAATGCTATTGGGAAGACAAACAGACACCCGATTGCCGTGTTCTAAGCCCATCTGACGCAGTGTCTCAGCAAATCTGGTAGAAAGACACACCAGTTGACTATAGTTAATCTCCTTATCTTGTTCAACCAAGGCTGTTTTTTGAGAAAACCCTTTTGCTTGTTGATAAAGCAGTTCCTGTACACATACATCCGGGTACTTTAGGTGTGCCGGTACTGTCTTGTCATAAAAGGCATACCAAGGTTTTTCAGTCATAATGCTCTTCTGATAACCAAACTTTGATTAGCAAAAAAATCTCTTCCAAAGGATCAGGAATCATTGAAAACCATTCGATGGTCGTGTCGGTGGGTTTGAACCAATTGGCTTGTCTGCGGATAAATTCCCGGGTTTTGCGACGCATTTGAACTTTGGCTTCTTCCAAAGTACACCTTCCAGCAAGGTATTGGATCACTTCCCGGTAGCCAATTGCTGATAGTGTAGGGGTTTCAGCAGAATAGCCTCTCGTGAGTAAGGCTTCTACTTCTTTCACCAAACCCTGTTCAAACATGGTTTCAATGCGCACATCCACTCGCGTATATAATTCGTCCCTCGGTCTCATCAACCCAATAATCTTGAAGTCGAGATCGGGAGGGTTTTTCTCTTTTTGAAGTGAAAACAACTCCCCTGTGCTGAAAATGACCTCAAGGGCTCTTACTGTGCGCCTGAGATTGTTGGTGTCAATTTTGCTACCTGCCTGAGGATCGATCAAACTTAATTTTTGGTGTAGTGCCTCCGCCCCGATCTGTTTTCCCCATTCTTCAAGCACCTCGCGCAAGCGCGGCGATGGAGTCACCGCCGGAATCACCCACCCTTCAACCAAGGATCGAATATACTGCCCGGTTCCACCGGCAATAATTGGCAGTTTATTTCGTTGTTGCACATCATTGATTGCAGAAAACAAACTTTTCTTGAACAGCGCCAAAGACCAGACTTCGTCCGGTTCGGCGAGATCAATCAGATGGTGCGGAACGCGCGCCATCTCGGCTGGTGTCGGTTTTGCGGTACCAATATCCATACCGCGGTAAAGCAGGCGTGAATCCGTTGAGATGATTTCACCGGTCAGCTTTTCCGCCAGCCGGATGGCTAATTCAGTTTTGCCCACGGCAGTTGGACCAGCTATGATGACTACCTTGTTTCCAATTTTATCAGTCAACATCTTCAAACCACTCAATTTCAGGGGAGCCCTGATTCATCATTCCGGTAATCGAAATCACATCGAGACGCCAATTATCACCAATTTCCGGATGCTGCTGTAAATAGACCTCAGCAGAATTGTGCATGTGTTCCAATTTCTCTTCAGTGATCGCTTCTTCGGGGTACCCATTGGCATTATGTTCTCTCGTTTTTACTTCTACAAAAACAACCAAACCTGAATTTTGGATAATCAGGTCAATCTCACCTTCTGAAGTATGATGGTTTTGAGCGACAACCGAGAACCCCTTCTCCTTGAGAAAGCTTGCTGCAAGATCTTCTCCCCATTTGCCAACCATCTGATTATGCGGTTTGTTTTCCGATTTGACCATTTTCACTCCAGATTGAGATTAAAATTCTACCTTATTCTGTATTAATTCATTAGACTTTATCATAGCGGGTAAATCCTGATAGAATTATCGTCAATAGGAAAAAAATCATGCCATCTGCTGAAATTATTGCCATCGGAACAGAATTATTACTCGGTGAAATTACTGATACAAACACACAGTATATTGCCAGACAGCTTCGAGATTGCGGTATTGACCTCTTCAGAAGTACGACAATCGGAGACAACCTTGACCGTATTACAAAATTGATTCAAGAAGCCCTCGCACGCGCTGACATTGTGATAACCACTGGAGGATTAGGCCCAACGGTTGACGACCCGACCCGCGAAGCCGCAGCACTTGCATATAACACCCACAATGAATTTCATCCTGAACTATGGGAGCAAATCAAGCAGCGGTTTTTGAAACGCGCATTGAACGTCTCGGATAATAACCGAAAACAAGCCATGATCCCCGCGGGTGCAACTGTAATCGAAAATCCAGTCGGCACCGCCCCCTCGTTTATTCTCAGCCAAAACGACAAGACGTTGATCTGCCTGCCGGGAGTTCCGCGTGAAATGGAATACCTGCTTCAAGCAGCTGTGATCCCCTGGCTAAAGGACCATTATCCCCTTTCCGGAGTGATTAAGGCAAAAGTGCTGCACATTGGAGCAGTCTCTGAATCCAAGGTGGATGAATTGGTGTGCGATCTTGAAAAAATGACCAACCCGTCAGTCGGTTTGCTGGCTCATCCTGGCATTGTGGATATACGCATAACCGCCAAGGCTCCCTCGCTTGAAGAAGCTGACAAAATGATCGCGGAACTTGAATCCACCATCCGCTCGCGGCTTAGTAAAGATATCTACGGTGTAGATAACGAAACCCTATTTGGTTCAATTGAAAAAATAGCTGATGTAGTTGCAAGATCCATAAGAATCGTCATTTGCGGCTTTTCACCCGATTCTTTTTCATCCTTTTCCCATTCACTCATCCAGGTCATCAACATGGAGAAGTCTGAGTTTGGCGCCTTTTGTTCAGACCTTAATTCAATTTCTGCGTCTGGAAATGAATTCTTATTTACTTGTGAGTACTTTTCGAAACCTGAAGTGGGGAAACTGGAATGTAAAGTCTACAATAATGGAAACCCATCAGTATTTTCCAGAGAATATGCCGGCGCTCAAGGTTTACGAGAAGAATGGGCCAAAAATTTTGGTTTGAATTTCATACGCCAACAATTATTTTCTGTTCTTAATTCAAAAGGAGACGAATGACCAAAGCTGATCTTATCCTTAAAAATGCAATTGTCTTGACCATGGATCAAGAATTTCATCAATATGATCCAGGCGCGGTTGCCATTAAAGGAAATTCTATTCTGGCAGTTGGAGATGAGAAAGAGATCATCTCCAGTTATGATGCTGCTTCTATGATAGATTGCGGCGGCAAGGTGCTCATGCCCGGGCTAATTAATGCCCACACACACGTGCCCATGAACCTGCTGCGCGGTTTGGCTGATGACCTGCGTCTGGATGTCTGGTTGATGGGATATATGATGCCCGTCGAAAGAGAATTTGTCTCTCCGGAATTTGTACGCCTGGGAACACAACTGGCATGCGCTGAGATGATTAAATCCGGGGTGACCACTTTTGCCGATATGTATTACTTCGAAGAGGAGATCGCCAAAGCCACCGCCGAGATCGGCATGCGCGCCATCTGTGCCCAATCGGTGATGAAATTCCCGACCCCAGACGCTCAATTTTTTGAACAGAGCATTGAAATGGCGCGAGATTTTATCAAACGCTGGAAAGGCCACGAACTAATCATCCCATCAATAGCACCCCATGCCCCCTATACCTGCCCTCCTGAGATCATCAAAGCCGCCACAAACCTGGCGCAAGAATTTGATGTTCCGCTTCATACCCATATTTCAGAAACCGCTATTGAAGTTGAGAATATGCGTAAGGAACAAGGCATGCCCGTTGTACCATACGTCAAGAAATTGAATCTCTTTGATGCAAAAGTAATCGCTGCCCATTGCGTGCATGTGGATGACGGTGAAATTCGCACCATGCAGCATTTTGGTGTGGGTGTCGCTCATAACCCCTCCTCCAACCTAAAGCTGGCATCAGGCGTTGCACCAATTAAACGCATGCTCGAACTTGGATTGAACGTAGGTATCGGTACAGATGGGGCTGCTTCAAATAATGATCTGGATATGTTTGAAGAAATTCGGCTGGCTTCTTTCCTGCAAAAAGGTGTCAGCGGTGACCCCACCACCCTTCCTGCACGTCAAGCGCTTCTAATGGGCACCCGCCTGGGTGCGCAAGCACTTCATATTGGCGATATCACCGGGTCTCTTGAAGCAGGAAAAAGAGCAGACTTGATCCTCGTTGACCTTTCCCCGTTGCACAATAGCCCGCAATTTAAACACAACCCACAGGGGGCGTATGCCCAACTCGTCTATGCCGCCAAAGCTGCTGATGTTTCGGATGTCATGGTAAATGGCAAATGGTTGATGCAATCACATCAATTGATCAACCTTGATATTGAAGAGATCAGCCGTAAGAGTCAAGAATATGCTGAAAAGATAGACGCCTTCTTAATAAAACGTGAATCTTCAGTTCTTTCAAAACTTGTTGCGATTGGTGGGGCTGCAGAAGAGGAAAGCTTTGAAATTCAAATCAAAGTACGCGTCAAAGAAACTGCACCAATTTATGAAGCATTAAAGAGTTCTGAAATTGAAATATTACGAAAACGCCACTATCGCGAATTTGATATTTATTATTTCTTCAAAGATGTAGAGCAAGGAATTTTGCGTTACCGCGAAGACGAATTCTTAAGTGAACAAAATCAAATTGAACAGGTTCGCTCAAGACTGACTCTGATCGGTCAAACCATTGAAGATCGCTTCCCGCAGGAAGTGCTTCTGTCACGCAGTCGGTATATGGCGAGCGCAACACAAAGCCCTCGTTTTTATCGAGAGTATTTCAAGCCCTACATTGAAAAAGAAATTGTAAAAGACCGTGTCCGTTTCTTGGTGAAATATGAAGGATTCGAATTCTTTATCAATATTGATGAAATCACCAAACCGCACCTCGGTTATTTCCTCGAAGTTAAAAGCCGCACCTGGAGCCGTCAAGATGCGGAACTAAAATCCACACTGGTGACCAAACTGATAGACTTTTTGGGTGGTGATCTGCAGGAAACAACTTCAGATGACTATATTGAAATGGTGAAATAATAGAGGTAATCTAAAGGTAGAAAGGCTTGTATATGACTTTTCAACGCAGTTCCGGAGTTCTACTTCATCCCACCAGCCTGCCAGGCCCGGATGGGATTGGTGATCTGGGTCCCGAGGCATATCATTGGATCGATTTTTTGAATCAATGTGGCTGCCATTTATGGCAAATTCTTCCCCTCGGCCCAACCGGTTATGGAGATTCTCCTTACCAGTGTTTTTCTGCCTTTGCTGGCAACCCTTATTTAATTAGTCCATTATTATTGTTGGAACAACAGCTGTTGCAGCCTTCTGATTTGTCAGATCGACCGCTTTTTCCGGACCGCTTCGTTGACTTTGGACCCGTGATCAACTGGAAGGTAACTGTATTAGATCGAGCCTTTGAAAGATTCACCAGTGAAAAAAATACCGTAATAAAAAAAGAATATCAGGCTTTTTGTGAAAACGAAAAAGACTGGTTGCTCGATTTTGCCCTGTTTATGGCCATCAAAGAGACCCAGGGAGGTGTTTCTTGGGATCATTGGCCTGAAGACTTACGAAAACGCAACGAAGCTGCCATTGCCCGTTTTGCAAAAACGAATAAAGACAGCATCGAAAAACAGAAATTCAGACAATTCCTGTTCTTTTCTCAATGGCAAAAAGTACATGATTATGCGCACTCGAAGAACATTCAAATCATTGGTGATATTCCCATTTTCGTCGCCTATGACAGCGCAGATGCATGGTCTCACCCTGAATTATTCTATCTGGATCAAGATGGCAAGCCAACCTGCGTGGCTGGTGTTCCACCTGATTATTTTTCGCCTACTGGGCAATTATGGGGCAATCCCCTTTATCGATGGGATATCCACAAAACCCAGGGATATGCCTGGTGGATTGACCGTCTGCGCGCTACGCTGAAGGTTGTTGATATTATCCGCCTCGACCACTTCAGAGGTTTTTATAATTATTGGGAGATTCCATACGGATCTCCAACCGCTGTTACAGGAAAATGGAAAAAAGGACCCGGTAAAACCGTCTTTGAAGCTGTTGAGAAAGAACTGCACACGCTACCCATCATCGCTGAAGACCTTGGTGAAATGGATCCGGGTGTTTATGCGTTGCGAGATGCGCTAAACCTGCCCGGTATGAAGATTGTTCAGTTTGCCTTCCAGACTGATTCAAATGACCCCTTCCTGCCTCATAATTACCCTTCTAATTGCGTGGTTTATACCGGCACTCATGACAATGACACCTCATTGGGATGGTACCGCAGCGCCCCTGAGGTGGAACGTGATTTCTGCCGCCGTTATTTCGCACGTTCCGGCGAGGATATTTCCTGGGATTTGATCCGTGGTGCATGTTCATCAGTCGCCATGTTTGCAATTGCCCCGCTTCAAGACCTCATGAGTCTCGGCACTGAAGCCCGTATGAACTATCCGGGTAAACCAGCCGGAAACTGGGGATGGCGCTTTTTATCAGGCGAACTTACAGACTGGCTGGCCAGTCGTATGAAAGAATCCAACCAGTTATACAGCAGAGATTAATCTGCCACTGGATGAATATCATGCTCTCCGCCAGGCTTGTTCTGAACGGAGAGCTTTTGATTGGCTAAGGTGGCTATAGCAATCCCGGCAAGGATTAATACCCCACCACCAATTTCTAAAAGGGATGGCGACTCATAGAGGAAAAGAAAGGCCAGAACCACTGTTCCAACAGGTTCTCCCAATAATGCGATGGAGACATAGGCAGCAGAAAGCGACTTCAGGAAATAATTAAAAGTGGAATGGCCGAGAATTTGCGGGATGAGCGCAAGCAATAAAATCCAAATCCAGGTCTTATTCTGGTAGGGAACAATTTCTACACCTGTAACAACAATCAGGATTACGAGCACAATGGCAGCCACACCATATACCACCGAGGTATATGCCAGCAACGACAAGCCATTGCGGACGCTTCTGCCCACCATGAGATACCCTGCAGAAAGAAATGCACCCGCCAGCGCGAGAAGATTCCCCCAGAATGCATGACCTTCAAACAGGTTTGAAAATGCCATGCAGTGTAAACCTTGGTCTGTTAGATCACAGGCACTGTTTAATCCCACAATAACGCTGCCAGTCAATGAAACCGCCAAACCCAGGAAAACCGGCAAACCGATTCCTTCTTTTAGAAAGATAGGTGAAAGCAGCGCAACCCAAAGCGGGGCGGTTGTGACGAGCACGACTGAGCTGGCAACACTGGTATATTCCAGTGAGGTAATCCAGGCGGCAAAATGCAGCCCGAGAAACACCCCGGCTATGACCACCATCACAAGCGTTCGCCTGGATATCGTTTTCAGCTCTGACTTACAACGAAACAAAGCAAATGGAAGCAAAATTACAGCAGCAATCAACATCCTGCCAACGGCAACAACCAATGAAGGTGCTTCTTGTTGAGCAAAGCGAATGAACAAGGAGGCCGTTGATACCGCCAGAATGCCAAAGAATAATCCGATTATGGGAGAGATTCTGAATTTATTTGTCATGAAATATCGGTTGCTCTACTATTTGGGGATAATTTATCCAGTTACTCGGGATTGCTTGACAAAGCTTCACAGCTTGGCTAGAATCTAATTGTACTTGAGGAATCACCCAAAACAAATCTTTGAATTTGATGTTGATAAGTAGGAGGAAATATGGCTTTTGAACTTCCACCATTACGATTTGCAATTGACGCTCTTGAACCATTTATTGATGCACAAACAGTCGATATTCATTACAACAAACATCATGCCACATATCTAAAAAACCTAAATATGGCTCTAGAAAAACACCCGGAATTATTCGAGAAAGATCTGAAAGATATTCTAAGCGATTTGGATTCTGTTCCTGAAGATATACGCCAGACTGTCCGCAACATGGGTGGCGGGGTTTACAACCACAACGTTTATTGGACATGTATGGCACCCAATCAAAATGGTATACCAGTTGGCAAACTTGCCCAGGCAATCAACGAAAAATATGGCAGTTTCGATAACTTTAAAACTGAATTCGAAAAAGCAGCTCTAGCCCGTTTTGGCAGTGGTTATTGTTGGTTGAGCAAAGACAAACAAGGAGGACTGGTCATTCACTCTACGGCCAACCAGGATACCCCCATGCAGGAAGGGCTTGATCCCCTGATCGTGATAGACGTATGGGAACATGCGTATTATCTCAAATACCAAAACCGCCGTGCTGAACATATTTCAAATTGGTGGGCTTTGGTGAATTGGCAAGAAGCGAACAACAGGTTCTAAGAAACTAATTATTATACGGAGGATTCTATGGCAAGAGTGATTACCAGTTTGTGTCTGCGAGAAGGCGGCTGCGCCAGTGTTTGCCCGGTGGAATGCATTACCCCCGGAAAACCCGAAGATCAATTTCCAGGTTACTACATTGATGCAGACTCCTGCATTGATTGCGGCGCTTGTGAAACGGAATGCCCCTATAACGCCATCTTCCCTGAAGATGATGTTCCGTCAGCCTATACCGCAAAGGGTGGTGAACGCCTTTCCATGCCCAAAGGCACCCCCGGTTTTACAGAGGTCTTTGACGGGAAAAATCGTGACGGCGAAGCAATCCATTTGGAAGCTACAAAAACGCTGGCTGCCGGCGAAGTAGTCGATTTAACTCCTGCGATTAAAGCCAACGCTGATTTTTACAAAAACGGACCTGGTTATAACGCTAAATAATGGTTATAGTAAATGAACTCCATCGGGAGGCCAGTACGGTCTCCCGATTTATTTAAGGACAGGCCTTTTCAAGATGTTCTTCGTAGGTTTGAGAAAACACGTGTGAACCTGACCCGTCACAATTAGCGCGGAAATAATAGTATGAGCCAGTCTCAGGTTGCGCAATTGCCAATATCGAGGGCAAGTCGGGGTTGGATATAGGATGCGGTGGCAGCCCTGGAATAATATAAGTATTGAAATCAGATTGTATTCCCAGGTCATTCAGTGCGAGTGATGTTTTCCACCAGCCACCCCACTCATCGCTGTATCCCAATGCATATTGAACTGTCGGGTCGGTTTCTAGCTTCATCCCGGAAGTAAGACGATTATAGAAAACTGAAGCCATCATGGCTCTTTCACGATCATCAAAGGTTTCCCGTTGAATAATTGAAGCCAGCGTAATGGCTTGAGAGAAAGACAACCCGTGAGAAGTTAATTGCGCCTGGGTTTCTGCTGTAACAGAATCGTTAAATCGTTGAATAAAGATCAAAACTAATTCT
Organism: uncultured Anaerolinea sp.; assembly: GCA_964468875.1. Classification (GTDB taxonomy): domain Bacteria; phylum Chloroflexota; class Anaerolineae; order Anaerolineales; family Anaerolineaceae; genus UBA6107. The sequence goes on along the minus strand of CAYXWV010000001.1, from coordinate 131,889 downwards.
TCGGGGCTTACCTGCCGATCGATCACATACGAACCGGGAAAAAGAAATCCTTCCAAAGAGGCAACACCTTGTAAAAAGCCAGGCAATGCCAAATCGCCTGGGTTTTGAATCACGGCGAGAAAATCGTCCGGTGTTACCTCTATCCCCGAACTCGGCAGTGCAGCCGCGACCTCCTCTGCCCTCCAGCCAGGATAGATATAGAAAGAAACTTCAGCCGAATAGGTGGATTGAATCGAATCCGAGATTTCAATGGGGGTCATGGAAGTGGATAATTTGAAATTACCTGCCTTGATTTGGGTATCCAGACCTTTATAGATCAGATAATAACGAAAAGCCTGCCAGTTTGAAACCAAACCGCTGTCTTCCAGAGATATGGCAACAGAAGTCACACTGGCGCCGCTTGGGATCGAAAACTCAACCTCCTGCCCAAAAGAGGACACCGGCTCGGTCAGGTCTTTCTGATGAACCAGCAACTGCAGGCTGTAATTCCATCGTTGAAAAGCGGTTAAATAATCAACTGGCTCGCCAAAGTTCTGTACAGCCAAAACGGGAACCCCCAACCAAAGAATCAAACCACCAATTCCCAGTAATGCCAGGATTAAGACCACCGGTATCACTGGGCTTGTTCGACGTTGATATTGATCAAATTTCATGGTCATGATTTGCGTCCATCCAATTTTGCAGGATCAATGCTGCTGCCACTTCGTCTAAATGGCCGCCGCGGTCTTTTCGTTTGGCACCTGATTCAAAACGGATTGCTCTGGCTTGCGCTGTACTGCCGTGTTCATCCCACAGATCAACCTGTAGCCCGGTGAGATCAATTAAAGCCTCAGCCACTTTTTGCGCATGCCTGGTTTGCGGCGTGGATTCTCCTTCACTGCCATAAGAACAACCCACAATGATTCGTTTTACATCATTATTTCTTACCATCTCAGCGATCGCACCGCAATCACTTCGCAGCGACGTATGATTGATCACTGTCAATCCCCGGGCTAATGTGCCTGTTTCATCACTGATCGCGACACCGATCCGTTTTTCTCCTGGATCAACTGCAAGAATCCGGCCAATCATAAGCTCATCCCGTTCACAAAATGGATTTGTGTGGGCAAAAAGGGCATCCACGGCCACCAACTGGTCAAAAGTTGAATTTTTGCCGGTTCAGTTTGTTGCATCACTGATGATAGATAATCGGCTGCATCTTCCACTCTTTTTCCTGCCATTTGATTGGCGGCTTGATCAGGATTCCACTTTGGAATAATTACTCTTGAAGCGCGAACTGTCCAGTAAGCCTGTCCAAGTTCATCCACCCGCATACCGCCAATTTGCTCCAGGGTGATCTCATCATCCAGGGGAATGAAATCTTTCTGTAGATCGGAGTTCAAGCCCATCAACGCAATCGTTTTAAGATCATTTTCCATATAGGTTAATACCTTCATACTCAGGTCTAAACGGATTGTTGCGGTATCTGACGGCTGGCCAACAGGATTAACCTGTTCTTCAGAAATAACAGAATCAATTAACAGGCTCTCATCAATGATTTGAATATTCTGTGATTCTTGTGCATGAAGTTGAGCGATCGCATCAGTTTTTAATTGGTTGATTAGATCATTCTTCAGTTTTTGATAGTCGTCCTCATCGGGAGACGTCGTTTCGACATCGCTACCACCCGATAAAGCCTGCAAATTGTTAACCTCCAACATGTCGCTCAAGTCGCCAGCGATAACTGTGATTTCTCCTATTTTCACGTTTCCAGCACTTCCCGGTGTGATCGCTTCCACTCTCCCAGAGGCAATTCCGCTTGTGCCTGAGGGAATCTTCACTGAATCAAGCAGAATAAACTGCGTGCCATCCGGTACCCCAGTCGTCAGGATTGTTCCTTGAGGAACCTCCACTGGAAAATCAGTCAGGTTTGTAAAAGTCACTTCCCCAGTGGATTTGGTGGATGGAATAAATGTCTCTCCGCTGCTCTCTTTTGACAATTCGCCGTTAACCTCAACTGACTTAAACCTGGCAGGGATATTTCCTGAAAGAGTAATACCGGAAATAACTTCAGAAGCTCGAAGATCAATCTCAATCTCCTGTACAGATATTTTTGGATAATAAGTTATTCTGGCGGATGGGAGTATGGTCACACACAGCGCCAACAAAGCTAAGATACTCAACAGGATCGGGACAATTCTTAGAGTTTTTCCAGCAGCAAAAATGGATGAATTTGACGGAATTTTTTGTTTATCTTCAATAACCGCAGAAAACCCCCTGGATTTTCTTATTTTTAACACATGCCCCCCCTGTCGGAGCAAGTTACCGTTCTCGGCGGTTGTAATGGATGGATAAACAGAAATACATAGAGCTTCAGCCCATTCCCGGATCACAGGGTGGTGTGTAACAAGCACCAAATCTGCGTTCTGTCCTTTCGCAGCCCGCGCAATCAGTGCCAGATCAAGCTCACTATTCAGGATTCTGCCGTCTTTCGGCCAAACAAGAATAATTCTCTGGTTTGGGTACCATGAAATTTTATCCTTCAGCGAGACCGCATCATCATATGATTCAACTGGAATAAGCACTTTTCTCATATTTTTTAATTCTAGATCAAATAGTAAAAAACCTTTTTTGATTATACATGATGGAGATTTATCTTTTTGTTTGATTATGAAAAGTTGCGAAAAGGCAGTCTACAAAGCTATAATTACCCTATGAATAGAGAGAAGACCATGAAAAATATTTTTTTCTCCTTAATCGTGATTGTTTTTGGTATCTCCGCTTGCAACCTACCTTTCGCAGGCAAAACGCCGCAAGTCCCTGGTGATGAGGTCTCAACAAGAGTGGCAGCCACCATGATTGCAGTCCAAACTGCGGCTGCGATTCCCTCTGCTACACCAGAGACTCTGCCGACCGTTGAATTATCCACAGCGACACCAGAGCCGACAGCCACATTCACACTGACCCCCACGCCTACCGAGTCGCCGGACGACCCAAAACTGATCCTCGGTGACCCTGATTTTTGGTTCAACTCTGCCAGCAGCGGCAATCCGTTTGGAGTGGCTGGTAATCCATACGAAGACGATGCCGTTCGTATCTCCAACCAGGTTGGCGGATTAAATATCACCAGCAAAGCCGTCAATCTCGGCAAACGCTGGCGATTGACCTCTCCAACACCAATGAATACCTACCTCGAAGGCACCTTCAAGGTGATCACCTGTGCCGGTCGAGACAACTATGGGCTGGTCTTGCGTAATCCCAGTTACAACAACAGCTTTTTAGGCTATTACATTGGCCTATCCTGTGACTGCAGCTTCATCGCTGACCGTCTTGACCAGGCAGGAAATGGGTACAACATCGTCCCATGGCGACGGATTCACACATCAAATCAGGTGAAAACCAGGTCAACCGCCTGGGAGTCATGCTGGTGAATGACTCAATTAAAATCTATGTGAATGGTTCCCTAGTCAAAGAGTTTAACGACAATAATATTCCTTCTACTGGTCACATCGGTGTGTATGTTTCTGCCCGCGATAATCCGAATTTCTCGGTTGACCTTCAGGAACTTCTTGAATGGGATCAATAGGAACAATCCATGACAAACACTCCCGCAAATACAAGTAAAGAAAGCGCAATTCAATTAGCCAGACAGTGGATAACTCAAAAACCAGTTTACCTCGACACTGAAACCACCGGACTTGATAAAACAGACGAGATAGTAGAAATTTCAATCGTTGATTTTGACGGTAAAGAGCTGTTCACTTCATTGGTGAAACCTTCCCGTCCTATTCCGATTGAAGCACAGCGAATTCACGGAATCACAAACGAGATGGTAAGTTCCTTTCAAAGCTGGCCGATTCTCTGGCCCACGATCCGCGGATTCTTGCATGGGAGGACAATCGCAGCATACAACGCCCCATTCGATCTCAGGATGATGGAACAATCTCATGCCCGCTACCGACTTCCCTGGCGAGAAAACCTGAACATTATTGACATTCTTCCACTATTTTCTGATTATCGGGGAATATGGAATCCTCTCAGGGGATCAATGAAATACTTTAAACTCGAAGAAGCCGGCCAATTCTTCAACATTACATTGCCCAATGCCCACCGTTCAACCGCCGATTCCTTATTAACCCGGGCGGTTTTACACAGCATCGCCGGTGAATCCTATTGATATGGATCTACTCAACATTCCTCTTCAATCCAGAGTATTCCTGTACGGGCAGGCAGGCAGCGGAAAAACCACCGCTGCCGTTCAACATATGCTCCGCCTCGTTGAACATGGTATACCGGCTGAATCCATTCTGATTCTGGTTCCGCAACGCAGCCTTGGGCAGCCTTTCTATCAAATGATTCATTCGCCAGATTTCAATTCCGGAGGAGAACCATCCATCCTCACCATCGGAGGTCTGGCTCAAAGGATGTTGATCTTGTTTTGGCCAATGGTTGCAAAAGAGGCCGGTTTTACTTCACCTCAAAAACCGCCCACTTTCCTGACCCTTGAGACCGCCCAATACTTTTTGGCTGGTTTGGTGGAGCCCCTGCTCCAAAAAGGATATTTTGAAAGCATCACCGTGGACCCTAACCGGTTATACAGCCAAATCCTCGATAACCTCAACAAATCTGCTGTGGGTGGGTTTCAACCTGAAGAAATAGCAGCCAAATTGACTCAGGCATGGTCAGGGAAGCCGTCACAAGCCATTATTTACGAACAAGCCCAGGAATGCGCCCTTTTGTTCAGGCAATTCTGTCTGGAAAGAAACTTGCTTGATTTTTCGCTTCAAACCTCGGTTTTCTCCAACCACCTCTGGAAAAAACTTTTATGTAATCAATACCTCAAAAAAACTTACCGGCATCTGATTTACGACAATGCCGAAGAAGACTATCCTGTCGCACATAACATCATCGAATCCTGGCTACCAGATTTTGAAAGCGCGTTGATTATTTCAGACACGGACGCCGGTTTTCGTCTGTTCATGGGTGCCGATCCATCCTCTGTAAACAAGATGGTCAAGATGTGCGATCCAAAGATCGAAATGGGGACATCTTGGATAAAATCTTCCCCGCTTGATACGCTTGAAAAAACGCTTTCCGCAAGCCTAATTCAACACCGTCTTGACCAGGCAGTTGATCTTGAAATTGAAAAAGCTTTTTCAGTTCAATCATTTCGATTCTTTCCTCAATTAATCGACTGGCTTACCCAGGAAATTAATCATTTAACCAGCGATGAGGGAATATTACCCTCAGAAATTGCAGTGCTCACTCCATTTCTCAGCGATTCAATGCGTTATACAATCAGCAGCCGTTTTGCTGACGCGGGCATTCAGATGCGTACTATCAGACCTTCCCGAGGTTTGAAGAACGAACCAGCGATAAATGCTATCCTGACACTAGTTAAACTGGCGTTTCCGACGTGGGGATCAAAACCCACCCGCGACGAAGTGCGAAATACCATGCTGCTCATCCTGTCAGACTGTGATTACATCCGCGCAGATTTAATCTCCCAAGTACTTTATCATCCACAAAGTGGCAGCTTGCGATCTTTTGACCCGATAAAGAAAGAAATGCAACAGCGGTTGACTTACACCATCGGCGAACGCTTTGAAAGCCTTCGAAAATGGCTTGAGCAATACGCCGAATCAGAAAATCAGGAATTAGATATTTTTATCAGCAAATTGTTTGGTGAGAAGTTATCCCAACCCGGTTACAAATTCCATGATCAATATGATGCTGCGTCTGCCGTAAACAGGTTGGTTGAATCAGCCCGAAAATTCAGGCAGGCAATGACTGACAATCTCACTGAGTTGAATAAATCCGTTAACCAGGAATACATCCGCCTGGTCGAAAACGGCACACTTTCTGCTCAATACCTGTCTGACTGGAACAGTCATGAATTTTCAGAAGCAGTTTTGGTTTCTCCAGCATTTTCGTTTCTAATGAACAACCAACCTTGCAAGATTCAATTCTGGTTGGATATCGGCTCCCAGGGTTGGTGGACGCGTCTTGATCAGCCCCTCACACATCCGTATGTTTTAAACCCAAGCTGGCCAGTCGGAAAGATCTGGACTGATTTACATGAACACAACGCCAATCAGCAGTCATTGATGAGAATTACCAGCGGGTTGATCAGGCGCTGCAGTGGACATATCTACATGTGCTCTCTGGCGATTAATGAACAGGGCAATGAAGAACGCGGCGCGCTGATGATGGGAGTTCAAACCATTCTAAGAAAACTCAATACTGAAACCGGAGGCAGCCATGTTTAAGCCCCGATTAATGCAGGCGGAAGTCCTGAAATATGCCAGCGGCAAGATGGGTGTTGCAGCCGTACCCGGCAGCGGAAAAACCGCCACCCTCTCGGCACTGGCGGCACAACTGATCACACATGGAATGATCAACGATGACCAGGAAATATTAATCGTTACCCTGGTTAATTCTGCTGTGGACAATTTTGCTTCCCGTATCAGTGAGTTTATACAGGAAGCCGGTTTGCTTGAAAACATGGGGTACCGTGTACGCACCCTGCACGGGTTAGCCCATGACATCGTCCGTGAAAGACCCGATCTGGCAGGTCTCTCAGAAAATTTCTCAATTTTAGACGAAAATGAAACCTCGCGAATGATCGAAGCGGCAAGCGCTGCCTACCTGCGTGAACACCCAGAAATGGCAATGCAATACGTCGATCCATCCGTTGACCTTCATACCGAGCCAAAAACACAAAAAGCCTGGAATGAGACCATCACCACCCTCAATGCCAACTTCATCAGCCAGGCAAAAGATTTTCAAATGGAGCCAACCGAAATTGCAGAAAAGATGAAGGAATTCAATCTTTCTGATCCGCTTCTCGAAATGGCGGTGGAAATTTACAGCGAATACCAAAGAGGGCTGCGTTATCGCGGAGCCGTTGATTTTTCCGACTTGATCAGACTGGCATTTCGCGTCTTATCCTCTGACCAGGAATTTCTTGAGCGGCTTCGTTATCGCTGGCCTTACGTTCTAGAGGATGAAGCCCAAGATTCCTCTCAAATCCAGGAAAAAATCATCAGAAAACTGGTTGGATCTGAAGGCAATTGGGTGAGAGTGGGTGATACCAATCAAGCCATCTACGAAACCTTCACCACCGCCAGCCCAAAATATCTACAGAACTTTCTCAAAGAAAACAACGTTATAGCCAAGGACCTTCCCAATTCAGGCCGCTCGAACTTGAGTATTATCAAATTGGCAAACGCACTCAACAAATGGACACGCGAATCTCATCCGGTGGAAGAACTGCGTAAAGCTCTCAGTCTTCCTTACATCGTCCCTGCTCCACCTGATGACTTCAAACCCAACCCTCCCGACCTTCCGAACTCAATATATATATCGAGATCGGCGGATAGCTCCGAAGAAGAAATCAGAAAAGTTGTAACCTCAATAAAGAATTGGCTCCCAAATAATCCTGATAAAACCTTGGCGGTCTTGTGCCCCATAGGTTTTCATGCTGAAAAAGTAGTGGAAGCGCTTCAACACACCAACATTGAAATAGTAGAAATGTTAAAAAGCACCCAGTCCACCCGCAGGGTAACACGCCTGTTTGAAAAAGTATTGAGCGCCCTGGCTGATCCGTCTTCCACCAATAAACTGGTTTCCGTTCTCCAGTTGATATTTCAGGATGATCCTGAGCTTGAAACTGTCAAAAAAGAAGTTTCGGAAATTATCAACAAATTGAAAAATGTTCGCCAATTGGAAGATCTGCTGTATGGTGCCAACACTACTGACTGGCATCACATGTTAGCCATCGAAGAAATGAATCCGTTGTTAGAAGAACGCTTCTCACGGTTCCTTTTGAATGTAGTACGCTGGCATAATGCAACGACCCTGCCTATTGATCAATTGGTTTTAACCATCGGTCGTGATCTTTTCGCCACCCCCCATGATCTGGCTTTGACTCACAAGCTGGCACTTTCACTAGAATTTAGTGCTCGCAATCATCCGGAATATCGCCTTACTCAATTTGCTGCCGATCTGGCTGAAATTGCGTCCAATGACCGCAAATTTGCCGGGTTTAGTGAAGACGATACCGGTTTCAAGCCTGAAGACCACAAAGGCCAAGTATTGGTGACCACTTTTCACAAAGCCAAAGGACTGGAATGGGATAGGGTCTACTTGCTTTCGGTAAACAACTACGACTTCCCATCCGCACAGGAATTTGATCAATTCAAGGGTGAAAAATGGTTTATCAGGCAGCATTTAAACCTGGAATCAGAACTGCTTGCCAAACTAAAAGCATTGGCAGAAAATGACATTCCCGGGATGTTTATGGAAGCTGGAATTGCCACACGTCAATCCAGACTGGAATATTCCGCAGAACGACTGCGATTACTTTTTGTGGGTATCACCCGTGCCCGTGAAAACCTGATCATTACCTGGAACACTGGAAGACGGCAGGAGGCTCGCATGGCGCTGCCCCTCGAAGCCCTGTCTGCCATTCAGGAGGAAACTCATGCTTCTACCTGAAACATTTACTTTTAATCAAAACAACCTGCAAAGCTACCTTGATTGCCAATATCGGTTTTACCTGCGAGAAATTCACCACCTTGAATGGCCTGCTGTGGAAAGCGAACCAATCCGTAAACAGGAAGAACTGATGAACCTGGGAACTCGATTTCACTTGCTCTGTCAGCAGTATCTTACGGGAATTCCGACCGAGATTATCGAATCCCAAATTGACCAGACAGAACTTGCCGATTGGTGGAAGAGTTTTCTTGCGCTAAAAATCGACCCAACTGCCAATGAGCCTTGGGTCGAAAAAATACTCTCGCTCCCCCTGGGTGGGTATCGTCTGGCAGGAAAATTCGATCTGGTGTTCAAGAATCCGGATAAAAAAATCTTCATTTATGATTGGAAAACCTCTCTACATCTACCTAAACGACTGACCCTACAACAGCGCATGCAAAGCAAGGTTTATCCCCTCATCGTGGCACTTACAACACAAAACCAAGGGGTTAACCCGGAAGACATCGAATTAATTTACTGGTATCCTGAATTTCCAGGCTTGCCCATCCGATTTGCCTATTCACAGCGCCAAATGGAATCTGACCAAAATGAAATCGAAGCGGTGATCTCTAAGATCAGTGCAAAACAGGCTGAAAAACAATTTCTTAAGACTGAACACGAAAAAACCTGTCTATATTGCCGATTCCGCTCCTGGTGTGATCGAGGCACTTCAGCAGGTACGGACGACCAATATGAAGCTGATCCCGGGTTGCAAAACCCATTTAATCTGGATTTTGACGCCCTCTAAGCCATGAAATCAAAGATCATCGCCTCCCCTTCAACCTGGCTTGAACCCGTCAATGTTGATTTTCCAATCGATTTTGCAGACTCACTGGCTTTGCCTGATCTTGTATTAAAAACAATATGGCGCCAAGGTATACGCACAACCAAAGAAGCGCATGCTTTCCTTGACTTCCGCAAATATTCACCCTCGAGCCCTTACGACCTCCCTGGCATGGAAAAAGGGATTGAACGCACCATCCGGGCAATCCATCAAGGCGACCTCATCGGCATTTGGGGTGATTTTGACGTGGACGGCCAGACTTCGACGTCAATCCTGCTTTCAGCTCTTCGCAAGGTGGGCGCCAATGTCGTTTATCATGTTCCTGTCCGCGGGAAGGAATCTCACGGCATTAAACTGGACGTTCTGAAAAAATTTGTCAAACAGGGTGTCAGCCTGTTGATTACCTGTGATACGGGCGTCTCCGAACTGGAGTCCGTCACATGGGCGATGCAGAATCACATTGACGTGGTCATTACAGATCACCACACTCTGCCAGAGAACCTTCCACCCGCTCATGCAATTATTAACCCGCAGTTCCTTGAACATAACCACCCGATGCATCCTTTGCCGGGTGCTGGCACCGCCTGTCAATTCGCCCGTGCCCTTCTGGACCAATTTAATCAATCCAATTTTGGAGGGCAATTAGCTGATTTAGCAGCCCTAGGCATCGTCGCGGATATTGCCGAATTACGCGGAGAATGCCGCTACCTGGTACAGTCAGGCATTGACCTGATCCGAAACGCCGCACGTCCAAGCCTGGCAGCCATGATAAACGCCGCCGAGATCAACCCAAGCGAGTTTAGTGAAGAATCCATTTCTTATGCTCTTGCCCCGCGGATGAACGCCGTCGGCAGGTTGTCTGATGCCAACCCGATGGTCGAGTTCCTCCTTTCTGAAGATCCGGCGTTGCTCTCGGTGACCGTTAACCAACTGGAAGGACTGAATGCCCGCCGCAAACTTCACTGTGACCAGGTTTTCCAGGGTGCCATGGATCAGATCGAACGAGACCCCGCAGTATTGAACCATCACGTACTGATGCTATCTCATCCTGAGTGGGAAGCTGGAGTGGTTGGCATCGTTGCCAGTCGTCTTGTTTCAATTTTCCAGAAACCAGTGATATTGTTCGTCGCCCCTGAAGGCGGCTTAATGCGCGGCTCCGCTCGCTCAATAGAAGGAATCAACATCACCGCAGGGATTCGACAACTGGCAAATTTGTTACAATCGTTTGGCGGTCACCCCATGGCAGCCGGTCTGTCTCTTGATCCCAATAATTTTAGGCAGTTTCTGCGCGGCATGGATCAGTTTGTGGAAACGGAAATGCTCGAACACCCCATTTCTCGTACGCTCCAAATTGATGGCTGGCAGGATCCTTCAACAGTGGACTATAGTCTGCTCGAAGCCATTGACCGGCTCGCACCCTTTGGTGCTGGAAATCCCCCGCTAATTTTCGCTGCAAAAGGGTTGAACATAATCAATACCACCCCAGTTGGAAAAACACGGGAACATTTGCAGATGGCTGTCGAAGACAATCAGGGGAATCTGTCAAAACTGATCTGGTGGCAGGGGGCTGGGTTGCCGCTTCCTGAGGGTAAATTTGATCTGACTTATTCAGCCCGCAGTTCAACCTGGAAGGGCAAACCGCAAATACAGCTCGAATGGGTTGATTTTCGCGATAATGAACCTGACAAGATCTCGCTAACTTCAAGAGAATCTAAAACAATCGACCACAAAGATTTTCGCTCCAGCAAAAGTCCCTTATTAATCCTGAAGGAAATTGCTGATGCAACCACAGGGTTGATTTACTTGGAAGGAAGGTTCAAAGGATCGATCTCCGGAAAATCCCGTCTTGAACTTGACAGATGTGACACACTGGTCATGATGAGTGTTCCCCCCTCGCGGAAGATTCTAGAAGAAATTCTTAAGAAAGCGAACCCCAAAAAAGTGATCTGGTTTGCTCAAATCCCTGAGGAAAATGAAATGGAGGTTTATGTTCATTCAGCGGCGAAATTGATAAAAGAAACACTGGCTCAAGACAATCCAAAAATTGACACAAACGACTTGGCTTCAAGACTATCCGTCACCCAGGAGACCATTGAAATAACCATTCAATGGCTTGTTGCTCGCGGCGATATTTCAATCCTCGATCAATCTGAGGGGGTGGTTCGAATTTCTGCAGGTGGATCATCCGATCAATCAAAAGAATTGCCACAAAGAAAACAACTTCAAAAGGCACTTACCGAGATTCAATCCTATCGGAGTTATTATCAGAGGGCTGAAATTGCTGAACTTTATGGACAAATTTAGTTTCATAATTCTACTGGTATAATTCCGACACTATGGGTCAACTTATTTCGCGCCGAGACTTCTTGAAGCTGTCAGGGCTGACATTGTCCAGTCTGGCCTTTAAACCTGCCTTTAATTTCGCCGAACTTCAAGATAACGGCCCCATGATCCGTATTGCTATTGATCCCGAGAAGACGGTTAGTGTTTACAGTCGGCCTGACGAAGAAAGCGAAATTAAGTTCCAGCGCTATCGGGATGAAATCTTACCAGTCTATTATGAAGTAGTATCCGACAAGAAACCATCCTATAACCCTCGTTGGTATCGTGTTTGGGGCGGCTACATCCATTGCGCACAAGTGCAAGCTGTTCAGGTGCAATTGAACCAAGCTCCCAGCTACCTTCCTGAAGGTTTGACACCGGTTGAGATTACTGTTCCTTACACTCAAAGCATGTTTCAAAAAGTGGAAGGGCAATGGACCGAAAGTTATCGTCTTTACTTCAACACCTTCCATTGGGCAGTTGGAATCGTCGAGGGACCAGATGGAGAGCCCTGGTATCGTTTGCGGGATGAAATGCTCGATTATGCTACCAGCATGGATTATTACATCCCTGCCAAGCATGCACGCATTGTCCAGCCTTCAGAATTTTCTCCAATCTCTGCTGATATTCCACCAGAAAAGAAATATATTGAAGTCTCATTGAATGATCAAGAATTGACTGCCTTCGAAGAAGGAAATATTGTACTTAAAACAAAAATTTCTTCCGGTCTCAACTACACCCCTCCCGGTCAATCCACCTGGAATACCCCCACTGGCGATTATCATATCCAATCCAAGATGCTTTCGAAACACATGGGTGAAGAGAAGCCCTATATGAATTATGCAAAAGGCGCGTATGTGCTGCCGGGTGTTTCATGGGTCTCATTCTTTGAGATGACCAACGGTGTTGCCTTCCACGGCACCTACTGGCATCAGGATTTTGGGGTGCGCAAAAGTCATGGCTGTATCAACATGTTGACTGACGAAGCACGATGGCTTTATCGTTGGGTAACTCCTGAAGCAGACCCACAATCCATGGAGACCACAGGTTACGGCACGCAGGTGTTTGTTTATTGATAATTCTCAACACTCAGTTCATCTGGCAGTCGGTTTCCTACAAATTCAGAAAAAACCTGGTTGCCAAAAAAGCATCCCTTACTCGTAAGCCGTAATCTTTGTTCGCATTGAGGATGCTGTTCAATCAATTTTTGCTCTTTCAACCGATTGATTTGTTTTGAGAATATACGATTCATCGGATGCCCAAAATGAAAAAGAAAATCACGTGCAGAAACCCCCTCCTCAATCATACGCAGCCCCACCATCATGTATTCCTGCATTTGATCAAATAAAGACAAGACTTGTCTTTCAGTGCAAGCCGGGCTGGCTGGGAATTCTCTTCTCTCGGTTTGAGATTGAAAGCGTTTAATATATTCCTCTACCCCGCTGACATTTTCGGTTCGAACACCATCCTTAAAGCCGTGCGCGCCTGCTCCAAAGCCCAGATATGGAAGAAAACGCCAATACTGAAGATTATGCTGGCAGCGGTAATCTTTTTCACTAACCATTGCCCAGTTGGAAATTTCATATTGGTAGTACCCAGATTTAGCCAACTTGTCAATTGCCAACTCATACATATCAGCTGCAAGATCATCGTCGGGAGCAGGAACCAACCCCTTCTTGATCCAGCTTTGAAGCGGCGTACCTTCTTCAACAGAAAGCGAATAGAGAGAAAAATGATCCACATTTTCAGCAAGAGCCAACGTCAGCGAACTTTCCCATTGTGAGAGGGTTTGATTAGGAATGCCGAAAATAAGATCAAGATTAATTCGTTCAAAACCAACCCGTTTGCTCCATTTGACCGCATTGATCACATCTTCATGGCAGTGAAAACGGTTCAGCAAGCGCAGATCATCTGGGTGAGCTGATTGCATTCCAAAACTGACGCGGTTAATCCCGATTTCGCGAATTCCATGCAGATAGGCTTCCGACACCGTTCCCGGGTTGGCTTCAAGTGAGATTTCTGCATCAGCCGCCAGTTCAAACCAGGATCTGGCCGTATCAAGTATTTTTCCAAGCTCTGCGACTGAAAGCAGAGAAGGTGTTCCCCCTCCGAAAAAGATTGTTCCAATACTAACGAGTTGATTACTAGTCTTGGAGACTTGTTCCTGCTCTTGACAAAGAGCCTCAACGTATTGCGGGATTAGGTGAGACAGGCCTGCAAATGTGTTAAAATCACAGTATCCACATCTTTGTTTGCAGAATGGAATATGAAAATAAAGACTTGTGGTATCCATCAGGATCAAGATTATCACATACTTAATCAGACTGCAAAGGATCGAGATGACTCGGAGTGATGATATAATTTCACTTTCGGATCACATTGGAAGAAAAAATTTATGAGTCCTGAAACAAACACTTCATCTAATAAAGTTTGCCCAACCTGTGGCACCCGCCTGAGCGAGAATGCCACCCGATGTCTGGTCTGTGGCAGAAATTTTAGTGCCACAACTAAAGCAGCCACACCAAACCCTGTTCAGTCTCCAAAACTGCCTGAGTTAAAACTCAGCTTGCCTGCCGCGTTAGGATTGGTGATCTTGGTTCTTGGTTTGGGTGCCGCCCTGGTTTACGTGATTCTCCAATCCACCGGCAATATATCAGCCCCCACTGAAACTCCCACCATTACAATAACGCCTACCAACACCAATACGCCTCAACCAACCACTGAACCCACAGCTGCCCCAACGCCTACGAATTTGCCTCCCATCAGCTACACGGTTAAATCTGGTGAGACCTGCAGTTTGATTGCCGCAATATACAAAGTCTCAGTGAAAAGCATTACTGACTTAAACAACCTTGATTCAGACTGCCTGACCTTGACTGAAGGGCAAACCATTCTAGTTCCCGTTCCCACAGCCACCGCTTCACCCATGCCCACAGCCACCTTAAGCGCTGCAGAAGCCACTGAACAAGCTTGCGGCACGTATCCATACACGGTTCAAGATGGCGACACCTTAATGGGCATCTCTCTTAATTACAATATCAGCCAGGAATCCATCATGAATTTTAATGGGTTGACCTCTGATATCATCATGAAAGGCATGCAATTATCATTGCCTTTATGTGAGAGAAAACCAACACAGGGCCCAACCCCTACACCCACCCTTCCTCCACCTTATGCTCAGGTCAGTTTGTTGCTCCCGGCTGACGGTACAGTTTACACCAACATCAGCGACGCGATCACACTACAATGGGCATCAGTGGGCACCCTGCGTGAAAATGAACGCTATGCCGTTACCGTGGAAGACGTCAGCTCTGGCGGTGAAAAGAAACTCGTTCAATACGTGACTGAAACCAAATTCATTGTCCCTGCCAGCTTGCGTCCATTGGACAACACCAATCATATCTTTAGATGGTCAGTCGTGGTTGCTCGCCAGGATGGTTCAACCAGTGACGGACAACCGATCTATGTGCAATATGGCACCATAAGTGCTTATCGCGTCTTCGGATGGTCTGGAACCGTCGGTGCTGCTCCAGCCGCAACAGAAACAACCCAGCCTTAAAATGAGAAGACTCCCGATCGGGAGTCTTCTTTTTACTCACTCAGAAATCTGGAGGCTTCGATTGCCGCGGCAGCACCCATGCCTGCTGAGGTAACCACTTGCTTGAATTCGGCATCCGCGGCTTCACCGGCGGCATAAACACCCGCGACACTCGTCCGCATCTTTTGATCCACCTTGATAAACCCGCGTTCATCCATTTCAAGCTGGCCTTTGTAAAGATCGTTGTTGGGGGTGTGTCCGATAAAAATGAAAACGCCATCCAGATCGAGGGTGGTCAGTTCACCTGTCTTTACATTAGAAACAATGACCCGTTCAACCAAACCGTTACCGGCAATTTCATGAACAACTGAATCAAGCTGCAATTTTATTTTTGGGTTTTCGCGCATGCGTTTCTGAAGGATTGCTCCGGCTCTAAAGGCATCCCGTCTATGGATAATGGTTAATTCACTGACATATCGGGTCAGAAACAATGCTTCTTCAAGAGCACTATCGCCTCCACCCACAACGGCGACTTTCTTACCCTTGAAAAAAGCTCCGTCACAGGTCGCGCAGTAAGATACCCCCTTGCCTAAAAATTCGTCTTCACCAGGAACGGTCAATTTAAGAGGGCTGGCTCCCGTGGCAACGATGACGGATTCAGCCAAGATCTCTTTGCCGTAGGTCATAATCCGGAATGGCTTTGCGCTAAAATCCACCCCGGTGACTGAATCATACTCAACCCGCGCGCCGAATTTTTCTGCCTGGCGTTGGAGCAGGTCACCAAGTTCGGCGCCGCCAATCCCGTCAGGAAACCCAGGATAATTTTCAATAACATTCGTTAATGAGGCTTGTCCTCCAGGCTGCATACCTGTCAGAACTATTGGATTTAATTCCGCACGTGCAGCGTATAGAGCAGCCGATAATCCGGCTGGGCCAGCCCCCAAAATGACGATTTTTTCAGTGTTCTCCATAATTTTTACCCTTTTGATTCTTTGTCTGTAATTTCAAGTCCTTTTTCAATAATTGCAAAACCTTCGGCTAGCTGCTCCTCAGTGATAATCAAAGGAGGCACCAATAATAAGATGTTGAAATGAGTATAAAGATACACCCCATTCTCCAATAAAAATTGACGTAGGGTGTTCATCTCGGGACTGCTAATGCCAAAGGGCGCCATGGGCTCTTTTGTTTTCTTGTTTTTCACCAGCTCAATAGCGCTAAAAAGACCTATGGATCGCACTTCACCAACGGATGGATGTTTTTCCATCAGATCTTCAAGCATTTCAGTCATCACGTTACCGGTGTTTCTTGCTTGATCAACTAAATGGTCTTGCTGCATCACTTGGATATTGGCGATGGCAGCCGCAAGTGAAAGCGGATGTCCGTTATAGGTCAACCCGCCCTGGAAAATCCGGGTGTTGTAAGCCGCGGCAATCTCAGGTTTCATGGCAACTGCGCCAAGGGGCGCGTAGCCGGAGGTCAACCCTTTCGCCATGGTCATAATATCCGGCACCACCTGCCAGTGATTTACTGCGAACCATTCTCCGGTGCGGCCAAATCCACTCATCACTTCGTCTGTGATTAGCAAGATATGATATTTATCACATAGACGACGCAACCCTTGCATATACCCCACTGGTGGAATAATGATTCCATTCGTGCCGGTTACCGATTCGATCATCACCGCGGCAATGGTATCCGGTCCTTCAAATTGGATGATCTCTTCGAGATGATTCAAATAATCTCGACTGAAATCCTCTTCGCTGATTTCAGGATTCGCGCGGTGAAAAGTTGAACGATAACGGTATGGATCGAGAAAGTGAACCACCCCGGGCATGATGGTCGGTTCCCACGCTACCCGACGGGGATCGCCCGTAGCAGCGATGGCGCCGTAACTGGCTCCATGATAAGAACGATAACGGCTAAGGATTTTATACTTGCCGGTGTATCCCCTCGCCAGTTTTATCGCGTTTTCATTGGCATCCGACCCACCCAGTGTATACAAAAACTTGGTCAATCCTGGCGGGGTGATTTCATTGAGCAATTTTCCCAAAAACGCCCTGGGTTTAGTCGCCATTTGAGGTCCGGCAAAAGATAGCTCTTTTATCTGATCGATCATAGCATTGACGACTCTCTGATCGCCATGCCCGATGTTGCAGCACATCACCATGGAGTTGAAATCAAGATAACGTTTGCCGTTTGTATCCCAAAAATAAACTCCTTTGGCTTTAGTTACCGGAATTGGATTCACTCTTGACTGTGCTGACCACGTCCAAAAATTGTGTTCCATCGAAAGTGGCAAAATATCTGAATCAGAGAGTTCGATCATTTTTCCTCTTCTGAATTTCGGCTTGGACAAACAATATCAGTCCGATCATATGGAAGTGCCCGGTTAATCTTGAGTTAACACCACTCGGGCAGGTGCCCCATCGGCGTTAAACAGCTTCATGGGCAAACAATGCAGAATATAAATACCCGGCGCTACATTTCTTAAATCAAGCCCTTCAATAACCACCATTTTTGCGCCCAGCATCACGTCATGGGTTGGCTTGCTGGCCTTATACGGTGCAACCGAAAGATAATCAATCCCAACCAGTTTGACCTCGCGCCGGGCAAGTTCCTCCGCACCGCTTTGGTCTATTCCAATAAATTGGGTTTGGAACTCTTCTTTCTCAAGCGCCCAATAGTTTGAGTTACGAGTTTTAAAAATGACCCGCTCTATTCCGTTTTTTAGCCCAAGTGACAAAATCCACTCGGCATTAATCACCACTGCAGATTCTGGCACTTCCACAACCTGCACAGGCCCAAGTAAAACTTCCAGTGGCATTTCGTGAATTTTGGAGCCGTCGGCAATAAAGTGGTATGGGGCATCCACATGGGTACCGGTGTGCGCGCTCATGCTCATGAATGAAACATTGGCATGGGCACCTTCTTCAATCTTGGTTCTCCGTCGTAAAACAACAGGGTCATCACCTGGCCAAACCGGCATTCCTTCATGAATCGGCAACGTCACATCAAGTATTATCATTCCAACCTCATTTTGCTTGCATTGAATAGTTCTTCCAAAAAAAGAGCTCGATCAGTTTGATCCATCGGCACCGGCCTGGACCAATCCATCAGTTTGGTTGTTAAAACTTCTGTTCCGATATAATTCCCATTATATATGACATGCCGGTCAATAAATTCGCGAATGTTTTGTGGTTCCATCTGGTCAAACAGAAAATTGCCCAATCCATAATGGATGTAACTCTTTCCGACAAACTCAAAACCCATGGGCACATGAGCCTGCGATCCTTGAACAATATCAGCACCTGCTTTGGCGGCTTCTTTAAAAGGCCTTTGATATTTTCCCTCATACATCGGAAGATCAACTTCTGTTTCTTGAAAGGTCGCAATGACCACATAGCCTTGCTTCTTTAACTCTCCAATAGTTTGATAATAATAATCATAATCACAATTTGCCGCTCCTGCCCGTGTATCAGTAGCCCAGGCTTGGTCAAACCCAACCGGATTGCAACCAATAAACGCGACCTTATTGCCGTTAATTTCAGTAGTGACCGGCATTTTGGCAATTTCCGAATTTATACCACCGCCAAAATTCAACCAACCCCTGTCCGCATACATTTGCAAGGTTTTTGAAAATGAGAGTCCTTCATCATAATCGTTCAAATGATTGCCGGTTGATTCCACCACGTTGATCCCAAGGTTTTCAAGCACCTTAATCTGATCGGGTTTGGAACAGAACTGCATGGTAAAAGCGTCGGTGTATTGACAGTCGTCCAAAAATGAGACTTCATTGCTGACATGCCTTAAATCGGCACTAAGAAACCAATCTTTCACTAATTCAACCGGATATTCATAACCATTCAATTCGATTTTTTTCAAGGTTACCCGCGCGAGGGCGGTGGTTCCACTCATCACCACCACGGTCATTTTGGTTTCATCTCGGTTGGTCTCAGGCAGAGAGGCAATAATTTTGGCGATTTCATTTTCATAAACCTGAGCTGCATTCGGGTTTCCGGACAGATGGAACTTCAGCGTCAAAGGATATTGATCTGCATCCATCGGCCGGTCAAGGGGACTGTCACCATCAACCTTGATTATCTTCAATCTCGGATCAATCTCCTCAAACGGAATAATCCCCCACGCATCAGTGGCTTTCCACAATTCCCGAACCAAGTTGGGTTCAGCCACCACCTGAATAGTTTCACCTGCCGGGCTGCCCCAAAATTCCGTGAACGCAGCTTTGGTTGCCTCTGTCATAAAGAGTCTGGTAAATGAGCTATTTGCTGAAGGCTGCCCGTTCCAAACAGCCTGAAGATCAGAGAGCACGACACCATCCGTTACCGTTGGAAAAGGCGCCCCAACCGCATAGACCCTTGTAAAACTTGCGAATACTTCTTTATCCATGGCCGGATCATCAAGTGACAGAGTTAATCCTGCATTTGTTGAACTATTACTGATGGTTAAATTTTCTAATTGTTGAGACCATATGTTTATAGCCGAAGGCGAAAGATAGAGTTCAAAAGGTTTTCCACCAGTTTCCGGTTGAAAAGGCGTTGGCGTCGCCGTGGAGGCTGATCCAAATGTTATCGGACTGGCTGTATTTGATACTGTATCCGTTTTATTGGGATCTTTTACCACTGAAACAGGGGTAAACAAAGAACAAGAAGCCAACACAAAAACAGAGATCAATAAAACAATGAAGATATTTCGAAAATTAGTCATAGAATCACCAAACAATAAATTTTTTCCATGGAGAAAATTATACGCTACCCGGCTCTCTTCTTCAAAAAAAATTTTTGATAGTTCCTGATAGGGTTCCTCGTTATAATCCATAGTAACCTTAATACAAAAGGAAAATCAAAATGCGAGAAGTGGCAGTCCTTGGCATTGGCCAGGTAAAGATCGATGAGAACTGGGATAAATCCCTCCGAGAATTGGCAGGTGACGCCGCCCTGGCCGCCCTGCTGGATTCAGGATTGCAAAAAGTGGATGCTGTTTACGTTGGCAACATGATGTCAGGTTCAGCCAACCATCAACAGCACCTGGGCGCATACATCGCCGACTGGATCGGTATGCGTTACGCTGAAGCCATCCGTGTTGAAGCAGCCTGCAGTTCAGGTGCTGCTGCTTTTCGCAGTGCAGTCATGGCAGTGGCATCAGGTCAAATTCAATCAGCGCTGGCGGTAGGCGTCGAAAAAATGACTGATTCACCGGGTGATGAGATTACCGCACAACTGGCTACTGCAGCCGACGCAGATTGGGAATCCGGTCAGGGATTATCATTCGTAGCTCTTAATGCTTTACTCATGCGCCGCTATATGCACGAATACGGTTGGCAGAAAGAACACTTTGCCCCATTTGCTGTTAATGCTCATGCCAATGCAGTACATAATCCCTTTGCTCGCTTTCATGAGCCAACCAGCATCGAACAGTATCTCAAGGCTTCCATGATTGCAGATCCCATCAACCTATTGGATGCGTCTGCTATTGGAGATGGCGCGGCAGCCGCGGTAATTGTTCCCTTGGAGTTATTAAAAAAAAGCAGCAGAAAGGTTATTCGTGTAATTGGTTCTACTGCGGCTACCGATACCATCGCTGTAGATCATCGTAAAGATCCTTTATGGTTAAAAGCCGCATATGATTCCGGAACCAAGGCATACTCACAAGCAGGAATTACCCCAAATGAAATAGATGTGTTTGAACTTCACGATGCATTCTCGATCATGGCAGCGCTCTCGCTTGAAGCCAACGGTTTTGCAGAACGCGGTAAAGGCCCTAAGCTGGCTCTGGATGGTGAAATCACGCCAACCGGCAAAGTGCCGATTGCCACCCGTGGTGGATTAAAAGCCCGCGGACATCCCGTGGGTGCCACCGGCATGTATCAAATTGTCGAGGTCGTTCAGCAACTACGCGGTGAAGCTGACGGGTCACAGGTTGAGAATGCTCACATCGGCATGACCCAAAACATTGGCGGCAGCGGATCAAACATTATTACTCACCTCTTTCAAACGGTATAATTGACCTACTTTTTTAGAACAGGTCGATTATTGCCGGATGATTAAACTTACAAAAGAACGCCTTCAAACCCATCGAATTGAAACTCATCGAATGGCTCTCGGGAAGCGCTTACGCACCCCCCAGGAAGCCATTCAATTTGTTAATGAACGAGGTTACATTTTCTTCTGGCCGACCAAAGGAACCGTCATGCCAAGTTTATGGTGTGCGGTGGCAGGCGACCGGCCGGTGCCCGATAATCATGATGACCCTGGCAACATCTCTTGGGCGTGGAAAGACCAGTTACTGGACAAGAAAGTCTGGTATTACGCCAGGGTTTTGAAAAAGCGCAACACGATTATCTCCATGGAGATGATTCCCTTTTTTTATGCCTTGTCTCCCAATTTTGGCGATCCGGATGTCGAGATTTATGATCTCTATCATCAAGGACTCATCCCCGTGGAAGTAAAAACAATTTATGAGGTTTTGCTTGAAAAGGGACCTCTCGATACACTGGCTTTGCGCCGCGAAGCCCGACTTACCAGTCAAAATTCTAATTCCCCTTTCACGAGGGCGTTGGATATTCTTCAAAGAGACCTTAAAGTCTTGCCTGTTGCCATTGCTGAAGTGGGAACATGGCGGTATGCCTTTGTCTTTGACCTGACTCACCGTTACTACCCTGATTTGCTTGAGAAAAGTCGTTTCCTATCGGATAACAATGCTCGGACCCAAATCTTAACCAAGTATTTCACATCCGTGGGTGCCGCTTCAGAGAAAGATATCCATTCGCTCTTTGGCTGGTCAATGGATCATATTCAACGGACGATCCAGAAAATGAGTGAAGAAGGTCAGATCGTTTCTGGTGTCGAGCTCGAAGACGGAAAAATCCCAGTCAATTGTCTGGCTGAATTACTGGAGAAAAATTAACGATTATTGCATTAGGCTGGTCCGATCATTCAACCAACTGGTTGAGGGGATGATTTACCCAACATTGCTGATATAAACCATTTACCGGTATTGAATTCAAGCAAAGAGATATAATTCTTGTAAAAGATGTTCTTGGAGATCGAGATGAAATTTCATTTGACCCGGCAAACGCGAGAAAAAATTACCCTTGATCTTTCAAATTACACCCACGATGGTCATACCAGATTCCCCGATACTTCCTCCTTGCGTTCGTTTGTCCATCAAATCAATCAAAAAAACGATGTCTCTCTCTTTCCAGAAAAGGCTCTTAAGTCCAGCCAGGTAAACGCCGCTGGTGTGATCCATGAGGTATTTCATCAAATTTTCATCCAATACCGCGCTGAAAAGAAACCGAACATACTTGATGAATTATCAGCAGCGTTGAAAGACTCCTTCAAAACCGAAAATGTAGATGAATTGCTCAAGAGCTTTGTCTATCATTATCCCCCGATTGAGGTTTATTCTCACAAAATTACTATCGACCAATACCTGTCAGCGATGACAGACGGATCTTTAAATCGTGATTTTCTTATTGAAGAACTAATCCTGCTTTGGATCTCGACACTTAACCCAGCATTGGAATCCCTTTCATCCTTGTTTTGGGCGGCAGAAGTTGTCGACCATCCGTTATTTATTCCCGTTAACACCGCACTTGAGAGAAAATTCGACAACTTCCCGGGTTATGGTCCAAACAATCAATCCTTCATTGAACTGCTCAAGCTGCCAGCCAAACTTTACCCTTATTCAATTACCAGCCAACTTGAATACATTCGGGACAATTGGAGCATTTTTCTCGGTGATTTCATCTATCAAATTCTCGGCAGCCTAGATCTAGCCCGGGAAGAAGAAAAAATGGGGTTCATGGGCGGTCCTGGCCCTGTGCAAATCCCGACATTTGATCTGGAAGAAATCAGAGCTTCATCCGGACATGACATAGACATTGAAGCGTTTAGTGAAGACAAAGACTGGATGCCCCGCCTGGTGTTGATTGCCAAAAATGTTTTTGTTTGGCTCGACCAACTCAGCAAACAATATGGCTATCTCATTAACCGGTTGGATATGATCCCTGATGAAGAACTGTATGCCATGAGTGCTAAGGGAATCACCGGTTTGTGGTTGATCGGGTTATGGCAGCGCAGCCCAGCATCTGCAAGAATTAAGAAACTTTGCGGCAACCCTGAAGCAGCCGCTTCGGCATATTCACTTTACACCTATAGAATCGCAGAGGATCTGGGCGGTGAACAAGCCTGCGAAAAGTTGAAAGAAAAAGCCGCCCTATACGGCATCCGTCTGGCAAGCGACATGGTACCCAATCATATGGGCATTGATTCCGATTGGGTCATTCACCACCCCGAATGGTTTTTATCACTGGACCAATCTCCCTTTCCATCTTACTCGTATAGCGGACCAGATCTATCATCTAACGAAAATATTCAAATTCAAATCGAAGATCATTATTATGATCACACCGACGCTGCGGTAGTTTTCCGCCGAATTGATAAACGAACTGGTGAAACAAGATATATTTATCACGGCAATGACGGCACCTCAATGCCATGGAATGATACAGCCCAATTAAATTACCTTGATCCAACTGTACGCGAAATCGTGATTCAAACCATCATTGAAGTGGCAAGAAAGTTCCCTATCATCCGCTTTGATGCTGCCATGACCCTGGCGAAAAAACACATTCAGCGTTTATGGTATCCAGAACCCGGTTCTGGAGGTGCTATTCCCTCCCGGTCGTCTTTCTCACTATCGAGAGCTGATTTTGACAAGGCAATGCCTGAAGAATTTTGGCGTGAAGTGGTTGGAAGAGTTGAAGCTGAGGTTCCCGGCACCTTACTTTTGGCAGAAGCTTTTTGGATGATGGAAGGCTACTTCGTGCGTTCGCTGGGAATGCATAGAGTCTATAATAGCGCATTTATGCATATGCTGCGTAATGAAGACAATGCCGGGTATCGATCATTGATGAAGAACACCATCGAGTTTGAACCTGAAATTCTGAAGCGCTTCGTCAATTTCATGAACAACCCGGATGAAAAAACTGCCATCGAACAATTTGGGACTGGTGACAAGTATTTTGGCATCTGCACGTTAATGACCGCCATGCCCGGCCTTCCAATGTTTGGCCATGGGCAGATTGAAGGTTTTACCGAAAAATATGGCATGGAATATAGTAGGGCTTACCTTGATGAAAAAGTTGACGAAGCCCTGGTCGAACGCCATGTTAGAGAAATCATCCCACTGCTTTATCATCGCGAACTTTTCTCAGGCGTCGAACACTTCGCCATGTATGACTTCTATCTTGAAAATGGCAAGGTGGATGAAAATGTTTTTGCTTTCACCAACCAGTTAAACAATTCGAAAACCCTTGTTGTTTACAATAACCGATTCCTTGATACCATAGGCTGGATCAACAGTTCCCTGCCATCACTCATGGGCAGAAAAAACGAAAGAATAAAAATAACACGCAGCCTCACATCTGCACTGGGAATCCGCAAGAATGAAACCGGTTTTTTGCAATTTTATGATCTGACCACCCACCAATATTTTCTACAACCAGTGGAAGAGATTACTCAGCATGGTTTTGAAATTTCCTTGAATGGTTATGAACACCATGTTTTTGTTGATTTCAAAATTGTGCATTCTAGTGCCGTCAACAACTATGATAAGGTGTATGCCAGATATGGGCGTGGTGGAATTCAAAGTATGGAACAGGCCTTGAAAGACGTAAAACTTGAGCCAGTTTTAAAACCCCTGCGTGAAATTCTCAATACAGGCTTTCTCAATTATTTAATCGAAATATCTAAAGACCCACAAAAACATTCGCAAAATTATACGAAAACGATAAATCAAAAGATGAAAGACCTCGCCAATGGTGCGACAGAAATTGTTAAATCACAAATGGATATGTCAGTTATTTTCAATGAATTGTCACGTTCATTTGAGGTTTTGTCTCAAATACGTGTTTTCGCTAAATCATATAACACTACAGGAACAAAAAACGCATATCAATCAATCCAGAAGTTAACTACTGACAACATGAATCAGAACATCCGTTGGTATATCCTGGCGGCATGGAGTCTTTTGAAATCTCTAGGCTTAATGGTTTCACCTGAACAAAAAATCGAAACATCGCTCGCATGGATGGAAGAGTGGAAGGTGGATCAACTTTTTACAGATTTATGCCGCTCTCAGGGAATTTCTGAAAATGAGATACATCAGGCTCTCTCCACAATCAGACTGATGCTTTTGTTGCAGGACTGGTATGAATCTTCCAGTAAACAAGAGAAGCCCGATCTGTTAAAGAACTGGTTTTCAAATGTAGAAGTACAACTTTATCTCGGATTCAACCGTTATGATCAAAAAATCTGGTACAACCAGGAAGCATTCACCGAGTTCTTGTGGCTCATGCAAATCTTACCCATTCTTCAAACACAGAGTAAACCCAATGCCAATCTTGTTTCGTTGGCTGAGGTTATTCTTACATTGGAAAAAATATTTTCACGAATAAGAAAACTGGATGCCACCGCGGAATGCCAGGTGGATCGACTGCTTAATCCTGAGAAAAAGATGATTGATTAACAAGACAACTGGTTAAAGCGTTTCAGTGCTTGAATAAACACTTCAAACGCAGTCAAACCTGTCCGCCAGCTTTTGACCCGCTCAAGAAACGGACAAATTTCATCTACCAAATCAATCCCCGTGGCCTGACTAATCAACCAGACACTATGCGCCGCACTAATAACATTATTTCGCGGTTCGATTCGGTCAAAATCTTCAAAGAACCACCCGCACGAAGTAAACATGCTTTGCGCATCTACCATAGCCTGAAATAACCATTTGAATTTTAGTTTCTCTTCCTCAGTAATAGAGATCAAAGTTTGACTCTCTAGCCACTTTTCAAATATGCTTCGCCCTATGATGACTTCTATGTATTCGTTTCGAGCTTTCCAAGGATCATTGATAATCCCCTGACATTTCTCAATAAAAACTGCTTCTACTGCAAAATTTAGGCAATCCAATGCTTCTCTAAGGTGTTTTTTCCATTCACTGTTTGGAGTACAAGCGCAAACACCCGCCCATCTTTGAACGCCATGATGACAACTCCATGAAGTTTTTTCATGTATTTTCATGATCGGAAAAACCCGCTGATCCATCAATTGAAGTGCTGGAAAGGAATAATCCAGCCGATATCCGCTTAGCGAACCATTCAACAAGTAAGAGAGAAATTTATCTCGGAAAACTTGGTGATGACCGTAAAGTTCACCATCAGAAGCCAGCATTAGCCACTGATCTTCATTCATGCCTGAAAACTCTGGCCTAACATAGTCTCGAATGAATTGGTCTGCATTAATCGTCGAATTCGGATCAAAACTTACCCTTGAACTCAATCCGCTGTGATAAAAGAAAACCTTCATTGATTGATGCCCGGGCAAAATCACCTGGTAAGCTTTTCGTGGATCAACATCGTGTACTGCTGCCTGCCATGGTGCCAGAATCGTAAATTCAATTCCATTTTGAGCAAGAACTTCCAGGGTTTCCATATCGACAGCGGTTTCTGGCAACCACATCCCTTGAGGTTTTCTTCCAAAAGTGAGTTCAAACTCAGCAATCCCCCACCGCACCTGGGTTTCTTTGTCCCTACGTTTTGCCAAGGGCAATATTGTATGATGATAAGGCTGCGCCATGGCATTGCCAACCCCAAAATGGATTACATTTTGTTGGTCTGATTCCACGATCTGTTTAAGCGTCTCTGAATGGTGTTCGCGCATCCACTCGGATAAGGTTGGACCAATGTTAAAACTGATTTTTGAAAAATTGCCCAATTCTGCATTTGGTTTATAACAATTAAGATAAATACGTTCATTCCAGTTTTGAAAAGGCCAGGCACCTTCCTCCAATGGAATTTGACCGGTTGATAAATCTTTGCGGGAAGGTTGATAAAAATGCGCATGAACGCATAAACGCTGGGTTGTTGCCATTAATAAATTACTTCCTTTTGGAAAATTCGTTTGTCAGATAATCAAGGTGCTGATGAAAACGGGCTGGCATAATGCCAAATTCGCGAGGCAGACTGTCCAGGTTGGCGGTTCGATCTTCAGCAAGATGATCAAGCCAGAAAATTGAAACGGGAAATTTTGGATAAACCTGGTCAATCCACATCGTCAAGGTTCGCAAAGTGGCCGGAGTAGTATGAAGAATTAACCGCTTGACGTCTATTGCCTTCATCACCAGGCGAACGATCTGCCTATATGGCAACGGCTCCATGCCCCCTATTGAATAAATACGATTGATTGCTTTGGGATCTTCCATCATAAGCAGCAAGACGTTGATCAAATCGTCAATCCAAAGAGGCTGAAGCAAGACATGTCCCTTACCCGGCATCAAGAATAAAAAAGGAAATAATTTAATCAATTTTGCCAGCGGAACCGTAAATTGATCTCCCGGCCCAAAAACTGATCCGGTACGAATAATAGTGTAAGGTACACCACTGTTAATTATCCATTGTTCTGCGATGGCTTTGGCTTTCAGAACAGGATATGCCGAAGCGCGCGCTGCGCCGTGGTGGCTGAGAAAATAGATTCGTTTCACCCTGGAAGCTGTAACCGCCTGTATCAACGTGGAGGTACCTTCCACATCCACCTGGTTCAGATCGCCGTGACCACCCTTTCTTTCGGCTCCAGCTAAATGAAATATTTCTGTAACATCTTTCAATGCAGCTCTAACGCCACGCTGGTCAGTTAAACTACTTACTGCCACCTCAACCGGGATTCCAATTGGAAAACTTGGAGAATTGGCAGATGGTTTCAGCAAAATTCGCACATGTTTTCCAGAATCGACCAATGCTTTAATCAGATTCCGACCAATAAAACCGGTGCCACCTATGACCAATATCATGCATCGAATTATAGCAGACCATTACATGATTTTTACCCATTTGGCATGCAACTTGCTACATGGTCTTCAGGAATTATTAAGAGACAGGCTGGAAAAAATGACTAATTCGAACTTGACTACAAAATCAAATCAGGTCGGTTTTCACTATTTTCAAGATACGATCCATTATTCAAACCAGGATCTTGAAACCTGGCTACCCCACTTAACCAACTTGTCAGCATCATGGATCGTTTTGCTTGCTGATGCCAATCGGGCTATCCCAGAACAATTTATCACTTCGCTTGTGAATGCCGGCATCAACCCGATCATCCATTTCAAATTTGCCTTACCCGATGCCCCCAACGCTTCTGACCTGCGTCTGATTATGAATTCTTACCAACGCTGGGGAGTGCGATATGTAGTCTTTTTTGACAAGCCAAACGATGTATCCAGTTGGTCTTCTGCAGGTTGGTCGCATCAAGATCTTGTTGAACGGTTTATGGACCGGTTCATTCCTCTGGCACAGGAAGCGATTCGGATTGGTCTGACCCCGGTATTCCCTCCACTTATGCCTGGCGGTAGTTATTGGGATACCTCGTTCTTCAAATCATCTCTTCAATCCTTGCAACGCCGCGGTCAGGATCAAATTCTTGAAAAAATGGCTGCCGGCTCGTATGCATTTTCGTTTGGACGTGAATTGAACTGGGGAGAAGGCGGCCCTGAACAGTGGAAGAATGCCAAACCTTATTTCACCCCCGCAGACTCACAAGATCAGCGCGGCTTCAACAACTTCGCCTGGTTAAAATCCATTGCCGCTTCACTAGGAATTCAAAATCTTCCCATCATACAATTTGCGGCGGGAATTAAAGAGCCTGGGGCTTTCTATTCTACAGAATCACACATCCAAATCGTTGAATCCATTTTAAGCAGAACCGCCAACCAGGAATCCATTCTTGCTTGCAATTTTTGGCTGTTGGCGGCAGACTCAGACGAAGAGGATTATCCCCAAGCCTGGGTGAAATCTGAATCTGAAATGATCCCTGCAGTTCGTGTTCTGGCGCGAAAGGCAAAAAATCAAAAAACAGTAATGCCGCCAGTAGTTGAACTTGAAGCTGAAGCTCCAGACCCATTCGAAGACAAATACCGTGAATCCGATTTGGGTTTCGGTATACCAAAAACAGTCAATCAATCAAGTGAAAAAACTCACCAAATCGAGCATTACCTCCTTTTGCCAGTCTTTGAATGGGGCATCGCCGATTGGCACCTGGATGTTATCCGACCTTTCATCAGAAAATTCAAACCAACGATAGGTTTTTCTATTGGAGAAGCTGCGATGGCGAAAAAAGTAACTATCATTGCTGGCGAGAATGATTTTTCTTCAGAAGAAATCAACCAGTTAATTGTTAACGGCTGCATGGTTGATCAAATCACTGGTGATGGTACAAGTATTGCAACACAACTATTAGAGAGGTGAAGCGATGAATAATCCATTACACGATAAACCCATTTCCCATACCCCCGTCGAGGCGAGAGCCCCCATCTTAAAAGTCATCGGATTAGGCGGTGGTGGTCAAAATGCCGTTGATCGCATGATTGAATTGGGATTATCTGGTGTGGAATTTATTGCCGCCAATACTGACGCTCAAGTACTTAAATCTAGCCTTGCACCTACAAAAATTCAAATGGGACCCATCCTCACCCGTGGATTGGGTGCCGGCGGCAAACCTGAGATCGGTGAAGCCGCAGCAGAAGAAAGCATTCAAGAAATTAGAGCCGCTTTGTCAGGCGCGGATATGGTTTTCCTCACCGCTGGTATGGGTGGCGGAACCGGAACCGGATCAATAAGCGTTGCCGCAAAGATCGCTCGCGATCTGGGTGCGGTGGTGATTGCAGTTGTCAGTATGCCGTTTGCTTTTGAAATGGGCAGACGTCAGAAAAACGCCCGCGAAGGACTGGCTAAATTACAATTATTTACCGACACCCTGATTACAGTTCCAAATGACCGTTTGTTGGAATTTGCTCCACGCGATCTTCCACTGGAAATGGCTTTCCGTATGGCGGATGATATCCTGCGCCAAGGCATTCAAGGCATTTCTGAATTAGTCACCCAACCCGGCTTGATCAATGTTGATTTTGCACATATTCGCAATTTAATGAAAAACGGTGGCGGCTCGCTGCTTGCCATTGGCACCGGAGAGGGTGACAACAAAGCTATTGATGCGTTGGAACATGCCCTGCATCATCCCATGTTAGATACCATTAATCTGGCTGACGCAGGTGGCATCATTGCCAATTTCACCGGTGGTACTGACCTCTCCTTTGTTGAGGTGATGGAAGCCTTAAATTATCTCCAAGCCAAAGCCCAATCGAATGTAGAGATCGTTCCCGGTATCATCACAGATGAACGATTGCAAGATCGGGTTCAGGTCATCCTTGTATTAACCGGTATGGGTGCAACTTCAGTCGACACGAAATCATCAGTTAATCAAGAAACATACGTCCAAACTGGAAAACCCGTTGTCATGCAAATGCCTGAGCCTTTGGCTTTTGAACCATCAGAGACAATCGTGCAGCAGTCTTTTCAACCCACACCCGAAGCAGAATCTCTGCCCCAGCCATACGTAATGGTAAGAAACGATCGTGATCTCGATATTCCCGCGTTCTTGAGGCGCAAGGTGAATTAGGAGCTTTATTATGGAGGCAAGTTTAAAAAACCAGGTTTGCCAAGACATTTACCGTCAATTTCCTGAAGTACGTGGAGCAAATCCCACGGTATCCTCCATGCCGGGCGGAAAATATCAGTTGATTTTTCACGGCAAAGCCCAAACAGCGGATGGCAAGTCCATCAACAGAACCGTGCGGGTCACTGCCGATGAAAATGGTCGAATTCTGAAACTGACTACATCCAGATAGAGGTGACCCATGATCTCTCAAATGGCAAAGAAAATTGAACTAAGATTTTGGGATTTTATTATCCCGTTATTGTCAAAATCTGCCTGGCTGGGCAAATCATTCAGAAAAATCTCATCTCTTCTCCATGATGAAGCGTTAGTGAAGCAGGTCATTTTAGTGGTTGTGATTGCCTGCGCTGGTTTTGCCAGTGGATTCCTGATCTTTTCACTTTCAACCCTGTTTTCCTGATTCAAATTACCATTTACTAGAAAACATGGCAAGGATTTCACACATTCCTTGCCATAGTTTTATTGACAATCAAATTTTGGCATGATGGTACAATTAAGCAATAAAGGGCAGAATTATTCATCAATATAAAATCATGAGCAAAAAAGCAGCTGTTGTTCTCGTTGTGGTGTTTCTTGTTTTCGCATTGCTGGGCTATCAAGCCGCGGCGAAAATTTTTCCTTCTGATAGCCAACCAGAGATTCAAGTTCGCAACAATCCTGCTGAGACCGGTACATATCAAAACAACTACTTGCTCATCCATGTCGATGACTTGACCCAAAAAAGCCCGAGACTAATCTCAGTGTGGGCTGCCTTTATTATTCAATCGAATCCACCACAAATTACCTTTTTACCGCTTTTTCCGTCCCTTGATCAAAACCTAAAAATAAAAACAGAGAACACTTTCAAACTAAATCAGGACGGCAGCATCAATTCCAGATTTGTCACCTTCATAACAACCACTTTTGACTTCGAAACAAATGGATACATCCTTTCCGATGACACCGGAATAGGTTATTCTAACTTGTGGTTGACTGGCCAACAAGTTTCATACATTCCATCCATTTCCGCCAACTCTGACGAATTAGTGCAAACAGTTCGACAGAATGGACAAACCCTCTACCAGCAATTCTGCCAACTGGCATCCTCGGGCAGCAGCGCGACCTATTTCTCAAGTATCAACTGGTCTCAACTTTTGCCCGATCATTTTATGACCAATATTCCATTTGCCGACATCACCTTGGTTAAAGACCAAATCGCCCAAGGGGGCGAGATCAAATGTGATGTTCTTGCCAGTGAACAACCCTAGATTTTTCATCAACTGATTGAAAATCCCGCGAAAATAACAAATTCGATAACGAACTATGAGTTAAGAAGAAATAACCTCTTCTTTTGTTTGAACGTGATATAATGCGCCTTCACCATTTTATTTATGAAAGAGAGTTGCCTTGAGCACAAAAAACAGTTTAGACAAAGTTGCCAAAGACCTGGTAATCAGCATGGATTACGAGTTATCTGTGGAAGGTGAAGTCGTCGATTATTCAGAAGCTGATGACCCCATTGAGTTCATTCAAGGGTATGAAAACATCATCCCCGGTCTAGAAAAAGCTATTGAAGGGCTATCACTTGGCGATTCAAAAGAGGTTCTGGTAAAAGCTGCAGAAGCCTACGGAGAGTATGATCCAGAAGGTTTTGTTGAAGTTCCTAAATCGGAATTTCCTGAAGATATTCCCCTCGAAGTTGGTCTTGAAATTAGCGTCACCAACGATGATGGCGAAGAAATGGCTGCCTTTATCGAAGAGGTCAGTCTTGAGACCATTACCTTAAATTTCAACCATCCGCTTGCTGGAAAAGATCTAAATTTCAAAATCAAGATCGTCGGTATCCGCGAGGCTACCCCCGAAGAATTAGAACATGGTCACGTGCATTTCGATGATTGCGAATGCGGTGACGATTGCACTTGTGAAGACGGTGGCTGCGGCTGCCACTAAGAAATCAACACCATGCCACCCTTTCGGGTGGCTTTTTTTTATTTAATTTGAAACTGTTCGCCGGGTCTCATCCATTTGATCTTCTGTGCTGGAAAGAATTGTCTCGCGTATTCATCCAGTCGTTTGGGGTCAAGTGAATTGATCGCAAAGAGATCGTTATGTGTGGGGATCAACCAATCCGTTGTTAATAACTCAGCCAATTGCAGGGCTTCTTCAGGGTGAAGGTTTCCAATCATCCCCATTGCTTCCCTCTTCGAATCCCGGCCGTTAACGGGCAGCATGCAAACATCATATCGATTTGAAATTTCTAAAAGTCGCTCAACCATTCCGTCATACAAGATCGTATCACCCGAATGGTAAAACACCTTTCCTGCGATCGTAAACACATATCCCAAATTGGGAAACTCCCCGGTAATTGGGTCTTGATCCAGTTCATAGTGAGCCGACGGCATCGCAGTATAGGCGACATCTATGAGAGTTTTTTGAACAAACACTGAATCCATTCGAAGATTTTTCTCGTCTATTCCAACATTGGATAAATGGTCAATGGCTGGTCTGGGGCCGATCACCAAACACTCTGGATTCTTATTGAGAATAGGTAGAATTGTATCTGGATCACAATGGTCTGCATGATCGTGGGTGACAAAAATCCCGTCAATTTCGGTTAACTCTTCTACATTAAATGGAGGAGGAAAACTCCTTGCAAATAACTCTGGGTCTCCTATTCCGCTGGTGACCACATAATTGCTCAGATATGGATCGACAAGAAAACGTGATTGTTCAGTCTGAATTAAAAAACCAGCCTGCCCCAAAAAAGTAAATTCCAACATATC
This sequence comes from uncultured Anaerolinea sp., assembly GCA_964468875.1. Classification (GTDB taxonomy): domain Bacteria; phylum Chloroflexota; class Anaerolineae; order Anaerolineales; family Anaerolineaceae; genus UBA6107. The sequence continues at coordinate 98,379 of CAYXWV010000001.1, read as the reverse complement.
TACCAAATCCTATTTATTACAAACTTTATACAATTTATATAATAATTTGCGATAACTTGTATAATAATTATAAGCATTATTTGTAACTAATAATAAACGAGGATAATATGACCATAAAAATCGTGACTGACAGCACATGTGACCTCCCAAAGGAAGTGATTGACAAACTTGAAATTACGGTGGTTCCTGCCTTTATAAATTTTGGAAATGAAAGCTACCTGGATGGCGTTGAAATAACTCGCAAAGAGTTTTATGAAAAACTACCCTCCTTTGATGGAACTCCAACCACTTCTGCACCAGCAATAGGCTCTTTTGCTCGCGCCTATAAAGATTTGATTGAAAAAGGTGCCAGTCATGTAATCTCTATTCATATTTCTTCTGTCTTAAGCGGAATCTATAACGTGGCAGTTCTGGCGGCTGAAGCAATGGAAGACATGGTGGTGAAAACTTTCGATGCCGGCAATTTAAGTCTTGGTACCGGGCTGATCGTAGAAGCCGCGGCAAAAATGGCTCAAACAGGCAAATCAATTAATGAAATCATGGACAAAATCAAGGATCTGGCTGAAAGGACTTACTGCTTCGCAGCCATTGATACCCTCAAATTTCTCCAGCGCAGCGGAAGAATTTCCCGCTTGAAAGCCGGTTTTGGAGGTCTCTTACAAATTAAGCCGATTCTGCAAATGAACCGTGACAAGATCAAGATGGATGCAGCTCGCACATACAAGGGAGCCATGCAGCACCTTTTGGATACGTTAAAATCCCTTGGTCCGTTGGAAGCAATTGCTCTCGTTCATACCAATTCTCCCGAAAAAGCCGAAGTTTTACGGGAGTATGCCAAAGAAATTGAAGATATGGTTCAACAGGCATATTCGATGGAGGTTACTCCGGTTATCGGTTCTCACATCGGACCCGGCGCGTTTGGGTTTGTGGCGATCAAGGCATCCAAATGATCAGCGAAATCATCTCTATTCTTCTGATCAATGGAGGTGTAATTCTTGCCGCAATGATTTTGCTGTGGCTGGTTAGCCTGGCAATCCATAATTCAAGCATTGTGGATATTTTTTGGGGTGCTGGTTTCGTCCTCTCAGCATGGGTATATTTTGCGCTGACACCTGATGGGTTTTTAACTCGTAAATTGATTATCGCCATTCTCACCTCCATTTGGGGTCTTCGGTTAACAATCCATGTGCTTGTGCGTAACTGGAAAAAGCCAGAGGATTTTCGATATCAAAAATGGCGCAACGAATCTGGCAAAATATGGTGGATCAAGAGCTTTTTCCAGGTGTTCTTGCTGCAGGGTTTCTTGATGTGGATTATTTCCACTCCCCTTCTTGCGGCACAGCTCCCCGGTGCCCTATCTAAACTTACTGTTTTCGATTTCGCTGGTGTAGGCCTCTGGTTAATCGGATTCTACTTTGAGATGATGGGTGATCTTCAGCTTGCCCGCTTTAAAAAGAATCCAGCCAATAAAGGGCATCTCTTGCGAACAGGGGTTTGGCGTTATTCAAGACACCCAAACTATTTCGGAGATTCAGCGCAATGGTGGGGCTATTTCTTGATCGCTCTCGCCGCTGGAGGATGGTGGTCCGTTTTCAGCCCTATCGTCATGACATTGTTCCTGATTAAAGTTTCAGGTGTAGCGATGCTTGAGAGGACTCTGAAAAATACAAAACCCGGTTACCAAGAGTATACAAAATCCACCAGCGCGTTTATTCCGTGGTTCCCCAAAAAGAGTAAGCAATAACGGCACGTCAGTTGAATAATGAGAATATGGTTTTTACCATGATATACTGAATTTACTTCAATATTCAGGATACAACTTTGTTTTTACCCACGACCGTAGAAGAAATGCAAACCCTCGGATGGCATCAGCTTGATGTCATTCTGATATCAGGTGACAGTTATATCGACAGCCCCTATTCAGGAATCGCCGTGGTTGGACGGGTTTTAAAAAAAGCTGGATACCGGATTGGGATCATTGCACAACCTGATATCGCCACACCAAATGATATTTCTCGCCTCGGAGAACCCGCCTTGTTCTGGGGTGTTTCTGGGGGTGCTGTAGATTCAATGGTGGCAAACTACACCGCCACCCTGCGGAAACGCCGCTCAGATGATTTCACCCCCGGTGGAGAAAATAATCGTCGCCCTGACCGGGCTGTAATCGCATACACCAACCTAATTAAGAAATACTACAAAAATACAATGCCGATTGTGTTAGGTGGAATCGAAGCCAGTTTACGCCGTGTTACCCATTATGATTATTGGTCAGACAAACTTCGCTCGCCAATCCTCTTTGATTCTAAAGCTGATTTTTTGCTTTATGGCATGGCTGACAACAGCATTCTTGAACTCGCAAAAGCCCTTAAAGAAAAAAGATCACCCATCAAGATACGCGGATTGTGTTACCTCTCAAAATCGGTTCCTGATCAATATATTAAGCTTCCATCTTGGGAAGAAGTCAACCAGGATCATGATGCTTTCATTCAAATGTTCCATTCTTTCTATCAAAACAATGATCCCCTAACCGCAAAAGGTATCGCCCAGCAAAAAGGAGATAGGTGGCTTGTTCAAAATCCACCAGCCCTTCCCCTCACCCAGGAAGAAATGGATAAAATTTATGGGTTGCCATTCGAACATGATCAGCATCCCTACTATGAGAAACAAGGATCGGTAAAATCATTGGAGACCATCCGGTTTTCAATCCCCACTCACCGCGGCTGTTATGGGGAGTGTAACTTTTGTGCCATTTCTGTCCATGAAGGCCGAACAATCTCAATGCGCAGTGAAGCTTCCATCCTCAATGAAGCCAGGGCAATGACCAATCATCCAAAATTCAAGGGTGTAATCAGCGACTTAAGCGGACCAACTGCCAATATGTACGGTTTCGAATGCGCCAAGAAATTATCCAGAGGAGCCTGCGTCGACAAACGCTGCATTTTTCCGGAAATCTGTCCGGCTTTAAAAATAGATCACAACCAGCAAATACAATTATTAAAAGAAATTAAGAAAATTCCCGGTATTAAAAAAATCTTCGTCGGTTCCGGGATCCGCTATGACATTGTCTTGGCAGATAAACAAAACGGGCTAACTTATTTACGTGAAATTGTTAACCATCATGTTTCCGGTCAGATGAAGGTGGCACCAGAACATGCCGATTCTGCTGTTTTGAAATTGATGGGGAAGCCTTCATCTGGTTCCTTGATTAAGTTTAAGGAGTCTTTTGATCAGCTCACGCAGAAAGCCGGCAAGGAGCAATATCTCACTTATTACTTTATCGCCGCATATCCCGGTTGCAGTAATCGAGAGATGATGCGCCTCAAAGAATTTTCTTCAAACAAACTCCACCTTTCTCCTGAACAAGTACAGATATTCACTCCCACCCCCTCTACTTATGCAAGTGTTATGTACTACACTGAAAAAAACCCGTTTACAGGTAGCAAATTGTTCATAGAGAAAGATATTGCGAAGAAAGTTGCCCAAAAAGAAATTGTCACTGGTAAACCAAAGACCGACACCGTTAGAAGCAGAAAATCGAGAAATAAATCGCAGATTGGCTATGCGAATTACAAAAAGCCCACCAAGGAAACCAAATGAGTGAAAATACCAATTTAGACTTCTATGTCTCTTGCCCGCCGGGGTTGGAACCTTACCTTGCAGTTGAATATCATCAGTTGGGATTCAACAGAAAAAAAATAAAACCAACCGACACCCAGCACGCTGACTTTGGTTCTGATGGGAACACCGGCGGTATGGAATTCGAAGGTTCCCTTGATCATGTCTATCTTGCAAATCTTCACATGCGCGTTGCCAGCCGCGTATCCATTCGGCTTGGTGATTTTATTGCCATCACTTTCGCCGAATTAAGAAAAAAGGCTTCCAAATTGGAGTGGTCCAATTACCTTAAGCCTGGACAAAAAGTGATTATTCAGGCAACCTGTCACAAATCCAGGCTCTACCATTCTGCAGCTGTAGCCGAGAGGGTATTAGGAGCGATTCAGGACCATTTTGGACTATCCGGAAAAACAATTGAACTGGCTGACCCAGATTCCAAATCTCAATTAGTCCTTGTTCGATTTGTCAACGATCACTGCACTATCAGTATGGATTCTTCAGGCGAGTTATTACACAAACGCGGCTACCGTCAGGCGGTCGCAAAAGCCCCTCTCCGTGAAAACATAGCGGCCGGGTTGATCATGGCTTCTGGATGGGACTTAACTTCATCAATTATCGATCCATTTTGCGGTTCCGGAACCATTCCCATCGAAGCGGCACTATTGGCTAGAAATATTGCCCCTGGAATCAACCGCTCTTTTCAATTCATGAATTGGGCAACTTTTAACAAACAAAAATGGGAAATGCTATTATCTGAAGCGAAAAATCAAATTAAACCATCCTGTCCAGAGATATTCGGTTTTGATCGCGATACTGGCGCCATAGAAATGTCAAGATCAAACGCAGCCAGAGCTGGGCAAAAAGAAACGATTAAATTCTCTCATCAAGCCATATCCCATCTGGAACCTCCAGCTGAATCAGGCTGGATGATTACCAATCCGCCCTACGGCGTGCGTGTTTCAGAAGATAAAGACCTGCGAAACCTATATGCCCGCTTCGGGTCGGTTCTTAAGCAGAAATTCCCTTCATGGAAGCTAGGCATTTTATCCAGTGAAGACCGCTTAATTGCCAGCTTGGGTTTGGCTTCTCCTGAAAAAACAATCCGCCTTGTAAACGGAGGAATCCCTGTGAGTTTTTCAGTTTTTACGAGCTAATTTCTTAAAATTCTATATTTGTTTCATTTCTCTTACATTTCAGCCTTATAATACTGCCTGTTGAAAGTGGACATTGGCTAGATTTTCGTTTTCATCATGAATCCATTTCATCGCAGAGGACATTGTGGAAAACCTATCATACGACGATCTCAGGCTCACTGATGACTGGTCTGATATTCAATATCTTCAACATCAAAACCGCCTTCTCGAGAATAAAGTTGTTGAATTAACGACAAAAAATCAAAAATGTAATGAAGAAATGAACGCACTTCTTCATGCCATCTCGCACGACTTGCGAGCTCCACTCAGGGCTATTGATGGCTACTCACGCATTCTTGCACAAGATTACTCGAGCACTCTGGACCTTGAGGGACAGCGCTTTCTGCACGTCATTTGTGATAGCACCCGGAATATGGATTCTATGATCAATGATTTACTTTCACTTTCTCGTGTCGGGATCAAAGAACTCACCCTCGATTTAATAAACATGAGTGCCATCGTAAAAGATGTTATTAAAGAATTTTCAGATTCAGAGTCTTTTGAAAGAATCGAGTTCAGTATTGAAGATCTGCCCGAAGTATATGGAGACCTGGCTCTAATCCGCGTAATGTGGAAAAGCCTGATTTCCAATGCGATCAAGTTCAGTCTTCCAAGAGAAAAACCGCAAATCTTCATAACTGGCAGCTTCGATTATGAACGCTGTTCCTACAAAATTAAGGATAATGGGGTAGGTTTTAATCCTGTCAATAAAGATGCTCTTTTTGAGGTATTTAAGCGACTTCACAAAGTTGATGAATTTCCAGGTTCCGGAATCGGATTAGCCATCGTCCAACGCATTATTCGAAGACACCATGGCGAAATTTGGGGAAACAGTCAACCTGGAGCAGGTGCCGAATTTTGTTTTTCTTTGCCCTTGCTCAAGGACTCGTCAATGATTAGTGAGTAAACAGAAGAAAATCCATACAGTCCATTTAGAATAAAAAGAAGAGACTTGGTTCCAAATACTAATTAATAATAGACAAGTCTCTTTTTTGTTGATTGATTCATATTTCCCAGGATTTTTTACTCTGTTTATATGCTGATTCACTCGTGAAAAATGTATAATCTTTTTAATAGAATTCGAAATGTACTGCTCTATTTACGTTTGGTATTAGGTTCGGGATAAATACTGAATGGCATCTCATAAGAACAACAACACTGAATTCTTAAAGACTATCCATCACTTGAATATCCTGAATGAGTTAATTGAAGGGGTTCAAATCCTAGACTTTGATCTAAATTATTTATATCTCAATGAAGCAGCGATACAACAGAGCGGAAGGATTAAAGAAGATCTACTGGGAAGAAATTTTGTTGACGCGTGGCCAGGAGTAGAAAAAACAAAACTATTCCAAACAATGCAAAATTGTTCGAAACAACATTGCAGCTTCGATTTGGAGAACGAATTTGAATTTCAAGAAGGCAAATCTGGTTGGTTCCTGCTTCAAATTCAACCAATATCGTGTGGTATTTTGATTATGTCGCTAGACATAACAGAAAGAAAAAAAAATGAATTGAAAATCCGTGAAAACGAGATTTTCTACCGTTCATTGTTTGATAACTTGTTAAATGGATTTGCTTATTGCAAAATGTTATATGAAAACAACGAACCGGTTGACTTTCAATTTATTACCACTAATCGCGCCTTTCAAGAGTTAAGTAGATTATCTAATGTAGATGGAAAGTTGTTTTCAGAACTGTTTCCAGGAGCAAAAGAAACTGACTCGCAATTACTTTTGATTTTTGAAAGGGTTGTCAAGAATGAGAAAACGGAGACATTTGAGTATTATTTTAATGCCACTCAAGACTGGTTATTAATCACAGTTTATAGCCCTCAAAAAGACGCTTTTGTATTTATTTTCGAAGTGATTACAGAACAAAAATCAATCGAACAGAAAACAAGGGAACAAATTGACGAATTACGGCGATGGTATGAAGCGACACTTGATCGAGAAAACCGGAATATCGAATTAAAAAAAGAAGTGAATCAATTGCTAATCGAGGCTGGAAAACCGAAACGCTACACAGAAGAATAACCCTCGCTCCTCAAACTGGTGTAAAACATGATTTTTCAAGTCTATTTTTCCATCGTCATCATAATAACGATTATCACTTTCTTGATTTCGTTATATGCATACAAATGGAGAACTGTTACAGGGGGTAAAGTCTATTCATTATTGCTCTTTGTGGATTTTTTGCTGGTATTCTCTGAACTCTTATCCATGATAAGCACCAACAGCAATATTGCCAGTTTTTGGTATAACCTCAGAATATTTTTCCTTTCAGCGATATCAATTCTGTGGTTTGTTTTTGTTTGCCAGTACTTTCACAAACCAAAATGGATACAAAAAAAAACCATTCTCATCTTATTGATTTTTCCGCTCTTTGCCAATGTCGTTCATTATTTCTTCCCAACATGGCATCTTTGGCTGATTCAAGATAATACCCTCAACAGAATTGATGGATTCTGGATTTTTAATACAGCCACCCGCATCCCGGGGGTGTTGCTGTTTGGTTTTGTTCTCTATTGTTCGTTATTACTCATTGCCGGTGTAGCGATAATTCTTTCTAATTTTCTACGTTATTCCTATCGCCAAAAATGGATTGCGGTTATGTTGATTTTGGGAGCAATTATCCCGATTATGACATCATTGACCCCCTTGTTTGTTTCATTTTCCAAACCAAACTTTGATTGGATGCTGATCGGAATTTGTATCAGTATCATTTTTCAAACTATCGCAATTTTCTTGGGTCTTTTACGAAAAGGGTTTGTACCAGAACCCATTGATAATTGGGAGAGTTTTCCAAAACAACAAAGGGGAGCAAGAAACGCCATGATCATCATTTCAATCATGGTTGCTTCGAGCATTGCCGCCCTTGGAATTGTCTCCTATAAGGCATATGAGAGACAGTACCGCAGTCAGGTAGAAAATCAATTGTCAAGCATTTCTTTGTTAAAAGCCGCAGAAATTCAAAAATGGAGAGATGAACGTGAAAGTGATGCTAGTTATCTGTTAAATAATGATAGCTTTGGCAGACTCATCGAAATTTACCTTTCGCACCCAGATGACCTCAATAGCAAAAATCTTATTCAATCTTTCCTGGTCAATCTTCGTTACCATGATGAATATGTCCAAATTGGCCTTCTAGATCCCCAAAGTCAGTTCATCTTTTCAGAAGATCAGAATAGTTATCTGCCTGTCATGGTAAAAGCAAAAATCGCTCAAACTTTTGAAAAAGGTGATATTGAGTTTATAGATTTTTTCAGAGACAATTCCGAGTCACCAATACTGTTATCTATGTTGATTCCATTCTATACTTCAGAAGAACAAAAACCATTGGCAATTGTTTTCATTAATATTGATCCTAAAATTTATCTGTATCCAATGATTCTGCAATGGCCAATACCCAGTCAAACCGGTGAAACCGCCATCGTGAGAGATGAATCTGACAAAGTGCTTTATCTAAGTAATTTGCGCTTTCTTGATAACGCCGCATTAACCACCACCATACCCTATAGTGAATACAATCGTCCGTCAGTAATGGCAGTAAAAGGTCAGATAGGTGTAGTTGAAGGGATAAACTATCGTGACCACAAAGTTATTGCAGATGTCAGACCAATTTTTAATTCGCCCTGGTATCTCGTTACGCGAATAGACCAGGAAGAAGTTTTTATCCCTTTGGATGAACGAGGGAGATTATCATGGGTTCTTTATAGCTCATTAATCATTTTTTCACTAATTGGCATGATTTCGATCTGGCGGCAACAGGTTAACCAAGCTGTTTCTGCAAATAGTCAGTTGCAAGGAGAAATTGCCGAAAGAGATCGCAAATTGAAAGAGGCTCAAGAACTTGCTCACCTAGGGTTCTGGTATTGGGATGTAAAAACCGGGACAGTGGAATGGTCAGAAGAAGTTTACAAAATATTCCGTCTCGATCCAGAAAAATTTAAGCCCGATATTGAGTCGATTAGTAAACTATCACCCTGGCTAGAAGATAATAATCGAGGGCAGGAGTTAATTAGCAGAGCCATTTCCACGCGTCAGCCAGGCATGTATGAACAAAAGTTTTTGCGTCCAGATCAATCAATCGGGTTTTATTCTTCCACTTTTCAAGGTGTTTTTGATGAAACCGATCAATTAATTGCTATCATTGGGTCCATCATTGATATCACTGAAAGAACCAGACAAGAACAAGCGCTAAGAGAAAGTGAAAAACGCTTTAGAACCCTGTTTGAGCATGCCGCCGTAGGCGTTTTGATTCTTAACCCTTATACAGGCAGAGTTCTCGATGTCAATCAGAAATTCTGTGAACTTGTTGAATACACAAAAGAAGAGCTTTTAGAAAAGAAAATCCAAAGTCTGTCTCCGGCTAAGTATCAAAAAACCTATCAGAAGAAAAGCAAAGCGCTGCTTGATGGGAAAATCAGAGAATTTGTCTTGGAGAAACAGTACCTGCGGAAAAATGGAGAGTCGGTTTGGGTTAGTCAATCCGTTTCTTCGCTATGGGAAAAATCTGAAATTTCAAAAGAACCACAATTCATTTCGATGGAAGTTGATATCACAGAACAGAAAAAAATTGAAATGGAATTACGAGAAAGTGAACAAAAATTTAAAGAAACCATTGAAAACCTCGATGAGGGTTATTACCGCTGTACTCTTGACGGCATAATTCTTGATCATAACCCTTCTTATGCCAAAATCATGGGCATCCCTGATAACAAAAACATGATTGGCATATCTACACCAGATTATTGGAAATATCCGAAAAAAAGAAAAGACTACCTTGAAAATCTGATAAAACATAGAACAGTCACTTCTTATCAGATTGAGGCAATTAAATTTACCGGTGAAGAAATCACTATCTTAATTAGCTCTCATTTAATCTATGACAACACCCATCAACCCATTCAAATAGAAGGTGTCATTCTGGATATTACTCCCCGCATCATACAGGAAGAAAAGATTATTTCTACTCAAAAAGAACTACAACGGTTGCTTGACCAGGCTGAGAAATCAAGAAAAGCATTGTTAAATATTGTTGAAGATCAGAAAATCGCACAACAAGAAATCAGACGTTTAAATATCACATTGGAAGAACGGGTTGAAAAACGAACTACCGAATTGAAAACATCCAACGAAGAGCTCGAATCTTTTGCTTATTCTGTCTCACACGATCTCAGAGCGCCTCTACGTGCAATTGATGGCTATTCAAGAATTTTCGAACAGGATTATGGACATTTACTCGATCAGGAAGGGCAAAGACTGTTGTCGATCATTAGAAACAGTACAAAAAATATGGATGACTTAATTACAGACATTTTAATGCTTTCAAGAGTTGGAAGAAGTGAGCTAAAAATTCACCCTACCAACATGACTGAACTTGTAAAATCAATTATTGAAGAGATGTCCTCTCCTGAAATCATGAAAAAAGTAACCTTCAAAGTTCAAGATTTACCCAAGTCAAGAGCAGACTTAACCTTAATCCGGCAAGTATGGACGAATTTAATCTCAAATGCCATAAAATATAGCTTGCCAAAAGAAAACCCGGTAATACAAATTTCTGGTTTTCGCGATTTGGATGCTAATATATATTCAGTCAAAGACAATGGGGTTGGGTTTAATCCTGATCACAAAGACAAGTTGTTTGGGTTATTTCAACGACTACATAAAGCCAGTGAATTTGAAGGTACCGGGGTTGGATTGGCAATTGTTCAAAGAATCGTCCGCCGACATGGTGGTCAGGTTTTTGCAGATGGAGAAATCGGAGTTGGCGCAACGTTTTCATTTACGATTCCACTTGGGGAGGACGAAATTGATTAATAAAACACTTGAAATACTGTTGGTGGAAGACAATGATTGTGATGCTGAATTAACTATACATGCGTTCAAGAAAAACAACCTGGGCAACAAAATCATCCGGTTTTCAGATGGCCCCGAAGCATTGAATTATTTAAATTCGGTTGAAAATCAACAGGACAAAATGGAAAATGGTTTCCCTAAAATTATCTTATTAGACATAAAATTACCCGGATTGAGCGGTATTGAGGTGTTGCAAAAAATCAAAAATAATCCACTAACAAAGAACATCCCGGTGGTCATGTTAACTTCTTCTACTGAACAAAAAGACATCAAAACTTGTTATGAATTAGGAGTAAATAGCTATATTTCTAAACCAGTAGACTTTGAGAAATTTGTTGAAACGATGAGAACCCTGGGAATGTACTGGCTATTACTAAATCAGGCGCCGTAAAAAAAAAATGAATGATCCAATTCGCATTCTTCAAATTGTCAACGAGCTCATGGAGATAAATGCCGTCGAAAAGGAATTGGCGACGGGGCTCTATGATTTTCATTCTATGCTTGCGACTTCTGAAACAGATTATTTCGCAAAAGTTGATGATATTCACCCCGATCTAGTCATCACTGATTATCAGCACGATTTTTTTGATGGAATTATGGCAATTAAACGCGCTAAAGAGAAATTTCCTGAATTAATCTTTATCGTTCTTACCGAGAAAATATCAGAAATTGACGCGGTGGAATGCATTAAAGCCGGGGTATCAAACATTATTAACCTGGATCAGATCGGCAGCATTTCATTGATCGTCCATGAGACGTTGAAATTTCAACAAGCTCGTCTGGAAAAGAAACACATTGAGGATCAACTGGCAAGAGAACGTGAAATACTGTCCATCTCTTTGGCAAGCATCGGTGAAGCAATTATTTCGGTTGACCTGAATGGTAATACAGTGCTATTCAACCAGGCTGCAAATAAAATCACCGGTTATTCCATAGAGGAAGCAGTAGATTATCCTGTAAATCAGATAATGAACATTTTAGATGAAAAAACAAACACATTTTTAAGCGATCCCATATCTTACCTTTTAGAACTTGAAGAAAAATACGAGAAAAATATATCATCAAAAAAACCAATTCTTGTTAGAAAAGATAAACAAAAGATCCTTATAGCCGGAAAGATTACCCCAATCTTGGTTGACCATAAACAACTTGCCGGATTTATCATCGTTTTCGACGACGTTACCGAGAAAGAGATGTCAGCTGCGCAATCCATCTTATCTTTGAAAATGGAATCCATTGGGCAGCTGGCTGCCGGAATTGCTCACGAAATCAACACCCCTATACAATACCTTGGTGACAATCTAAATTTCATCAATCGCTCCTTTAACACCCTCAAAGAAATGGATCAGCTATACTTTTCTTTTGTAAACGAAGTGGAAAAATCGCAAATCTTGATCGATTCTACCCAGGAAATAATCAATACCAGGAAAAATCAAAAGATTGATCACCTCTATTCAGAAGTTCCTTTAGCAATAGCTGAATCCCTGGAGGGTGTTGATAGAGTTCGAAAAATTGTCATGGCCATCCGGGAGTTCTCTCATCCATCACAAAAAGGCAATACGCTATCAGATATCAACAAGGGGATTTTAACGACGGTTACCATATCAAAAAACGAATGGAAGTACTGTTCTGACCTTGAGACGAATTTAGATCCCGACCTCCCCCTGGTTTGGTGCAAGATTGACGAGATTAACCAGGTTCTATTGAACATGATTGTGAATGCCGCCCACGCCATTCAAGAAAAACTCAAAAACACCGATTACAATAAAGGGAAGATAACCATCAGCACCTCGCATACTGATGGCAAAATTTTTATCAGCATTTCTGACACCGGATGCGGGATTCCGGAAGAGCTTGTTGACCGGATTTTCGATCCGTTCTTCACCACCAAGGAAGTTGGCAAAGGCACAGGTCAAGGTTTGTCTCTTGCTCACAATATAATTGTCAATCATCATCACGGTCAAATTCGGGTTGATTCTGTCCTCAATGTGGGAACAACCTTTACAATAGATCTACCCATCGTACAACCAGACACAGAGGATTATCGTGATCAATAAGAAAAAACGTCAAATAATGTTCGTCGATGATGATGTTTATATCCTGAAAGGATATCAACGAGCGCTCGAACCCTATATCACCAACTGGGACGTATATTTCTGCACATCAGCAACAGAAGCGTTGTCGGTAATGAACCAACATCCTATGGATGCAATCATCACAGATTTACGTATGCCCGGCGCCGACGGCATCGCCCTCTTGGAACAGGTGATCATTCATTTCCCCAGTGTGATGCGGTTCATCATGACTGGCAACCTCGAAGAACCAGATGCATATCGCGCAGCCAGCCTGGCACACCAGTTGATTGTAAAACCAAGCGATATACAAAAAATTCGCAGCATTGTGGAAGAAACGTGCTTATTACGAGATACCCTTTCTGATTCCAAACTGGTGAAACTGGTGACCGGCATCAAGAGTCTGCCGAGCGTGCCAACTTTATATGTCCGGTTATTAAAAGAGTTTCAGTCTGAACAACCCACCCTGGCAAAAGTAGGCGAAATTATCAGTATGGATGTTGCCATGACGGCGAAAATTCTACAGCTGGTCAATTCCGCCTTCTTCAGCATTCCATATAAAGTGTCCAATCTTAACCAGGCATTATCCATCCTTGGGTTAAACACGATTAAAGCACTGGTTTTAAGCGTTGGCGTTTTCTCTGAATATCAAACCAGATCTTACAATGCTTTTTCAATTGACGAACTTTGGCAGCACAGCATTTTTGTCGGCAACCTTTCAAGATTGATTGCTGTTTCTTCTGGCTTAAACCGAATGGAACAAGATGAAGCTCAAATGGCAGGTATTCTACATGATGTTGGCAAGCTAATTCAAAGTGATGTTCCAGGTTTCTTCCGCCTGTTAACGATGAATACCAAAATGCCGCGGCTTCAAATGGAATATCATTATTTAGGAACATCGCATGCTGAAATTGGCGCCTATATGTTGAGTTTGTGGGGTTTGCCCAGCGGAGTGATTAAGGCAGTCGCTTTCCATCATACGCCATCAAAAGAAACTTCATACAAACCTGATGCCGTTACAGCTGTAAACATAGCAGATTACCTTTACTATAGTGAAAAGCCAATCAAGAACAACAAGACTATTGAGCCGCCCATCGACATGGATTATCTTGAGCAAATCAACGCAGTCTCATTGTTGGAAGATTGGCGGTATATGGCCAAGCAAATCTATGCCGGCGAAAAACCGGATCTCTAATCCTCGAGAAAAGGAGATTTTCCAGCGTGAGCCAGTACATCCTTCTTGTGGACGATGAACCAAAAGTAATCTCCGGATTGATAAGAGAGCTAAACTCTTTTCAGTATTATGATGTACTCAGTGCCAATAGTGGCATTGAAGCGTTAGAAATCTTGCGTCAAAACCACGATGTCGCGTTAATTATCTCTGATTACCGTATGCCCGGTCTGGATGGCATCTCTTTTTTACTCGAAGCGCAAGAAATTACACCAGATGCAACCCGCATGATTCTTTCTGGTGTAGCTGACCTTGAAATGGCCACCAACGCCATCAACCTTGGCCAAATTTTCCGTCTCTTGTTAAAACCATGTTCAATAGAAAACTTTATTACGGCCGTGAAGGCGGGTATCCGACAATATGAGCTTGTTACTGGTGAGCGTGATCTACTGCAAAATACGCTTAAAGGCAGTATCAAAATCTTGACTGATTTGCTTTCTGCCATCAGCCCTGATTCATTCTCACAAGCCAACCGCATCAGTGCATGGACAAGAAAATTCGCCAAGGAATTGGGCTTGACCAACGCGTGGGAATTGGAACTGGCTGGCGTACTCTGCCGCATTGGCTGTGTGACCATTCCCCCGGAAGTTATCGAAACTTGGATGAAGGGTAGATATCTGGACCCCAACCAGCAACAAATGATGGAATCCGTTTCAAGAATCGGTAATCACCTTTTGAAAAACATTCCACGTCTCGAAAAAATAGCGGAAGGGATCTTATATCAATCCACGCCATTCAAACCTGTCAGAAATCCAAATAACCTACCAACAGGCACAAACATACCCCTCATCGGTCGAATTCTTAAGATCGTCATTGATTATGATCGCTTTCTTTCTGTTGATCAAATCATGAAATCCGCCTTGAACAAAATGATTAATCAGGCGTCTGAATATGACCCTGATTTGTTTAAGGTTTTCAGAGAACAAGTTCTTGAATCACCCGAAGGTGGCAAAGCAGTTGTTCCTGAATCCGCACTTACGGAACTGAGTTATGAAGAAATTAAAAGTGGAATGGTCATCATGGCGAATGTCTTTGATAATAAAGGCCGGTTGTTAATCTCAGCTGGAACAGTCGTTACTGAAATCCTAAAAATTCGTCTGGCAAACTACTGCAGAATCTACGGTTTGGATCAGCCATTGATCGTGAAAAAATCCGATTTGGTCAGTCAAAACCCAGCGAATGAGATTTCTTAAAATATCTTGACTTATTTGTGAAATAATTGTATAAACAAGTAATTAATTTTTACAGAAAGAAGTTGTTCAGACAATCCTATCGAATCATGAATCCATTCTCATCCCTCGTCCTTATTATTGCAATTTTGGTTCTCGTCCTTATTGAGAGCCTAATTACGATTGGATGGAAAAGGGAAGCTTCAAAAGCTTAAAAGAAGTAGAAGAAAAAAACCAAAACCACCCAATCAAATCGGGTGGTTTTTTTTATTTTTGAAACAATGGAGGCAACATCGTGCGTTCAGATAATATCAAACAGGGATACGAACGTTCTCCCCACAGGGCTTTACTAAAAGGTGCCGGTATCACTGATGCCGACATGAACAAGCCCTTCATTGCAGTGGTAAATTCCTATGTAGATAGCTGCCCAGGCCATGTTCATCTGCAATCCTTTGGAAAACTGGTCAAAGATGCCATCCGGGCTGCAGGTGGTGTGCCCTTTGAGTTCAACACCATCGCTGTGGATGATGGTATCGCAATGGGGCACTACGGAATGAAATATTCGTTGCCCTCTCGTGAACTAATTGCAGACTGTGTTGAGACCATGATCGAAGCACATCAATTCGATGGAATGGTTTGCATTCCGAACTGTGACAAGATCGTACCGGGGATGTTAATGGCTGCCATGCGTGTCAACATCCCCGCAATTTTTGTTTCAGGCGGTCCCATGGCTGCTGGCCGTACTCCAGATGGTGAGGCTGTTGATTTAATCAATGTATTTGAAGGCGTCGGAGCTTACAGCACTGGAAAAATCGATGAAAAACGCCTAAAAATGTTGGAAGATCGAGCCTGCCCTGGTGCTGGTTCCTGTGCCGGAATGTTCACAGCCAACAGCATGAACTGCCTGATGGAAGCTTTGGGTATGGCACTGCCTTTCAATGGAACTGCTCTGGCAAAAAGTGCCGAGCGTGTTGAATTAGCAAAAAAAGCGGCAGAGAAGATTTTTGACCTGATTGCCCGCGACATCACACCGCGGCAAATCGTCACCCCTGAAGCATTCGACGACGCCTTTACCCTCGATATGGCAATGGGTGGTTCCTCCAATACAGTGCTTCACACCTTAGCAATTGCCCACGAAGCAGGCATTAATTATTCACTTGAACGCATTGCTGCCATTTCCGAACGCATCCCATACATTTGCAAAGTAAGCCCATCCGGAAAATGGCACATGGAAGATGTTCACCGAGCGGGTGGTATTCCAGCCATTTTGGCAGAGCTTCAGAAAAATATGCACTGCCTTCATGAAGACCGCATCACCGTTACCGGCGAAAATTTCGGTGCCAGTCTATCCAATGCTGATATCAAAGACCCCGAAGTCATACGCCCATTTGCACAGGCTTATTCTCCACGCGGTGGCTTGGCGGTGTTATTTGGCAATTTGGCTCCCAATGGTTCAGTGGTCAAGACCGGCGGCGTCAGTCCATCCATGATGAAATTTAGCGGCCCTGCCAGAATCTTCGAAAGCCAGGATCACGCCCTTGCAGGCATTATGGCTGGTGAAGTGAAATCCGGTGATGTAGTAGTCATTCGCTATGAAGGACCCAAAGGCGGGCCCGGCATGCAAGAAATGCTCAGCCCCACCAGTGCCTTGATGGGCATGGGATTGGGTGAATCCGTGGCACTGATCACTGACGGCCGCTTTTCAGGCGGAACCCGCGGCGCCTGCATCGGGCATGTATCACCTGAAGCTGCTGCAAAGGGTCCAATTGCTGCTCTTCAGCAAGGAGACATCATCGAAATTGACATCAACGCCCGCACAATTAATGTAAAACTGTCTGAAAGTGAAATCAATTCGCGCCTGGCTGCTTTGCCTGAATTTGAGTGCAAGGTTCAGAGCAAATGGCTTAGAAGATATTCAAGTATGGTCACCAGTGCCGACACCGGTGCCGTGCTGCGTAGCTAAAAGCAATCATATAGAGATCTTTTGGAGGAAAAATGAAAAAGACCGGTGCACAGATTTTTTGGGAATGTTTGGAACACGAAGGGGTTGATGTCGTCTTCGGATATCCCGGTGGAGCAACCCTACCGATTTATGACGCACTCGTTAGCAGCAAAATCCACCACGTCCTTACCAGGCATGAACAAGGTTCAGCTCACATGGCTGATGGATATGCGCGCGCATCAGGTAAAGTGGGTGTCGCCCTTGCCACTTCAGGTCCCGGCGCCACCAACCTTATTACCGGCATTGCCAATGCTTTCATGGATTCTGTTCCTGTTGTGTTCATCACAGGGCAAGTGAACAGTCCATTTATTGGATATGATGCCTTTCAAGAAACAGACGTCACCGGTATTACCCTTCCGATTACCAAACACAACTTTTTGATCACCGATGTCAACGACATTGCAAAAACCATTCACGAAGCATTTTTCATTGCCAAATCTGGACGACCGGGCCCTGTATTAATTGATATCACAAAAGACGCCCAGCAAAACCAAATAGAATGGGAATACAATGACAAACCGGTTCGTTTGCCTGGATATCGCCCAGATCTTCGCCCCGCAAATGACGAGATAGAACAGGCAATTACCCTCATCAAAGCCTCCAAAAAACCAATCATCTTTGCCGGACACGGCATTCTTATCAGTGGTGCTATGAATGAAGTTCTGGAATTTGCAGAGCGAACTCAAACCCCTGTTGCCTCAACTTTACTTGGCTTGGGAGCTTTCCCAGGCAGTCATTCTCTTTCTTTAGGCATGATGGGCATGCATGGTGAAGCTTGGGTAAATCAAGCCATTCAGTCATCCGATCTATTGTTATCGTTTGGCATGCGATTTAGCGATCGTGTCACCGGAAAAATTAGTCATTTTGCCCCTAAAGCAAAAAAAATCCACTTCGATATTGATCCATCAGAGATCAATAAGAATGTTAAAGTAGACATAGCCCTGGTTGGCGACTTGAAGGAATCTTTGCAAAAGATATTACCGCTAATTTCATCAGCCGATCATAGTGAGTGGCTGAACGAAATCAACCAATTGAAGGGTGATTGTGCTGTTCGCGATATTCAAAACCTTCCAGATAATGGACACCTTTATGCTGCCCATGTCATCAACGATCTTTGGAGAGTCACTGAAGGAAAAGCCATCATCTCCTCAGATGTTGGACAAAATCAAATGTGGGCTGCCCAATACTATCGCCATGAAGAACCAAACACCTCCCTAAGCGCTGGTGGTTTGGCACCGATGGGGTTTGGTCTTCCAGCCGGAATTGGTGCGAAATTCGGCCAACCAGATAAAGAAGTTTGGGTAACCGTTGGCGATGGTGGTTTTCAAATGACACAGGCAGAGCTGTCAACCATCGTACAAGAAGATATCAAAATCAACATTGCACTCTTGAACAATGGATACCTCGGTATGGTAAGACAATGGCAGGAATTTTTCTACGACAAACGCTACTCCTCTACACCAATTACAGGCCCCGATTTTGTAAAAATCGCCGAAGCTCATGGCTTAAAAGGTATCAGAGTTACCAGCCGCGACCAGGTAGAAGATGCTATCAGGGAAGCTCGAAACAGCCCAGGAACAGTTCTCATCGACTTTAGAGTCGAAAAAGAAGATAGCGTTTACCCCATGGTTCCTAGCGGCGCGTCAATTGATGCAATGATTCGTAGACCAGTTCCTGAATCTGAATTTCTAAAATCCTAACATCCGGGATAACCAAAGGGAAAAAGGAGATACTCATGCGTCATACTTTTGTTGCAATTGTTGAAGATAAACCCGGTGTATTGAATCGTGTCGTATCGGTTTTCAGACGCCGTATGTTTAATATTGAGTCACTAACAGTAGGCAGAACCCATCAGGAAGGCGTCTCTCGAATCACCATAGTGGTCGATAGCGACAAAACCGATGTTGACCGAATCATGCCCTACATGTACAAGCTGATTAACGTGCTCCAGGTTGAAGACCTGACCTATGCTCCCCACGTGAGCCGTGACCTGGCAATGGTTAAAGTGACCATCACACCCGAGAACCGGTCTGACGTAATGAAACTGGCTGAAGTTTTCAGAGCCCGCGTGGTGGATGTAACCAATACATCCTTGATGATCGAAGTCACCGGTGATGAAGAAAAAATTGACGGTTTTGTAGACGTGCTTCGCCCCTACGGCATCATCGAAATGGTACGCACTGGCATCGTTGCCATGGAACGCGGTACCTCAATGCTTATCAATAATCAGGTGGACAGTCAGAATTTAGAAATGCCTGTCGAATTCAAGATGGTTCCCTGAAATTATTCACATTATAGAAAAACAAAGGAGAAATAAAAATGGCTAAGATCAATTTTGGTGGTGTGGTTGAAGATGTTGTGACCCGTGAAGAATTCCCCCTTTCACGTGCTCAAGAAGTTCTTAAGAACGAGGTAGTTGCCGTGCTTGGTTATGGTGTTCAAGGCCCCGCACAGGCACTAAACATGCGCGACAATGGAATTAATGTCATCATCGGACAAAAAGAAAACCTACCCGAATGGCAAAAAGCCATCAAAGACGGTTGGGTTCCCGGCAAAACCCTGTTCTCCCTAGAAGAAGCCGCCCAACGCGGCACTATCATCCAGTTCCTGGTTTCAGACGCCGCCCAGAAGATGATTTGGCCTTCCATCAAACCGTATGTGACCGAAGGTAAAGCCATGTATTTCTCTCACGGCTTCAGCATTGTTTATGCTGATCAGACCGGTGTAATCGCCCCCAAGAATGTGGATGTGATCCTCGTCGCCCCCAAGGGTTCAGGCACCAGTGTTCGCGCCAACTTCCTGGATGGCAGCGGCATCAACAGCAGCTACGCCGTGGAACAAGACTTCACTGGTCGTGCCAAAGAACGCACCTTGGCTGTCGGTATTGCCGTTGGTTCTGGTTACCTTTTCCCCACCACCTTTAAGGATGAAGTTTACAGCGACCTGACCGGCGAGCGCGGAATTCTCATGGGCGCCCTGGCTGGTGTGATGGAAGCCCAATATGAAACCCTGCGCAAGAACGGTCACACCCCAAGTGAAGCCTTCAATGAAACCGTTGAAGAACTCACCCAAAGCCTGATCCGCCTGGTTGGACAGAACGGCATGGATTGGATGTACGCCAACTGCTCATCCACAGCCCAACGCGGTGCACTCGATTGGCGTCCTGAATTCAAAAAAGCAACCCTGCCCGTTTTCGAAAAGCTGTATGAGAGTGTCAAGAACGGTGTTGAGACCCGCATCACCATTGAAGCCAACAGCCAGCCCGACTACCAGGTGAAATTATCTGCCGAATTAAAAGAAATGCGCGAATCAGAAATGTGGCAGGCTGGAGCCCAGGTCCGCGCTCTGCGCCCGGAGAATTGGGGCAAAGTTAAACATGGATAATCTGGTCCGGATTTTCGACACCACCTTAAGGGACGGCGAGCAGTCACCGGGCGCGACTATGACAGCTTCTGAAAAAATGGAAGTTGCCCGCTCTTTGGCTCGCCTGGGTGTAGATGTCATTGAAGCCGGGTTCCCGGCTGCCTCTCCGGATGATCTCGAAGCCGTTAAACGGATTGCCAAAGAAGTTGGCAATCCGTCAGGCGAGATCACCAGAGTGCCTGCCATCTGTGGATTGGCACGCACCACCCAGCATGACATCGATAAAGCCTGGGAAGCCGTGCGTGAAGCTGCCCACCCCCGCATCCATACCTTCATTGCCACCTCCGACATCCATATGAAGTACAAGCTTAAAATGGAACGTTCCCAGGTGGAAGACACTGTTGCCCGGATGGTTGCCTACGCGCATTCCTTATGCGAGGATATCGAGTTCAGCCCCGAAGACGCCGGCCGCAGCGACCCTGAATTTCTCTATCGCGTACTCGAAATCGCCATCAAAGCCGGTGCCACCACCCTCAACATACCCGACACGGTTGGCTACACCCTGCCTGATGAATATGGCGCCTTGATCTCCGGTATCGTCAAGAACACGCGCGGCATCGAACAATGTATCATCTCAACCCACTGCCACAATGACCTCGGACTGGCAACCGCCAACACGTTGGCTGGCATCCGCAACGGTGCCCGTCAGGCTGAAGTGACCATCAACGGCATCGGCGAACGAGCCGGTAATACCGCTCTTGAAGAAGTCGTCATGGCGCTTCACACCCGCCGCCAAATGTTAAATCTCGACACCAACATTGAAACTACTCAACTGGCAAGGCTGAGCAAACTGGTCAGCAATTACACCGGCATGAGTGTACAGCCCAACAAAGCCATTGTTGGTGCCAATGCATTCGCGCATGAAGCCGGCATCCATCAGGATGGCATGCTGAAAAATCATCAAACCTACGAGATCATGCTGCCTGAGACAGTGGGTGTACTAAAAACAAAGCTGGTATTGGGCAAACACTCAGGCCGCCATGCCCTTAAAGAGCGTTTAAACGCCCTGGGGTATGCCCTTGACGATGAAGCCCTTAACAAGGTATTTGACCGCTTCAAGACCCTGGCTGACAAAAAGAAAACCATCACCGACGCAGACATTGAAGCCCTTGTCTCTGATGAAGCCTACCAGAATAAAGAAGTGTTCTCGCTGGATGGTTTGCAGGTCGCCTGCGGCACAATGGGACTTCCAACCGCCACCGTTCGTTTGATTGGCCCCGATGGTCAAACCCACGTGCACGCCTCCATTGGCACAGGTCCGGTGGATGCCGCCTTTAAAGCCGTGGATGCCATCGTAAACTCACAAAATACCCTGGCCGAATTTGTCATCCATGCCATCACCGAAGGCATTGACGCTCTGGGCGAGGTTACAGTGCGTGTTGCCAATGCCGATATGCCTGTCGTCAAAGACGCCCAGGCTGAATCAGGCCAGCCGCACACCTTTGGCGGCTATGGGGCTGATACCGACATCATTGTTGCCAGCATTAAAGCCTATCTTTCCGCAGTAAACAAAATGCTGGTGGCAAGCGGTCAATATGGTGTGACCGAAACCCCGGCAGTACAAACGATTCGATGAGTAATTTGAGAGGAGAAACGCCATGAAACAACCTACTTCTCACTACAAAAACATTCCGCAGACCGAAAGGCCGATGGAAACCTTCCCCCAACCCCGCACCATTCCTGAAGCCTGGGATATGTCAGATATGAATGCAGACCGAAAGACCGGTTTTGACTTGACCAGCTCCACAGAGAAAACTACAGAAACCGGAAAAAATGACAAATGGGAAAACCGCTGACATTATTTCAAAAAGTTTGGAACGATCATCTGGTCACACAACAGCCAGGAGCCCCCGCTATCCTGTATATTGACCTGCACCTTGTTCATGAAGTGACTTCACCCCAGGCATTCAGTGGACTGCGCGAACGTGGGCTTAAAGTGCGCAGGCCAGACCGCACCAAAGCCACAGTGGATCATGCCATCCCCACCCTGCCCTCTAAAGACGGCACGGTTGCCGGGCGCCTCGCATGGGCAGACGATCTCTGCCGCAAACAGATCGCCCAATGGGAAGAAAATGTCAAACAGTTTGGCATCCAGGGTTTTGGTCCAGACAGCCCAAATAACGGCGTGGTACACATTGTCTCTCCCGAACTGGGATTCACCCAGCCGGGCATGACCATTGTGTGCGGCGACAGCCACACCTCCACCCACGGCGCTTTTGGTGCTTTAGCGTTTGGCATCGGCACCAGCGAGGTGGAACACGTGCTGGCTACCCAGTGCCTGCTTCAGCACCAGCCTAAAAGCTGCGAAGTGCGCATCAACGGAAAACTCGGTAAGGGTGTGACTGCCAAAGACATCATCCTTGCGCTTATCGCAAAAATTGGTGTCGGCGGCGGCATTGGCTACGTGCTTGAATATAGCGGATCCGCCATCCGCGCCCTCAACATGGAAGAACGCATGACCATCTGCAACATGTCCATTGAAGCGGGCGCCCGCGCGGGCATGATCGCTCCGGATGACGTTACTTATGAATACCTGAAGGGCCGTGAATACGCCCCCAAGGGTGCTGATTGGGACGCCGCCCTGGCTCGCTGGAAAACCCTCCCCAGCGATGAAGGCGCGCTGTTCGACATGACCATTGAACTGGATGCCGCTGCGCTCGAACCCATGATCACCTTCGGCACCAACCCCGGCATGGGCATTCCCATTTCGGGCAAGATTCCCACCGTGAAAGAAATGAATGACGAAAGTCAAAAATCCGGTCTGGAGAAAGCCCTGAAGTACATGGGGATTGAAGAAGGAAAACCCATCCTCGGTCAACACGTTGATACGGTCTTTATTGGCAGCTGCACCAACGGACGTCTTTCTGACTTGCAAATGGCAGCCAAAATCATGAAAGATCGCAAGGTCAACTCCAAGGTTCGCACCCTGATCGTCCCCGGCTCTCAGGAAGTCAAACGCCAGGCTGAAGCTGAAGGGTTGGATCAGATTTTCAAAAACGCGGGCGCTGAATGGCGTGAAGCCGGATGCAGCATGTGTATTGCCATGAATGGCGATCAAATTGAACCCGGCCAATACGCGGTCAGCACCAGCAACCGCAATTTTGAAGGCCGCCAGGGCAAAGGGGGCAGAACCATGCTCGCCAGCCCGTTAACCGCTGCTGCCGCTGCCGTAACCGGCTGCGTAACCGACCCCAGAGATTTACTGGAAGACTGAGAGGCAGAACAATATGGAACCTTTTAAGACAATCATTTCCCGTGCTGTTTTGCTTCCGTTGGATGACATTGACACAGATCAGATCATTCCTGCAAGGTTTCTCAAAGTTACCGACAAATCTGACCTGGCAGCCAATCTTTTTTCAGACTGGCGCTATAACAGTGACGGCAGTCCGAAAAAAGACTTCATTCTCAATCAGCCTTCTTCACAAGGCGCACAAATCCTGTTTGCCGGCAACAACTTTGGCTGCGGCAGTTCCCGAGAACACGCCCCCTGGGCGCTAACCGGGTTTGGATTCCGTGCCGTGGTGGCGTTGTCCTTCGGTGACATCTTCAAAAATAATTCACTCAAAAATGGGCTGCTGCCCATCCAGGTGGATGCTGCAACTCATCAGCGGCTGCACGACTTGTTGGAAGAACTGCCCCGCGCTGAATGGATCATTGATCTTCAAAATCAGACTCTTTCCACCCCTGATGGTGAAACTGTCCAATTTGAGATCAATTCATTTTCCAAAACCTGCCTGGTACAAGGCAATGATGAACTTGGATTTATTCTTTCTTTCTCCAAACAGATAGAAGAGTATGAACGTTCTCACCATAAGGAGTTGGCGACATGATCGAAATCTATGACACCACTCTGCGAGACGGCACCCAGCGTAAAGACATCTCGTTATCTTGCAGCGACAAATTGCGTGTGGCCCAGCGCCTCGATGAATTAGGCGTTGCCTTTATTGAAGGCGGCTGGCCAGGTTCAAACCCGAAAGATGTGGAATTCTTCAAACGCGCATCCGATATGACCTGGAAAACCTCCCTTATCGCCGCGTTTGGATCGACCTGCCGCGCAAAAGGCGGACCCGAGGATGATGCCAACATTAAAGCTTTGTTGGATGCCAAGACTCCGGTTTGCACCGTTTTTGGCAAAACATGGACCCTGCATGTCACCGAGGTATTGCGCACCACCCTGCATGATAACTTGCGCATTATCGAGCAGAGCGTGGCGTATCTGCGAACCAACAACCGCCGGGTGATCTATGATGCCGAACACTTTTTTGACGGCTACAAGGAAGACCCGAAATACGCAGTCGAGACCCTGCAAGCCGCCATCCGCGGCGGCGCAGAACGAGTGGTGTTATGTGATACCAACGGCGGCAGCCTGCCGCATGAAATTGCAACCATTGTAAACTCAGTTCGTGAAGCAATTAACTATCCGCTGGGCATCCATGCCCACAATGACGGTGAATGTGCCGTGGCAAACAGTCTGGCTGCCATTCAGGCAGGCTGCTCCCAGGTGCAGGGCACCATCAATGGCTACGGTGAGCGCTGCGGAAACGCCAACCTTTGCTCAATCATTCCAGATCTGCAGCTTAAATTGGGATATGAATGCCTGCCGGAAGGACGCCTTGCCAGCCTTTATGACCTTTCACACTTTGTGGCTGAAATGGCGAACCTTTCTCCGGATGAATACCTTGCATATGTGGGCAAGGCTGCCTTCGCTCACAAAGGCGGGGTGCATGTATCCGCCATGCGCCGCAGCCCGCGTTCTTATCAGCACATCGAACCGGAACTGGTCGGCAACCACATGGAAGTGGTCGTTTCTGAGCTGTCTGGCAAAGCCAACATTCTCAGTAAAGCCGAAGAATACGGCCTCGAGATCAAGGGCAATGAACAGGTTGCTAGCACACTCAACAACATCAAAGACTTGGAATCTCAGGGTTTTTCATTTGAAGCGGCTGAAGCCTCTGCTGTCTTGCTCTTCAAACGCCAGCATGAAGATTACAAACCGCCCTTTGAATTAATTGACTTTTTTGTCAACGTGGAACGGCGTCAAAAACGCGGCACCTTCGCCGAAGCTACTGTTAAAGTTAGAGTTGGAGACGAAATCTTCCACACCGCTGGCGAGGGCTGCGGCCCCGTGAACGCTCTGGATATGGCGCTGCGCAAAGCTCTTGTCGGCAACTATCCAATCATCAGCACCTTCCATCTGATGGACTACAAGGTACGTATTTTGGACGGTACTCTTGGAACAGAAGCCATCACCCGCGTACTGATTGACACACAAAACGGCTATCACCGCTGGAGCACCGTGGGTGCCAGCCCTAACATCATCGAAGCCAGCTGGCAGGCGCTCGCGGATGCCATTGAATACGGCTTAATGACAACAGATGAAAACGAATCCAAACAATAGACTGGAACCCTCATGACAGAATTCAAACTTACCTTATTACCCGGCGACGGCATCGGACCCGAAGTGGTTGCGCAAGCCGTCAGGGTGCTGCAAGAAATTACCCGCATTAGCGGAACAGTCTTCAAGACCGAAGAACAATTAATTGGTGGCTGTTCTATTGATCAGTTCGGCACTGCGTTAACTGACGAAACCCTGGCTGTCTGCCAAAAATCAGACGCAGTCTTGTTGGGCGCGGTGGGCGGTCCCAAGTGGGATAACCCCGATGCCAAGGTCAGACCCGAACAGGGTTTATTGGCACTCCGCAAGGGCTTGGGTGTGTTTGCCAACCTTAGACCGGTGAAAGTTCACCCTGCCCTGGTGGGCTCATCCCCCCTGAAACCTGAAAAACTGGCTGGCGTGGATATGATCGTGGTGCGAGAACTGACCGGCGGACTTTATTTTGGCCAACCCAAAGGCAGAGAAATTGTGGACGGGCACGAAAGAGCCGTTGATACCCTTGTTTACACAGACGAAGAAGTTCGCCGCGTGGTGCGTATGGCGTTCAGGTTGGCGCAAAAACGCAGTAAAAAGGTTACCTCCGTTGATAAAGCCAATGTGCTGGAATCATCCCGCCTGTGGCGCAAGATCACCATTGAGGTCGCGAAAGAATTCCCCGATATCGCCCTCGACCATGTGCTCGTTGACACAGCCTCCATGCGGTTGATCACTTCTCCGGCGAACTTTGACGTGATGGTCACCGAAAACATGTTTGGCGACATCCTCACCGATGAAGCCTCCGTACTGGCAGGTTCAATGGGCATGCTGCCCTCCGCCTCATTGGGCGATGGCGTTGCCGGTTTGTATGAACCTATCCACGGTTCCGCGCCAGACATTGCGGGGCGTGGAATTGCCAACCCCATCGGCACAATTCTGAGCGCAGCCATGATGCTGCGTTATTCCTGCAACATGGAAAAAGAAGCGGCACTGATTGAGAAAGCCGTTGACCAAACAATCACTGCCGGTTTCAGAACTGCTGACCTGGGGGGAGCTTTATCCACCACCCAAATGGGGGATGAAATACTCAAACGTATGTCGGTTTAATAAAACGAACACAATACTGCCGTCAGGGTGGTATTCATCATTGAACAATCTATGGAGGCAACACAATGGGTAATGAAAGTAAATACGTTTGGATGGACGGCGAATTAGTCGATTATGTGAAAGCCACTGTTCCTTTTCTAACCAGCGCCCTTCACTACGGACAAGGCCTCTTCGAAGGCATCCGCTGCTATCAAACCGACAAGGGTCCTGCGGTTTTCAGACTCAAAGAACACATGCAGCGCCTGGTAGATTCTGCCATGATCATCGGGTTTAAATCCCTGCCTTATACAGCTGAAGAACTGGGTGAAGCCGTGA
Organism: uncultured Anaerolinea sp.; assembly: GCA_964468875.1. GTDB lineage: Bacteria > Chloroflexota > Anaerolineae > Anaerolineales > Anaerolineaceae > UBA6107. Next base: position 71,020 of record CAYXWV010000001.1, on the reverse strand, counting down.
AAAAGACCATTGACGCCAATGGTTTTGGTGATTGTTACATCCGTCCGTTGATCTATGCCGGCGGACCTGTCCTCAGCCTGAACCTGGATGCCACCCAGGCAAAAGTCGGCATCGCAGCCTGGGACATGGGCGCCTACCTCGGTAAGGAAGCCCTGGAAAACGGCATTCGCGCCCACGTTTCATCCTTCACCCGTCATCACCCTAATGTAATGATGACCAAATCCAAAGCATCTGGCAACTACACCAACAGCACCCTCGCCAAAACCGAATCAGTTCGCTTGGGTTTCGACGAAGCCATTCTGCTTGATCCGCAAGGCTACGTGGCTGAATGCTCAGGCGAAAACCTCTTTGTCGTACGCAAGGGTAAACTTTACACCACCCACACCGCCGCCATCCTCGAAGGCATCACCCGCGATTCGATGCTGACCATCTGCCAGGATCTTGGCCTCACTGTGGTGGAACAGCCCATCTCGCGCGATCAGCTCTATGTGGCAGACGAGTTGTTTGTATGCGGCACTGCCGCAGAATGCGTTGCCATCCGGGAAGTGGACTTCAGAGTCATTGGCAGCGGAAAAATGGGCCCCATCACCCAAAAGATTCACGATGCCTTCCATGAAACCGTACGCGGTAAAGGCAAGCACTCTGCTGAGTGGCTGGCTTACGTAAAATAAGTCAATTTTGGATATTTTAAGATTTCCTGGTTGACAAAAGCCCTTAATGTGGCTATGATAATACCTAATATATAGGAATTGTATGAACAAGTCATCTTCTAACTTCTTTTTTAGCTACGTCTATTTTTACGGATTTGGATTTCCAAAGACCGCTGATGTCGCTTAAAGAAGTAGAGAAATAATTCAAATAGAGAGCGAGGTCAACGGCCTCGCTCTTTTTATTTTCCGTATAGGGAGAGGTCCAAAATGATGATCATTATGAGCACTGAAGCGACAGAAACACAAATTGAAGCTGTGGTTGAACAAATCAATACCCTGGGGTTCACCCCCCATTCTTCACGAGGCGCTGAACGCACCATCATCGGCGTGGTGGGCAACAATCCCATCAATGCCCAGGGTATGTTTGTACAAATGGATGGCGTGGATCGCATTTTACCGATCTCCCGGCCTTATAAGCTGGCCTCTCGCGAGTTTATCCCCCAAAATTCAACCTTCCCGCTGGACGGCGTTCAAATCGGCGGTGACGGCGTGGTGCTGATTGCCGGTCCCTGCGCCGTGGAAGACCGCACCCTGCTGCTCGAAATCGCCCTTGCCTGCCAGGAAGCCGGCGCCCACGCCTTACGCGGCGGCGCTTTCAAACCCCGCACCTCTCCATACGCTTTTCAGGGGTTGGGTGAACAAGCCCTCGAAATGATGGCTGAAGTGCGTGAGATCACCGGCATGCCGGTTGTTACTGAAGCCATGTCAGCAGATCAGGTGCCCCTGGTCGCGAAATATGCGGATGTGATCCAGATTGGCGCGCGCAACATGCAGAACTACAACCTCTTGAATGCTGTTGGCGAAAGTCAGCATCCCGTACTGCTCAAACGCGGGCTTTCCGCAACCATTGAAGAACTGCTCATGGCTGCCGAATACATCCTTTCGCACGGCAATCGCAAGGTAATCCTGTGCGAACGCGGCATCCGCACTTTCGAGACCTCCACTCGCAATACCACCGACATCAACGCCATCCCGGTGCTTAAATCATTAACCCACTTGCCCGTTATGCTTGACCCCAGCCATAGCACCGGTCACTGGCAGTATGTCACCCCGGTGGCACGCGCCGCCATTGCCGCCGGTGCGGACGGGCTGATTATTGAAACCCATACGAACCCCGAAAAAGCGCTCTCCGACGGCGGTCAATCACTGAAACCCGAAAAATTTGCTGAACTGGTTCGCCAGATCAGGGGTATCGCTGAAGCCGTAGGCCGTACCGTTCCGCCCAGTAAAACCCCCAAGAAGAACCAGGAGGCAGCCTAAGATGCCGGTCAGAGGAATTCGCGGAGCCACCACCTGCCAAAATACTGTTGAAAGCGTCCTTGAACGCACGCGCGAATTGCTGCTGGAGATGGTCAAAATCAACCCCAGCCTGCAGCCCGCGGATATCGCCAGTGCCCTCTTCACCGTCACGCCTGATCTGCAAATAGTTCACCCCGCCAAAGCGGCTCGTGAATTGGGTTGGACGGAAGTTCCCCTGATGTGCGCAGTCGAACTGGACGTGCCCAATGGGCTGCCGTGCTGCGTGCGAGTACTCATCCAATGGAACACCGACCTCCCGCAATCTGCTGTAAAACACGTGTACCTGCATGATGCGGTCAGTCTGCGCCCGGACCTCGCCCATGAAAACTGATAGCCCCTTTGCGTGGATTCCAGCCAACCTGTCTGACGCGAAGGTAGCCATCTGGGGCATCGGATTAATGGGCGGATCATTGGCTATAGCGCTCAAAGGAAAAACCGCTTTGCTCTTGGGTATTGACCCTGATGAAGTTGTTTGCCGCCAGGCTGAAGAACAGGGTTTGTTTGACAAAACTGCCTCGAACCCTGCCGAGCTGCTGCCGCAAGCCGATTTTATCATCCTCTGTGCCCCGTTGGGTTTGCTGCCCGACCTGCTCAGACAAATCCCCGATCTGCACCCCGGTTCTGCCGTGGTCATGGATGTCGGTTCCACCAAAAATAGCATCATGCCAGTTTTTGAAGGGCTCCCTGAACGCTTCGCGCCGATCGGCGGACATCCGATGTGCGGCAAGGAAGTACGCACCCTCTCGCATGCCTGCCCTGATCTTTACCAGGGTGCCAGTTTCGCTCTGCTGCCGCTGTCACGCACCCCGCAGGCTGCCTGCCGCCTGGCTTTGCAGTTGGTGGATGCCGTGGGTGCCCACGCCATCTGGCTGGACCCCGCTCTTCACGATAAATGGGTGGCATCCATCAGCCACCTGCCCTATCTTGTTTCCAACTGCCTGGCAGGCGTCACCCCTCTCGAAGCCGCTCCCCTGGTCGGGCCCGGTTTTAAAAGCACCTCCCGCCTGGCGGGTGAATCCCTTGACATGATGCTGCATATTTTGATGAATAATCGTGAAAATGTGCTTTTGACATTAAAAAACTACCGCGAACGACTTGAAGCCATTGAATCAGGTCTGGAAACAGCCGATTATGAGTCTTTAATCAAGTTGTTCGAAGAAGGTGCCGCCCAACGGGCTGCCATTTTGGATTCATTTCAAAAAGGCGGTGGGGCATGAAACTGGTGGTCTCTTCTGGCAAACCCATTCAAGGCTTTATTGAAACTGAAATTCCCGGCGACAAATCCATTTCTCATCGGGCGGCGTTGTTCTCAGCGCTCGCGGATGGTGAAAGCCGCATCAAACGCTTTCAGGTATCGGGCGTCACCCGCCCCATGCTGAATGCCCTGACCGCCTTGGGCGTAAACTGGCAATTGCAGGGCGAAACCCTGACCGTATCAGGCAAAGGGGTAGACCGTTTGAAGAATCCTGGTTCTCCTCTTGAATGCGGCAATTCAGCCACCACCCTGCGTTTGTTGGCCGGGGCAGTTGCGGGTTCCGGTGTTTCCGCCGTTCTGGACGGCTCCGAAGGGCTGCGCCGCCGCCCGATGGGGCGCATCGTGGAACCCTTATTAAGAATGGGGGTGATGCTTACCCCCAGCGCCGCAGGAACCGCTCCCCTTTCGATCACTGGACGCGAGAAAAACACCTCGCTTGCCCCGCTTCATTATGATCTGCCTGTCGCCAGCGCCCAGGTAAAATCCTGCCTGCTTTTGGCTGCACTGGGCGCAGACGGAACAACCGTCCTCAGCGAACCCGGTCCCTCCCGCGATCACAGTGAACGCATGCTTGCCAGCATGGGAGTTTCCATCACCACCCGCGCGATCGGGGAACAGATTGTTATCGAACTGACCCCGCCAAACCCCTTGAAGCTCTCTCCGCTCAATATGACCCTGCCAGCGGACCCCTCCGCGGCGGCTTTTTTAATCGTGGCAGCCCTGATCACACCCGGCTCCGACCTCACCCTCAAGGGCATCTGCCTGAACCCCACCCGCACCGGCTTGATTGACGCCTTGCTTGCCATGGGCGCTCAAATCAAAGTTGAGAATGAACGCACTGCCGCTGGTGAACCGGTTGGCGACCTACATATAATTTCTTCTGATCTTCAAGCCGCCGAAATACACGGTTCGCTGGTGGTGCGCATGATTGATGAATTTCCCATTTTCGCCGTGGCGGCTGCCGCTGCCGCAGGCACCACAACAGTCTGCGATGCTGCCGAGCTGCGGCTTAAGGAATCAGACCGCATCAGCATGCTTGCAAAAGAATTGCGCACGCTGGGCGTGAAAATTGACGAACAACCGGATGGATTCATCATCCAGGGCGGCGAAATCACAGGCGGAACGGTTCATTCTCACGGTGATCACCGCCTGGCGATGTCGCTGGCCGTTGCAGGGCTGATTGCCAAATCGACGGTTGAAGTGCTTGAATCAGACTGCACTGCTGAATCCTTCCCCAGATTTGCCGAAACCATGCAGAAATTGGGCGCAGCCCTGCAAAGCGAGGAATAATAACATGCCGGACAATTACTCATTAGGTCTCATCGGTCATCCCCTCGGACACAGCATATCCCCCGCCCTCCATCAGGCAGCTCTGGCTGAAGCCGGTTTTCAGGGCAGCTACTCCCTTTTCCCTGTTCAGCCATTGCCCGACGGACAATCTGAACTTGAAGCGCTGGTTGATCGTCTGCGGAAATCTGAGTTGCAGGGTCTGAACGTCACAATTCCGCACAAGCAGTCCGTTCTTCCTGTGGTGGATGAACTGACTGCCTCCGCTCAAGCCATTGGGGCAGTCAATACCCTCATGGTAAAAGAAGGCCGGCTGATCGGTCATAACACCGATGCTCCAGGTTTTTTAGTAGATGTACACAAGCTTCCTCTCAAAAGTCACAGTACCGCCCTTATTCTTGGCGCGGGAGGTGCCGCGCGAGCAGTCGCTTATGCCCTGCTTAATGAGGGTTGGCAGGTCCGCATCACGGACCTTCTGCCGCAGCAAGCAGTCAATTTGAAAAACCATTTCTCTCAGCAATCTTTCGATGCATCCCAACTCGATGTGATCGATTTTAATCACAAAGCTATAATCGATGCTGGCAATGAGTCCGCTTTGATTGTCAACACCACCCCGGTGGGCATGCACCCTCACGTGGATCAATCTCCCTGGCCTGAGAATACCCCCCTGCCCAAAGAAGCATGTATTTATGACGTGGTGTACAATCCCATGCAGACCAGATTGCTTCAGACTGCATCAGCCGCCGGGCTGCCAGCCTGCAACGGATTGGGCATGTTGGTGGAACAGGCTGCATTGTCTTTTGAATGCTGGACGGGCTTTTCCCCCGACCGAGCCAAAATGCTGGAAAATGTATTTCGACTTCACCCTGAAATGACAAGAGGTGCCGTATGACGCTTCGTTTCTTAACCGCCGGAGAATCTCACGGCCCCGCATTGACCGCCATTCTGGACGGTTTCCCTGCCGGAATGAGTCTCTCAGAAAAAGACATCAACAAAGATCTGGCTCGCCGCCAGGCTGGTGTAGGTTCCGGTGGACGCATGAAAATTGAAACCGACCAGGCGAAAATCCTAAGTGGTGTCATGGCCAGCCTCACCACCGGCGCACCCATCTCAATCTTGATCGAAAACGCCGACCACGTTAAGTGGAAAGGCAAGCCCGTGACTGCATTCACCACTCCCCGCCCCGGGCATGCCGATTTAACCGGCGCGGTTAAGTATGGATACGATGACATGCGCCCTGCGCTCGAACGGGCATCCGCCCGTGAAACCGCCGCTCGCGTGGCTGTGGGCGCCGTTTGCAAAAAACTCCTTTCAGAATTCAACATTCAAGTTGGCGGATACGTGCACTCCATTGACGGCATCGCCGCCGAACTGGATGCCATTAAATTGGAAGACCGCCTTCGGCTTGCTGAAGCCAGCGACGTGCGCTGCCCTGATCCCAAATCCGCGGACGCCATGCGCTCACGAATCCGCCAGGCAATGGACGAACACGACACCCTCGGGGGCATCATTGAGGTTGTCACCCTGGGGCTGCCGGTCGGCCTGGGCTCCTTTGTTCAGTGGGACCGCCGCCTGGATGCCCGCCTGGGCGCTGCCGTCTTGAGCATCCAGGCAGTCAAGGGATTTGAAATCGGCGACGCGTTTGAAAACACGCATCTGCCGGGCACCCGGGCTCATGACGCCATCCAGTTAAGGAATGGTCAATTGACCCGCCCCTCCAACCGCTGCGGTGGACTGGAAGGCGGCATCACCAACGGCGAACCCTTGATCCTGCGCGCAGCCATGAAGCCCATTGCCACTACCCTCACCTCCCAGAAAACGGTTGACCTGAAAACAGGTGAGGCAAAAGAAACGGTTTATGAACGCTCTGATTTCTGCCCGGTTCCACGCGCGGTGCCTGTGATCGAAGCCATGGTTGCTTTCGTTCTGGCGCAGGCATTGTTGGAAAAACTTGGCGGTGATTCACTGTCAGAAATTCATCCGCGAATGGCGGCTCTGCGTAAAGCTTCGTTAAGTGACCTGACCATGCAGGGCGGACAGATCGTTTTTTGGCCCGACGAAGGAGAATCATGAACATTTTCCTCTACGGCCCCTCCGGTTCAGGCAAAAGCACGGTGGGCAGGCTGCTCGCCAGTCGTCTTGAAGTGCCCTGGTCTGACTTGGATAGTGAAATTGAAAAAGAGATCAATACCACCATCGAAGCGTTTTTTGGCGCCAAAGGCGAACCCGCTTTTCGCGACATTGAAACCCGACTGTTAGCTCAAGTCATCGAAAAAACTCCCACCGCTGTAATCTCTCTAGGCGGCGGCGCTTTGCTGAGAGAAGAAAACCGCCATCTGGCTGAGAAAAGCGGCCGGGTGGTGGTGCTGTCAGGCAGCCTTGAAACACTCTTATCCCGCTTGATGTCAGATTCATACGTTCGCCCGTTGATCAAGGCAGATCCGCGCCAAAAGCTGGCTGCCATGCTTGAACGCCGTTCTCCGCACTATACCTCCTTTGGAGAACCCATCCAAACGGACGGCGCCTCCGTGGATGAGATTGCCAGGCAAGTTCAAGTACGTCTCGGCTGTTATCGCATCTCCGGCATGGGCAACCCTTATGATGTAATGATTGAATGTGGTTCATTGGACCGGTTAGGCGCAGCCCTCACAGAAAGAGGACTTCACGGTCCCTCCGCGGTGGTTGCGGACGAAAACGTTGCCCCGCTTTATATGGATCGTGTTCGCCAGTCTCTAGCCGCTGCCGGCATTGAAGCCTCCCCCATGGTCATTCCCGCCGGAGAGGAACACAAAACCATCCAGACCATCACCCATCTTTGGGAGGGTTTTTTGGGGGCTGGCGTTGAACGCAGCAGCACCGTCATTGCCCTGGGCGGCGGAGTCACCGGCGACATGACCGGTTTCGCCGCGGCGACCTTTTTGCGAGGGGTGCCCTGGGTGAATGTGCCCACCACCCTTCTGTCCATGGTGGATTCCAGCCTGGGCGGTAAAACCGGTGCCGATCTGCCGCAAGGCAAGAACCTGATTGGAGCCTTTCACGCTCCCTCACTGGTGCAAGCTGATCCGCGAACCTTATCCACCCTGCCCGCTGCCGAGATTAAGAGCGGTCTGGCTGAAACGATCAAACACGCTATCATCGCTGACGTCGGTTTGTTCTACCAAATGGCAGAAAATGGCTGGCCTGTCGAGATTGAAGAGACAGCCGCTCTACTGCGCAGGTCGGTCGCCGTTAAAGTGGATGTGATCAATGCGGACCCCTATGAAAAGGGCTTGCGTCAGGCACTTAATTTTGGCCACACCGCCGGTCACGGCATAGAACGCGCCTCGAATTATCGACTATCACACGGTGAATCGGTCGCCATCGGCATGGTGGTCGAAGCCCGCCTCGCCGAGAAAATCGGTCTGGCAGAAACCGGGCTGAGTGGAATAATCACCGAAGCATTTACCCGTCTGGGTCTGCCTGTTCACGTCCCGGAATCACTTGATCGATCATCCATCCTGCAAGCCATGCTATTGGATAAAAAACGCAGTTTGAAGCAAATCCATTTTGCCCTGCCTGAAACCATCGGTAAGATGCGTACCGGTGTGGTGATTGACCAATGGCAGGAATTGATCGAATTGTAAAAGGAGTACTCATTCATGAAATCCATCCTTGTTTTGAACGGCCCCAATCTTAACATGCTAGGCAAGCGTGAACCTGCACATTACGGCAGCCAGACCCTTGATGAAATCAATCAGCGGTTGACCGAACTGGCGAAATCGCTTGACCTGCAGCTCCGCTTTGAGCAGTCCAACCACGAAGGTGCGTTGATTGATCTCCTGCAGGAAAGCCCCACCTGGGCGGACGCGGTCATCTTCAACCCGGGCGGTTACAGCCATACTTCGGTTGCCATCCGTGATGCCGTGGCCGCCATCGGCATTCCCGTGATTGAAGTTCACTTGTCCAACATTTTTGCGCGTGAGGAATTTCGCCATCACTCGCTCATTTCCGCGGTTTGCACCGGCACCATCGCCGGTCTCGGCTGGCGTTCCTACGCCGCCGCCTTGATCACTCTGGCAGGGATTCTAAATGACACAAAATAACTCTTCCCACATTAAAGTCGCTTTTCAGGGTGAGCCGGGAGCCTATTCCGAAGCAGCCCTGCTCGAATATTTCCACGATCATGTCGAAGCCGTTGGCAAAAGCCGTTTTGAAGACGTTTTTGACGCCGTGGAAAACGGTGAATGCCAATACGGGTTTATCCCCATCGAAAACTCGCTGGCGGGCAGCATCCACCGTAACTATGATCTGCTGCGGGAACATCACCTGCACATCATCGGCGAGACGACCCTGCGCATCCGCCACTGCCTGATTGCCGCGCCCGGGGCTGTGAAAGAACAAATCCGTACCGTCCATAGTCATCCCCAGGCATTGGATCAATGCCGCGGATACTTGAACCGCTTGCCCGGGGTTGCCGTTGAACCGGTTTACGATACTGCCGGTGCTGTGAAACAGCTGGCTGCCAGTCAGGATCCTTCCCTTGCAGCCATCGCCTCACGCCGGGCGGCTGATATCTACGGCATGACCATCCTTGCTGAAGGCATTGAGGATGATGCCGCTAATTACACGCGTTTCTTGTTGCTCTCCACCCTGCCGGTGAACCCCAGCGCGGAGGCTAAAACAAGCATCCTGGTTTGCCTCAAAAATCAGCCGGGGTCGCTATTCAAGGCGTTGAGCGTTTTCGCCCTGCGTGATATTGACCTGACCAAGCTTGAATCCCGTCCATTGATTGGCACCCCCGGAGAATATCTTTTTTATATTGATTTTGCTGGATCAATTGCCGACAAGAACGTGGTAAATGCTCTCAATCATCTTGAAGAATATGCTACCCTGTTAAGAGTTCTTGGTTCGTATCCGAAAAAATCGTTTTAATAACGAATAAGTTGTGTATCCAACAGTAACTATTGAAACTCTTGTGTGGGATATTTTGGAGGGATAGTCGAAATCAATACCTTCATTTTCAAGTCGCCTTTATAATAAGTTATATTACTCCAGTAACCAAATTTAGGGTGCTTCTGTTTGTTCCATGTTGATCAGGGCGGTGCACCCCATGAGGAATACATCCATGACCATCTACGATACTTACCAATCACCGTTTAGCTGGCGCTACGGATCAGACGAAATGCGCCGCATCTGGAGCGAAACCAACAAGCGCCTGATCTGGCGGCGCATCTGGGTGGCGCTGGCAGGGGTGCAGTCGCAGTTTGGGTTGGTCTCCAACAGTCAGGTGGAGGAACTTGCCGCTCATGCCGCCGAGATTGACATGGAAACCGCCCTCAAAATTGAATCCGAGATTCATCACGATTTAATGGCTGAACTGAAAACCTTCGCCGCCCAATGCCCCGCCGCTGGCGGGGTGATCCACATGGGCGCCACTTCAATGGATGTGGAAGACAACGCGGATGTGCTGCGGACGCGTTCCGCCCTTGAACTCGTCATCGAGAAATTGGGTGCGCTGCTGCTCTCCCTTGCCGAACGCATGGAAGAGACTGCTGATTTACCCATTATGGCGTACACCCACCTTCAGCCTGCCGAACCCTCCACGCTGGGTTACCGCCTGTCTGTTTACGCCCAGGACCTGCTGGAAGACTGGCAGACGCTGAATGCCCTTAAAACCGGGCTGCGCGGCAAGGGTTTTAAAGGCGCTGTGGGAACCTCTGCGGCATATATTGACCTGCTGGGTATTGAGAATTATCCTCGTTTTGAATCCTTGCTCAGTCATGAGCTAAATCTGCCGTTTTACCCCGTTAGCACCCAGACCTGCACCCGCAAGCAGGATTACAACCTGCTCAACGGACTTGCCAGCCTGGGTGCCAGCCTGCACAAATTTGCCTTTGACCTGCGCGTACTGCAATCCCCGCCGATTGGTGAAGTCAGCGAGTATTTCAGCGAGAAACAGGTCGGCTCTTCAGCCATGCCCTTCAAACGCAACCCGATCAACGCCGAAAAGATTGATTCATTGGCTAGACAGCTATCCGTTCTTCCACAGGTTGCCTGGCAGAACGCCGCCACCAACCTGCTCGAACGCACCCTGGATGATAGCGCCAACCGCCGTACCATCCTGCCAGAAGCCTTTCTAATCTGCGATGAGATGCTGCAGGTAATGAACCGCCTGGTCATGAAAATGAACATCAACCATGAATCCATTCAACGCAATCTTTCGGCTTATGCTCCCTTTGCCTGTACCGAACGAATCATGATGGCACTCAGCAAGCAAGGAGCCGACCGGCAGGAAACCCACGAACGCCTGCGTGAACATGCCATGACCGCCTGGCAATCGGTGAAAAGTGGAGACCAAAATCCGTTGATCAACCTGCTAAAACAGGATACCTACATTCTGCAATTCCTGTCAACCAGCCAAATTGAAGAACTGGCTCAGGTTTCCGCCTACACCGGCATCGCCGAATCAGCTTCCATAACCCTGGCAAAGCAAATTCGCCAGTTGATTCAACCCTCCTGAACAATTTTTAAGGTTAGATTGTCTAGACATATCCCATGATACTGGGTACAATCGACCAATCATCGCACAGCCAAGAGGTCAAATCATTCATGAAAGTAAACGGCTCAAACGCAGTTACTCGTTTTGTCATTAAACCGAATACTTCAAACGACCCCCGCTCCAGTGGGTATCTGGAAGACACACACTCGCTGGGGCTTCGACAAATTCAGGAGATTTGCTGTCAGGATCTCTACTTTCTTCGCGGGCGATTGGAAGAAGCACAAGTAGAAATCCTAGCCAATCAACTTCTCCACGACCCGGTCACCCAGTCTGTCGAAACAACCCTGCTCGAAACCCCTCCAACTGCTGAAAAGAAACAAACCCCCAACCAAATTGACGAAAAAATAATCGAAGTAGCTTTACGCCCCGGTGTAACCGACCCCGTGGCGGACCAGATCATTCGCGCCGCCTCCCTACTGGGCATATCCACCCTCAATGCTGCCTGCACCGGTTTACGCTTTGTGATTAAGGGCAAAGACCTCACTGACGCTCTTTTGTCAGAACTGGCGAAAAGGCTGCTTGCCAATGCTGTGATCCATACCTTCACATTAGGAGAGATCACCCCCGCTTTCACCGAAACTACCAGTGTCAATGACAAGGTGGATCGCTTTGATTTTCGTGCCATGAATGACAATCAGCTTCTTCAGCTTTCCAGCGAACGCCGGGCTGCCCTGAACCTGGAAGAAATGCAGGCTATCCGCCGCTATTGCCAGGACGAAAACCGGGACCTGACCGACGTTGAATTTGAGATGATCGCCCAAACCTGGAGCGAACACTGCGTGCACAAGACCTTTAAATCTCACGTGACCGTTCAACAGAACGGAACAGCCTTCCCGAAGGAATATGTTCACCTTTTCAATCAGACCATCCGCGCAGCCACACGTCAGGTGAATGCACCCTGGGTGCTTTCTGCTTTTACTGAAAACGCCGGTATTGTCGAGTTTGACGGCGTCAATGAGGTCTCTTTCAAGGTGGAAACCCACAATCATCCCTCCGCCATCGAGCCTTTCGGCGGCGCGAACACTGGTATCGGCGGGGTCATCCGCGACATCATCGGTGTTTCTGCCAAGCCCATAGCTTCAACGGATATTCTTTGCTTTGGTCCCGCAGACCTTTCCCTTTCCGATCTTCCGGATGGCGTGCTTCACCCCCGCAGAATCTCGTCCGGAGTGGTGGCAGGCATTCAGGACTACGGCAACAAGATGGGCATCCCCACCGTGAACGGCGCGGTCTGGTTTGACCCCGGCTACACCGCCAACCCTCTGGTCTTCTGCGGCAGCATCGGTATTGCTCCAAAAGGGAGCAACCCCCACGGCATCACCCCCGGCGATCATATCATCGTGCTGGGCGGCCGCACCGGCCGGGACGGCTTGCGCGGCGCAACCTTCTCTTCCATGACCATGGACGCCCAAACCGGAGAAGTTTCGGGCGCATCCGTGCAGATTGGCGCCCCCATCGTTGAAAAAGGTCTCGTGGACGTACTTATGCTTGCCCGTGACCGCCAACTTTACCATGCCATCACAGACTGCGGTGCTGGCGGGCTGTCTTCCGCAGTAGGCGAAATGGCTTCAGAATGCGGCGGAGACGTTCAGCTTTCTGATGTGCCCTTGAAATACCCCGGTCTCACCCCCTGGGAAATCTGGCTTTCCGAAGCCCAGGAACGCATGGTGATTGCTGTTTCCCCTGAAAAAATTGACGAACTGAAATCTCTCTGCCATGACTTCGAAGTGGAGTTGACCGATATTGGCAGTTTCAATCAATCCAACCGCACCCGCATCTTTCACGGCGAAAAACTGGTGCTCGACCTTGCCAATGAGTTTTTACATCACGGCCTTCCGCAGCGTCATTACACCGCACGAATTGAGACTCCAAAGTATTCTTCGGGCACAAACAATCCTGATTCTTCCAAGATCAAAGTAGATGTTGAGAAAACTCTCCTCAAGTTGTTGGCAAACGCCAACATCGCTTCAAAAGAACGTATCATTCGCGATTACGATCACGAAGTAATGGGTGGCACTGTGGTTAAACCCCTATGTGGCATATGCGCCGATGGACCATCGGATGCAAGCGTGATCAAACCACTACTCAGCACCGGAGACCAAGCGTTTGTGCTGTCAAACGGCTTGAACCCCGAATACGGCAAACTGGACCCCTATCAGATGACCCTGTTGGTGGTGGATGAAGCCTTCCGCAATGCGGTCGCTTGCGGCGCCGACCCTTCCCGCATCGCTCTGCTGGATAACTTCTGTTGGGGCGACCCCAATCGACCCGAAATCATGGGTGACCTGGTGCAGTCGGCGCAAGCCTGTTTCGACGCCGCGCAGCGCTACCAGGCACCTTTCATCTCCGGCAAAGACTCCTTCAACAACGAATACCTCGGCTCAGACGGCAAACTGCACGCCATCCCACCGACTCTCCTAATCTCCGCTCTGGGCTGGATGCCTGACTGGCGGCAAGCCGTCACCATGGACCTCAAGAAGCCCGGCAGTCTGCTTTACATGGTGGGTTACTTCGCGCCCGCGTTTGGCGGCAGCCATTTTAATCTCGTCCATCCGGAAAACACCGTTCTGGAAGGTGTTCCAGCTTGCAGTGAAATCAACCCTGCTGTTTACAAGGCAGTTCACCAAGCCGTCGAACAAAATCTGGTGCTGGCTTGCCACGATCTCAGTGAGGGCGGACTTTCCGTTGCCGCCGCTGAGATGGTCATCGCCGGGCGTCTCGGCCTGCAAATTGATTTGGGTAATGACGCTGATCCTCTACGATCACTTTTTGGCGAGACCGCCGGTTGTTTTCTCATTGAAGTCAGCCCGCAGGTTCGGGGTCAGTTTGAAACACTTCTATCGAACAAACCGTTCCGGCTGTTAGGCACGGTTCAACCCGATCCGTTTCTGGGAATCACCTGTCAGGGAAAACCTCTCATGAAGCTCAACATTGAAGCCCTCACCCAAGCCTGGAAGCACCGCAGCGTGGAAGGAGGACAGGCATGAAACCTAAAGCCTTGATCCTCTTCGCGCAGGGCACCAACCGCGATGGAGACGTTGCCCGTGCCCTTGAACTGGCTGGTGCGCAAACAGATACTATTCCACTGAAAAAACTCCTCGAATCCAAAACAGACTGGGCAGACTATCAGATGCTGGTGGTACCTGGCGGTTTCTCTTACGCTGATGCTCTCGGCGCTGGCAAACTGCTTGCCCTTGATCTTTCACACTATTTTCTCGACCAGACACAAGCCTTCGTTTCTACAGGCAAACCTGTGATCGGCATCTGCAATGGCTTTCAAGCCTTAATCAAATCAGGCATCCTGCCAGACTCCCGAAAAAACGGCGAGAAACAGTGGGCAACGCTCACCCACAACCAGGGCAATCATTTCGAATGTCGCTGGGTCAGCCTTAAACCCCTCTCACAGAAATGCATCTGGACCAAAGGGCTGACTACCTTGATTGACTGTCCCGTGGCGCATGGAGAAGGCAACTTTCAGGTAAATAATGCTAATAAATCACACGAAATTGCAGCCAGTGATCAAATCGCCCTGGTTTACGTTCACCTGGATGGTTCTGCAGCCGTGGGGCAATATCCCATCAACCCAAACGGCTCTATGCTGGATATCGCCGGTATATGCAATCCACAGGGCAACGTGTTGGGGTTGATGCCCCACCCCGAAGATCACGTCTATCCATTCCAGACCGCTGACCGCCAGCATCGTGCTGAATACTCAGGTCTGCCACTTTTCCTCAACGGCGTCCGTTATGCCGCTGATTTATAATCGGAGCCGATCCTCATGATATCTGTTGAGACTCTCACCCGCCTTTTGCCGCAAGCTTACGAAAGTAGCGATCTGCCGCTAGCCAATCGCAAAACCGGCAAGGTCCGCGATTGGTATGATCTGCCCGGTCAGCGCAGGTTGCTTGTCACCACTGACCGCCTCTCGGCGTTTGATCGCAATCTAGCTCTGGTGCCATTTAAAGGTCAGGTACTCAACCAGCT
Organism: uncultured Anaerolinea sp.; assembly: GCA_964468875.1. Lineage (GTDB taxonomy): Bacteria > Chloroflexota > Anaerolineae > Anaerolineales > Anaerolineaceae > UBA6107. The sequence goes on along the minus strand of CAYXWV010000001.1, from coordinate 55,947 downwards.
TTCTGGCTGGTGGTTCGAGAAAACCGCTGACATCATATCAAATCACCTGATCGAGATTCCCGACCCCAACGCGGCTGTGGTCACCCTGGTCAACCCTTGCCCTATCGAGGTGATCGTACGCGGATACATTACCGGCGTCACTGAAACCGCGCTCTGGCGACGGTACGAACTGGGCGAGCGTGAAATTTACGGCTATACTTTTGATGAGGGACTGAAGAAAAATCAGCAGCTTCCCGATCCGATCATCACCCCCACCACCAAGGGCGGCATCACCGGCCATGATGAACGCCTTACCTGTGCTGAAGTGGTCGAACAAGGCTACCTGGATGCTTATAAATGGGAAACTATTCAGTCTGCCGCTCTCGCTATCTTCAAACGCGGGCAGGAAGTGGCCTTGTCTGCCGGCATGATCCTGGTGGACACCAAGTATGAATTTGGCATCGCCCCTGACGGCCGGATCATGCTGATCGATGAAGTCCATACGCCCGATTCCTCACGCTTCTGGAAAGCTGATTCATACCAACAAAGGTTTACCAGTGGTGAAGAACCGGAAAATTTTGACAAGGAATTCATCCGCAGACAATACAGCGACCTCGGTTACCGCGGTGAAGGAGAACCACCAAACATGCCAGCCGATCTCTGGGTGAAAGCTTCCCAACGCTACATCCAGATTTACGAACTGCTCACTGGCTCTGAGTTTCAGCCGGGTGAATATCCGGTTAACGAACGTCTGACCGAAAGTCTGCAGAAGAAAGGGTTGTTCTGATGAAGCCGCTGATGGTAATTTTGATGGGTTCCAAATCGGATCTCGAGTACGCTCAAAAGATCGCTGAACCGGCTCAGACCTTTGGTTTCGAGGTCATCCTTCGTGTGGCTTCCGCTCACAAAACAGCCGTTCACGCCCTGCAACTTCTATCCGGATACGAATCCGATCCGCGCCCTAAAGTGTATGTTACTATCGCCGGACGCAGCAACGCACTATCTGGTTTTACAGACGGCGCGGTCAGCGCACCGGTGATTGCCTGCCCGCCTGCCTCTGAGAACTTTGCTGGCGCAGACATCTACTCTTCACTTCGCATGCCCTCCGGTATTGCCCCGGCTGTAGTACTTGAACCTGCTAATGCCGTCCTGCTGGCCGCCAAGATCATGGCGGTTAGCAACCCGGAGATGCTTCAAAAAGTAAAAGACTACCAAAAAAAGATGCAAGAGATCATCCTGAACGATGATCAGCAAATTCAAGCAAATTAGTTACGTTCCGTTACCATTTTTACTTTTGAAAGAGCCGTTCATGGATTGGAAAGATTCTCCAAAAGAAGAATGTGGTGTTTTAGGCATTTTCGCTCCCGGTGAGGATGTGGCGCGTATGGCTTTTTTTGGCCTCTTCGCCCTGCAGCACCGCGGACAGGAAGCCGCCGGCCTGGCGGTTTCAGATGGTCAAATGGTCCGCCTTCACAAAGACGTGGGCCTCGTTTCACAGGTCTTCGATCCGCAGAGCCTTTCCAAAATGCAGGGAGATTTCGCCATCGGGCATACCCGTTATTCCACCACCGGCTCTCCCTCTGCCCGCAATGCACAACCTTTTATGATTGATACCCAATATGGCACGGTCGCTTTGGCGCATAACGGCAATCTGGTAAACGCCGCAGAATTACGCACAAAACTGATGCAACAGGGGGTTGGCATGTCTTCCACTTCAGACACAGAAGTAATGATCATGACCCTGGCGTGTTCGAAAGGCAGCACCTGGTTTGAGCGTCTCCGCGACGCCATCCAGAACTGGGTCGGCGCATATTCGCTGGTGATGCTCACTCGCAACCAGGTTTTTGCCGTGCGCGACCCCTGGGGATTCCGACCGCTCAGCATTGGCATGCTTCCCAATGGCGGTGGACACGTGGCATCTTCGGAGTATGGCGCGCTGCGCACCCTCGGTTGTGTAGCCTGCCGTGAAGTTCAACCGGGGGAGATTGTCGCCCTTAGTGACAACGCGTTGACGGTTTATCAGGCGATTAAGCCTCAAACTCAAACAGCTCTATGCACCTTTGAGCATATTTACTTTTCACGCCCAGACAACACCTGGGGAGGGCGAAATATTCACCAGGTGCGCCAGCAGTTGGGCGCCAACCTTGCGGCGGAATCTCCTGTCGAAGCGGACGTGGTCATCCCCATCCCCGATTCTTCCATCCCTGCCGCGATTGGGTATGCAACTGCCTCCGGCATCCCCTACAATGACGGTTTTATCAAGAATCGATATATTGGTAGAACATTTATTGAGCCGACAGATAAACTTCGCAAACAAGGTGTCGCATTAAAATATAACGTGATCATGGAAAACGTGCTGAACAAACGCGTTGTGATGATAGATGACTCCATTGTGCGCGGCAATACCACCGGTCCGCTGATTCAACTGTTGAAAAACGCGGGCGCTAAAGAGGTCCATGTGCGCATTACCTGCCCGCCCATCAAGCACCCGTGTTACATGGGGGTAGACATGGGAATGAATGACGATTTAATCGCCACGAAGCTCACCATCGCTGAAATCTGTCAGAAGTTTGGCGCTGATTCGCTGGCTTTTCTTTCTTTGGAAAAAATGATGGCCGCCATTGGCAAATCCGACGGATATTGCAACGCCTGCTTTACAGGCAGTTATCCCCTGCCAATTCCCGAAGGCATTTCAAAAACCGGATTTGAAATCTCCGGCGGCTGATAAAGGAGAACACCCATGAACGTACTCTTGGTCGGTTCTGGTGGCCGTGAACACGCCATCGCCTGGAAGATCAGCCAATCTCCATTGCTGACCCAGCTCTACATTGCTCCCGGCAATGTGGGCATGGTGGATCTCGGCATCCTGGTGCCTCTCGCCGTGGAAGATGCAGCCGGAATCCTGGCTTTTTGTCAGCTGAAAGCCATTGATCTGGTGGTGATCGGTCCTGAAGCGGCTTTGGCTGCCGGGGTGTCTGATATGCTGCGTTCTCACGGGTTTGCCGTTTTTGGTCCGTCCCAGGCAGCAGCACGAATCGAATCGTCCAAGCGTTTTTCCAAAGAATTCATGCAGCGCCATCGCATCCCCACCGCAAGGTTTGCTGCTTTTTCTGATTATCAACAAGCCTGCGATTACCTGGCCGAGACAAAATCGCCAGTGGTGATCAAAGCCTCCGGTTTGGCTGCCGGTAAGGGCGTAATTCTGCCGGAATCTCAAGAAGAAGGTATGACCGCGCTCAAAGAGATTATGGCATCTGAACAATTTGGTGCAGCCGGAAGCGAAGTGGTCATCGAAGAACGACTTGAAGGCGAAGAAGTCTCCTTGCTGGCATTCAGCGACGGCAAAACGATCTCCATCATGCCGCCCTCGCAGGATCACAAACGCCTGCTGGATGGCGACAAAGGTTTGAACACCGGCGGCATGGGAGCTTACGCCCCCGCGCCTTGTTTATCACAGAAACAAATTGAAGAAGCTGCTCAGACCATTTTACAGCCCACCATAAACGGGTTGCGAGATGAGGGATTGCCTTACGTGGGTGTCCTTTACGCTGGTTTGATGCTTACTGAAGATGGAATAAAAACGCTTGAATTCAACGCCCGTTTTGGCGACCCCGAAACCCAGGCCATCCTGCCCCTTCTCGAAACTGACTTGCTCGAGATCTTTGAGGCTTGCACCTCGGGCAGCCTGGCAGATCTTCAAGTGGAGTGGAGCGATAACGCTGCGGTTTGCGTAGTGCTGGCTTCAGGCGGCTACCCGGGTCGTCTGCTTACCGGCTACCCGATCTCCGGGCTGGAACATACCATCGAAGAAGGAATTGTCTTCCACGCAGGCACCCGGCTGGATGGCACCCAACTGGTTAATGGCGGCGGACGGGTACTGGGGGTCACCTGCTGGAGCTCCTCTTTACGATCGGCCATAGAGCATGTTTACGCCGCCGTCACGCAGATTTCCTTTACCGGTATGCAATATCGCAATGATATTGCCCAAAAAGGGCTCAAATATATGGCACAAACAGGGGCTTATCAATCCGCCGGTGTGGATATCGAAGCGGGCAACCGAGCTGTCCGCCTGATGAAAGACGCCGTCCATTCCACGTACAATGAGCGCGTGCTGGCTGGCATCGGTTCTTTTGGAGGGTTATTTGATGCTTCCGGGCTGGGTGAGCAGCCGGTGTTGGTCGCTTCAACAGATGGGGTCGGCACCAAGGTTGACCTGGCTGCCCGTTTGGGCAGGCTTACCGGCGTTGGCAAGGATATTGTCAATCACTGCATTGATGACATTCTGGTTCAGGGTGCGCGGCCTCTTTTCTTTCTGGATTATTTTGCCGCAGCCAGGTTAAAACCTGAACTGGTGGCAGAGATCGTTGCAGGAATGGCGCTTGCCTGCCGTGAAGGTGGCTGCGCTCTGCTTGGCGGAGAAACTGCTGAAATGCCCGGCGTTTATCACAGCAAATCATTTGACGTCGCCGGCACCATTGTGGGGCTGGTTGAACACACCAAAATCCTTCCCAGGCTGTCTGACATGCAGGAAGGCGACCTGTTATTGGGCTTTGCCTCCAGCGGACCGCATACCAACGGTTATTCATTGATCCGCAAGATTTGCCAGAACCAGGACCTTCTGGCATACCGCCAGGAACTAAAGTCAAGCCTGGCGGATGCTCTACTTGCGCCCCACCGCTCCTATTTAAACATCCTCCAACCTGTCCTGTCCCAAATTAAAGGATTGGCACACATTACCGGCGGGAGCTTTATTGAAAACATTCCCCGCGCCCTGCCGGAAGACCTTCAACCCGTGATTGATCTGTCTTCCTGGCCGGTTCCTCCCCTCTTCCAGTGGCTGCAAGCCCAGGGAGGTATTGATCTTGAAGAGATGTTCCACGTCTTCAACATGGGTATCGGCATGGTGGCTGTGATCTCTCCTGCGGAACTTGACTCCATCCGGTCGGCAGTCCCTGAGCCCGTCTGGGTGATCGGCGAATTGCGATCCGGTCCGCGCAAAGAGGTGCAACTGGTATGAAAAAAGCCTCGTTGGTCGTCTTGATTTCGGGCAGCGGCAGCAACCTGCAAGCACTAATCGATGCCAGTCATAGCGGAAAACTCCCTGCCGAGATTCTGGCTGTGATCTCAAACACCAAAGACGCCTACGGTCTGGAACGTGCCCGGCATGCAGGCATTCCAGCTCTGGTCAAGCCCAAGCTCAAAGTTCAAGATCGCGAAACCTTTGACGCCGAACTGGCTGACCTGGCTGCTCAATTTCGCCCCGATTTGATCATCCTGGCTGGCTGGATGCGCATACTAAGCATGGCATTTATCAGTCGGTTTCCAAACTGCATTATCAACCTGCATCCCGCGCTGCCGGGTACATTCCCTGGGGTCAACGGCATTGAAAGGGCATTCGAAGCCTTTACAAACGGAGAAATCTCCCATACAGGCATCATGGTGCACCTTGTTCCCGATGAGGGTGTAGACCTGGGGCCCGTGCTCGCCCAGCGCATCATACCTATTTATCCGCAAGACACATTGGAAGAACTGCAAAACAGGGTTCATGCTGCTGAACATGAACTTTTGGTCGAGACAATATCACAATACATACAACAAATGGAGGAAAATCATGCCTAAAGCGCTTATATCTGTCTATGATAAATCCGGGTTGGTCGAATTCGCCCACGGTCTGGTCGAGTTGGGTTGGGAGCTGCTGGCTTCAGGCGGCACCGCCAAACTCTTGAGTCAGAACAACCTCAAGGTGACTGAGGTGGCAGATTACACCGGATCGCCAGAAATCCTGGGCGGACGGGTCAAGACCCTGCACCCAGCCATCCACGGCGGACTGCTGGCACGCGACACCAAGGAAGATTTCGACCAGTTGGAATCACTCGGATGGGCACCCATTGACATGGTCGTGGTCAACCTTTACCCTTTTGAAGCCACCATCGCCAAACCGGATGTCAGCCTGGCGGAAGCCATTGAGCAGATTGACATTGGTGGTGTAGCCCTCATCCGCGCTGCCGCCAAGAACAACAACCGCGTCACTCTTGTTTGCGACCCCGCAGATTATGCTGCTGTTCTCGAGAAGGTTACCAACAAAACCCTGGATCAAGACTCTCGTGCCAAACTGGCATTAAAAGGTTTTCGTCTGACTTCGCATTATGATTCCGCCATCGCCAACTATCTGGATGACAAAAATACTGAAACACTCACCCTTTACCCGGTACAAACATTGCGCTACGGAGAGAACCCCCACCAGTCCGCCGCTCTTTTGAGTTACGAGGCAAACGGCACTCCCCTCGGCGGTCAGGTACTACATGGCAAGGAGCTTTCTTACAACAACATGCTCGACCTGGATGCCTCATGGCGCTCCGTGGTCAGCTTCAAGAAAAACAGCATCGTCATTGTTAAACACTTATCCCCCTGCGGCATGGCTTCTGCGGATAATCAACTGCAAGCCTACCAGGCAGCCCTGGCAAGCGATCCAATCTCGGCTTTTGGCGGCATCATTGCTGCCAACCGCCCCATCGAAGCAGCCACCGCCCAAGCGATCAGCGACCTCTTCGTGGAATGCATCATAGCTCCCGGTTTCGAAGCAGAAGCGCTCGCCATCCTCGAAAAGAAGAAGAACCTGCGCCTGGTGCAGATGCCCAACCTCGACATAGACCCCAAAGTGGAATACCGTTCCATCGTGCGCGGACTTCTCCGTCAGGATATTGACTTTGGCGATGTCACCCAGGAAAACTGGAAAGTTGTCACTGAAACCCAACCCACTGATGCTGAAATGGCATCCATGAAATTCGCCTGGACTGCCTGCCAGCACGTCAAATCCAATTCAATCGTATTCGCCAAGGGTGAAGCCACTGTTGGAATTGGCGGAGGTCAGCCAAATCGCGTAGATTGCGTTAGAATTGCAAAGCAGCGTGCCGGTGACAAATCTGAAGGCGCCGTAATGGCATCCGATGCGTTCTTCCCCTTCTGCGACTCAGTGGAGGAGGCAGCCCGCTTCGGCATCAAGGCAATCGTCCAACCTGGCGGCTCCGTCCGCGACCAGGAATCAATTGACCTTTGCAACCAGAAGGGCATCAGCATGGTCTTTACCGGATACCGGCATTTCCGACATTAATCTTCAGGAGACAGAATGAATCAATCCTTGTTTGAGCAGGCACAAGCACTTACCTTTGATGATGTATTAATTGAACCCGGTTATAGCGAAGTACTCCCCTCTGAAGTGGACGTACACGCCCGCATCACCCGGGATATTGAACTTAACATTCCTCTGGTTTCAGCCGCCATGGATACCGTCACAGATTCACGCCTGGCGATTGCCCTGTCACGCGAAGGCGGCATCGGCATCATCCATCGCAACATGGCTCCTGCCGAACAAGCGCGTGAGGTGGAGATTGTCAAACGTTCCGAATCTGGTATGATTTCCGATCCCATCACCTTACCTCCCAACGCCACCCTGGCTGATGCTGAAACCATCATGGGGCGTTTTCACATCAGCGGTCTGCCTGTGGTCGATCCCGATACCAAAAAACTGGTGGGCATCTTAACCAACCGCGATACCCGTTTCACTGAACCGGAAGACATGTCAAAACTGGTCTCGGAATTTATGACCTCTACCAACTTGGTCACGGCAAAGATCGGCACCACCCTCGAACAAGCCAAGCAAATTCTGAAGAAACACCGCATCGAAAAACTCCCTCTTGTGGATGAAAACGGTTATCTGAAAGGACTAATTACAGTCAAAGATATCCAAAAGAAGCTGCAATATCCCAATGCCGCCAAAGATAGCCGTGGCAGGCTGCTGGTCGGCGCCGCTGTTGGCGTCGGTCCTGACGTTGAAGAACGCATCGAACGCCTGGTAGAAATGGGTGTGGACGTAGTAGTCATTGATACGGCTCATGGCCACACCGCTGGAGTAATTAAAACCATCAAGCGGATTAAATCCGTTCAACCCGATTTGCCAGTCATTGCCGGTAACGTGGTTACCGAACAAGGCACCCAGGCACTTATTGAAGCCGGCGCTGATGCGATCAAGGTTGGCGTTGGTGCCGGTTCCATTTGCACCACCCGCATCATTTCAGGCACAGGCATGCCGCAGCTTAGTGCCGTCTTTCGCTGCGCCAAGATCGCTCGCCCGAAGGGAATCCCCGTCATTGCCGACGGCGGCGTGAAATATAGCGGCGACATTGTCAAAGCCATCGTTGCCGGTGCGGATACGGTCATGCTGGGCAGCCTGCTGGCCGGCCTCAAGGAATCCCCCGGCGAAGAAATTCTCTACGAAGGTCGTCAATATAAGACCTACCGCGGCATGGGCTCCATGGGCGCACTCCAGGGTTACGGCAAGGATCGCTACGGCACCAGCCAGGGCGGACCCGGTAAACTGGTTCCTGAAGGCGTTGAAGGCATGATCCCGCTCAAAGGCTCTTTAGGGGATTATGTTTACCAGTTGATCGGCGGACTGCGTTCCGGCATGGGCTATGCCGGGGTTGCATGCCTTGAGGACTTGCGCTCAAAGACCAAACTGGTACGCATCACTGGTGCGGGATTGATCGAAAGCCACCCTCACGACATCACCATCACCCGTGAAGCGCCAAATTACCAGCGCGGCAACTAGTAGAAATAATTCTTCAAACTCCCGAAAAACGAATTTCGGGAGTTTGAGTATAGTCGTGTAACTTTTTAGATGATTTACCATCAATATATATAAATCAACAATTATGGAGTAAATAAAAATGAGCACACCGATTCATGTAACTGATGCCGAATTTGAGAAAGTTGTCTTGCAATCCAAACTGCCCGTGGTGGTGGATTTTTGGGCACCCTGGTGTGGACCCTGCCGTATGGTTGCCCCAATTCTTGACAAAATTGCCCAGGAACAGGATGGCAAACTGGTCATTGCCAAAGTCAATACAGATGAAAACCCCCAATGGGCATCACATTACCACGTACAGGGCATCCCAACCATGTTATTCGTCTATGACGGAAAGATCGTCCATACCCAGGTGGGAGCGCTTCCTGAGCCAATGCTCAAAGACGTATTGTCGCAATTCTTAAGCCTGGCTGGAAACCCGAATTAGCGATTAGTTGGCTCTTCTGAAAGGAGAAAGCAATGAAAACGAACGAATCCACACTTGATCGTGTGCTTCGCGTAGTATTTGGCTTATTGCTGCTGGTATTGTTCTTCTTGCAGGTTCTTACTGGTACTCCTGGCGTGATCAGCGTGATTATTGGAGCCATGCTGCTGATCACCGGACTGGTAGGCTTCTGCCCGTTATATACACTTCTTAAAATCAAAACTAATAAGTAGAAACTAAATGATGAAAAACGATCCTCTGGATTCAGAGGATCGTTTTGATTTAGTGTAAAAATTCAACGAGATTGAGCCTGGCAAACAGCCGTTCTTTCACCTCACCAGGTAGTTCATCATCCCCATCATTTTTTTCATATAATTCAACGGTTTTCCGCAGGGTATCCACCACCACCCGGCAGTTTTCACAAGTCTTCATATGTTCTTCAATTTGATTGCACAAATCCTGTTGAAGATCACCGTCAATAAAATCAGACAAATTACTCAGCATTCTCTGGCAGTGTGAATGATCATGAATTTCGTTCATTTCAGACTCTCCTTCTGCACCTTTTCCGCAAAATAACCTGACAATTCCTGGCGCAGTTTCAACCTTGCCCGTAACAACCTCGTTTTTACATTATTCTCGGTCAACTTTAAACTTTCAGCGGTTTCCTGAATCGAAAAACCTTCCAAATCGCGTAACACAAAAACGGTACGCAAGTTCTCAGGCAATTTTTGAATCGCTCGATCCATAAATCGTTTCGATTCGCTTGTAAGCAATTCTCCTTCAGGCAGGCAGCAGAAATCAACAATTTCCATGCCTTCACTTTCTTCATCTGCATCAAAGAGATCGTTTTCCTCAACAGACATAATAATGTTTTTGCGCTTTCGTACAATCATCAAAGCTTCATTAACTGCTATCCGATGCAGCCAGGTGGAAAGGCTTGAGCGTCCCTCAAATTGCGGCAGCGCCTTCATCGCTTTCAGATAGGTCTCCTGTAAAACATCCTCTGCGTCCTGCTCGTTGCCGAGAATCTGCATGGCAACCCTGAATACTTGTGTCGATGTGTCATTTACCAGTCTGGCAAAAGCCTCTCTATCACCATTACGCAATTGCTCAAGCGTATTTGTTTTTGTCTGTTCATTCATTTGATGAATCCTGATTCATAAAGTTACCACCTATTATCTATTCAAATATTTCCGATATTGTATACTGTCAAAGTAACTAATGTTACCAAATTTTGGAAAGTTAGAAAAATGATCAACAGAAACCGTATCCATTTTGACAAATTAATGTCGTAAATAAGAGAAATGAATAATATCGCTGATCGAAAAATACTAGAAAAAGCAAAATCTTTCGATCTTGAAGCGCTTGGACTGATCTATGATCAATTCAGTCCTGGTATATATCGTTACGCCATACGCCTTCTTGGAGATCCAACAATGGCAGAAGAATGTGTTTCAGAAACTTTTTCGAGATTTCTTAGTGTTCTTCGCCTTGGAAAAGGCCCTGACAACTTTTTAAAGGCTTATCTCTATCGCATTGCCCATAACTGGATAACCGATACCTATCGTCGACAACCTTCTATTTTTACCAGCCTGGATGAAACATTACATGATCCTCAACACGAAGATATCGAAATAAAGACATCCCATAATCTTGAAAAACAAGCAATCCGGCTGGCTCTTCAAGGATTAAGCCCTGAACAAAGACAGGTGATTGTGTTGAAGTTTATGGAGGATTGGTCAAACGAAGAAATTGCCAGAGCAATCAACAAACCAGTTGGTGCAGTCAAGGCATTACAACATCGAGGAATTGGCACACTAAGAAGACTGCTTGGAACAGAGAAGGAGTGAGCCAAAATGGCATCTAAACAAGAAATTGATCCAGAAATTCAACAAAAAATACGAACCCTGCAACATGGGGATTATGTACGTAGTGAAATGGAAACAATAAAAGGAAAAACAGCTTTTTTGAAAAGAGCAGCAGAAATAAAGCAAACCGTATCTGGTTCCGAAAATCGGCGTCTAAATAATCAACAACTAGAAAAAAAAGCTTCCATCTTTACCCGCCGAAAGGAGCATTCACCTATGTTTTCAGTACTCACTTCCATACTCATTGCTTTATCAGTAATATTGGGCGGAAGCGGTATCACCGTAGCCGCTGCTCAATCAAGCTTACCAGATGAACCCCTATACAATCTGAAACTATTCTCAGAAGACACGCTTATGTCTCTTACCTCCAATCCAGAATCCCAATTAGAACTGGCATTAAATTTATTCGATAGAAGGGTTGATGAAATTCAGGAAGAGATTGCACAAGGAGAGATTCCGACTGACGAAACACAACAAAGACTTTATAACCAAATAGAAAAAACAATTTCACTGGCTGCCAATTTACCAGAGGATAAAGCAATCACAGCACTCGAGAAAATACAACTACGCCTCTTAACGCAGCAGGAATTAATGGCTCAAACCCAAAATAATGGGACTGATACTGCATTAATGGTGATGAACCAAACTAAAGTCATGCTTCAGGAAAGAGTAATGGCAATTGAAAACGAAAAAGCAAATCTCATGCAAACCAGGCAAGAACAACAGAATCAATTCTCTTCTGAGACACCGTTTGATCCAGGTCAAGTACACTCAGGAGCCCCCGACCAACAAACCCCGCTGGGTGACTCTGCACCAATGAATAACTCTCATGATGCAACAGGGAACAACCCCTGGACCACTGGTACACCCACCCCCGGAAATGGCTATGGTCCCGGAGATGGCACTGGTGATTGCACGACGTGTACTCCATCACAAAATGGTCAAACCGGAAATAATCAGCCAACCATGACACCTCGCGGAAATAATAGCAACAATACCGGAAATCAAAACGGGAATCACTAAGCAAATCAATACCTACCTCACGAAGAGCCGGCTATATTCCGGCTCTTTTATATATAAAAAGTTCACCAGCTCTTCACAACTTCTTCATAATTGCCAGATAAACTATCAATCAAGAAAGGTACAAAGGAGTTAATAATATGAAAAAAGTATTATTCAGTAGTTTAGCTTTAGTGGCAGTTGTGTTGTTTGCATTATCAAGTACAAGCGTAGCCCATGCTCAAGCGAATACCCCCGTCTCACTTAACGCAGAGACCGGGTATGGTTTTGGAGGTCGCGGTGGAACGATGAACGGAACCCAGAGCGAAATTCTCCACGAAGATATTTTGGCTTACTTCTCAGAACAGATAGGGCTGTCAGTTGATGACCTCGATGCCCGTCTCACTGCTGGTGAAACCATGGCTGACATCGCTATATCTGAAGGTCTTACCCTTGAAGAGTTCCAGAAAATAATGGTAGATGCCAGAAATTATGCCGTCGATCAGGCGGTTGCCAATGGCACCATTACTCAAACTCAGGCAGATTGGATGAAATCACGCTCAACAACGACTGGCACCGGATCACGTGGGGTTCGCAGTGGCACAGGGATGCGTGGCGCTGGGTCATTAGGCACCTGTCCAAACGTCAACTAATCGGTAGAAAGAATAATTTCAACAGGAGAGGCGATATTCGAAGTCGCCTCTCTCTGTGTACAGAAGAAACGGGTGTGCAAGTAAGTTTTTTTTTAAATCCAATTCTGATTTCTAACTTACGCAATGTCATATAATAAAAACATGAACAACCCGAAAAAAACAATTCTCATCGTCGATGACGAACCTCAGATCATCAAAGTCTTGAATGCCTACCTTGAAAGAGAAGGGTTTACCGTTTTAATGGCTCTTGATGGATTGCAGGCAATCAGACATTTCGATCAGGAAAAGCCGGATTTTATCATTTTGGATTTAAACCTTCCCGGCATGGACGGGCTGGAAGTGTGCCGTGAAATCAGAAAAGGCTCCGATGTTCCCATCTTGATGCTCACCGCCCGGGTGGAAGAAATGGATAAACTCATTGGGCTCGAATTGGGAGCAGATGATTATGTGGTTAAGCCGTTCAGCCCGCGCGAAGTAGTTGCCCGTATAAAGACAATCCTGAAGAGGACTTCTGCTTCAACTTCCTCGAATGAAGTGATAAAATCCGGAAAGTTGATCATTGACCTTGACCAACACACTGTCCACCTGGCGGATAAACCAATCGACTTGACCCCCACAGAGTTTGATATTTTAGTAACTTTAGCGAGGAGCCCAAAAAGGGTCTTTTCGCGGCTGCAAATAATGGAGCAAGCCCAGGGAGATGCCTTCGAAGGATACGAACGCACCATTGACGCCCATATTAAAAACCTGCGGTTAAAGCTCGAACCCAATCCAAAAGAACCAGTTTATATCCAAACCGTTTTCGGCTTGGGTTATAAATTCGAGGCTGTTGTCGATGAGGAATAGTCTGCTCTTTAAGTTATTAGGTGCATTTTTACTTATTCTAACAATAGGTGGGTTGATCAGCTCCGCTCTGATCTCCAATTCGGCGCAAAAAGCTTTTTCAATCTATACTTCTCGAAGTGGACAGATACTGGCAAAACGCCTGGGTCCGATTCTGGCAAGCTACTATGAGCAATCCAACAATTGGTTAGGTGTTGAAACCGTCATCGAAACCGCCTTTTTTTCAAGCGGAAGAATGAGCGGAAATCCTCAAGGAATGATGTCGGGACACGGCAACTTATCCTCATCCAGAGAAATGATAGGGGCTTTAGGACAGCACATAATCCTCACCGATGAAGAAGGAATCGTCCTTTATGATTCCATTAACACCATGACCGGAGAGGAATTATCTGATGACTATTTGGAGGAGAGTACATCGATTACATCAAATGACTCCGTAGTCGGATATCTTTTAATTTCACCTGAAAAATTGACAGAAACCCAAAACGCTGCAAACGAATTTATTGACAGTATACACCATGAAACTTTTCATGCGGCATTGATTGCTGGTGGAATCGCCCTTGTATTGGGCGCAGTATTATTCACCCAAATTACTGCCCCCATGCGCAAACTGAGCAGAGCCGCTTCTGCCATCGCCAATGGCGATTTAAGCCAGAGAGTGGATATCAAAGGCAAGGACGAATTCGGAGAATTGGGAAACACTTTTAATAAGATGGCAGAGAGCTTATCTCAGGCTGAAACCCAGAGGCAGCATCTGATGGCTGATGTGGCGCATGAACTTCGCAACCCCCTGACTGCGATCCAGGGAACCCTCGAGGCTATGCAGGATGGGGTTCTTCCATGTGATCCCGAACAACTGGATTCTTTGTATTCTGAGACTCAAATTCTAAACCGTCTAATCGGGGATTTGCGGTTGTTATCGCTGGCAGAGACCAATCAACTAAAACTGGAAAAACAAGAAATTGATCTTAACCACCTGATTGATCAAATAGCAGATCGAGCCCAGCCCTTGGTCAGAATGAAAAATATCAGTCTTGAAACCAGCCATCCAGGTAAACCGGTGAAAATGATTCTTGATCCGGATAGAATTACCCAGGTAATCAACAATCTTATGAACAACGCCATCCGTTATACACCTGAAAGCGGAAAAGTTACCATTTCTACCACGATTACAGATATAAAAAGCTGCCGCGTTTCAGTCACCGACACCGGCCCGGGCATCGATCCCGTCGACCTACCGTTTGTTTTTGACCGCTTCTATCGGGCAGATAAATCACGTTCGCGAGCCAGTGGTGGCTCAGGTTTGGGGCTGGCAATCGTAAAAGAGTTAGTGGAAGCTCATGGTGGACAGGTGATGGTTGAAAGCCCGGTCTTCGAAAATCAAGAAGGTCAAAAAAATGGAACCCGCTTTTCCTTTGAGATCAAATCCGGCTAAGTTAATCACCTAATCAGCATGAACCCCGGCAGCGCTCTGACAAAGAGGACACTCTCGTTTTTCAGATTCAACAATCGCCTGATCAGAAGACCAAAAGAAATTTTGCCTGCCGATTTTATCCACAATCCCTGCCCGATCCAGCATACGAAAAGCATTTTCATGCGTTCCAGCAAACATCAGTTCACCGCCCTGCTTGTTAATTTTGTCATGCAGTTTTTCAATGGCTTCTATTCCGGCAGTATCAATGAGCGATACGCCCCGCATCGAAAGAATAAGTGTGCTGGTGTCTGAAATTCTTGAAAATGCCTCATTGAAAAAGCCGATTGCCGCAAAAAACAAGGGTCCCGTAAGATAGGCTACTTTGACATGCGGGCAGTTACCGCGAACGTCAATACCCTTCTCATGCAGTTTTTGCGTATCAACATCCTGGATGCAGATATCAATCTGGGCAATTTGGCTGACAAACATCATCACAGCAATCACTGAACCAATGAGAATTGCCTGGGTCAAATCAAGCGCCACCGTGGCAATCATGGTGATGGTAAAGGCAATGATTGCAGTCTTGAATTTTTTATTAAACGTAAACTTTATTGATTCCCATTCGTTCATGCGATAGGCGGTGACCATTAACACACCTGCCAGTGCAGCCAGTGGGATTTTTTCCATCACTGGTGCCAAGAGAAACATAGAAAGCAGCAATCCGATGGCATGAAAGATGCTGACCAACCGGGTTTGTCCGCCTGATTTGATTCCCACACTGGAGCGGGCAATGGCTGCCGTGGCAGGAACGCCCCCAAAGAACGGAATAATCATGTTGCCGATCCCCTGCCCAATCAACTCCTGGTTGGCTTGCAGACGGGTGCCAGTCATATTGGATGCCACCGTCCCGCATAGAAGTGATTCAATGGCACCTAATGCCGTGATAGTCAAAGCCGGTCCAAGATACTCTGTCAAATTTGCCCAGGGGATATTTGCCAAGGAAAGGCGATCACCTAATAAGATCGTACGCGGGATAGTGCCAATCACGTCGACAGGCCATTTGACAACCATATTCAATGCGGTTGCCAAAATGATCCCTAGCAGCGACGCCGGAAATTTTGCATTCCACTTTTTGGGCCAAAAAACCATCGCGGCGATCACCACCGCCGCCAGCACGATGGCATGCCAATCAGGGGTAAAACCACCTTTGAAGTAATTTATGAACTTGACTAACGAAGAATCTGCAGAGGCAGTTGAAACACCCAGGAAGTTATCGATCTGGCCAATAAAAATGATGAGTGCAATACCCGAGGTAAAACCGGTGATCACCGGCGCCGGGATGAAAGCGATAAACCGACCCAAACGAAGCAAACCGATAATCAACAAAAAAAGCCCTGACATCAACCCGGCGATCCAGATGCCGTTTAAGCCGTATTTTTGCGCCAATAAAATCAAGACCGCACTCATTGCGCCGGTAGGACCGCTGATCTGAAACGGAGCACCTGACAAGGCACCCATAATAAAGCCAGCCAATACGGCAGTCACCAGCCCTGCCGAGGCGGTTGCCCCAGACACCACCCCAAATGCCAAAGCCAAAGGCAACGCCACCGCAGCTACTGTTAGCCCAGCCATGACATCCTGTTGTAGTTTTTGCAAATTGTATCCGCTAAATTCACTCTTATATAATTGCTTTAAACTTCTTTTCGACATTTCGATCTCCAAAATAAACAATACTGCCCCCGAAGGGACAATGAAAAGTTACTCCATCAAACACACAAGCGGCAATAATACTCCCATATCATTAATACGACCAGAGGTCAATTCAAATATGATATACTGACCATCAAGCCAATTCACGGAAGAAAATCATGGTTAATTCTTTTTCAACTGCCACCGCCATCGCCCACCCCAACATCGCCTTCGCAAAGTAATCACAATCGACAACCGATTTATATTAACGCCAGACTTGAGATCCCTGAACCTATACGTAGAAAACAAAAATAGATAACTCAGGCAGTAGACAGGACTGCCCGAACCTTATTTAATATTATCCTCCGGTACCAAGAATCCTTTTGGTACATATTTATATGTAACATCAATCCGAGCGTGCCCCAACAGTTCGGAGATTTGCCGGCAAGCTCCATGATCATCCATTCCTTGATTAAGAAATTCAATATTTACTTTTACAATAATTGCATCATTACGGTTTTAATCCTGAGTTCGATATTGTTTGGCTCGGATGATTAAAATTCTGTCTTCCATCAAGCGGCTTCCTACCAGCATGTCAAAGCGCGTCTTCACTTGGGGTGAAAGCGCGGAAGTGTCACGCATATAAAGTCGCAACTGCCGTGTAGTGGCGAACTTGTTCATGCCCTGTAGGAATTCCGGTGCACTTCTCACTTCCATTCAGCTACCTGAGACAACCAAAATCTGATCGTAAAAATGGAAAGACTACTCCAAATCCTTTGGATTGATTTGGCGTGTCCGCTTGATCTCACTATGTTTTTTCTTATCATCTACCCTTGTTGCTTTGGCTGTTAAGCTCGGGCGGGTTGCCCTTCTGGCTTTAGTTGGATTCAGTGCTTTCTGGATTATGGTGGTTAATCGAAAAATTGCATCCGTTCGATTTTGATCTTGAGTTCGATATCTTTTAGCTTGGATGATTAAAATACCATCTTCTGTCATCCGGCTGCCGGCAAGCTTGATTAGCCGTTCTTTGATATCTGTTTCCAAAGAGGGGGAATTGCGAACATCAAACCTGAGATGGACAGAAGACGCGACCTTATTTACGTTTTGGCCTCCAGGACCAGACGCGCGGATAAAATCGAGTTGAATTTCACTTTCATCGATTTTTATGGAAGTTGTAATCTCAATCATGTTTTGAGTATATCAGTTCGTATGAACCCTTTGGCATATATTTATTCGTTAAATCTATCCAGGCATACCCCAATATTCGAAAACACGAGGGAAGCGCGTCTTGTGTTCATTCTCAAAAACCGTATGCCGCAGATTGCTGTGGCGTTGTAATAATGAAAATATATTACCACCCCTTGTGTATCCAAATTATTTACGAGATTAAATGTATTTACTTAGTTAAATAAATTGACAAGGTAAATATATTGTAGTATTATAGATTAATCGAGGTGGTGCTATATGGATAACAAAGAAAAGAAACAGAAGCAAGTACTGCTACTTCAACAAAATCTACGTAGTATAAGAAAAATTGCAGGTTGGACGGCGGAACAGCTTGGAGAAAAAATTGGTGTCACAAAGCAAACTATTAGCAACTTGGAAAACTTGAAAACGCCAATGAGCTTGACGCAATATATCGCAATTCGTTCAATTCTCGCAGATGAAATAGAATCGAACAAAGATAACACTGTACTCCCACAAGTTATCACTATATTAGTGGATAAAGGCGCAGAACTTGAAGAACAGGATTATTCTGAAATAAGAGAAACGGTAGATACAGTGGCGGCGTCCGCATCAATTGGTAAAACAGGACCTCCGCTTGCAAAAACATTTACAAGTCTATTAACACCTCAGGTTCTTGGGGCGCTTGCAGCATTGGGCATTATGCTTGGTCAGCCAGGGATTATTGCGGGCATTGTAAGTGCAACAGCTATTGGAAAAGCAAGTTGGCTGAAAAAATAATGAAGTAGAAGGATGAAATTGATATGGACACCAATTTTATTTTGAATTCCTCAAGTTGGGATTATGCAAATTTAGCCAAGTCTGCTGCTAATTATGGCGGACCTGAAAAATATGTGGATGCAATTTATAATACTGGTAGGACGGCTGATGTTGCAAACGCAGGACTTTTGGGCGCCACTGTAGGTGTCATCGTTGGTGGCACTGTGGGAATAATTGTATATGTAGGCGTGCTAAACTGGTTGTCGTCGAAGAGAAAGACAAAAATCGAAGAGTTGTTTTTACAAGAAAAAAAATGCGATTGATGAATATTTGGGTATTGAAAAGATAAATTCATATTCTCTGTGTGTCAAAACAACACAGATATTCCATCATGATCAATTGTGTTTTTTAATGACTGCAAAAAGAAGGTAGAAGGGCTTGAAATATTTATTGCGTTCTGCCGGATAAGCCACTACAGCGTGACCCCTGCCACCTTTCTGTCCGTTTAGGGCATTATGTGAACTGCACACCTTTTGTCAGCAGCCTGATAACGCGTTTACTACTTGCAACAAAGTTAGGAAATCAAAAACGAATTTTTGTAAAGACGTCGTAACTGAGTTTAACAAGGAGAAATATTGCCATGAGCTTTTTGGGAAAGTTATTCAGTTTATTAGGTAATAGTCGTGATGATGATAGCGACAACACCTACAATGATTATATTTGTCCGTACTGTAAGTTCGAGTGGCGTGTTGAAGGCAATGGTGGGTTTGTGTTAGGTTGTTGGCCGAATTGTCCAAAGTGTGGAACGATGGCAGACGAAAAGGATGAACAAAATGGCAAAGATTAAAAGATTTAACAAGCCATCAGAAAGTGTATTTTTTGAATGGATGTTTTCTAGAATTAAATATTTTCCAAGCAGAATGATTACCAACATAAGATATTTTTTTGAAGATTGTGGGGAAGCCAGTTATAGTTTGCGTCATAAACAGCCTATAAGATATGGCGTATTTCCAGAATGGTTTAGAAAGCTCATAAACATATATAAGATTAAATAAAGTAAATCAGATACCCCTCTGCTGAAGTATCTGCTTCCGTTATTGCGCCGCCCCGAAAGTTCTTTACTGCTCTATAAATAATTTAGGGGATTATGAAAACGCTGTTAAAGTCTGCTCAAATCTTGTGAATTTGTGCTGAATTTAGGTAATGGCAAAGTTTCTTGGTATATATTTATAAGTAACATCGATTCTGGCATGCCCCAACAGTTCGGAGATTTGCCGGCGAGCTTCACGATCATCCATTCCTTGGTCACGAAATTCGAGATATCTATTTTGAGCGTAATTTGCACGCAACCGATGTACTCCACTGATTCCAATTCCAAGCTCATTTGTTGTGTCTAGTACAGTTCGCCGAAAACCGACCTTCCAGGAAGTACTCGGTGTAAATATGAATTGTTTGGACCGGTTTAACCTGAGGATCAGATCTTCCGGGATTGGCACCGGCCGATAGCGGCCCCCCTTCCCGGTGATATGCAGCAGGTTGTGTTCCATGTCAACATTTTGCCCTTGCATTCCGGCCACTTCATCTTCCCGCAACCCACAACGTAAAGCCAGCTCTGCCGGCAACGCATACACCGATTTTTTCTCCTTCAAGAATTCAACCACCCTTACAGAATCTTCTGTTCGATAACCAAACCGTGGTGCGCGCACATCGCTATCATCGCGAAAGGATTTCACCCATCCGCGTAATTCCGGAGTAATCGGGGATGGAGTTTTCGTCCAGCCGAGTTTTAAGCATCCAAGATGGACTTTTTCGAGCGCTGCTAGCAGTTTGTTCACAGTCCCAGGCGCAGAATAAGTGTAATGTTCTTCAAATGTCGTCATGATAATATCTGTCTCCAGTAACCTGGCCAACAAACCCTCATCTGTAATTTCTTCAGCACGCTTAAAGAATAAAGTTGCCACTTGGAAATAAGTTCGTCGAGTGTTGATGCCCAGAATTACCGGCAAGGGTTGTGTGGGATCTCCGTCTGGTCGAAGTGACTTCTTGACAGAGGTCACACCATGTTCAGCCTTGTATTCTTTAATTTGTTCTTTATCCCAGGTAACTTTAGCAAGAGCATGATTGACCTGGTTTGAAATGGATGATAACGACAAGCTACACCGCCTTCTTCGGCTTTGGAACTCGCTTCCAGCCGTTTCTAGTATTACGGAGATATTTTTTTGTTGTGCCGTTAAGCCTTTCGTCGAGATAATCTCGGCGTACGCGCCCCCATTGAGGGGTGTAACAGGGTTTTGCACTTCTCGCGATGCCGGCGACCCTGAAGCGCCCTGCCTGGCATCTGCGGACTGGTTTTGACCTGTCAATAATGAACAAGCCGGCAAGCGCAGGTCTTGCCTTATGCCCCATCAATAACCTACGTTGAAATTAATCTTTCGTTATGGGGAACCAACCAACGTTGAGAAAAGCAATTTGTCTGCATATTAAGCCTGTATCAACTGGTGATAGCAAACAGAGACAAGATGTACATTAACTAAACCACAAATCAACCTTTTATTGCAAGTACCCTCTTTTCAAAAATTGCCTCTTGATAAAGTAATACATATGTATTACTATTAAATTATTCTTATCAAGGAGTTCAAAATGCCAAAGAAAAACTCACCCAAAAAACCGGTACGTTCTTTCCGACTAAGTTACGAGTGTGTTCGTCAATTGAAAGATCTGGCAGGTAATATGGGACGAAGTGAAGGAGATGTAGTCGAGGTTTCTATCGACCGAATGTATCGAGAAGAAATCCGTTTTGGAAGTTTGATGATCGGTGAAGGTCAAAAACCTGAAGATAACTATAAGATCGAAAAGGCGGAGGAATAGAATGATTGCGGGGTTCTTTCACCTGGTTTTGAAAGTCATTTGGAATGCAGTCGTGGTTCTGGTCTGCGCCGGCTTAATTTTTATTGGGCATAAAGCCAACCAGCCGATGATGGTAGCCGGAGCACCAGAGGGGATGACTTTTGTTGAGTTTATTCAGGATCGAATCGATGCCGCGAAAACTGTTGAACCTTCGAGGTGTGGTTGGGGAATGATGTTATCACTGGTTGCCCTGGGTCCAATCTATTCATTCATCTATACCGAAGTTGGAATTCACCCAGATGGGTTTCTTGCTCGTGGTACTGCCCATGATCCAGATATTCCAAAGGATGTAGCCGGCGCGAATTGGTATGAAGTACCCGGAATTTGGTGGGGCGTGGTTGAGAAGTTATCTTGGACAATGTTGGGGAAACAAACAACGTTTGGATGTGATTTCCGGGTGGTTGGAGTAAATCCATATTGGTAAATGAATTACTCTTTAGAAGAGAACAAATGAAATTGACCCAACATATTAGCTTGGAGGCAAGCAGTCAATAATCCCAATTCATAGGATTCCTTTGGGTTTATTGATGCAATGCGTAGAGTACTTTTGCAGGCTTTAACCCATAACAAAGTGCGTTAAAAGAATCTATTCAAAAGAATGGTATTTCTAGATTGCTTCAAAAATTACAGACAACTTCCCCTGGATTACGCAGACCTTTGCTATTTATGATTCCACTAGGAATTTCCCTGTTCTCCCAGGTGTAAACCCTGAATCAATGTAATGAAAAACCTCTCAACCATACTGAAGGTGTGAGAAGTAGAGATCTATTAGGGTTCTTCTGACCTCCTGTGGGATACTCTAAATCATGATTATAAGACAAAAGCGATCCACCAGGCACTTGAACCCTGAACCTGCTGATTAAGAGTTTGAATTTCTTTCATCCCGTACGTACATGTGCCGGTTAGCATATTCACTATATCCCACATATGGTGTTTTTGTATCTTTTATATCATGTTAATCCCATCAATCTTTTATGGTTGCTGTCAGGTTGCTGTCAAAAAGATTGATCTCCTTCTTACTAGAGACACAAAACTCTAGCGATAGATAAAACAGTTATTTGATGCAGTAATCAGAAATATTCCAAATTGTTTTATTTTCAGCTAATCGGGAGGAAGAAGAAATTTGAAAACGCTGGAACTCTCCTATCGAATAGCTATAAGATGTTGATTTTGAGAACCACTTTTGGCAATATTTACCGAATATGTGGTGGCACTAAGTTTATAAAGTATCATATATGGGGGTATTTTTTGTCCATACCGTGCAGTTAATCTATAAAATCCATACGTATTGCACGTTTTTTGCACGGTTTTTTGGTAACTTACAATAATTTATTGGCAATCCAGGTTTTCCCTCATTCGAAAAAGTGCGGCCTACCTTTATATGAGGAGGTCACTTATGTCGACCAATCTAAACCGAGCAAGAGAAAAGCTCGTTTTATCCATTCATTTCACCCTGTATCCAGGCGTGGATGATAATTTCATATCTCTAATTCATGCTACACCCAGACGTTGTCTGGCCAGGCGGGTCTGTGAAGTTATGCATCAATGTATCCCCCCACGGGAAGCGATTATCTTAAACGTAGATTCAATCGAGGTAAATCATGACTGATCCTTTGTTCTTTGGTGAAGATCTGGGGGCCGGCTCAAACAAGCTTTATGGCACCCATGGAGGAATTCAACTGCAAGCAGTCGTTGCTGCAGATACAGGGCAACAGGTAAGCCAATTACTGGGCTTCCGAAATCGCAAGCCACCCATGAAGATTATGCTCTGTTTTTTGAGGCAGAAGAGCGGATGGAGCGAGCCAAACAGAGTGGATTCTTGACCCAAGAACAAGTTTTGAAAAATTTGGGCATTGATGAATCTGAGCTAGACGATGACACTGATGTGGATATAGAATAATGAGTTGGTGTGTGGAGTATTCTTATGACGCACAAGATGATTTGGTAGGTCTAGATAATTCTCAACGAATTCAGGTATGAGTAAGACGAGATTATAAAAAGGGCTGGTTATTAGAAAAAGTGGTTGGGGAAGAGGCTTATATAGTTCCTTTATTAAGCTATCCAGTAACAGGCGTAATCCTTATGGATACCGATTCACAATGAAGTAATGAATTTGATAAAAATGGCAAATCAATGGAAATCTAAAAGGCGATAAAAGACAACCTCGCCTTGATTACCGAATTAATAAATGACTATCCGATGTGGGTAGTGTAAGTGCAACTTCTTTTTGATATAGTATTAATAAAATCTGTTCATTACGTTAAAAAGCAATTCGATAACGATGGAATGAAGAGGATATCGACATAAAGAAAATTGCTTTAATCACGACAAATAAAATATTTGCACAAAGCCTGGCTGCTGCAATCAAAGCCATGCCAGACTTGGAATTTGAGTTTTTTTTGTTGCTCAATCCACATCAGGCTTTGTTGGATGCAGAAATTTTGGGGGTTGATGTTGCCTTGATTGATGTGATGGATAGTGGTACAGAAAAAGAAGAAACGCCGCTGTTATTTTGCGAAGGATTTCATCAGCGCTTGCCAAACTGCCATCTTTTGTTGCTTGTTTCGCAAGATGATAGCACAAGCCGGAAAATGGCCGCGGAAGCAAAACAAAAGAAAATTATTGAAGATTTTGTGTTTTCTGATGCTTCCCTGAAATACTTATTTGCTAAGCTAGCAGCTTTTTGATAACTGCACTAAAATCAATGTATGTGTGTTTTAATGGTAGCAACTAAATGAGGGAGCATACTTTATTGGTTTTTCATTGGAGTGGGTGGGGGGTGTTGAAATCTCGCTTTTTTAATTATGTTGGGCATTCAAGAATCATAATTGGTCTTGTTACGCCCCTACTCGTCACTGTCCTTTTATCTGGCTGCGCAAAAGAATCAAGCTCTAATTTAATACAATGTAATCTGGACGATTATTCGCTGTATCCAAAAGTTATCAAACAAATCTTGCCTGCGTTCAAGATGGAGCTGTCGGATAATAAAGCCTATTTCAGTTTAGAAAATGGAGCGATTGCGGAAGCCTTTGACACGCAAGCGGTTGGTGCCCTTGAAACGGGGATCGCAAAATACTGGTACCCACAGTATCTGGCAACCGTAGTTATAGCGGTAGACCGTGATCAAACCGATGCCGTCGTTGCCAGTTGGAATGATTTATTGGCTAACCAGCAGGAAGTATCCTTTTCGTACACTCCTGGCAATGTGCAAATGTTGACAGCGGCCATGGCCTACGGCTTGGAAGGTTCACATTACTCTTTAACAAAAACAATCGAACTATTGGCTTCCCTGCATGATGATAGCCGCCTTAAAATCAACTCATTTGAGTCCCCCATTATGATTTGTTACGACTATCAAGCCGCCGCACTGATCGAAAATGGGCGCAATATTGAAATTATCATACCGGCAGAGGGAACCTTTACCTACGAAAAGGGGCTGCTTTCCAACGAACCCCTTAATTTTGAAGGGAATCCAGATAAATTATTGCTCGAAGCGAAACTGCGTTTATTAAACGGACAAAGTGACAAGTCCATCTACCCTGATGAAGCAGCCTATACCCCGGCCGTCAGGGTTGACGATTATCAGCATTTTGCAAAAACGACCCAAAATGTTAGCTCTTTATTAGAGCGGGATGTTTTACAAGTCAAAAGGTATATGTCGATTGACAATCGAGAACACATCTATTTCGCTTTAATTTACATCATTATCGTTACAATTTGGACAGTATCTGTCGTGCGCCGTTCCATGCAAAAAGGGATCAGTTATGCCGCTTTTTTCACCGGAATAATTTTGATCGGATGGACATTGGTGCGGCTCATAAAATATCAAATTATAGCCGCTCCTATCCTTACCCGCTATTTATGGTACGCGTTTTATATTTTTCAGTTAACCTTACCGCTGGTTATGTTGTGGATGGCATGGGCAATTGATAAGCCAAAAAATAACACCTTTCCTCCCAAATGGTGGCGGATGATGGCGATCCTCATCAGCATTTTGATTGTTTTTATATTCACCAATGACCTGCACGGGCTGGTCTTCAACTTGGATTTACGTAGGCCGGATTGGGACATCAATTATGGCTACGGCTTTGGTTACTATGTGGTGCTTTTTGTTTGCATGGCGAATTTAGCAGCAGTATTTGCGATACTGCTGCTAAAAAGCATAAGAAATCCGAGAAAAAAAGGATTTATCTTCCCGCTGACTTTCTTCGTTCTGTTTGGTGTTTATAACTATCTATACATTGTGCGCAATCCTTTTGTGTATGAAACGGATATTACCATTGTGACCGGGCTATTTACTTTGCTTATGTTTGAAGCCTGTATTCGCTCGGGGTTGATTCCGGTGAACACGAAATATATCGATCTTTTCACGCGCTCGCCGCTTAAAATGCAAATCGTCAATACAGCGGGAGGAATGGTACTGGCGTCCGCATCCGCAGCTCCGCTCCATAAGGAGATACTCGATAAAGTATTAGCTGCGTCACCGCTGTCGATTCTTCGGGATGATGATTCTTTGTTATTTGCAAACCCTATTCCAGGGGGATATGCCATATGGCAAGAAGATATCCGTAAGCTTTCCCAATTACATCGGGAAATTCAAGAGTCAACGCAAATGTTAAGGAAAGCCAACGCTATGCTCGCTGTGGAAGAGAAATTAAAGCGGTCTATTAACGAAGAAAACGCAAAAAAACAATTGATGGAGCAGTTAGAGGCTGAGATCGCTGATCGCATAGAGCTGTTGTCAACAATGATCGAAAAATTACCACTCACTGAAAATCCTTCAAATCAGGCCACTCGTATTGCCCTCTTACTCTGCTACATAAAGCGCCGGTGCAATCTGTTTTTCCGAGAGAAGGAAACAAATACCATTGCTACAGATGAATTAATCATTTACATCGATGAACTCTCTGAAATAGCAAAGTACTCGAATGTTCAAATTGCAGCTGTAAACGAAATAAAGGGAAGCCTTGCTATTCGGTATGCTACCTTGTTTTATGACATTTTTTACGCGGTGGCTGATATGGCTGTCCTAACAGGTTGTTGTTTTATCATTGAACATCTTGGAATCGAAAAAGGATTCCTTACCATGCGGCTTCTTCCATCAGAGAAATTGGGGATATACAAACCGGAACCCATACTGGCGGCAGCGATTAATGACGTAAAAGGCAATATTATCATAAAAGATTTAGAAGATACGATTGGTATCAGCATTTCTTTTCCCAAAGAAGGCGTCGCAGATGATTGAGTTTTTTACTTTTTCCTCGGCAGCTCGCATCTTGATCACGTTTCTATTAGGAATTTGTGTGTTAACTCAAACGCTGGCGCTGGCTCTTACATTTTATCGTCGCAGCTTAACCAAACCCCGAGTCTTTGAAACTTTGTTGGAAATATCCATCTTATGTGAAATTCTTATCTTCTCCATTTTGCATGGACAGGTGGTAAATGGCTATAAAAACGGATTTGTTATGCCGACTGGATATGAAGAACTTCGAATCAGTGTTTTTTTTGTGATTTTAATCCTGGTTATCGTGGTTTCTTTTCTTACGAAAAATTTGTTGCCATTTTGTCTTATACCAGCCACTTTTATTTCTTTGCCAATCCTGGAGAATGGGTTAGGCAGTGCCTATCCCTGGTTTTTTATTGCCGCTTTGCTTTTTTTTCTAGGCAGGAGCATAAAAATCTGTGGTTTGAGTGTAACTGCAATAAGGACAAGCATCTCTTCTCTGTCAGTTATCCATGCAGTCGATACTTTAGATACGGGCGTATTATTTTCAGAAAATGATGGAACCATTTTACTTTCCAACCACCAAATGCAAAATTGGATGCTTGCCATTACAGGCAAAATCTTCCGCAACGCTAACCAGTTTTATGACATGCTTGTTTCAGATCGATACGAATCCAGATACAAAAAAGCTGAGCTTGATGGGCAAATCGTTTATCTTTTGCCGGATGGAACGGCGTGGATGTTTACGAAAAAAGATATTCCGTTTCGAATGAAAACGTACGTCCACATTTCCGTTGCAAATGTAAGCGAACAGTGGGCATTGACGGCTAAATTGCAGCTCAAAAACCAGGAACTAAGGATCAAGAGTGATGCGTTAAAGAATACAATTGCTAATTTACATATCTTGAGCAGAGAATGGGAAATTGAGCAGGCTAGGATGCGTACCCATGATATATTAGGGCAGCGTCTCACAGTTTTGCTTCACACAATACAAAATGATCGTGATTTGGACTATGAGTTGTTGACATCCTTATCAAAAGGACTTTTAGACGAACTCAAAGCAGAACAGCGTGAAACTAGACCATACGATGAACTGAAAAGTATTCAACAAATTTTCGCTGCGATTGGGGTTAATATTCATTTTGAGGGACAGCTACCGGACAATGCCCGGCAGGCTTATTTATTTGTCGATATCATCAGAGAAAGTTCCACAAACGCTGTCCGACATGGTTTTGCTACTCAAATCAACATACAGTCTGAGCCAAAAAAGAATGCATACACGCTGACAATTACCAATAATGGACACACAACCGCGGCACCGCTTGCATCAGGCAGCGGTATCGAGATCATGAGAAAAAAAGTGGGTGCCCAAGACGGCAATTTGGAGATCAACCACCATCCCCTGTTCACATTGTCTGTGGTCTTACCCGGAGGTCAAAATGCATAAAGTATTAATCGTGGACGATCACGAATCGATGTGCGATTCACTGTCTCATGCACTTACAAGCACGGATCGTTTTATCGTAATCGGCAGTTTGAAAAGTGCCGAATATGCAGCGTTGTATTGCATGAAACTCAGACCAGATTTGGTTCTTATGGATGTCTGTACCGAGGGGGGGGCATCGGGTATCGAGGCAACAAAAGCTATTCGGGAAAAATACCCTGATATTAAAGTAATTGTGATGTCCGGCTTTGACGAGATTACCTATTCCCCCAGGGCGAAAGAAGCAGGTGCACAGGCTTTTGTTTTCAAAAGTAAAAGCCTTGACTATTTTGTGCAGATAGCCAAAGGAGTTATGGAAGGTGAAAGTTCTTTCCCGGAGCCAAAAACCATTCTTACGGTGATGGGAGAAGCGCCGTTAACGGAAAGAGAAATGGAAGTGCTCCGGCTTCTGTGTAAAAACATGACAAATCAAGAAATCGCAGATGAGCTTTTTATCACCGAACACACGGTGAAGTATCATAAATCCAATATGTTGGCTAAAACAGGTTTTAAAAAAGCGGTGGATCTCGCGTTTTACATGATTTCCAATGGTCTCATTAATCCTCTCTACTAAGCATCCATCAATCAATAAAAGAATATAAAAAACAGGTTCAAGCCTGTTTTTTTCTTAAAGACTACCCGTAGCGGCTAGGGTAAGCAGATATCATAATCGCTATAATTTAAGTGTGAAAGGATGGAAGGCCGATTAAAAAAAATTAGTAACATTTTTAAAATAACCTGAATCCAGGATAATAGTCGAATTTATTTGATTGTCATTGCGAGCAAAACGAAGCAATGACAAAAAAGAACGAATCCTGAACTGACGTTAAAACAAAATCAATAAGCAGGGAAAGGCGTTGCCAATGTCTAAGTTGTTAAGCATTGGCGATTGTGTACGACTATACAGCGCTTTAAGGGGATGGTGTAAGTTTTGTGAATGCGTAATGTTGGGATTGTGGCAATGAGGAGATGCAAACAAGGAGGATGTGGTTATGGATATGAAAGTGCTAAAAAAAACCGTTGAAAAAATCGTGCTTCGAGAAACCATGACGCTGGAGCAACTGTATGAGTTTATGATGCAAAACGCAACAAAATTGCCTGGAGGCTTTAAGTTGAAAAAGGGGCTGTTTGATAAAGCCATTTTTTTTGATGTTTTCATGCAGCAACAGCCAAAAATAACTGTAAAGGGCAAAACTATCACGGTAAGACGTATGGGCAACAAATCCTTTAGTGGCATAGGAAATATGCCTACATTGGATTTTAAGGCCATCAAACAAACCGCCCAAGCTGTAAAGGACGGTGGACTTAACAAGTCTATCTCTGGTGGAGCGGAATATTTTGCAAACGTTTGTGACGCCATGCGGGAACTGCTAAAAACCCGTTTAGGATAAAGGAGATTTAAATGAAAAAAGTTGGCTTGATAATTCTTGCGTTGATAATGTTGGTTAGCTTTACCGCTTGTGGTGGTAAAAGCAGTAAAAGTGACGACCCGAATGTCGGCATGTGGAATGCTGTTTCGGCTTCTATGATGGACATGACTATGGACATTTCAGAGGTGTTTGATGAAGGTGCTTCGCTTGAACTGAAAGAAAATGGGAAATATGAATTAATATTGGATGGAGAAAAAGCATACGGAAAATGGTGGTATGAAGATGGCGGCCTGGTACTTTCAATCGAGGGGGTTGATTTCCCTGGCAACGTTGATAACGATATCCTGATACTTACCAATATGATGGATATGGGTTTGGATCTAATTTTTGAAAAGGAAGGCGGCTACGCCGGCGTAATCCTTCCTACTACAAGCAAGCATGCAGGGTACTATGTTTTAGACAGGGTCACCGAAGATGGTGAGACGATCACAGGTGACGAACTTCGGAAAATTGGCTTTGATTATTATGTTTTATTAAGTGAAGATGGCACTGCTATATGCCAAACAGACGACCTCGCAACCGGAACTTGGGAAAATGGGGTCATGGACCTTCGTAATGATGGAGGCGATACAGCGTCCGTCGACTACAAAATAAAGGGCGATGAATTGACCATAGATTGGGGCGGCCTCGTCTTGATTTATGTTCGCACCAGTGGTACTCCCCCCGAGAAAACTGTTAACACAGAAACCCTTAGTGAATTACAGCAGTGGTGGGATGGGGACTGGTACGGATATTGGGAACCCCATAGCGTTACAGATGATTACATACAACTCGATGATGGACGCTGGGATATCTATGCCCGCATCGAAATGAATTCCGATGATACGGGCGTCCTCTACCTGTGGGAAGATGGTGAAGATTTTGCAACCGTAGATATCACAGTGTCGGTGTATGGCGGCGCGGGGGATATGGGAGCGGCTGTTTCAGAAAGCGGCCATTATTGGGCCGGAGATGAAATAAGCCATGCCGATTGGATTATTGATCCCAGCCTGTATGGATATGAAAACTACATGGTCATTGACGGCCGATATGAAGACGAATTTGACGAAGGGTTTAATTATGTGGTGTATCTGCGACCTTGGGGCCTGCTTTGGGACGATATTCCCGAAGACGAAAGACCACCCTGGTACGATGACTGGTATCTTGCCACCTATACCGAACCAATGATCGAATCGATTCTCAATTCCGATGGTTTTATTCACACAGAATTAGTGGACACTCTGGTCACCGAAAAACCGGTATCCCCTGCGCCGGCTGTGGAAGCCGCGACAGAAACTCCGGCACCATCCGCGCCGGCCGGTGGTAGTCCGATTGAAGCCCAGTTTGAGATGGCGGGTGTCATGATTTCTGCGACGCTTCCCGGACAAGGCTGGTGTCCCCAAGACACTCCATTTGGCTACAACCTGTATCAAGTGAAAAGCTGCGATGACGTGTATTCCAATTCTCCTCGTATCAGCATAAACATCAAACCGGATCTGAAAGATTTTGATCTTCATTTAGAAGATTTTGAAAATTTACAAACCCTTCAAAATAGGACGATTGGCGGAATTGACATGACCGGACGCACCTATGAAAATATTGGCATGAACTGGATAGAATACTTGGGCATGCTGAACGGTGCGCATGCGGTTAGTGTTAAGACTTCTAACATCGACATTAGCAGTGAGGAAGTAAGTGCTGTATTGGACAGCATAAAATTTACCGGAGACTAACCCGTCACCGATGTTAGCGGTGAAAGAATTTCTGCCGGTAATGTCAGTGCGTTTTGTCCGGATGGTTGGAAGAGTTATGATGTGTGGGATTTATGGGCTGAAACGCCGAACACAAAAGACCCAGACAAACTGAAATTTAACAAAGGAGCACAAACTGAGGACGACCAACATGTAACACCGGGCATGGAAATCCGCTACTATGGTGTGGACTCCACGTTTTTTCGACCTGAAAAAGATCGCTTCGACAATCCTGAAGTTTTAGCGCCCCTGAAGATAAGTGGACGCACCTGGGAAGGAATTGCTGGGTTGGAATCGGGCAATAAACAAGAATTAATTTGGGCAGAAGATGGCGATGACGAGTTTTTAATTGCAATTTTGCTTGAGTACGGTGGAAAGAAAATTCCACTGCAAGATGCGGACGTACAGGCGATCATCGCCAGCATTAAAGCGCCATAAAAAAGGAAACAACGTAAGCTGCTAAGGTTTCCTGAAGATCATTGGCGCAGGATCCAGCATTGCTTTGGCATGGGCGTAGATGAATTTGCGGCAGCCTGCGGTAGATAAGCCGATAAAGGGCTGCCAAAGGCTTAAGCCCGGCTTAGAAAACACACGGTCAACAGGAATATGGGCAATCTGCATTATTCCTGTTGACCTTTTCTTTACAGGTCAAAGACGATTAGGCCTGCAATGGAGTGACAATATGAAAACCAACAATCAAGTTGACAAGTTGAGTTTAATGAGCTGCCAACAACGCTGGCTATGTTTCGGCTGACCCCTGGTTATGATTTGAAAGCGTAAGAGGAAGGTTAGACGATGTCAATCATTATGTTGATCATGCAGCGCAAGGCGATTGTACAGGGGTTGATGGACAGGTTTCGGGATATCCCAGATATGCGCCTGATTTATGAGCCCGAATATCAGCACGCGGATCGTGCCATCCGTCATTATGATGCGAACGCTATCCTGATTGAAGCCACAGAATCAGGGCATTACGACACGGCTTATTGTTTGACACTTTGCAAGCGGCTGCGCAAGCAGGCCCCTGGGTGTAAGCTGCTTCTGATGTGCCCAGAACAAAATGAACATAACATCAACCTGGCCATTGGGGCAAAGGGGGGAAAGCTAATCGACGATTTTGTGTTCTATGATGTGACCATTGACTACCTGGTATCAAAATTAATATCAATATAATCCGAAGGCATGAATTTTCCGATTATCATAACGACCGGAATATCTCACTAGTCCAATAATCTCAGCGGCCGGTATCTTTTCATCTGTATAGGATTTGCTTTGCAAACCGATATTCCAAAAATAATTAAATTTTGGAACCATTTTTCCTCAGAACCCGTCATAAGAAAAAATGGTATAGTTGTTGCAACATCGGATGGCAGCTTGCAAAAGCATGAGGTAGAACAAATCCAGACCGCAATTCGTGGACGAATTCCCAGTGCTGAGAAACTGAATCTATCAGACTTCAAGATCAAACAGAGCGAGGGTGGAAAGCCAACCCAGATTACTTGCCCGCAGGAAAAAACGGTGGAAGTTCATCCAAACAGCCAGAAAAAAAGCTTTGTGGCACACTTTGATGATAAGGTCTGTCAGGTCTGTCCTTTCTTACAGAAATGTCCGGTTCAAAGAGGAAAACGGGATACCCGCTTTCACCTGCGAGCAGCGGTTGAAGCCACTGTGCGCCAAGTGAACCATCCCTTTCCAGCAGGTAAGTTACCCGTGCGCGGGCGTTTCAGAATAACCTGCATGGTAATCGGATCGGCGATGACAGCAAATGTTCGCCGTATCCAAAGCTATCTGGAAGCCAGTATAAAGCTGGAAAATAAGCAAAAGAAGGCCCAAAGAGAGCAGGAATGCTCCCAGGAACAGCTGTCGGTTTCTTTTTTTGTTTTTTTGATTGCTATTTTCCGTGGTTGGAGGGTAAAAAATTCTTACAAACTGCTAAAATTTAGTTACTGAAAATAAGTTTTTGCAGGGCAGTCATTAAGTCAATTTCACACCTTCATTTGCTATCTTTGCTGATTCCACATAACGCAATGGCATCGCCGGACTACTCCATCCACCAGCGTCCTGCAGTCGGTCGATAGGGGTGCCACTTCGGGCAGCTTGCGTAGCCCAATGGTGGCGGCAGTCATGCGCAGACAGACCCTCAACACCAATCATACGTCCCAGAGTCTCAACCCGCTTGGTAATGGCGAGCGCAGATAGTCCCTGTGCTGTCAGCATACCAGTACATGCTTTGCCATCGGCTTTACTGGCACTTGCCCGCCAAACGCTGTCCGATGGGGGAGCCTCACGCTCGAAGTATCTTTTTGCTGCATCAAGTGTCCGAGAAGTCAGCTTATGAGTTTGAATCTTGTCGACTTTTGGGCGATAGAATTTTAGTTCCCCAGTCTCAATGTCAAAATCTGCGGTAGTTAAAAGTGCAACTTCACAGACGCGTAGCCCGTGATCCAGCATCAAGGCCATCAGGAGCGCGTCTCTGCGTCCCTGCGTGCTATCCGGTTGACTTATCAACATTGCTGTCTGTTGGGCCGTTAAAGCCACTGGTGATGCTTTTTTAGAGCCTCTACGAGTTTCTGTTCGGCGTTCATCAATATTTCGTCCCTCTTTGCTTCTGTTACTTTGTCTGCTTCAATTTTAACATGCGGAAAAGGTGTGAAAGTTAGCTGATTCAACCGCTTTTTCTTTCACCCAAAAGGTGAGATCCTAACTTGGCAAAACCCTTATATTTTCAGATTAAAACCCTGTTTATTATCGGTTTTTTTATTAATTGACATGGAATGCGGGTATAACACACATCTCTGCTTATCTCTCGATTTATTAGAATTAGAACACATTATCTATTTCGGTTATAATGGATATAGATTTAATTCTTCAAAAGTTAATCTGTATTAACTCTGAAATTTATCGACTCATTTATGACATTTATTCCAGGTTATCACCTCACCGTCAACATCACTCCTAAGAAATTGGCCGCTTCGATCATGGCCTGTTTTCTACCTGTCTATGAACCAGAAAATTTTAGTTTTTCGCAATCCAGTGATCCATATGCCCTTCAAATCACATGCCAAAAATGGGGCGATATAGGCCGAGTGATTTGTTCTGAGGTGCAGGCACGAAAAACTGAACTCCGGTTCGCTCCCCCTCAGAGCATTACTTCTGATGTTGCCTTAGCAAACGAAAAGCTCATCCGTGAAGAATGTCGAAACGTCAAGTGGACGCTTGCTGATATCTTGGGTCAGAACGATCAAGTTGTAACCACACTCTCGGAGGCCTTTTACGAAAAACGACTGGAGCGCCAGAAGGAATTCATTACCTGGCTTTTAGACCGGCTTCAGATTTTCGGATACAGAGATCTGTGTTCTCTGTTTTTAAGCGTGAATTCCGCTCCTTCAGACAAAATTGACCGACAATTCGATTTTCCAATTCAAGGCACGCCGGCACAATTTGGGGTAATGATCCGGCAGTTCGCATCCTTGCTGAGTAGCCAAGCCGAATATCAGAAATTACTTTGCCTGGTGTCTTTAACTGGCAACAAAGACACACTTCAAATTCCATCTGATGCCAATCCAGTGGATGTAAAAATGTCGCTTGCCAAGGATCAGATAACTATTAATGCGCACCTACTCCCCTCCGCCGGATCGCTGTTACGAGTCCAATTAAGAGGTGAAAAGACCGTCTGGTTGATTTGGGACAAAATTCGGGATGAGTTGGAAAAATTAGGATGGTTCACGTTACCGGAAATTCCAGAACAAAATAAAACAGTTGAGATCAAAATAGAACCTCAACTAATTGAAACATCCACGCCCGTCGAAGTCTGGCTGATGATTCCAAACATTGGCGCCAATCGGGATATCCTCCGCCTTTGGCACCAAGGCCTGACTTGTGCCCAAATTGCAACTCGTGTGGGTCTGAATGAAAAAACGATTCTTAATCGCATCAATCGGTTGCGCAAAGACTATGGATTCCTGATCGTTCCCTATCGAAAATCAAATTTCATCAAGAAACCGAAGGATATACACTCCTGACCGAGTATTTGGGATAAAAAGGGATATTCAAGGGATAAAGAGGGATATCCAGAGCACTTGAACAAGTGATATTCCAAATGGCAGAATGGCGACGTTGAATCAAACGTCGTCATTTTTGTTTTGCCAAAAGGAGTTCTATGCTCAATTGTCTCAAAGTTTTGTTAGAACAGCCGGAGTATTCAGCCCTGATCCGTCTTTCGGAACGTAAGATGCGCACGCCGGCTGATCAGGTGCGCCTTATCGTCCGACTGGATCTTGTCCGGCGTGGTTTGCTGCAGGATACCCTACCCAACCTCAATCATCCTCAGGAGGACAGCCTCACACATGAATCAACCTGCTGAAACCCTCCAGTTGTCACAGGAGGAGCAGGGAAGGTTGTTAGCGCGCGTCTACGCTTTCATCCTTAGCGATCAATTTATTGAAACACAAAAAGAAATTAATGCGGTCGAAACAGACCAGAAAACCACAAAAAATAAAAAGAACCAAAGCCATGAAACCTCACAAGAAATAGACGCTCAATTTGTCCAGAACCAGGAGTCCACGCTATGAGCATCCAAAACTTACCGCTCTCTGAAAACCATCTCAAGATGCTTACCAAAGAATCAGGCATCTCGGATCAGATGATACAAGAGCGTGGCTATCGCACGATCACGAACGAAGGCGATCTGGTACAGTTTGGTTTTTCGCCGGCACAGCGCCGGGTACCCGGACTGTTAATTCCTCTCTATACGACCGATGGCAAGATCGGCCTGCATGTTTACCGTCCGGATAATCCTCGCAC
The DNA here is from genome assembly GCA_964468875.1 of uncultured Anaerolinea sp. Taxonomy (GTDB): domain Bacteria; phylum Chloroflexota; class Anaerolineae; order Anaerolineales; family Anaerolineaceae; genus UBA6107. The sequence continues at coordinate 19,913 of CAYXWV010000001.1, read as the reverse complement.
CTACGAAAACCGCAGCAAGCGGGAAGCCGATGGCTTGCGACCGGTCAAGGTACTGAAATACGAAATACCAAAGGGTGCCGGCGTAAGAGTGGACTGCCCGCCGGTTTGTCTGAAAACGCTGCAAAATCCGACTATCCCGCTCTTTATCACCGAAGGGCAAAAGAAGGCAGATTCCCTGGCTTCTCAGGGAGCTTGCGCTATTGACTTATTGGGCGTGTGGAACTTCAAAGGACGCAATGAATTCGGCGGAACCACTATCCTAACTGACTTTGATTTCATCGCCTGGGAGAACCGTCTGGTCCGAATTGTCTTCGACTCCGATGTTATGTACAAACCCTCTGTTCGTTTGGCATTGGAACGCCTTACCGAGATCCTGCAACGCAAAGGAGCCACCGTCTCAGCTATCTACCTTCCTAACCACCCAAGTGGAGTCAAATGGGGCGTGGATGACTGGTTGGCTGACGGGCATACCCTGCAAGACCTAGAAGCATTAACCGAACAACCACGTCCGGTTCCCCAGCCGGCACAGCCTACAATCGAATTGTTGGATGAACCCTCACCCACTATCATCCGCCCGCTGAGCCTGGTAGGCAAACAGTCTTATGCAGCCACCTGGCTGCCAGTACGCACTACTCGGCGAGAAGTTTTGGACAAAGAGGGCAATCTTCTGGTCCATAATCCACCGCTAATTGAAGAGAAACTGTGTCTATTCATCGTCCGTAATGACGGGAAGGTTTTCGCAGAAATCAGCGATGGTCAATCCACCCATCCGTTTAGCGATTTAGGTGTGAATACGATTTTTCGTGAAGTGATACCGGTGGAGAAACGCTGGTCTACCCGAGGCGTACGTGCCTATGTTCAGGGTCAGCGTCCCAACCCGGTTGATACCTTCACAAAGATCGTGGCAGTCATCAATCGTTTTCTCGACTTCGACCGCTCACTGGGCGATCAGCAGTCCATGGCCGAACTCATTGGTTGCTATATCATGGGTACCTACCTGTTGGATGCCTTCAACGTAATCGGTTTCCTCTGGCCGAATGGTGAAGCAGGATCGGGAAAAACCAACCTGCTGATCGTAGTTACCGAAATGGCTTACCTGGGCCAGCTTATTCTGGCTGGCGGTAGTTTCGCCAGTTTACGCGACCTGGCTGATTACGGAGCTACCCTGGCTTTCGATGACGCAGAAAACATCTCTGATCCCAAACAAACGGACCCGGACAAACGTGCATTGCTGCTGGCTGGCAACCGGCGCGGATCAAGTGTTCCGCTCAAAGAACCAGATGGACCGGGAAAGTGGAAATTACGTTATGTCAACGCTTACTGTCCACGATTATTTTCAGCAATTCGCATGCCTGATACTGTATTGGCTACGCGAACAATCATCATTCCCCTCATCCGTACTTCAGACCGGGAAAAAGCCAATTTCGATCCATTGGATTACACCCTTTGGCCGTATGACCGTAAGGCCCTGCAGGATGAATTATGGGCAATTGGGTTGGCAAACCTGCCAGTGCTGCACGACTATGAAAATCTAGTTGCCCAAAATGTCCGTTTACGTGGACGTAATCTTCAACCTTGGAAAGCAATTCTAGCCGTAGCTTCCTGGTTGGATGATGTAGATCAAAACCATAGCTTATTGCGCAGCTTCATCCAGGGGAAAGACCAAGTAATAATTGGTGGATTATGGCGGAGATTGGAGGAAATGTCCTGGCGCTACCAGCAGGATGAGACCGGCGATCTGCAATCCAGTGATCTGACCCTGTTAGTTCTACAAGGGGTGTGTAAATTAGCTGCTGCCAAGAGTGACATTAGAGACAATAGTGACGTTTCAATTTCCACTTGGGTTTTCTCGACGTTACAAATCTGCGAGTCTGCTCAAACCATTGCAGAAGATACTGAAGCTGATATCGACAAGGAATCCATTACCTCCCGAAAGATCGGCCGATTGCTTGGCAAGCTGCGCCTACATAAGGTACGCGAAGCCGGCAAAGGCACTCGACAATGGCAAATCACCCTAACGGAGCTCGAACGTTGGACAAGTGTATATGGCATTCATTTACCGATAGAGCTGGCCCAGAAAACAAATGTCACTGATGTCACCAATGGCTTAACGTCACAAGAGGATACTGCACCCTGGCAGGATTGTGAAATTGCCTTGCGTTTGCCTGCCGATAGTAAACTGCCCACCATTGGCGGGTTTTGGCGTCGGCTGCCGGATGGTCGTCTGGAAGCTGGTTATAGCTCAGAGGAATTAGCCCTGGCCTTGACTCTCTTCCTAGATAAGGATGTTGACGCAGAAAAATTTGTAAAAACGTCCGCTCAACAGTTAAGAAAACGTCTCATTGAGGTCACGGGTGGAGAGGTACTGCATATTCAATTGAAGGAACTCGTAAAAGAGAAAAGGGATGAATGAAGAATCTATTAGTGATCCCTTTGCAGCACTTGCTCTGGCAGTCATCCTTAGAGCTGCCTTGGATCTCAAGAGCAAGAATCCGGCTCGCGTTTCAGAAGCTCGAACCTGGTTGCAATTCGTGGGTTTGAGCTGGTGCCAACTTTTAGGTATTTCGGAAAAGGAATTGACTTTTTGGGCTGCAAATGGCTTTGCTCTGCCACCCAAAGCCCATCGTAATTGGCGATATTAATTACTTTCCAGGTTGGCTCGTTACCACCGGAGTAACTCTTAACATTTTCAAATACTCGTTTATTTGTTCTATGGTATATAATAAATAGAACAAAATTATAAGACGGTTCGTGCAAGTGTAACGAGCACCTACACGAACCTGACCCCAGCCACCGATATAACCGGCAGTAGGGGCTGATCATATTATAGCCGATCAGCCAAGATTCGCCCTCGGTGGGAGTTTATCACCGGGGGCATTCTATTGCCCTCTAATAAGGAGGCATTTCTTGGCTGTTTTTTCATTTGTAAATAAAGTTCGAGATTCAATCTCGGAGATTGAAAACGGTTTAGTTGATGGAATCGCTGCAATTGGTCCCTGGATCACACCGCTCCCTAGCGCGGTGTTGGTGGCCAATGCGGTTGTGAAAGACTTGCATTGGATCCCGGCTTTAGGTTGGGTAACAGCCGCAATTATTGAAAGCTTAGGGCTGACCACTGTCAGTACCAGTTTATTGTTATGGGACTACAACGTCGGTAAACGCAAGACTGATCCGGGCGCTCCATTCTTACTAGCAGCGTCTCTGGTGGGTGTCTACCTATTTTCGACAATCGGATTAACTGTTTTTCTGGATATCTTCCCTGAACTCGGGCGATATGCACCGGCTCTCTTCCCATTGTTAGCATTGGTTGGCGCTGTCAATCTGGCATTGCGTTCTGGACACCGCCGGCGTCTATCTGGAATTGCTCAGGATCGAGCTGAACGTAAAGCTGAACGTCAATCTTCCCATCTACCATTTACACAACCAGGCAATCTATTGATGTCTAATTTAACGTCAAGCATTGTCAAAACTGACACTTCTCTGGACAAAGCGCAGGCGGCTCGAAAAGCCAATCTTACAACCCGAATGGACAACTTGCTAACACTTTATCTTGACAATCCCCTCATGGGTGCCACTGCCGCAGCTCGTACATTAAACATCTCCAGACAAACAGTTTATAGCTATCTGGAACAATTAGAAGCAACTGGACGGATCCATCGAAATGGCAAAGGGATAGAGGTGATATTAAAATGACCACAATTTCTAAACGAGCTCTTATTTATGTTCGGGTGAGTACTGATGAGCAAGCCAAGGGGTATAGTTTAAAAACCCAAATCGAAGGTTGTGCACGTTATGCAGAAGAAATGGGTTATGCAATTGCAGCCACTTTTCAAGAAGACTACACCGGGACATCCCTCGACCGCCCTGCTCTCAATGAAATGCGAAATTTTATTGCCGCGGATCAATCAATCTCAGTTCTTATCGTGTACGATCTCGACCGGATAGCAAGAAAGTCTATTCTTCAAATGATTTTAGAAGAAGAATTGCATCGTTCTGGAATTGTCGTTGAATATGTCATAGGCAGGTATGAAGATTCAGATGAAGGAAGGTTACAAAAACAAATTCGATCCAGTATTGCAGAATATGAAAAAGCCAAAATACTGGAAAGAAGTAAGCGTGGAAAACGTGGCAAAGCCCAAAGTGGTTTTGTTTTAGTCGGAAATAGGCCTCCTTATGGCTATAAAGTAATTTCTGAACCGCATAAAACCTGGTTGGCAATCGATGAAGATGAAGCGAAAATTGTTAGGCTAGTGTATGAATGGTATCTAATTGGTGATGAAACTGGATCCCCCCTTTCAATGAATGCCGTCACAGTTAAATTGACTAACCTTCGAATTCCTACCCGTGGTGATAAATTTTCGCATGTCGCGAAAAAACGTGATCCCGGCGTGTGGTCAAGCCCAATGATTCGTCATATCTTGAGAAATGAAACTTATACAGGAACCTGGCATTATGGAAAAACAAAAATCATAAGTGATGGAAAAGAAAATACACGAAAAGCAAAATCAAAGTGTGGCTTAGGAAAACAAGTTCCTAGAATCCGTGATGAGTGGGTTTCTGTTGCAGTTCCTCCAATTATTTCTAGGAGTGACTTTGATCTTGTGCAATTGAAGATTGTAGCGAATGTAAATAATGGGAGAAGAAGTTCAAAAAATGAATACTTGATGGGAAGGCGTCTGAAGTGCTCTGTCTGTAATTACACTTATGTAGGCAGAACTCGTAGAGAGCAAAACCATTATTATTACTGTAAGGGGGGGGAACAAAAACCTGTAAGGCTATGTTCGATGCCTAACTTTCGTGCTGATCTTGTAGATCTTGCTGTTTGGACTTGGGCTAAAAATCTGATTGAAAAACCTGAAAATATTACAAATGGGTTGAGAAACATGCAAATCGAAACCCAATCGTCAAACTCACGATTATACGAAAGAATGGAAATTATTGATCAGCAATTAAAGGATTTTGATCTTCAACAAAAAAAGTTGTTGGATTTATTTCTCTCCGGTGAGTTCTCCCAAGAAATGATAACCGAGAAGAAAACTAGGATTGATCTTAACATTCGCAGATTACTGGATGAAAAAAACGAACTTAATTCACATTTAACCAGTGGGATTTTAGGCAATGAACAAATCGCCGAAGTTGAAGCAAGTTTTGCTGAGATTCGCGACAAACTTGAAAACGCCTCTTTCCAGTCAAAACGACATCTTATTGAGATGCTAGATGTGCATGGTAAACTTATAATTGAAGAAAATAGAAAGGTAATTTACATCACATGTCTACTTCAACAGCAACAGCGGTCTCTCACCCTAACATCGCATTTATTAAGTATTGGGGAAATCGTGACAATTCGCTGCGGCTGCCTGAAAACGGTTCCATCTCGATGAATCTCGAAGAATTAACCACTCGCACTAGAGTGACCTTTGATCCGGCTTTAAACACCGACATCTTCGACCTTAACGGCATTCGTCAAAGCGGAACAGCCCTGCAGCGCGTAACAACCCATTTGAATGTTATCCGCGGTATCCGCGGCATTGCCACGCGTGCTCACATTCTCAGCGAAAGCAATTTTCCTTCCGGTGCAGGGATCGCTTCTTCGGCGGCTGCCTTTGCCGCCTTAACTCTGGCTGGTGTCACCGCCATCGGGCTCGAAATGATCGAAAAAGATCTCTCCCGTCTCGCCCGCCGCGGATCAGGATCTGCCTGCCGTTCCATCCCTTCAGGTTTCGTTGAATGGTACCGAGGCAACTCCGACGTGGATTCTTTTGCCGTCAGCGTTGCCCAACCCTCCCACTGGGATCTGGTGGATTGCATCGCCGTGGTTGAAAGCGCCCACAAAAAAACCGGGTCCAGCGATGGTCATAAACTGGCAAACACAAGTCTCTACCAACCTGCCCGCGTCGCGGATGCTGATCGACGTATTGAACGCTGCCGTGACGCAGTGCTCACTCGTGATTTTGAATTACTCGCTGAAACCATCGAGCAAGACAGCAACATGATGCACGCCGTGATGATGACCTCCAAACCAGCCTTGTTTTATTGGGAACCTGCCACACTTGATGTGATGAAGGCGGTTCAAACCTGGCGAAAAACCGGCATCCCGGTTGCCTACACCATAGACGCAGGCCCGAATGTGCACCTTATTTGCGAGTCGAAAGCGGCAGAAAACATCCAACACCGCCTCTCCAGCATCCCTGGAGTTAAAGAAGTAATGGTCGCCCATGCAGGCGGCCCGGCGAAAATTGTTTGAACTATTAAATTCCCCTTCTACAACAAACACCTGCTTAAGGAAATCTGCGTTCAAAACGGATATAATATTGAGCGTAATGATTTATTCTACGGAGACTGAATGACAGCTATCGGAAGTACCATCCTATCCATCCTTGAATTTATCCTCGCTTTTGGGGCTTTGGTTTTTTTGCATGAGCTTGGGCATTTTATCGCCGCCCGCTTGAACAAAATTGACGTTGAAGAATTCGGTTTCGGTTATCCGCCTAAAATGGTCAGGCTGTTCAGAGCCGGCGGAACAGACTTCACCCTCAACTGGATTCCCTTTGGCGGCTTCTGCCGCATGAAAGGCGAAGCAGGCGAGATCACCGAAGCAGGCAGTTTTTATGCTGCCAACGCCTGGCGGCGTTTGACCACTCTCCTGGCTGGCCCCATTACCAACTTGTTGGTCGGCATGATCATCTTCGCCTTTATTTTTCATCGTGTTGGCGCCCCTGATTACACCAAAGTGGAAATAATTGACATTGCCGCCAATTCTCCAGCTGCAGTCAACCTTCAAATTGGCGACATCATTACCGCAATTGACCAAACCCCGGTCACCAGCACCGACAAGCTTTCAGAAATTGTCAGCGCCCGTCTGGATGAAGAAGTGACCATCACCGTCCAACGCGGTGAAGAAGCGTTGAGTTATCCAATCGTTCCACGAAAAAATGCTCCCGCCAATGAAGGCGCCATGGGCGTGACCATTTCCTATCCTGTAAAGGAAGTATCTTTCCTTGCGGCAATTCCGGCCGCCTTCAGCAACACAATTGACCAGGGCGTACAACTTCTCATGATGCCAGTCAAACTCATCAGTGGACAGATCGCACCCAAAGACGCCCGCATGGTCAGTGTAAAAGGCATCTATGACATTTTCGCACAGGTACAAACTGTGGATAAAGAAGTCACGGCAGTTGATCCATCCGTGAAAGGGTTGACCACGCTCAACTTCCTGGCTATTATTTCAATTGCCCTGGGTTTCACCAACCTTCTGCCCATCCCTGCCCTCGACGGCGGTCACATACTCTTCCTGATTCCGGAACTGCTTTTTAAGAAACGCGTGAAACCCGAATTGGAAGGCCGTGTTCATTTCATCGGCTATGTGATCCTCATGGGGCTGATGGTGGTGCTGGTGATCAATGACATTATTAACCCGATTGTTGCCAAATAGGACGAACATTATGGAAGAAGAACTTGTAAGAATAAAATTTTCTGAAATTGCTGATGCGCTAAAAGATATCGATCATCCCTTCCCCGCCCGTCTCTTGAGATGTTTTTCAGATCTTTCACCAAGAGACTTGCGTGAATTTACTGGTCTATGGCAAGAAATCCCCCTTGCCCGCAAGCAATCACTACTCGAAGACCTCGAAGACATTACAGAAAATGATACGCTTGTCTGTTTTGATGAAGTTGCCAAAGCAGTTCTAAATGATGAAGACCCCACGGTCAGGGTAACCGCTATCCGGTTGCTTTGGGAAAGCGATGACTACAAGATCGTTCCAGCCATTATCGAATTGATGGACAGCGACCCCGACGAAGGCGTACGCGCGACTGCAGCCTCTCTGCTTGGACGTTTCGTTTACCTTGGCGAACTGGATGAAATCCCTGACTCATACAAAATTTCCGCGGTGAACCACCTGCTTGAAGTAGTGAATAGTGATGATTTACCCCAGGTACGCATGCGCGCCCTCGAATCATTGGGCTATTCCAGCAGCGCAAAAATTTCAGATTTGATTAAAAAAGCTTACGAGTCCTCAGAAAACCGGTGGGTAGCCACTTCCCTGTGTGCCATGGGACGGTCTGCCGATGAGCAGTGGTCTGATTTCGTTCAAGAAAAGCTGGACTCCGGAGATTCAGAAGTCTTGTTTGAAGCTGTACGCGCCGCCGGTGAATTGGAAATCAGCGCCGCCCTTGATCAGCTCTTTACCTTGGTCGAAGAACAGGACTTTGACAGCGATGTTCGCCTGGCTGCCATCTGGTCGCTGTCGCAAATCGGCGGTCCTGAGGTCAAAGAAAAACTCCGTGAGCTTCAGGAAGATGCCCAGAGCGATGAAGAGATGGAGTGGATTGAAAAAGCCCTCGAAAACATCGATCTGAATTCCGGTCCAGAAGGTATGAACTTCTTCGATTTCAAACCCGATGGTTCCGCGGAAGATGATTTTGATGATTATTCTGATGATGAAGAAGACGAGGATTTCGAAGACAACGAATTTGCCAGCCTCGACGACATGGATGATGACGATGAGGAAGAGGAGTAATCTTCCTTTGTTCATCCAATAACAGTTGCGGAGCCGCCATTTGGAAACCAGCAGTCAGGAATATAAAGGAATCCATATCATCGTAGATGGTCATGTGCAGGGTGTCGGCTACCGCTATTTCGTTTATGACTTTGCCGCTCAAAAGGGCTTGACCGGCTGGGTGCGGAATCGATACACCGGAGAAGTCGAAATCCTTGCTGAAGGACTTCAGAGTGACCTCGACGGTCTGGTGGAACATGCCCGCCGCGGGCCCAGCCGTTCGATGGTGACCGATCTGAAATACGAATGGCGCACGGCTTCCAGGCTCTATGACAAGTTTGCGGTGCTGCCCACGGAATAACAGTTGCAAAATCAGTAATCTGTAATAGGGAAACAGGCAGTAAGACTGTGGCATTCAAAATATATACTCAACCCCCCCCCAAATCTAGGGGGGTTGGAAGCATACAGGTTGATTTTTCGTGGATTTCGGGGATTTACACGAAGTAAACAGGAATAAGCCTTAATTCGTCTTTACTCTACTTCGCCGGCCAGCAATTTGGCTTTCTTCCACGGAGGCAAATCGGATTCTTCCGCCAGCAGCCTGCGCAGGTCAAGAATTTGATCGCGCAACACGGCTGCCTGTTCAAATGCCAGATCCTTGGCGCACTGCTTCATCTGTGATTCCAGTTCGGTGATTAACCGTTTCAATTCCTTTTCTGGGATAGTGGGTGCCCCGCCCTTTCCGCCGCCCGCTTTATACTGCGCCCGGTTTTCCGCCACCATCGGGTTGTCAGCCGAGAGACGTTCGGTAATATCATGAACTGCCTTAACAATCGTAAAAGGTTCGATATGATGGGCTTCGTTGTAATCCATCTGCTTCTTGCGGCGTCGGTTTGTCTCATCAATGGCATATTTCATCGCGTCAGTGACCTGATCGGCATACATGAGCACCTTGCCGTGGACGTTTCTCGCCGCTCGTCCGATGGTCTGGATCAAGGCTGTGCCCGATCGCAGAAAACCCTGCTTGTCAGCATCCAAAATCGCCACCAAGGATACTTCAGGCAAGTCCAATCCTTCACGCAGCAGATTAATACCCACCAGCACATCAAACACACCCATGCGCAAGTCACGCAGGATGCCCACCCGCTCCAGTGTTTCGACCTCAGAGTGCAGATAGTTGACCTTGACCCCCAGTTCCAGCAGATAGTCTGAAAGGTCTTCAGACATGCGTTTGGTCAAGGTGGTCACCAGCACCCTCTCCCCTTTTTCGGTGCGTTTCTTGATCTCGCCGTAGAGGTCGTCCACCTGCCCCTTGGTTGGGCGCACCTCAATTTCGGGGTCCACCAACCCGGTCGGGCGAATGATCTGTTCCACCACCTGGTCAGCACGTTCCATTTCAAATTGCGCCGGGGTGGCTGAGGTATAGATGGTATAGCCCATGTGCCGTTCAAATTCGTCGAAGGTTAGCGGACGGTTATCCATGGCACTGGGCAGTCTGAACCCGTATTCCACAAGAGTGCTTTTACGCGACTGGTCGCCGTGATACATACCCCTGATCTGCGGCACGGTCATGTGCGACTCATCCAGAAAGAGCAAGTACTCGTTAGGCAGGTAATCCATCAGGGTCCACGGCGGCGAACCAGATGGGCGTTGGTCGAGATGTCTCGAATAATTCTCGATCCCGGAACAATAACCCACTTCTTTGAGCATCTCAAGATCATATCGGCAGCGCTGCTCGATACGCTGCGATTCCAGTAAACGCTGGTTGGAATTGAAATACTTGACTTGATCATTCAGCTCATTTTCAATATCTTCAATCGCCTGCTTGAGACGTGTCTCGCTGGCAATGTAGTGTTTGGCAGGGTAGATTTCAATGTGTTTCGGCTCAGCATGGATTTCTCCGGTCAGCGGACTGAACTCGACCATCTTTTCCACTTCATCCCCGAAGAAGCTGATCCGGAATGCCCGCTTCTCTTCATAGGCTGGGAAGATCTCAATCGTGTCGCCTCTGACGCGAAACACGCCTGGTTTAAGTTCCAGGTCGTTGCGTTGGTACTGGCTTTCGATGAGCTGCCTTAGCAGAGCATTGCGTCGGTAAATACCGCCCACATCCAGGTTGATCACCACGCTGGTGTAATTCTCCGGACTGCCCAGACCATAAATGCACGACACGGACGCCACGATGATCACATCCTTGCGCGACATCAGCGACGTGGTTGCTGACAGGCGCATGCGGTCAATCTCTTCGTTGATATCGGTTTCCTTCTCGATATACAGGTCGTGCCGTGGAACGTAAGCCTCGGGTTGGTAATAATCATAGTAAGAAACAAAATACTCGACCGCGTTGTCCGGGAAGAATTCTTTGAACTCAGCGTAAAGCTGGGCAGCCAGGGTTTTGTTATGCGCCATCACCAGAGCCGGCATTTGAAGTTCCTGGATCACGTTGGCCATGGTGAAGGTCTTGCCGGTGCCCGTAGCACCCAGCACCACCTGGTCGTGATAGCCCTTGTGAACGCCTTCAACGAGCTGTCGAATGGCTTCCGGCTGGTCGCCCGTGGGAATGAATGGAGCCTGAAGTTTAAAATCCATGTGAAAATCCTGTTATTTGAACCTGTTGATTGGTTCTATTATAGCACATCTGTTCTTTTTATCCTCTTTTTATCCTTGTTTTTGTATTTAGGCTATAATTTGATCTTCACATTTAAAAGGATGCCAATGGATCTAAAAGACTTCATCACCCGCATGCCCAAGATCGAACTTCACGTTCACCTCGAGGGTTCAATCCGTCCTGAAACCCTTCTTCAGCTGGCTCACCGCCATCAAGTGCCCCTGCCTGCCGATAACGTGGAAGGCTTGCGTAAGTGGTATTCTTTCCGCGATTTCGACCACTTCATCGAAATCTACATGACCTTTGCCAAATGCCTGCGCAACCCCGAGGATATTGAACTGATTGCCCGTGAATTCTTTATCGGGCAGGCTGCTCAGAACATCCTCTATAGCGAGGTCACTTACACCCCCTACAGCCAGTATCTTGCCAACGCCCTCTCTTTCCGCGACCAGTTGGACGCGCTCAACCGCGCGCGTGCCTGGGCGGAACGCGAACTGCATGTGAGTGCTGGCTGGATCTTTGACATCTCGCGTAACACCCAACCTGAGGAAGGAGTCATCGTGGCAAATTGGGCGGTATCAGCCATGAATGAGGGTTGTGTGGCGTTGGGTCTTGGCGGTCCCGAAGTCGGGCATCCCCCTGAATTGTTTGTCGAAGCCTTCGAGATTGCCCGCAAAGCCGGGTTGCCTGCCGTACCCCATGCCGGCGAAACGGAAGGGCTAGCCAGCATCTGGGGTGCCCTGCGCAGCCTGCACGCCGTCCGCATCGGTCACGGAGTGCGCTGCCTCGAAGATCCCAAACTGGTTGATTATTTGCGCGAACATCAAATCCCGCTCGATGTATGCCCTGGCAGCAATATCTGCCTGAAAGTTTTCCCTGATCTGGCAACTCATCCGCTGCCGCGCCTGATGGCTGAAGGACTGGTGGTCACCCTTAACTCGGATGATCCCCCCATGTTCAACACCACCCTGACAGAGGAATACCTGCGAACATCTGAAGCCTTTGGTCTTTCAGCACAAGACTTTATTAATTTCAACCGCACCGCTCTTCAGTGCTCGCTTCTGCCAATGGAAGAGAAACAACGCCTGGGTCACGAAATGGAACAAGAGTTTGAGAAGCTAAAATAAAGCCGGTGATTAAATTATCCTGGTGTCACTAGAATCAAATGCATAAATCCGGAGCAAATCATGCAGTGCTTCCGGGGTAAAACGCATTCCGATTCCTGATTTAATCGGATGCTTATAGTGGGGAGAGAAATAACTGGTTAATCCAAGTTTTGGGCATGCTCACTTCTTGAGGAACAAGGGGGAGAACATGGCCGGAAAACGATTAATCATGAAATAATTCAAGGAAGTCATCAAACTGAAGTATGAGGCTGGGCTATCCACCGAAGCCGCAGCGGGGGCATGCAAAATATCGAACAGCACCATTGGAGATTACTTGAGGCGGGCGAAGAATACTGGCATTGATGGAAACTATCCATTCATTGTAGTTTTCGGCTTTACTATATTTCTCCAATGGAGCCTTCAGATAATAATAACCTCGTATTATAAACACTTGACACAGGGTTTACAATAATATTAGAACATTTTTTCTATCGCAATTTACCAACTTCATAATTTGTGAATGTCCTGGGAACGAATCCAGATTGATGTATAAAAACGAATCCCTCACCGAATCAACAAACAGCAATTAATTCCCTTTTTCAAATTGGAATTTGCCCTTAAATCGATTCGTTTCTTTCGTTCCCAATTTCGCAAAAAAAGAAACGAATCACGAAGTTTATCAAAAAGAACCGATCGATACAATCAATCCGAGGTCAAAAACTGGAAAGAAGTGATCATCTGTGGAATAAAACCAGAACCTAAACCGGCTTTTCAATCTTTTTCAAAAATGCGGTCAAGTCCTCCCGCCACTCGCTCCCTGCGGGGTGGACCTTCATCCAATACGCATTCTTGCCCGCTCTTACCTGCACGTCAGGGGATTTTAATTCTCTTGCTGGCACACCATCAGGCAGCGCCGGGTAGCGCAGCACCAGTTGGTCGGTTTCGAGACTGATCGAGGTCAGCCCGGCTTTTTCACCCAGCAGCTTGACCCTGATCTGGTAAAGCAGGTTTTCCACCGGTTCCACCAGCGGACCGAAGCGGTCGGCGAATTCTTCAGCCAGCTCATCCAGTTCGCTTTCAAGCGTTATGGAGGCCATGCGGCGGTAAAGTTGAAGTCTCAGCGCCTGGTCTTCCACGTACTCGGTGGGCAGGCCGATCGCCAGTGGCAGATCAACGCTGACAGGGATGTACGCGCCGCCAACCCCAAACAGTTTCTCGACCTCTTTTGCGTTGGGCACGGTCTTGCGCAGTTCACGCACCGCCTCAGACAGCATGCGCGTGTAAAGGTGAAAACCCACTGAGGCAATAATCCCCGACTGCTTTGTGCCGAGCATCTCGCCCGCCCCGCGCATTTCGAGGTCTCGCATGGCAATGGAATAGCCAGCCCCCAGTTGGGTGTTTTCAGCGATCGTCTCGAGCCTTTCCTGTCCTTCGAGCGTGGGCGGTTTCTTGCGGTGTTTGAAGAAGTAGGCATACGCCCGCTGGGTGCCTCGCCCCACTCTGCCGCGCAATTGATAAAGCTGCGCCAGACCAAAAGTGTCGCCCCGATCCACGATCAGCGTGTTGGCATTGGGGATGTCCAACCCGGATTCGATAATTGTGGTGCACAGTAAAACGTCAATCTCGTTGTGCGAGAACTGGCTCATCACTTTTGCCAGTTCTTCCTCCTTCATTTGCCCATGCCCCACTCCAATACGTGCTTCAGGCACCAGGTTTCTCAAATGAGACTGCATTGCATGAATAGTCTGCACACGGTTATGCACGAAGAAAATCTGTCCGCCGCGGTCCATCTCACGAACGATAGCCTGCTTGACGATACGCGGCGAATAAGGTCCGATATGGGTGATAATCGGTAATCTGTCGGCTGGCGGGGTATTGATGATCGAGATATCGCGCGCCCCGGTCAGCGCCATATAGAGGGTGCGCGGGATGGGTGTGGCAGTCAGAGTTAACACATCCACCTCGGTGCGCAGCTTCTTGAAATGCTCCTTGTGGGTCACCCCAAAGCGCTGTTCCTCGTCAATGATAACCAGTCCCAGGTCCTTGAAAGTCACATCCGAGGTCAACAGGCGGTGGGTGCCAATGACGATATCCATTTCACCCAACGCCAGTTTTAAGATGATCTCATCCTGCTGCTTCGGGGATCGAAAACGCGAAAGCATCTCCACCGAAACCGGAAACGCCGACAACCGCTCTCTAAAGGTTTCGTAATGCTGCTGTGCCAGAACGGTAGTGGGCACCAAAATCGCCACCTGTTTGCCATCCATCACTGCCTTAAAAGCAGCCCGCAGCGCGACTTCCGTCTTGCCGTAGCCAACATCACCGCACAACAGACGGTCCATCGGCCGGGGAGTTTCCATGTCTTTCTTGACTTCGTTAATCGCCAGCAGTTGATCGTCTGTCTCCACAAAAGGGAAGCTGGCTTCAAGTTCGTGCTGCCAGGGATGATCAGGATTGAAGGAATATCCAATCGAAGTCATGCGTTTGGCATAAAGTTCCAGTAAATCCTGGGCGACCCGCACCACCTCTTCGCGAACATTTTGCTTGGTCTGATTCCAGTCCGCGCTTCCCAAACGAGATAACCTCGGTGGTTCGCCACCCGGTCCAACATACCGGCTCAGGCGGTCTGCCTGTGGGATGGGCACATAAAGCTGATCTCCACCGTCATATTCCACCAACAGGAATTCGCGTTCGGTACCTTCCAATGTCCGTCGCACTAACCCGGCAAATCGGCCGATGCCGTAATCCACATGCACCACCCAGTCGCCCGGGTTTAGATCAGCATACGTGGATTCAGGAGCCGCATGGGCTACTTTTCGCCTGATTCTCGGCAGGGGACGAACCCAGCCAAAAATTTCACTGTCAGTCATTAGATGGAGAACTGAACCGTCATCCATCGCCATATCCCAGCCTTCGGCAATGGTAGCTTCGCGGAATTCAGGTTCCAGCTTATCCTCTTCATGATGTTTTTCCGCCCATAATTCCTTGAGGCGAGAAAGCTGGCGGGTCACAATTACCACATGATCGCCCTTGTCAGTTAGTTCAGCTAGGCGGTCAAGAAAATGCTTGATCTGCCCGCCAAATCGTTCTCCCGGCTGGAAGAGGTTGCCTACCACGTCCTGGTCTTCATCGAGGGCGCGTCCAAGCTCCACCCAGCGCCTTGCCTGGATGGCATCTTCAAGTTCAGACCAGGTCACAAACGGAATTGGGAATGCTTCATCCAGCAGCCCATCAGTCACACTATCATGGCGGGTTTTCAGTGCCTGTTCCTCAATTTCCTCGCTGAAGGTCTGGAGATTCGCTAAATTGTCAATCACTACCAGCGCGTTCTTGGGCATATAATCCAAAATCGTTGAGGGAGCCGGGTGCATGATCGGAATGTAAAACTCGTCCGCGTTACTGGTAGTGTCATAGCCTTCAGGCATGGGGTAACCCTCGGGCATCTTGTTGATTAAATATTCACGTGCAGGGGTGATGGTTAATTGTTGGATGCCCCTTACCGTGCGCTGCGTGGTCGGGTCAAAATGCCGCAGCGTATCAATCTCATTTCCAAAAAACTCCAATCGGGCCGGAAAAGCCTCCATGGGCGTCCAAATATCAAGAATACCGCCGCGCTGAGAAAACTGCCCGTACTCCAAGACCACGTCCACGGCTTCATATCCGATGGCAACCAAATGCTTGCGCAGTTCTTCAGGGCTGATTTGCTGATTGAGCTTGATGGTCTTGCTGGAAAGGATAAAATCGCGCCGCGGCATGGTGCGGGTCATCAAAGCGCGCAGTGAAGCCACAACCACGGTAACCTGTTCTGGTTTTTGGCTGCCAGGCAAATGATATTGCGCCAGGGCGCTTAATGCCGATAACCGGTCTCGCCGTGTAACCGCACCCCAGGTAGCCTGTTCGTAAAACATCGGATTCGGCTCTGGAAAGTGATAGCGTGGATGATCAGGGAGCCAAAAATTTAGCTCGTCAAACATCATCAAGGCTCGGTCTGCCCGGTCAGTCAATACAAGTAAAGGGACGTTCAAATCATGACATAAAGAAGCCAGAACCGGGAGTCTTGCCGGCCTGGAAAGCCCCAACCCTTGTAGTTGGGCACCAACCTTGATTGAGTCAAGTGTCTTTTGATAAATGGATTGTTTGCGTACAAGATCGAGCATGACTATGCCTGCGGTTTTGGATTGAACTTGTTCATGGCATTGTCAATGCCCTCAATAACGAAACTCTTCGCGGCATCTGCTCCGCGTTTGACAAACTCAACCAGGAACTCCTGGTCGGCTTTGCTGAAAGTTTGCAACACAAAGTCTTTGGCGTCCATCTGACCGGGTGGACGGCCTATGCCCATGCGCAGACGGGCGAAATCCTGTGATCCTAATTTCTCTATGATTGAACCAAGACCTCTTTGGCCGGCTGATCCACCGCCTGGTTTCATCCTGATTTGCCCGAAGGGTAAATCCGCATCATCATTGATCACAATCAGTCTGCTAATGTCCACTTTATAAAAGTGCATCAGAGCAGAGACTGCCTGACCTGAAAGGTTCATATAAGTCTGAGGTTTGGCTAAAAATACTTTGTAATCCTGAATTTTGCCAATCCCGATGATTGCCTTGGCTTGTACCTTGGTCAGCTTACATCCAATATCAGCCGCCAACCGGTCTATAACCATGAATCCGATGTTGTGGCGCGTCTCGCGGTATTCCCTGCCCGGATTGCCCAGTCCAATTAATAAATAAGGAGTGTTAATTTCGTCGTTCATTTTAGTGAATTCCTGATTGACCCAATGAAATTTTCATGAAACGCTCATAGTAAAAACAAGATGTCTTTATTTACGCGCTTTTTGACGAAAAAAAGCATAAACTGCCAGAACGATTAGGATGATGATCGTCAACACGAATCCGGCTGATAGGCTGAACTTTATGTCACCATCACTGATCGAAGCAGGGTTCACCGAAAGCATAGTCGGTTCCGGTGAAGCCAATATTGTTGGAGTCACAGTGAGAATTTCTTCCATAGTGACTTGTCCAGCAGAACTTTGAGCAGTGGGAGTACTGGAATCATAATGCGTGTAATTACCCACCTTTATGTTATCTAGCACAGTCTCATGCACGGTTCCACCACTTTCATACACGC
Organism: uncultured Anaerolinea sp.; assembly: GCA_964468875.1. Classification (GTDB taxonomy): domain Bacteria; phylum Chloroflexota; class Anaerolineae; order Anaerolineales; family Anaerolineaceae; genus UBA6107. The sequence continues at coordinate 2,574 of CAYXWV010000001.1, read as the reverse complement.
TTAACTTCAATCGGTACACACCGTCAGTAATGGTTGTGGTATCCCACAATGCTAACAAATCATCATGAACCGATTGATCAATGCGGCCAATTAGAAACCATGTTGGATTTTCTCCCTCTGAGAAGGCGTAAGAAAGTTCCGCATAAGAAAAATTGACATCCGGCACAGAGCCTTTTACTTCCACCACACCTGCCACCACCTCGCCCTCGCCAGGACTGAGAAAATACAACCCGGGGGTCACTTGATTCAGTGAACCGATCAGTATTCCCATAGGGAGTAAAAAGAATCGAAGCAAGGCTGTTTTTATCATGGCAACCGTTAAGTCTATCACACGCCGACAAAAGCGACAAACATTCAAAAAAGTATTATTGAGGTATGTTACACTAATTATTGTCACATTGTGATTACGAGATATCTGATTGATAGTGGATATCAGTTTTCTGGAGCCCTTAGAATTATGGAATCAATCACAGAAATCTATAAAATCGGATTCGGTCCTTCCAGTAGCCACACCATGGGACCTCAAAAAGCTGCCGAACAGTTCAAACTGCGCACCCCTTCGGCAGCATCCTACCGGGTATTTCTTTACGGCAGCCTGGCCGCCACCGGAAAAGGACACCTTACCGATCTTGCAATCGAAAAATCTTTATCACCGTTAAACGTCGTGTTTATCTGGAAGCCTGATGAACTGCTCCCTTTTCATCCAAATGGCATGAGATTTGAAGCTCTCGATGAAAATGAGAAAGGAATCGATACCTGGGAGGTTTACAGTCCCGGTGGTGGAACGATTATGGATCATCCAGGTGGAGCAAGTCAAAAACAAATCTATCCTCACAAAACCATGAGCGATATTTTACGTCAATGCACCCAGACTGGAAAATCCTTTTGGGAGTACGTTGAAGATTACGAAGACCCCTCCTTTGCCCCCCATCTAGAGGAAGTCTGGAAGGTGATGAAAGATAGTATTCAACGCGGATTGAAATCTGAAGGTGTTTTGCCGGGAGGGTTGGGCGTTTCAAGAAGGGCGCGCAACATCTACCGCAAGATTGAAACCTCCGGTGATAAATTAAAAAAAGAGGGCTTTTTACCGGCATATGCCCTGGCTGTGGCTGAAGAAAATTCCGTCGCTGAAATGATCGTTACCGCCCCAACCTGTGGATCAGCAGGCGTACTACCTGCAATTCTGAGATACATAGAAGAAACCTTTGAAACCAGCGATCTGGATATCATACACGCGCTTGAAACTGCCGGGTTGATCGGAAACTTAATCAAGACCAATGCCTCAATCTCAGGTGCTGAAGTGGGATGCCAGGGAGAAATCGGTTCGGCTTGCGCCATGGCGGCAGCAGCCGCCGCTCAGCTGATGGGTGGTTCCATCCGCCAGGTGGAATATGCCGCGGAAATGGGGCTGGAACATCACCTTGGCTTGACCTGCGATCCAGTAAACGGCATGGTGCAGATTCCCTGTATTGAACGCAATGCCTTCGCCGCCACTCGTGCCCTTGATTGTGCCACCTTTGCCCTATACTCCGATGGCGGACACCGCATCTCATTTGACGAGGTGGTAAAAGTAATGGCAAGAACTGGCAGAGATCTTCCCCACGTTTATCGCGAAACTGCGGAAGGCGGCCTGGCAATTGTATATAGGTTCCCTCCTGTTAAGTAGGCATAATCGCCATTTTTTCGTTATGATATAATTACCCTATGAGTGATCAAGATCCTACCCTTCTCGAAAACACCGCCACAAATGCCGAGCTTGAAGAATCCGGCAAAACCGGTATTAAACTTTGGGTCATCATCCTCGTGGCAGCAATCCTGCTCGGGTTGATCGTTACTTCAGTGGTGTTGCTTTCGAAAGCCAATCTCGAGACTACTTCACATATCCGCGATATCTTCATCATTTTTATGGCTTTTGAATCCATCGTAATTGGCGTTGCATTGGTGGTTCTGATTGTTCAGATTTCCACACTAATCAACTTGCTACAAAATGAAGTGAAACCAATCCTCAATTCCACCAAAGAAACGGTAGATACGCTGAAGGGCACATCCCAATTCTTAAGTGAAAATTTGGTCGAGCCGGTGATCAAATTAAACGGATATCTGGCCGGCATGAAACATTTTTTGGATATGTTCAAGATTACCAAAAAATAGTCTGTTAGCGATTAAAAAGGAGGTTTTAAATGGCTGAAAAAGATAGTTTTGGCTCTTTTCTTGTAGGTTTTCTGGTAGGCGGAATCGCCGGAGCCGTTGTGGCTTTGCTCTATGCTCCTTCATCCGGTGAAGAAACACGCACCGTCATTAAAGACAAGGCAATCGAGTTGAAAGATAAAACCGTTGAAACACTGGATGAAACCTATAAAAAGGTAGAATCGGCGACCAGCGATACTATCGCCAAGGCTCAAGATCTGGTTAAAAAAGCCCAGAAAAAAGTGGAAGAAACCACAAAAAAAGGGCAGGTTAAACTTGAAGGTGGAAACGAACCCGGGTAAACACCTGTGTTTTTCAGGAGTAAAAATATTTAAGAGGCTGTCCCAAAAGTATAGGGGCAGCCTCAAAAATTTAATATAATAGGGG